>JAFSCJ010000002.1 GCA_017436845.1 Muribaculaceae bacterium
AGCTATAAACCATATCTAACTGATTAACAGCAAAAAAAGAACTGCCCCCACTAATGTAGGGGGGCTGTCACAAAGTGACTGAGGGGTATAGTCAACAACTCCCGTACCCTCTCCCGGCTTTGCCGGACTCTCCCTACCCCAGGGAGAGAGCTATAAACCATATCTAACTGATTAACAGCAAAAAAAGAACTGCCCCCACTAATGTAGGGGGGCTGTCACAAAGTGACTGAGGGGTATAGTCAACAACTCCCGTACCCTCTCCCGGCTCTGACTATCGTACCACCTCGGCACTTCGTGCCACAATGTTACGGTGAGTCTCGCAATCGGGCACCGGCAAGCCTACAAGCCCTGCTCGCTCACTCGTGAGCTCTGCGAGGTTCTCCTATTCCAGGAGGAGAACTGGTCACTACATCTAATTGATTCTTGAATTCCGCTGATTGTTGTGGGATTGTCAATATTTTTGCCTACATTTGCTTAAATTGATTTTATGCTATGGCAGGTAAACAGGAATATAAGAAGCAGAATGAGGAGTTTTTGGCTGAAGTGGCTAAACGCAATGGGGTAAAACCTCTCTCTCAAGGTATATTGTATGAGGTGTTGAACGAGGGAGATGGCGCTATGCCGAAGCTTCACAACATCGTGTGTGTCTATTATAAAGGCTCGCTCATCAATGGTCGCACATTTGACGACAACACTGTGCAAGGCTATCCCGACGCTTTCCGTTTGGGCGAGTTGATAAAAGGTTGGCAAATAGCACTCACCCAAATGCATGTTGGCGACAAATGGCGCATCTACATCCCATCGGAACTCGGCTACGGCTCTCGTGGCACCGATGGTATTCCCAAAAACTCAACCCTCATCTTCGAAATCGAACTCGTATCTGTTGCCTAACATCTCCTTCCTATGCACAACCACATTGAAATAGATACCGAAGCTAAAGCTATTGAGCTATTGTCTCGTGGAGGGGCAATAAAACGATATGCTTTTCAATGCATCAATTTTCGCACTCTTGAGTTTGACCTTTCCAAGGTATCGTTTCAAGAATGTATATTCATCGGCTGTCGGCTAACTCCCGAGATGAGATTTACGCTTGACGACAGCAACACTGCGCTCACGTCAATGCATGTGCCATATAATGTTTTTCGCACATCGCTTTACACGGCAGCCTCGCTATATGACGGATATGACTACAGCCAGCCCAAGACACAGGCTAATTGCTACGATACTCTAATATATAAACACTATCTCAACACCGGCATACGCGCTCATGATATTTCTGAGACGCTTGCACGCACTCTGCATGACCATTCAATGAGCGATGCTCTACATGATTTCCTACGCAACTACAAAGAAGAGGATATCGTGGCTATAATGGGCGGACATGCCTTGTTGCGCACCGACAAGGTGTTCCGACAGATTGTTGACATCGCTAAAGCTCTCACCGAGCGAGGCAAACTGATGGCGAGCGGTGGAGGTCCCGGAGCAATGGAAGCAACACATCTTGGCGCATGGATGGCAGGTCGCTCTCAACAAGAGGTAGATGAAGCAATGGCGATGCTATCCCCACATCCATCATTTAAAGATGAAGGGTGGTTGAGTTCGGCTTTTGCTGTAATGGAGATGTTTCCACAAAACAAATTCCACAGCATTGGCATCCCAACATGGCTATACGGACATGAGCCGGCTACGCCTTTTGCCACTCAAATTGCAAAATATTTTGAAAATTCATTGCGTGAAGACGGGTTACTCACAATTGCCAAAGGTGGTGTTATTTACACTCCCGGAAGTGCCGGCACGATGCAAGAAATTTTTCAAGATGCAGTACAAAACCACTATCTGACATTTGGCTATGCAAGCCCCATGGTATTTCTCGGTACTGAATATTGGACAACAGAACTCCCGGCTTATCGGCTACTTGATGAAATGACTCACAGCGGCAAATACCGCAATCTGATTCTTTCAATCTCCGACAACCCATCAGAGGTCATAACCGCCATCACATCATTCTCCCCAAATAAATAACTTATTTCACATAGTAGGAGGTTATATACAAAAATCCCCGTTCTTCAACAGAACAGGGATTTGACACTGTGTTTTATGTCGATTGATTTTTGCAAGAGCGGTAAACGAGGCTCGAACTCGCGACCCTCAGCTTGGGAAGCTGATGCTCTACCAACTGAGCTATTACCGCATCAACGGCACAAAGGTAATAAATTTTTCCTTAATGCCATCAAAAATTCCTAATGTTGGTGATTTTGTTCATCGTGAGCATGAGCATCGCCATGCTTGTGAGTGTCACATTCAAAATTGCCAATCTTGATTTTTTTGATTGTCTCATGGCTATGAGAACCATGTTTGTGACTGTCAATAAATACTGTTACAGTATCACCTTCAATCCATGCAGCAATCTGATCTTGATTAGATTTTGAATAATCAAAGGTTACCGCCTCGCCACCATGTAATTTCTTGATTGTTATTTTGCCCGATTCAGCGTCTCCAGCTTGAGCAATGCCTGCAACTTTAACACAATGATTGTGAGCATGGCCTTCATGGTCATGTCCATGAGAGCCACAAGCTTCAGTGTGGACATGTTCACCCTCAGCAGTCTCTGTCGCTGACTTTGAGCCACATGCAGTCAATGCAAGTCCTATAACTGCTATTGTAAATATCTTTTTCATTTTTATTTTTGAAAAAAATGAGGCGGACACACTCATCCGCCTCAAGACTTAATATTGTATTATTATAGACTTACAACTGAAGCGATGTTGAATTTTGAGAATTCAAGGTCGTTAAGAGCGCGTTCTGCAAATGATTTGTCAAGTTTTGCAGCTTGACGAATGTTGCTGTAAACCATTTGTTCATTATTTGTGCGTGCTCCAAGAACAGCCATCAAATAATAAGTTGTAGCATCAGGATTATTGATTGCTGAAAGTGTTGATTTTGCTTTGCTGTAATCTTTATTCAAAATTTGAGCAAGGGCAGCATTGTTAGTTTTGCTATCGCCAAATGATTTAGTTGCAGCGTTAACATCACCTTGCATCATATAATATGTACCCATAGCATCGCTAAGTTCTTCAAGGCCTGCAGCAACTCCGAATTTTTGACCTGCTTCTTTATAATCTTTGTTTTCCAAAGCCACAAGACCAAGGTTCATTTGAGCTTCAGCGCTTTCGCCATTCAAGCGAGCAGCTTGTTCGAAATTAGCTTTAGCAGCATCATAATCTTCATCAATGAATTGACAAACACCAACATTGTTAAATGTACGATAGTCATTTGGATAAAGCTCTGCTGCCTTGTTATAGATATTGAGTTTTTGGTCATTATCTTCTGTCAAAGTAGCAAAATAAAGAATTTCATCAACAGAAAGCACTTTTGGATTTAGTTCAAATAATTGAGCAATTTCTTCATCGCTCTTACCAATAACATTGATTGACGCTGTGATGCGAGAATAACGTAATTGAGGGAGAATTTCGTCAGCAAGTTGGTCAAATACTGATGAAAGGTTACGGATTTCGCGTTCACGTTGTTCTGGATCTTTATACATTGAAAGAACGCTCAAAATCAACTCTTTATCTTGGATATCACTTTGAGAAACAAGGCGTTGGAAACCTTCCCAGTCTTCAGCTGTAAATTGAGCTGTCAATTCACCAAACTCAGTGATTTTATCTTTTTTGAATTTGTCTTTAAGATATTTTGAAGTGTTAGCTTCACGTTTTCCGGCAAGCTTTTCATTAAAGTCAAGTTCACCATCAGGAGATGCGTATGAAGAAATATTTACTTCAGCAACTTCAAGATCTTCATCTTCATTGGCTGCAGCTATTTTTGCGTGAAGAGCCGCCATTTCATCAGAAGCGAGCTCTCCTTTGCGAATGTCTGCCTGATTAACCAAGAATTTGATTTCAGCCGCATATTTTTCATTAATAATGCGTTGGAATTTATCGGGAGCGATAGCAGGAGCAACTGTTCCGGCATCAGCAAGAGTAGCTGTAGCAACAACGCCATCAGCAACTTTCACGCGAGGCAACACATATTGTTTTTTACCTTGAGTAACCTCAAATGCAAGAGACAGTTCACTCTTAGCCATTTCGGGAACATATTGATACATAACAGGCATTGTTACTGTTCCGCCATATTCATAGTTAATCACTTGATTATTTCCACGCACTTTTTCGCCTTGGAAAGTGTAAGTTTGACCGGCTGTTTCTGTTCCGTTATACACTAAGTAAGGTGTTACTTTCACCTCTGCATTCTTTTCAAAGAATTTAGCAGGAACTTTACCTGTAATAGTTGCAGGAACTTTATCTCCCGTTACTTCAAGCGGATTAGGATTTACCGAGAAATAATCGGCAGCAAATGGGTTGAGTTTCTTTCCACAAGATGAAAGAACCAATGCTCCGCCCAATACAAGGGCAAACGTCAATTTTTTGTTCATAACTGGTTTATTATTGATTTTATTTAATATTTATTTTAATTGTACAAATATAGCAATTTTTTACGGCTTATATAATATAAATGTGTATAACATCACCCATATTTGAGCGTTTTTTACATTTTAATAAATCTAATTAGCAATTAAACGAGGAATTATAACTACATTTGCTGATGTTTTTGTAACTTAGATTAAGTTTAACTTCTAAATTTCAAGATTAAGCCGATGAGAAAATGGCGCATTGATGATAGTGCTGAACTGTATAACATCAACGGATGGGGATTAAAATATTTCTCCATTAATGACAAAGGACATGTGGCAGTAACTCCACGCGAAGGTTATGCTTCTGTTGATCTTAAAGAAATAATGGATGAACTTCAAGTAAGAGACATTACCACTCCTGTACTCTTGCGTTTCCCTGATATTCTCGACAACCGCATTGAAAAGATATCTCGTTGCTTTAAACTCGCAGCCGAAGAGTACAATTATCAAGCAAAGAACTTTATTATTTACCCAATCAAGGTAAATCAAATGCGACAAGTTGTAGAGGAAATTGTTACTCATGGCAAGAAATTCAACATTGGACTTGAAGCTGGTTCAAAACCAGAGCTTCACGCTGTTCTTGCAACAAACATTGCCGAAAACGCACTGATTATCTGCAACGGATACAAAGACGAGAATTATGTTGAACTTGCCCTATTGGCACAAAAGATGGGACGCCGCATATTTCTTGTTGTTGAAAAGTTAAACGAATTAAGATTGATTATCGAGGTAGCAAAACGCCTTAAAATCACTCCCAATGTCGGCATTCGCATCAAGATTTCAAGTTCGGGTTCTGGTAAATGGGAAGAATCAGGTGGCGACCAATCAAAATTTGGGCTAAACTCAAGCGAATTACTTGAAGCACTTGACATGCTTGACAAAAACAAAATGAAAGAGTGTCTCCGTCTAATCCATTTCCACATAGGCAGTCAAATAACAAAAATACGCCGAATCAAAAATGCGTTGCGTGAAGCCACTCAATTCTATGTTCAACTCGCAAAGATGGGCTACAACATTGATTTCGTTGACATCGGAGGGGGGCTTGGCGTGGACTATGATGGCACTCGCAGTTCAGCAAGCGAAAGCAGCATGAACTATTCAATCCAAGAATATGCCAACGACTCAGTATCGGCACTTGTTGATGCATGCGTCAAGAACGACTTAAAGCAACCCAATATAATTACTGAGAGTGGTCGTTCACTCACTGCCCACCACTCAATCCTCGTTTTTGATGTATTGGAACGCACCACACTCCCTCTATGGAGCGAAAAAGAGGAACTCGAATCAGATGCTCACGAGCTCTCTCGCGAACTATACAACATTTGGGATCGATTAGACCAAGCGCGAATATTTGAAAGCTGGCACGACGCTTTGCAAATCAAAGAGGAAGCCCTTGACCTATTCAGTCTTGGATTGCTTGATCTTCGCACTCGTGCTGAAATCGAGAAACTATTCTGGTCAATCGCTCGCGAAGTGGGTGAAATAGCGATGTCAATGAAACACGCTCCGGAAGAATTGCGCAAAATCGCAAAGATGATTCCCGACAAATATTTCTGTAACTTCTCTCTATTCCAATCCTTACCCGACTCATGGGCTATAGACCAAGTATTCCCTATTATGCCCATCTCTCGACTTGACGAAAAGCCGGGGCACACAGCAACATTACAAGATATTACTTGCGACTCCGACGGCAAAATTGCCAATTTTATATCATCTCACAGTACCGCAAACTCCCTACCTGTACATGCATTGAAACCCGGAGAGCCTTATTATTTAGGTGTGTTCCTTGTGGGAGCATATCAAGAAATTCTTGGAGACATGCACAACTTGTTTGGCGACACCAACGCTGTACACATTGATGTTTACAAAGACCGCTATGAAATTGATCAAATAATAGAGGGCGAAACCGTTTCCGATGTATTGGAATATGTTCAATTCAACCCCAAGAAACTCGTTCGCAACGTAGAAGCATGGGTAACTTCATCAATGAAAGCCGGAAAAATTTCTCCAGATGAAGGACGTGAATTCCTCAGCAACTATCGTTCCGGATTATATGGTTACACCTATCTTGAACGAGATTAAGTCATATCGCTATTATACATGGCAAGATATTTCATGAAACTTGCCTATCGTGGAGCTAATTTCCACGGATGGCAATCTCAACCAAATGCTGTGAGCGTACAATCAACAATCGAGGATGCGCTCACAACCATTGTGCGTACTCCTATTAAAATTACCGGTGCCGGTCGCACCGATACCGGAGTAAATGCACGCATGATGATAGCCCACTTCGATGTTGAACAACCACTACCATCACCCGATGGGCTTGTGAAAGCGTTGAACTCCCTTGTGGGTAAAGATATTACCATATATTCTATAGATCAAGTACATGATGATGCCCATGCGCGATTTGATGCCACATCTCGCACATATCATTATTATATCCACACTGAAAAATCACCATTCCTATATCCTCTTTCTTGGCAAGCTCCTGTTAATCTCAACTTTGAGCGAATGAATAAAGCCGCAGAAATATTATTGAAGATTGATGATTTCACCTCATTTGCAAAACTACATACTGATGTAAAAACCAACATTTGTAATGTTACATATGCAAAATGGGAACAAATCAACGAAAATCAATGGATGTTTGTAATTACCGCCGACCGCTTTTTGCGAAACATGGTGAGAGCTGTCGTAGGGACACTTGTTGATGTGGGTAGAGGTAAAATTACACTCCAACAATTCATGGACATCATCTCGGCAAAAGATCGTTGTGCTGCCGGGACATCAATGCCGGCTCATGCATTATTCCTTTGGGAGGTAACTTACCCCTATTAACCAACTAAAATATGTAACAGATTTGTAACTTCACAAAATAATCGTTAAAACTTGCAATCGCAACATCTCTTGCAGAAAAATAGACTAAAAAATCAGTCATTTTAACCCAATAAACAAACTTTATGACTTTAAAGTTTTAGTAATTGAATTAAAATTACTTACTTTGCACTGCAAAATAATTATTAATCTAAAAATATAAAATTATGTCAGAAATTGCATCTCGAGTTAAAGCTATTATCGTAGACAAACTTGGAATTGATGAAAATGAAGTAACTGAAACAGCAGAATTCACAAAAGATCTTGGTGCAGATAGCCTTGACACTGTAGAACTTATCATGGAATTCGAAAAAGAATTCGGTATCACTATTCCAGATGACAAAGCAGAAGGCATCCAAACTGTTGGAGACGCTATCTCTTACATCGAAGCAAACAAATAATAATCCCCTTTTCATCTAAGATTTCATAATGGAATTAAAGAGAGTAGTTGTAACAGGACTTGGAGCCATCACTCCTATTGGCAATGACGTTGATACCACATGGAAAAACGCCATTGACGGAGTTAGTGGAGCCGGTCCTATCACTCATTTCGACGCCTCTAAATTCAAAACACAATTTGCATGTGAGGTAAAAAATTTCAATGCTACCGAGCACTTTGATCGCAAAGCATTGCGCACTCTTGACCTCTATGCACAATATGCTATTGTTGCAGCTCGTCAAGCCGTAGATGATTCAGGCATTGAAGAAGGCGAAAACTTAGACAAAAATCGTGTTGGTGTAATTGTTGCAGCAGGTATCGGTGGTCTTCACACATTTGAAGAAGAAGCCGGCTACTATGCACTACACCATGAAGAACAAGGCCCGAAATACAACCCATTCTTCATCCCTAAGATGATTGCCGACATTGCATCAGGACACATTTCTATGCAATATGGATATCATGGACCTAACTATGGTACAGTATCAGCATGTGCATCATCTAACAACTCAATCATTGACGCATTTAACCTCATCCGTTTGGGAAAAGCTGATGCCATCGTAACAGGTGGAGCAGAAGCTGCTATCTTCCCCGCCGGTGTAGGTGGTTTCAATTCAATGCATGCTCTTTCAACTCGCAACGACAGCCCTGCAACAGCATCACGTCCGTTCAGTGCTTCACGCGATGGTTTCGTAATGGGCGAAGGAGCAGCCGTTCTTATTCTTGAAGAATATGAACATGCAAAAGCTCGCGGTGCTAAAATCTACGCTGAAGTGGTAGGTGGCGGTCTTTCTGCCGATGCTCACCACATCACAGCAACACACCCCGAAGGTCTTGGCGCAATCCTTGCAATGAAGAACGCTCTTGAAGATGCAGAGATGAAGCCAGAAGATATCGACTACATCAACACTCATGGTACATCAACTCCTGTTGGTGACGTTGGTGAAGTTAAAGCCATTATGAATGTATTTGGCGAACACGCTTACAAGTTAAATATCAGTTCAACTAAATCAATGACAGGTCACCTCCTTGGTGCTACCGGAGCACTTGAAGCTATCTTCAGCGTTAAGGCTGTTCAAGAGGATATCGTTCCTCCTACAATCAACCACGAAGAGGGCGACAATGACGAAAACATTGATTACAACTTGAACTTTACATTTGGTAAAGCTCAAAAGCGTACAGTCAATGCAGCATTATCCAACGTATTTGGTTTCGGTGGACACAATGCTACAATTATTGTGAAAAAATATGCTGAATAATTAGCAGCGTTTCACTCATAAAAAAATCTCGATCTTTTCAGGTCGAGATTTTTATTTATATACCATAGTTAAATTGCGGAAGACAATAACTATTGCTAAATTTGCACAAAAGATTCCATCATGTCACGCTATTATTTTCATTTATTGACACTCGTTTTCTGCTTTCTACAATCTTGCATAGGGAGCAAGTCAAGTGATGCTAATATCTCCGGTGGGGACACTATTACAAATGACAGCGAACTACTGACGATTATTAACTTCGGAAATTATACTATTGTTGACATAACAAATCCTTGGCAAAAAGACGCATTGCTACAACGATATATTCTTGTTAACAGAGATAGCAGCATTAACGATATTCCAAAAGGCACAATCGTAAAAACACCTCTTAAATCATCTCTCGTTTACTCATCAGTTCACGCAGGAGCCATTAAAGAAATGGGAGCAATATCGGCAATAACAGCAGTGTGTGATGCCGAATATTACAAAATCCCGGAAATTGCCGATGGGCTCAGCTCAGGAAAGGTCATTGATGCCGGTTCCTCAATGTCGCCTTCAATAGAACGCATCTTGGAACATCAGCCGGAAGCAATTCTCACCTCTCCGTTCCAAAATGCAGGACATGGTGCAATAGAGCAACTTGGAATCCCCATAATAGAATGTGCCGACTATATGGAATCAACCCCACTTGGCAGAGCTGAATGGATAAAATTACTTGGTGAGCTATATGGCTGTCGCGATAAAGCCTCAGAAATATATGATCAGGTGCGCAACAACTACAACAGCCTCGCATCAAAAACATCAGCTATAGAAACTCGTCCCATAGTAATCAGCGAAATGGTTACTGACGGAGTGTGGTATCTCCCTGGTGGGCGTAGCTATATGGCTCGCATTTTTAACGATGCAGGCGCAAAATACCCCTGGGACGATGATCAATCAACCGGCTCACTCCAACTTGATTTTGCAACCGTCTATGACCGCGCCCACAATGCCGATTTTTGGTTTATAAAAACATTTGACCGCGACCTCACATTAGACGAATTAAAATCAATATACCCACTACACTCCCACATGGATGCATTCTCAAATGATGGTGTGTATTCTTGTAACACAGCGACATCTTCTCTTTTTGAAGATTTCCCATTCCACCCCGACAAGCTGCTGCGAGATTTCATAAACATTATTCACCCCGAGCTCTCACAAGAGGCAACAACGATCTACTATAAACAGGTAAAATGACACAAGCTACACCGAAATACAATCGTTCAAAAATAGCATTGCGGATTTTATCGGCATTGCTTCTTATCCTATTTCCGGCATGTCTCATTATTGGGAGTGTAAATATTCCATTTAATGAAGTACTCAACATCTTAATCGGAAACGAAGCTACACGCAAAACATGGGAGATTATTGTTCTCGAAACCCGTTTGCCAATGGCTTGCACTGCAATGCTTGCGGGTGCTGCCCTATCAGTAGCAGGACTATTATTACAAACTACCTTTGACAACCCTCTGGCAGGGCCATCAATTCTTGGTGTTTCAACCGGCTCAAGCTTAGGGGTAGCAATAGTGATGCTTGCGCTCGGAGGGTCAATAGGACACAGTTTTGGCTCTTATGTGAGTATTCTCGCCGGAGCGCTACTTGGTGCCGGGATTATCATACTCACCCTACTTGCATTTTCATCAATAGTAAAAAGTTCGATAATGCTATTGATAATCGGTATTTTAGTCAGCTATTTAGCATCATCGGCAATATCCCTGCTGAATTTCTTCTCTACACAAGAAGGAGTACATTCATTCGTCATATGGGGATTGGGCAACTTCTCAGGTGTAACATTTGAACGATTACCGATATTTGCGTCTTTGATAATCATCTCTCTCAGTCTTTCTCTACTACTTGTTAAGCCGTTAAATGCGCTACTTTTAGGAGCGAGATATGCCGAAAATCTTGGAGTAAATATTCGCTCAACACGCAACAAGTTGCTTGTTCTTTCAGGCATACTTACCGCCGTAGTTACTGCTTTTTGTGGTCCAATAGGCTTTATAGGTCTTATTGTTCCTCACATCGCCCGACTTGCACTAAAGTCTTCTAACCATGTCGTTCTGCTACCGGCAACAGCGCTATGTGGTGCTGTTATCGCATTACTTTGCTCGCTCATCAGTGTCCTACCTATCTCATCGGGAGTAATACCCATCAATGCTATCACCCCCATTATAGGTGTCCCCATTATAATATACATCATTCTTAACCGCAAACGCATCCTCTATTTCAACTAATAATGAGCACTCCGAAATCAGCCATATTAACCACCAACAACCTTACCATAGGCTACCGCAATGGAAAGAATGAAACCACGATACTATCAGGGCTAAACCTCTCTCTTAATTGTGGTGAATTGGTGTGTTTATTAGGGGCAAACGGAATAGGGAAATCGACATTGCTACGCACACTCTCAGGTGTGCAACAATCTCTATCGGGCGATGTATATATTAATGAACAAAAACTATCATATTATTCTCAACGCGAACGCTCAAAATTAATCAGCATCGTATATACCGACCGCACTCTCGCCGGAGCTTTGACCGTTTCTGAACTTGTTTCTCTTGGGCGACACCCTTATACTGGATTCTTCGGGCATCTCGACATCACAGACCTCAAAATTATAGCTCACGCACTTGAAGCCGTTGGGATGAAGGATAAAGCCAACTGCTATGTGGGCACACTATCTGATGGGGAAAGACAAAAAGCGATGATTGCACGAGCTTTGGCGCAAGAGGCACCCATTATAATCCTTGATGAACCGACAGCATTTCTTGATGTTGCCTCACGCATTGAAACGATGAACAATCTCCATCGGCTTGCTCAAAAAGAAGACAAAGCCATTCTCCTATCTTCTCATGACATAAACCAATCTCTTGCTCTTGCCAATAGACTTTGGTTACTACGTAACGACCACTCTATGATCGAGGGGATAACTGAAGATTTAGTGTTTTCCGGAGAGTTAAATAATCTTTTCGCTGATCGCGATGTTGCTTTTGACGCCAGCATCGGAGATTTCACATCTAACAGATCGTTCCAAAAACAAATCTCCCTCAACTGCGAAGATGGATTATTAAAGCGATGGATTATTAACGCCTTGCAACGTGAGGGTATAGGCATTTCCAACGATATGCCAAACGTTATTACTGCAATAAGTCCATGTAAGATTGCGATAAACGGAGCTTTGGTCAACTCTATCAGCGAAATGCTGGACCGCGTTAAATCACTCTAATAAACTACATTGTCTAATATCCCATTTAGGAAAGCGATTGCAACGCCATAATTAGTCATGGGTACATTCTGTTCAACTGCTTGTGCCACCCTGCTCATCACATGACGTCGGTTAAACATACAGGCACCGCAATGTATAACTAAATCATATTGTGTCAAATCGCGAGGGAAATCATTTCCGCCAACAACATATATCGACAGGTTCTCGCCTACATATTTTCGCAACATTCGAGGCAATTTCACTCTCCCTATATCCTCATTCTGCGGAATATGAGAACATGCTTCTGCAATCAGCACTCGTGAGTTTTCGGTCAATGAAGCAATAACTTCTGCACCATCGACAAATAGATTTATATCCCCTCTTTGACGTGCAAACAGGATAGAGAATGAAGTAACCGCAACTCCATTCGGTGTTTTTTCATATACCGATTTAAAAAACTGAGAATCAGCAATTATCAACTGAGGCACAGTCTTCAATGACGCCAATGTCGTTTCATAGTTCTCCTCATCACAACAGATAGCAACACACTTTTTATCCAGCAACTCCCTCAACACCTCCACCTGAGGCTTTATCAACCGTCCTTTCGGAGCTTGATTATCTTGGGGCATTACAAGGATTACAGTATCTCCTCGCTGGCACATGCCCTCAGTCAACAGCCTATACTCACTTTTATAAAATAGGGCTATCTGTTTTAGCAACGCCACTATTCCTTCTCCAGTTTTTGCGCTAACGTGGATTAATGGGATGTCTAATTTTGCAGTAATCTCTTTCGCTATCAAATCCTTATCCGACAGCAGGTCGGACTTTGCCACTACTCCAATAACAGGTATATTCTTCTGCTGAAAATCTTTAAGCCATGGCTGTTCAATTACGACATCGACACCCGAAAGCAACATCACAGCAATATCAGTTTTCATCATCGCTTGACGAGTACTTGCCACTCGCTGTTGCCCTAACAAAGTATCATCATCAAAACCGGCAGTATCAATCAGTACCGCAGCACCCACACCGGGCAGCTCGATATTCTTTGCAACAGAATCGGTGGTCGTACCAGCCTGCTCCGATACGATCGACACCTCCTGACCCGCAATAGCATTTATCAGCGAAGATTTTCCGCTATTACAACGCCCATAAAATCCTATATGAACACGCTCTGATGTTGCTATATTGCCTATCTGTTTCATTGTCTTACTCACTAAAATCTAAAGTCGCGTTTACCGGCGAGTATTTCCTTTAATCGAGCTTCGGTTATTTGTCTAACCTTATCCGATGAAATTAATCCAAGCTCTTTTAAAATAAGTTCACGCCCTATATTTTTAGCCTTGTTGCCGGCATAATCCGCCAAATATTCCTGCAACGTCATCAATGCATTTGGAGCACAACAGTTCCCTATCTGTCCACTCTTAGCCAAAGACATAAAGCGATCGCCGGTACGTCCTTCTCTATAACATGCCGTACAGAAACTTGGAATATAACCTAACTCCAAAAGCCATGACACAATCTCGTCAAGAGTACGTTCATCGGATATATCAAATTGTGCCGACTTACCATCGTCAAAATTCTCGGCATATCCACCCACTGTGGTACGCGAGCCACCGCTCAACTGCGACACCCCCACATCGAGCACCAACTCGCGCGAGCGTTGAGATTCACGAGTTGACACAATCATTCCGGTATATGGGACAGCCAATCGCAAAACAGCAACTATGCGACGGAATAGATCGTCAGTTACAGCATTAGGAAAATCATTAGGATCTATATCATCAGCCGGACGAATACGTGGCACGCTTATCGTGTGAGGACCCACACCAAAACGAGCCTCAAGATGTTCAGCGTGCATCAGCAGGCCTACAAAATCATATCTATAATTGCACAGCCCAAACAAAGCCCCTATCCCCACATCGTCAATACCGCCTTGCATTGCTCTATCCATAGCCTCAGTGTGATAAGCCCAATAGCTCTTAGGTCCTGATGGATGCAACTGTTCATAGACTGCTTTATTATATGTCTCTTGAAACAATATATAAGTTCCTATTCCGGCGTCACGCAACAATCGATAATTCTCTACAGTCGTCGCAGCAATATTCACATTCACGCGGCGTATTGCTCCGTTTTTATGTTTTATCGAATAGATTGTATCTATTGACTCCAACAGATAATCCATCGTGTTGTACACCGGATGTTCCCCTGTTTCAAGAGCCAAACGTTTATGCCCCATATCCTGCAACGCAATTACCTCTCGACGTATCTCCTCTTGTGTCAATTTGCGTCGGGGGATAGTGCGGTTTTTAGCATGATACGGACAATACACACACCCATTTATGCAATAATTAGACAGATACAATGGCGCAAACATCACAATGCGATTGCCATATATCTTTTGCTTTAACTCGCGAGCAATAGCAAACACTCGCTCAACGATCTTTTGATCATCACATTCAAGTAGCACAGCAGCCTCTCGATGATTGAGTCCACCACCCGTTGACGCTTTGTCAAGAATTTCCCCTATCAGCGCTATATCACTCTTGAAACTACGAGCATAATCAATCGTAGCCATCACCTCTGCATCATTGATAAATTCGACCGCTAAGGGTGATTGGACATCGTACTTATTCATTGCCATATGTTTTATAATCTCCTCTCGAATAATCAATTTGATATCCAATAGAGTTTAATTCTTGTTCCAATAAATTCATACATTCAACCGACGCTGCTCCTATTGACAATTTATTATTATAAATAGAGTATTTGTCTCTCACATCGGCAGGAGACAAATTGGGCATCACAACATTGGCGCCCGACAAAACCCCTTGCTTTCTGCCCTCGGCATCTAATGTTGACAACGCTGTTGTTGCCGGGACCAGCGCATCGGGAAACATCAGTCTCACAATAGACAATAGAATTAAAGTTTGTCGAAGGTCTCCAGGTGAAGCAGAGGCAAATGAAGTCTCCCGGTGAGGGATAAACGGTCCTATCCCTATCATGTGAGGATTATACTCTTTCATCAGCAACAAATCCTCAACAAGATGATCAACCGTCTGCCCCGGCACCCCTATCATCATACCCATCCCCACTTGATAACCTATCGCTTTAAGATTTTCAATACATGAGAGACGATTTTGCAACGACATATTATCGGGGTGTAAATAACTATATAATTCTTGACTTGCAGCCTCATGTCGTAGCAAATAACGACTCGCGCCGGCAGCATATAGCTGTTTATAAGACACCATTGACCGTTCACCTAACGACAACGTAATTGCCACATCGCTATATCTCTCCTTTATTCGGCAAACAAGCGAGACAAGACGCTCATCAGTAAAAGCGACATCTTCGCCACCTTGCAAGACAAATGTTCGCAACCCGGCATCATACCCTATATCACAGCATGATAATATTTCATCATCAGATAATCGATATCGCTCAGCAGTTCTATTTTCGCATCTTAACCCACAGTACCGACAATTATTGCGACAAAAACTGCTTATCTCAATGAGACCACGCACATAAATACCCGTACCAAATCGTTGGACAGATATAGCAACAGCTTTTTTTCTCAAATAGTCAAAAGTTGACTCATCACAATCTTGTATCAATTTGTGATATTCATTAGCATCAAGACTATGATCACGAGCCAATCTATTGACTAATTCTTTCATCAATAAAATTTATCGTTGAGATAGTTCTTTGTCAAAAATCTTACGACCTGCATCATAGGGAGTGTGAAGACTTGGACCCGAAATACAGCCACCTTCACAAGCCATCACTTCAATAAATTGAGCTGGAGCTTTTCCGGTTTTACCATATGCGCGCAAGAGATTAACATTCATCTTGTTAAGATTAGATATTTGCACACTGGTAAATTCAAGTTTGCCATCAACATGTTCTTTAACAGCAGTAGTTACCCCTCCATTTTGAGCAAAACCATAGGCAGCCTTACCTACTTTAACCGGTATTTTGTAGACGCGTTCTTCTGTCATTTGAATATCCATACCTTCAAACACTGATTGCAATTCTTCAAATGTCATTACATAATCAACATATTCATCTTTGCGAGCCTCCTTGCGTTTAGCGATACATGGACCGATAAAGACAAGTTTTGCATCAGGATATTTCTCTCGTGCGATTTTTGCAGTATAGTGCATTGGAGAACGAGTGCTTGATATGTATTTTTTTAATTCAGGAGCATGTTTTTCAGCCATTTCAACATAAGAAGGGCAACAAGAAGTTGTCATAAATGGCTGTCCTTCTTCAAGTTTTTCTTTCAGTTCGGCGCTCTCCTTTTCGGTTGTTATTACAGCCCCCTGAGCCACCTCGATTATTTCAGTAAAACCTATTTCTTTGATTGAATTATAAATAAATTCAACCGAACTTTTATATTGAGAGAGTATTGCAGGAGCGACAAGGGCTATCACCTGTTCGCCACGTCTGATGCTTTGGAGTATATCAAAGACTTGCGAAATTTCAAATATTGCACCAAAAGGACAGCTATTCAAACACTTTCCACAATAGATACATTTTGACTCATCGATATGCTCAATACCAAACTCATCTTTGCTGATTGCACCAACAGGACATGACTCCTCACATGGGATGGGGATGTGTACAATTGCATGATAAGGACAATTGTTGAAACATTTTCCACAACTGATGCACTGCGATTGATTTATGCGTCCCTGACTCGTTTCTGAATCAAACTCAATTGCATTCTTAGGACAGTTAACTGAACATGCACGAGCCACACAACCACGGCATAGATTGGTAATCTGATAGTTGGTGCGCACACATGATGAACAAGCTTCATCAACCACACACATAATATTATCCTTGGGTGTTTCACGATTTAATGCTTGTCGAGCATATTCCGATAGTGGAGTCAGTTCATCGGTTTCATCACTCATATCAAATCCCATGAGTGGCAGTGATTTATATTTCCACACCGCTCTCTCCTTGTGAATACAACAACGTGCCAATACATTTGCTTTTCGCGGACTAAGTTCTATGGGTAAGCGATCTATTTGTTCTACCAACTGATTTTCATTCCAAAGCTTGATGAGACGCGTCAATAATCGTTGACGCACAATCATCACATTATTTCTTATTGCCATGATTTTGCTTTTTAGACTACAAAATTAGCACTTTTTCACGAAAACATAACCAATCATCCCCATATAATACAAGTAGTAACAATACTCACATATTGTTACTACTCAATATAAATTTATATTATTTCTATTTATTAAATAAATCTTTGATTGAGGCGATTGAGCCAAGAACTCCAGTCGCTTCATATGGGATATAAACAGTTTTGCCATCTTTTCCTGAGACCATTTCATTGAGCGTTTCAATATATTTCATGGCAAGCATATAAGTTGCAGGATCGGTTTTAGACTCTTTTATAGCTTCGGCAACACGACGAATAGCCTCTGCTTCGGCTTCTGCTTGCAACACTTTTGCTCGCGACTCACCCTCAGCCTTAAGAATTTGTGATTGTTTCTCTGCTTCAGCTTGATTTATCTGTGATTGTTTTTCTCCTTCAGAACGCAAAATCAATGATTTTTTCTCTCCTTCAGCATTCAAAATCTCAGCACGACGATTACGCTCAGCCTGCATCTGTTTTTCCATCGCCTCACGCACACTTTCGGGAGGAGTAATATCTTGCAACTCCACTCGATTAACTTTAACACCCCACTTGTTTGTTGCTTCATCAAGAATCGCTTGAAGACGAGAATTAATCGTGTCACGAGAGGTGAGAGTTTCATCTAACTCTAACTCGCCGATTACATTACGCAACGATGTTTGAGTAAGCTTTTCTATCGCATTTGGAAGATTGTCAATCTCATAGACAGATTTTTTGGGATCAACAATCTGGAAATATAGCAACGCATTTATCTCGGTGGTAACATTATCCTTTGTAATTACTTGCTGAGAAGGAAAATCATAGACTTGTTCACGCAAGTCAATACTTGCTGTTGAAACGATACTTGCGATTTGACGACGGCCCGAAAAATTTTCCACTCGGCGAGTATATATCATCTTCGGCTTGTCTATAAATGGCCATATAATGTTCAATCCGGGAGGTAGCACACTATGAAAACGGCCAAGACGTTCTATAACTTTTGTCTCTGACTGTGGCACAACTTTTACGCCTGCCATTACAAGAATTATCACAATTAGGACTAATATGCCCAATAATATAAGAGTATTCATATCGCTATTATTTTATAATTGTTCGACTTCAAGAATTATACTATCATAGCCAATGATGCGCACTTGCGCTCCAACCGATATTGCTTGTGAATTAACACATCGCGCTTGCCAACGATCTCCATCGACTCTCACTCGTCCCACTCCATTCTCAGAAATATCTTCTATTACTTCGACAACACGACCTTTTAATGCTTCCATGTTACTAACTGCATTATTGCCACATTTTTCTTCTCGAGATCGCTGCCATCGACGTATTTTAGGAGCAAATACGGAAAAAGCTATAATCGTTCCGACTATCAACGCTATTAGTTGTGCTTCCAAGCCTAAATTTACTAAAGAAACCACCATCGCACAAAGGCAACCCACTGCAAGACAAAATGTTGCAATCAACGAAGTTAGCAACTCTACAATTATCAATATTGCCATCACGATTAACCAAATCAACCAATTTTCCATCATTTACTTATTATAATTCTACCTAATCACAAATATAATAAATTTTTATGTATTGATAGTTCTTTTATTTTCAAATGTACATCCTTCTATACATAAATGTTTCCGATTTAATTAGTATCTTTGTGTTTTGTAACGAAAATTCATTAAAAATCAACAATATGCAAAAGGATTTCAAAGATGTTGATCTTGTTGCCGAACAAGATCCTACAGAACTCTCGGAAAATGCATTCCGCGAGTTAAAAGAGGGTGAGGAATACCGCCCTATAATGCATCCCACTCGCAAATATAGCGAGGTTACCCCCTATTCTGTTACAATGGGGCTTGTGTTGGCTGTAATCTTTAGTGCTGCAGCGGCTTATCTTGGATTGAAAGTGGGACAAGTGTTTGAAGCAGCCATCCCCATAGCAATCATAGCAGTTGGTTTATCTGGGGCATTAAAAAAAGACAATCCACTTGGTCAAAATGTAATTATTCAATCAATAGGTGCTTGTTCGGGAGTTATTGTGGCAGGAGCAATCTTTACATTGCCGGCTCTTTATATCCTACAAGCTAAATACCCCGAAATTACCGTAAATTTCTTACAAATATTCCTTAGCTCACTACTCGGTGGCATGCTTGGAATTTTATTCTTCATTCCATTCCGCAAATATTTTGTAAAAGATATGCATGGCAAATACCCTTTCCCCGAAGCGACAGCCACTACACAAGTTCTTGTGAGCGCACAAGCTAAAAGCGGTGGAGGTCAAGCCAAAACGCTTATCATTGCATCGCTCATCGGCGGTTTGTATGACTATATAGTAGCCACATTTGGATGGTGGGCTGAAACTATCACAACAACAGCATCGCAATGGGGTACTACTCTTGCCGAAAAGACAAAAGTAGTGTTCAGTTGCAACACCGGAGCGGCATTACTCGGTCTCGGATATATCGTAGGGCTAAAATACGCTTTTGTAATCTTTGCCGGCTCTATCTTTGTGTGGTGGGTGGTAATCCCATTGATGGGCACATATGGAGAAACAAGCATAGCATCGTTGTCTCCAAACGCAATATTTAGCGACTATGCACGCTTGATTGGTATCGGTGGTATTGCAATGGCAGGTGTTATTGGTATCGTTAAATCATGGCCTATTATTCGCCAAGCAGTAGGTCTTGCCGGTCGTGAGTTCAAAGGTAACTCTGACGGAGCGAAGCCCATTCGTTGGCAACTTGACATTTCAATGAAGCATGTAGTGTTCTTCATTGCGTTGGCTCTGATTGTCGTATTTGTATTCTTCTGGTTAGGCGTCATCAACACATTCTGGCAAGCTCTTGTAGCATGGATTGTGGTTGCTGTTATCTCATTCTTATTCACCACAGTAGCGGCAAATGCTATTGCAATCGTAGGCTCAAACCCTGTATCGGGTATGACTCTCATGACATTGATTGTCGCATCGGCAATATTTGTTGCAATCGGGCTTAGTGGTACATCAGGGATCGTTGCCGCAATGATTATTGGTGGGGTTGTGTGTACAGCACTTTCAATGGCTGGTGGCTTTGTTACCGACTTGAAGATTGGATATTGGCTCGGCTCTACTCCTCGCAAACAAGAAAGTTGGAAATTCCTCGGCACGCTTGTATCAGCAGCAACCGTAGGAGGTGTAATCCTTGTTTTGAATGAAGTTTATGGCTTTACCGGAGAAAATGCACTTGTTGCACCACAAGCCAATGCAATGGCTAAAGTTATTGAGCCATTGATGATGGGAGGTGAGACTCCATGGATTCTTTATATGGTGGGAGCAATCCTTGCATTGATACTCAACTGGCTCGGAGTTCCTGCATTGGCATTCTGCTTGGGTATGTTCATTCCACTACCATTGAACACACCTATGCTTGTGGGTGGTGCTATTGCCTACTTTGTGAGCCACAGCTCTAAAGATAAAGATATCAACAATGCTCGTCAAGAACGTGGCACGCTCATCTCTTCAGGTCTAATCGCCGGTGGCGCATTGTTTGGTGTATTTGCAGCATTGACACGTTTCTTAGGATTTGAATATGCCAACCCTCTATCAGAAGGAACAACTCAAATACTTGGCGTTGCAATGTATGCATTGTTGATTGCTTACCTTTACTGGGACAGCACTCGTGCTAAAAAGCTCAAAGACTAATTCTTGAAACTACCTCTTATTCATAAAGAGATACTCGCTCTATCCATCCCTGCTATCGTTACCAATATCACAACTCCACTGCTTGGACTTGTCGATGTAACGATAACAGGACACATGGGTGATGCTGTTTATATAGCCGCAATAGCCATTGGGGGGAACATGTTTAACATGCTCTATTGGCTATTTGCTTTTTTGCGCATGGGCACAAGCGGAATGACCGCACAGGCCTTTGGCGCACAAAATTTCAAAGAGACAACACTCACACTCTATCGAGCATTGGTGGTTGCCATGTTTGTGGGCATTGCGATGGTTGCATTACAAGTTCCTTTAGGCTCTGCAATACTCAATTTCCTCAATGTAAACTCCACTACAAGCGTCTATGCATGGGACTACTTTTCTATTTGCATATGGGGAGCTCCGGCTTTTTTAGGTACATTTGCCCTATCGGGGTGGTTCTTGGGAATGCAAGACTCAAAAGCCACAATGTATATCTCAATATTAATCAATATTGTAAACATTGCAACAAGCTTGACTCTTGTTTACCTATTTGATTGGGGACTTACAGGGGTTGCAACAGGTACACTAACTGCACAATGGGTAGGTTTTATTATCGGGTTGCTATTATGTCTGAGAAGTAAATATAATCTAACACGATATCCTATCGTTGAAATTTTCAAATTAAACAAACTCAAACGATTTTTCTCCATTAACGTTGATATATTCTTTCGCACATTCTGCCTTGTTGCCGTTACCTTGTGGTTTACTCGCACCGGTGCTCAACAAAGCGACACAATACTTGCAGTTAACACACTATTAATGCAACTATTCCTACTATTCTCATTCTTCATGGATGGATTTGCATTTGCCGGCGAGGCGCTTGCAGGGCGTTTTATTGGCGAGAGAAATGCCTTGCGACTAAAAGAATGTGTCAGAGCATTAATGTTGTGGGGATTAATTGTTGCTGTGCTGTTTACAGGCTTATATGCTTTCGGTGGAGAGCAAATTCTCATGCTGTTAAGTTCAGAGCCCGGTGTTATCGAGGCGTCTAAGAGCTATTACTATTGGGCTGCGGCAATTCCACTTGCCGGGTTTGTTACATTCACATGGGATGGCATATTTATTGGAGCAACTCGCACTCGCGCCATGCTGTTATCGATGTTTACAGCATCGGTCTCATTCTTCTTATTATACTTTGCGCTATTTGACACATTTTTGAACCACGCAGTGTGGCTGTCCTTCATCTCCTACCTCGTCATCAGAGGAGTAATCTTGACTATCCTATCACCACAAATATCAAAATTTGACTATTCGCGATAGTAAACTCGCTTTACTCTCGTAGAAATAGAAGTCAATATTTCATAAGGGATTGTCCCCAATTTATCGGCAAGTTCAACAACAGGAATATTATCACCAAATATCTCTACCGAATCGCCAACACTACAATCGGCATCAGTAACATCAATCATACATACATCCATGCAGATATTACCCACCGTCGGGCAGCGATGACCATTAATAAATACATCAGCATTTCCATTCCCAAGATGGCGATCTATTCCATCGGCATAACCCACCGGAATTGTAGCAATACGAGAACGACGATGCAACAATCCACGACGCGAATATCCTATTGTAGTACCTGCTTCCCACTCTTTTATTGAGATTATTACTGTGTGCATTGATGAGACCGGACGCAGTTTATCTTGTGAGCCATCATTCATTGTTGGAATTCCATATAAGCATATTCCTAATCTCACCATATCACATTGATGTTCCGGAAATCGTGTTATTCCTGTTGAATTAAGTATGTGGCGTAATATGTAATGCGAAAATCCACTCTGCAATTGACCACAACAACGATAAAAATAATCAAATTGTTGCAATGTATAATCATCCATATCGGGGCAATCAGCGGCTGCTAAATGAGAGAACACCGAGCGTGGAGATATTGCATTTTGCCCTGATAAGATCGAGACTAATTCAGGCATATCTTTTTCCAAAAAGCCTAAACGATGCATACCTGTATCTAACTTTATGTGAACAGGATAGTCTTTTATTCCATATTTTTCTGCTTCCCGAATTATTTCACGTAGGATATCAAAACTATATATTTCAGGCTCAAGATTATAAGCAAATAGCGCTTTATAATTAACCACCTTGGGGTTTAGCACCATTATTGGCATGGTTATTCCTGCTTTTCGCAAATCGACACCTTCATCAAATGCAGCTACAGCAAGATAGGCAGCACCCTGTGATTGCAATGTTTTTGCAAGTTCATAGGACCCGGCACCATAGCCCGAAGCCTTAACCATACACACAATCCCTGTCTCGGGCTTTACACAAGATCGGTATAAATTATAATTGTGTACTACAGCATCAAGATTTACCTCAAGAACTGTTTCATGCTGTTTTGCTTCAAGAACATCTATTATATGCTCGAAGTTAAAACGAGATGCACCTTTTACTAAAATCAGTTCATTATCAAAATCACTCGCACCGATTGATGACAAAAATTCGGTGGTTGAGTTATAAAATATTGAGTTTCCATCAAAATAACGGCTATGAGCCGATATCTCTTCTCCAATACCTATCACTCGATCAACGTTCTTCTGTTTCAACAAATGTGCTATTGCCTTATACAGTGTCGACGCATCCATCGTTTCATGCATCACATCACTTAATATAACTGTCAATGATTGAGATGCCATAGCTCGGCGTTGCATGAAATCAAGTGCCGGAGTCAATGAATTAAGATCAGATGTATATGAATCATATATCAACGAACAGTTATTTACACCCTCAACGACATTCAATCGAGTTCCCACATGAGACAATTTACTCATGCGTTGAGCTATTACATCCGGAGTGCGTCCCATATACAACATTACGGCAAGGCAATGAATTGCATTTTCAATATCAGAATCTGCAACAAACGGAATTGACAATGACGCATTATTTTGCAAATAGGAATATTCTATTGTTGCAAAATCATGGTGTTTATCTATTTTTGAGATAAATAATGGGCGGTCGCTATCTTTTGTCGACCATGCGATTTCCTTTACTGTTACCGATGCTGTTTCTATTACATCACTGATTAACTCATCATCGCCATTATATATTATACAATCGCAATCTCTGAATAATGCAATCTTTTCTTCACATTTACTTTTTATGGAAGAGAATCCCTCTTGATGTTCTTCGCCGATATTTGTAATAACTCCTAAATTGGGGCGTATCATTGACTGCAATGTAGGCATTTCATCTACTTGTGAAATTCCGGCTTCAAAAATAGCAAGTTGAGTATCATTATCCATCTTCCATATTGATAATGGTACTCCTATTTGAGAATTATAACTACGCGGACTGCGCACTACATTAAAATCATCTTGCAATAATTGATAAAGCCATTCTTTGACAGTTGTCTTACCTTTACTGCCTGTTATGCCAACAACAGGTACCGTAAACAATTGTCGATGGTAACGTGCAATAGATTGCAATGCAAGTCTCACATTGGTAACAACCAAAAAATTTGCATCGTCTATAGATTGCATTATTGCAGGAACATACTCCACCACAAAATTACGGACACCTTTATTATATAACCCTTGCAGATATTTATGTCCATCATTATTGCGTGTGCGCAACGCAAAGAACAATGACTGTTCAGGATAAGTTAATGAACGGCTGTCAGTAAGCAACGTATTGATTGTCATCGCCGGCAACATGGGTTGTGGCAACTTCAATATATCGGCAATTTGTGAAATGGAATAGTTCATACCTGTATCTTATTTATAGCTTGTTCCAAATAAGGATAAGCCGATAATATTCTATCTATAATTTGTTGTGTGGAAAGGTTAAATTTTTCAATTACTGAAACATCATCAGTCATGTGCCGATGCTTCAATCGGCGCATCAATTTCTCACTCTCCCGTACAATATTATTTGTTTCTTCACTAAAGAATGATTGAGAAAAAATCTCATATATATAACCTATAGCAACATCCGACGGATGAATCATATCTGAAGCATAAAAACGATAGTCCCTCAAATCATCCATCATTATTTCATAAGCCGGGAAATAAATTACATTGTCCAACTCATGACACAATTTATTAACAGCAAGCAACAACGTTGATTTACTCAACTGATTTTCATGAGCACCATCAGCAAGATGACGAATAGGGCTGACCGTAACGATTATATTTATTTCGGGATTTATTTCTCTTATTTTAACTATTAATTTGCTCCACAAGGAAACTATTTCATCAACTGCCATGCTTCGTCTGCTAAAATTAGATGCAGGCAATTTATGGCAATTTGATACTACGCTTTGAGTCTTTTTATATTCATAGACATAAGCAGTTCCAAAAGTAATTATCAATACTCTTGAGCGCTTTAATCGCTCTGATGCGCCATCGATTTTATCATTTATGCGAGAAATAACATCATCGGCATTTACTCCTGAAAATGATGAATGATGACTAAAACTATGATATCGTCCTTGATATTCAAACAAATCATTAATACAAAACTCGCGACAATTTATCAAATCTTGCAAAGCCAAAGCTATACTTGCCGGATTATATAATGTTCCAAATGGATTTACCTCAACATCAAAAAGCGCATCTTGCAGGCGGCGACCAATATTATCACTAAAACATGAGCCAAGCATTGTTATTGCTCCATCATGAGCAATAACTCCTTTATTTGCAAGTGGTTTTATCGTTGTACGAAAATCCATATCGTTAAAACATCATATAATCTATTGACAGCACTTGGAATTCTGTGCGACGATTAATTTGATCGGCAACCTCTTGATCAGCCTCCGGCAATGCGAGAATATAATCTTCAGTCAAAACATCACCCTCTTTAAATTGAGGATATTCACGCGCGAGTTTTTTAGTTATTGTCTTCGGACGAGATTCGCCATATCCTTGATGTTGCAATCTATCGGCATTAATGCCAGCTTCAATCAAATAATCAATAACTGATTTAGCACGACGCTGAGACAAATCAAGATTATAATCGTCAGACCCTTTTCTATCGGTGTGAGAAGCCATCTCGATTGTTACATTAGGATTATCACGCAACAACTGCGCCATTTCATCAAGAGCGGTTTTTGACTCCGGTCGCAAAGTCGCTTTATCAAAATCATAGAATATGTTCTCAATAACGACCGGTTTGTTTATTGATGCGAGTAAGAAATCTACACCATATTCAGCATCCTCCTCGGCTGTGTCTGAAGTAAACTCCTGTTTGGCATTCAAATATCCTTTAGCACCAGCAAGCATCACATAACTCACACCGCGTTGTAATGGGAAACTAAATGAGCCATCATTGCGAGCAACCTGCTTCTGATTTGAGCCATCATTGCCAACAATGCGTATTACAGCATTAGGAATAGGCTCTTCATCTTTATCAAGTACCCACCCCGAAATTAAGATATTCAACTCCGGCAATTCAAAAGAATATATGTGGTCATATCCACGCCCATCTCCTCTATTAGAAGAAAAATAGCCTGTTTCTCCTTCTCCAAAAGTTATACCAAAATCATCATACGATGAGTTCATGGGTAATCCCATGTTTTCAACCTTCCATCCGCCCGATGGTGTCAATTGTGCGCGAAACAAATCAAGTCCACCCATACCCGGATGTCCGTCAGATGCAAAATACAACACACTATCTTCTCTAACATAAGGGAACTCCTCATCTCCCGGAGTATTAATAAACTCCCCAAGATTTTCAAGTGAGCCAGCACGTTCTTTTAGGTTAATACGCCACAAGTCTTTACCTCCATATCCACCCGGCATATCTGATGTAAAATAAAGATATGTACCATCGGGAGATACTGCAGGATGTCCATAGCTTGAAAGCGTATCGGCTGTTATTTCAAATTTCACCGGTGCACTCCATTGTGCATCAGAACGTTGAGATGTGTAAATTTCCACTCCGGTATTGGCATTTGGTTCTCTGCGGGCTTTTGTCAAATACATTGTTGTCCCATCAGGTGAAAAAGAGATAATACCCTCATCTAATTCTGAATTCAATTCTCCTTCAACAGGTTCAGGGCGTTGCCATTGTCCGTTTTCATCTTTTTTAGAAAACCATATATCGGATTTTTTCATCCCTGTAATTTCACTACGTTTATCACCTTTTACCTTTTCGTTGGTAGTTGTATAATACAACGCATCATGTGATTTATCAAAGTACATGGGAGAGAAATCGGCACGACGAGAGTTAAACAACTTAGACTGCTTTACTATGTATCTTGTCTTCTTCTCTTTCATTATAGCCTGATTGCAACCTGCAATGCCCACTGATGCTGCTTTTGATTTTGGATTGCGCACAAGAAAATCTTTATAAGCATTCAACGCCGGTTGATATTTCCCTTCGGCATGAAGAGACTGTGCCAAATACAATTGAGCCATAGAATCGGGGTAGCCATACCTTATGGCATTTTGATAGGCTGCCGATGCACGAGAACTCATATTTAGATGCCGATAACACTCTCCCATCTTGAACGCAGCTTCACCGCGTATGGGGCGTTCTTCTCGTTTTGTATATTTGTTATACACCTTACGATAGGTCTTTGAGGCATCATAATATTCCCCACGAGCCAATTGTTCATCGCCCACAGACATTTTTGCTCCACCGCAACCACTTATAATTAATGATGTCAATATTATCGCAAAACAGAATAAATGCTTCATAATAATAAATTTATGTCAATGATATACCTTTGAACTTATAATTTATATAACGTAACCCTCAACTTGATATTTTCCAATCATACAAATTTACTAAAACTTTTTTGATGTAATCAGATATTTTTTACTATTCACATTTTGTAATTTATTTTGAATTATATATTTTTGAATTTATTACATATTCAATCGTGAAAAGTATGAAAACGATAAGTAAATATCTATTTCGATCCTTGGTCGCAATAATAACTATTTCAATTTACTCATGCAGTGATGATGATTTAATTTCTGATTCTCCTAATAACACTCACGATTTATTCCTTGGCAATTGCAAGATTCTCAAATTTGGGCAAGAGACATCTCTATTTGAAGCATCGGATTTCACCCTACACATCCTTGCGCCCAATGGTACTATAATCCAACGTAAAGGTAATCATATTAGAGAAAACAATATATCAGAATTGATTTTGAATGAAGGCCTCTGCGATAACAATTATAGATTACTTTTCTTGGAATATGATATTCCAGATCCTGATGACCCTCGTTTCACTAAAGCTCGGTTTGGATTAGGTTGCGAAATAAGCATTATAGATGGATTACCGTCTATATTAGACACATACAATCCTTCATTACAATTATTTGCATTACATGAGCAAAACAATACCTACGCAATAAATTGTGATGATGACCTTAAAAAACTTGCTAAAACCATTAACTCTGATGACAACGGAGTTGATTCTACCTATTCTTTTATTCAGACATGCGACATTGACTTAGAATATGCATGTTTTAAAACTAATAAAGACTATGGATGGAATCCCATTGGAGCAAGCAATAACACCCCTTTTAAATCAAAATATTTTGGCAACAACTACACGATAACCGGGCTAAACATTAATCGACCTAACACTTTTGGTGTTGGATTGTTTGGCTACACAAGCATGGCATATATCAAGAATGTAATAATTCGCAACTCCACCATACGTGGAGACTATGCCACAGGAGCTCTCGTTGGCGTAATAACAAGACCCGGAAATATTAAAGCATGTACCATTGTTGATTCATGCCACGTTGACAATTGTACAATCAGTGGCACGACATACAATTCAGAAGAAGGAGGAGTTAATATTGGCGGACTCGTTGGCGCAATAGAAGAGGGTACAATGCTCAACCTGACATCGTCATCATCAAGCAATAATACAATAATTGCCACTTATAATGCAGGAGGGCTTGTCGGGGGTAGTGTAAGTTATACAGTAGCAAACATAGGAAATTGCACAAGCTATGACAATAATATCACTGCTCAAATTTCAGGCGCCGGAGGGATCATTGCCGTTGCCGATTCTCTTTACATATCAGGATGCACCAATACTTCAACTGTTATAGGTGGTGCATCTTCATCAGATACCGGTATTGGCACAGGAGGCATTGTTGGTGGTAGTGGAGCAAGCTATATAACAAGTTGCACAAACTCCGGAACGATAAAAGGAGACGAAGGTGTAGGAGGTATTATCGGAAGTACTCGCATAAAAGGCAGTCGAAATCCTGAAGCGCCAGAGCCGTATGCTCACAATTACACCATGGTCAAATATTGTGGTAATACAGGAAATGTCTCTGGAGAAATCACAGTTGGAGGAATATGTGGGGATTCCAACTTTGGTAGCTATGCAGTTTATAATAGCGGAAAAATTGAGGGTAAAGCCCAAGTGGGAGGAATACTTGGTGCAGGTGTAATTGCCGTTACGCATAATTCTGTAAATTCAGGCGAAATTTCAGTTACTAATTATGATGGCAACTCTTTCTGCGGAGGTATCATAGGCAAAGCCGATATGACATCTATTGCGCTTTGTCAAAATTATGGGGCTGTTAATAGCACCGGAACTCATACTGCCGGTATTATAGGAATTTCAGGCAGTACAGCAGTAATCCATCAATGTGGAAATTTCGGCAAAATAAATAGTACAGCGAGTGGTGCCACAGGAGGTATAGCCGGAGAAATAGGCAATCCTTCGGACTGGGGTCCCATGAATACGGCAGAGGTGGTTATTGGCACTATAGAAATCGCCATGGCTGCATTAGGCCCGATTATGGCTTATGCAGAGCATGCGACAGAAGGTGCATTACACATTATTCTAAAAATAACCGAGCCATTAATTGAATATAGCCTTGTTGGGACAAACACTTACTTTGAATATCACACCGTTCATTCAATTATTCATCATGAAGCTCTTGAACAAATTGATGTAGCTGTAAATGGAGCTACATCAAACATTAGTTCAGACGTTAACAATGTAATATCTGATATACGTGAAAACACTTATTCAAATATTGATGTAAATGGATTTGACAAATCTATAATTACCACCAATTATATTGCTGAAATAAACAACACTCTTGACTATTACATCCAAGATAATGGAGCCGACACCTATAATAACAGTATAAACACAAAGCGAAATAATCTATGTGATGCCGTTGAGAAAAAGACAGAGGATAAAGAGTTGGCTCATTCAATAATAGCAGGTATTACTCTTGGTGCAAGTTTTATTTTCACTACCGGGGCTGTAATAGCCGGTTTTTTCACCGGAGGTGCTACTGCCGCAGCAGTATTTGTTGGGTTGGGTGCAATCACTTCTGTTATTAGTGGTGTTAATTCAATTGTTAAAGGCTCTACTGAATTTGAGCAAAATGCAGTTATTGTTTCACAATGCGTTAATGCCGCAAAAATCACATCCTCATCAAGCGATGAAACAGGAGCTTTGATCGGTGTTCTCAATGACTATGGTATTATGCGCGATTGTCTCAACACAGCTAATGGTGATGGCAAAGGTGGATATTTTATTGGAACAGCTGGCGACAAATCTGAAATTACTCGATGCCTTTCCTTAGGGCAAAATTGGGAAAGAACAATTGCTAAAATGGAACAACTAATAGACGTCTCTGATGTTTACTTTTATAATAGCGGAAGTTCAACAGCGCTTAATGCGTTATCTCCTTCAGAAATTGGAGATGCATCAAATTATGACGGGTGGGACATAGGCACCGATAAAAATCTATGGACTATACCCTCCTCTTCGTCCAACAAATCATACCCTATTCCATTCTATTCAGAAATGAGAGAGAAATAAAATACAGGTTTAATAAAAATCTCACAACAATGAAAACAATCATGCAATACATTGTAATCCTATTAACATCATTATCGTGCTTTGCATTATTTTCATGCCACGATGAGAATGACATTTTTTCAAACGAAATAGGCTCTACCTTAGAACATTTTGATGGGAAAAGAGTATCTACATTCTATCTCCCACATGATAGCACAACAATCAGTAACGGGACTAATTCTGCCACTGTATATCTCGAAAATACTGAAACATTAAAACAATACGAATTTTCAGCTAAAACAATACTAAAAGACAATCGTCTTGAAGTAAAAATGGATATTCCCAACAATGAAAAAATTGATGATGGCATATATAATCTTTCGGTGGTTGTTATTACCAATTTAGACATTATATTAATGCGCATACGTTTCATTGTTAAAATCAGGAAAGAGATGATTGATATTATTGATGCTAAAATTCCTGAATACAAATATCTATCCGGCAGTGGGACTAATAAAAACCCATATCTAATATCATCTACTAAAGATTTTGATTACCTGCTATATAATCTTAAATATGTAGACACAGAGCTTCATGGGAAAGGTAGCTATTTTTCTCAGACAGCCAATTTTGATGCACCAAAAGCCGGAGACGATGCCGATGGTCGAGAATATGCAAGTTTCCCATTTGCCGGCATCTACAAAGGAAACGGACACACCATTTCTAACATCAACTATACTGGGACGAAATCAAGTTCAATAGATACTAATATTGGGCTATTTGACGGATTACATGATGGTGCAAAGATTTCAAATCTTAAATTAGATGTCTCATTCAAAGGAGTTCATTCCTATTCAGGAGCACTTGCAGGCTACTCTAATGGGAATGTTACACTTGACAGTATCTCTGTTATAGGTGATATTGATGACTGCCACGAAGTTTGTGGTGGTCTAATTGGAATAAATCAACCAACCAATGGCACTTTAACAATAACAAATTGTAATCTTGATGTTGATATAACTGCCGATGGAACACATATTGGCGGAATAATCGGAGCATCTCACAGCAACACGATTATAAAAGATTCTAAAATAGGTGGTGATGTATCCGGGAAAACCTCTGTTGGTGGCGTTATTGGCAGCAGCATTCAAGCATCCTATGAAATAGCAAACCTATCCAATATCGACTCTCATTTTGCGATATCAGGCACTACTTCTGTAGGAGGAATTTTTGGGAATTTTAGTGCTCCGAATTTCAAAGTTGAAAAAATATCATTGCAACATACTGTAACATCTGCTGACAATGAAATTAAAATCATTTCAGGAGAAGAAAGTATTGGTGGGGTATTTGGGGATTTAAACATATCTAATATGACTGCTGATTCATATTTAAAAGATGTGCACATTAAATGTCCTGTAACCGGTAGTGAAAATGTGGGTGGACTAATAGGCAAATTATCTGTCATCTCCGAAAAAACAATAACTATAAATAATTGTAAAATAGCATCCATTATTAAAGGAGAAACCAATACCGGTGGCTTTATCGGTTTAGGTCTAACAGCATGCCCCATTACATTTGAAGAAGAATCAAGCATAAAAACATCAGACGGAATAGCTGAAGTTTTAGGTGGTAACTATACTGGTGGGGTATTTGGTAAATTTGAGCCATCAGGAAAAACAATCATATTTGAGAATACCTCAAAAATTTATTGTGGCGTAAATGTTTCAGGCACTACTAATGTCGGTGGTTTTGCAGGTTGCGTAAATTTCAATAATTCTAAATCAGAAAATGAACGTACTATTAATTTGAATGGTTTTGAATTAAAAAATACCGTAGAAATAAAAGGTGGGGCAAATATAGGTGGATTGATAGGCTTTGTAAAAAATGCAATCATAAAGGGGCAAAACACTTTTGACTATAATGAAGGAAACGGGTTGACAATTCCAAAATTTTCTCGATTTACCCCTAATTTCTCTGGTAAAATAATCGCGGCTAATCCTTCATCGGGTAGTTGCTTTGGAGGAGCTATTGGCAAAGCATACAACTCTTCGATCAAAGGAATATGCGTAAACTCCATTATAGAATTAACTAATCTTGATTCAATTGGTGGAATTGTCGGGCACATTGAATCTACCCTTCAATCATCAAAGATCATTGAAGACTGTACTTATAAAGGAGAATTAATAGGAAATAAAAACATAGGCGGTATAGTCGGAATAAAAACAAAAAATGGGCAGATACTTGATTGCATCAATTACGGGATAATTTCAGCCAAGGAGAATGTCGGAGGTGTACTTGGAAAGCTTTGTTACGAAAACATTAACGACGGGGGTATTTTTGTTAATTATTGTGTGAACACAGGAGCTGTTACAGGGTCAGGTGCTGATACCGGTGGAATTGTTGGATATATGCAAGGAGATAATGATATAAATTTATATGTGTCCATTTCTCATAGTGGTAATTATGGAAAAATTACAGGTGGAGATACCGGAGTCGGCGGTATTCTCGGACGATGCAACACTCGCCGAGGTCGTGTCCTTAATTGTGCAAACCATGGAGAGGTTTACTCAGCAAATGAATGCCGAATAGGTGGTATTGTCGGTTCAATGGGCAAGGATCCAAGCGCCGCTCACCAATCGACAAACCTTCAAGTTGGTTATTGTGCCAATACCGGCACTGTTTCAAGCAACAATGGCAGCTCACATGTGGGAGGAATTTTAGGGTTCCAAGAGGAAGGCTGTTCTGATTGGACTGACGAAGATTCTTGGGTTCATGATTGCTACAATACCGGTTCAATCACCGGAAGTGGAGACCGCGGAGGCATTGTTGGCTACGTAGATCATTATAGCTATGTTCAGAAATGCTTTAATTCGGGCGAAACAAACAAAGGTATTTGTGGGACTCGCAAAAGTTCTGCAATAATCTATGACGATTATACTTTCTATACTAAAGGTAGTGATTCCGGAGACTGGTTGGGAGATAAAAAGATTTCTGATGAAGATGCTAAAAAGGAGGGAACATTCCAGAATGAAGAACAGACAGAGGGATTTGATTTTAATGGCATTTGGAAAATGGGAAGCAATCACCCAATTCTCCGTGATTGTCCATTCCAAGATATATCATTTTCCAACTAATTTCGCAAACATATAGAAACTGCTTCTTCAGGAGCAGTTTTTTGTTTTTTGTAGCTCTATTATTTTGAGTATCTTTGTGGAAACATCATTGAATAACAATTAAAAATTTATATAACATGAAAAAATTATTAACAGCATTAGCTCTCGCATCTGTTACAATCAGTGCATCGGCAATCTCTCCTTTATGGCTTAGAGATGTAAAAATATCTCCTGATGGGCAACAGATAGTATTCACCTATAAAGGTGATATTTACAAAGTCGCTACAACCGGAGGAGAAGCAACTCGACTTACAACACAACCTTCCTATGAAGCTGTTCCCATTTGGTCGCCCGACGGAAAGAAAATAGCTTTTACATCTGACCGCAATGGTGGCTCTGACATTTACATCATGAATGCAAATGGCGGGCAAGCCACTCGCCTCACATTTCATTCTAATTCAGAAACTCCCGAAGCATTCTCGCCCGATGGAAAACATATCTATTTTTCTGCTAACATCCAAGACCCTTCATCAAGTGCCATGTTCCCATCTGGACGCTTGACCGAATTATATAAAATCCCTGTAACAGGAGGACAATCCAAACAAATTATAGCTTCACCGGCTCAAATGATTAATTTTAATGCCGATGGAACATTTTTCCTCTACCAAGACCAAAAGGGAATGGAAGACGAATGGCGTAAACATCACACATCATCTATCACACGTGATATATGGAGTTGTGATTTAACTACCGGAAAACACATTAATCTCACTAATCGTGCTGGAGAAGACCGCAACCCCGTATTATCTGCTGATGGCAACACTGTATATTTCCTTAGCGAACGAGATGGGAAAACTTTTAACGTTTACACATTCCCTCTAAACAATCCCAAAAATATTACTGCTGTAACTAATTTCAACACTCACCCTGTTCGCTTCCTTTCGCAAAGTAAAAATGGGATTCTTGCTTTTACCTATAATGGCGAAATATACACTAAAGCCCCTACAAGCAAACCGCAAAAAGTCATCATCAACATTACCCTTGATGATGAAAATCTACTTGAAACCATCAAAGTTAATAGCGGGGCTAATGGAGCAACTGTTTCTCCCGATGGCAAGCAAGTGGCATTCATCAAACGTGGCGAAATATTTGTTACATCAGTAGAATACACTACAACAAAACAAATCACTCACACAGCGGCTGCTGAACGTCAAATAACTTGGGCTCCCGACAATCGCACAATAGCCTATACAAGTGAACGCGAAGGACATTGGAACATCTACAAAGCAACAATAGCTCGTGAAGAGGACCGCAATTTCCCTAATGCCACACTCATTGATGAAGAGCCTATGTTCTCTCCCAAAGATAAAATTGAGCGCACATATCCTTCATTCTCTCCCGATGGAAACGAACTTGCATTTATACAAGACCGCAACAAATTAATGGTAATGAACATCAAAACAAAAAAAGTGCGTCAAATAACCGATGGATCAACACATTCTCGTCGCAATGGAGGATTTACCTACTCTTGGTCACCCGACGGAAAATGGTTTGTCCTTTCAGTTGTAGACAACAAACATGACCCTTATAGCGACATCGCTATCGTAAGTGCCGATGGTGGAGAAATTATCAACCTCACTCAAAGCGGTTATTTTGATGAATCTCCTCGCTGGGTAATGGACGGCAATGCAATCATCTTCCTCTCTGAACGCTATGGTATGCGCAACCACGCATCGTGGGGGTCTGAATATGACGTGATGATGATATTCCTCAACCAAGATGCCTATGACAAATACCGATTGAGCGAAGAGGACTATGCTCTATATAAAGAAATAGAAAAAGAACAAAAGAAATCGGAAAAGAAAGACGCTGATAAAAAAGAAGACAAAGACAAAAAAAGCGATGACAAAAAAGCAAAAGTTGATGACACCAAGAAAATTAACGTTGAACTTGATGGTATTCGCGATCGTATAGTGCGTCTAACCCCCTATTCTTCTGACATATGCGATGCTATCGTAACCAAAGATGGAGAAAATCTTTATTATCTATCTTCAGCGGGAAAAAGTTATGACCTTTGGAAAATAAGCCTTCGCAAACCCGGGGCAAAACTATCAAGCAAACTTGACGCCGGCTACACATCATTGCAAATGGACGCTGATGGTAAAAACATGTTCCTTTTAAGCGGAAAATCCATGAAGAAAATGGATGCCAAGAGCGAAAAGATGACACCCATCACCTACTCTGCTACAATGAAGCTTGATGCCGCTGCTGAACGAGAATATATGTTTAACTATGTATATACCCAAGAAAAAGAAATGTTCTATAAAAAAGATATGCATGGTGTTAATTGGGATAAAATGACTGCTGACTACCGCCGTTTTCTTCCTTACATCAACAATAACTATGACTTTGCTGAACTGCTAAGTGAATGGCTTGGCGAATTGAATGTATCACACACCGGAGGGCGTTACTCTGCGCCGTCGGCAAATGAAGCTACATCAAGTTTTGGGTTGCTCTATGACTTGAAATTTACAGGCAAAGGGTTAAAAATTGATGAGATACTTGAAGATGGGCCTTTTGATCGTGCTACATCTAAAGTAAAACCGGGATGCATTATTGAAAAAATTAATGGACAAGAAATTACACCTGAACAAGATTATGCACAACTCCTCAATGGATTGACTCGCAAAAAAACTCTCATTGGAATCTTCAACCCCACAACAAATGAGCGATGGGATGAAGTCATCCTACCCATCACAACATCAGCGACCAATCGTCTGTTATACAATCGTTACGTTAAACAACGTGCCACAGATGTTGAACGTTGGTCAAACGGACGACTCGGATATGTTCACATCCAATCTATGGGGGACGACAGTTTCCGCAAAGTTTATTCTGACATTCTTGGCAAATACAACCATTGCGAAGGCATCGTAATAGACACTCGTTGGAACGGAGGTGGACGCCTTCACGAAGATATTGAAATTCTATTCAGTGGACAAAAATATTTCACTCAGACAGTGCGTGGCGTAGAAGCATGCGACATGCCAAGCCGCCGTTGGAACAAACCAAGTATTATGGTTCAATGTGAAGCCAACTATAGTAATGCACATGGGACACCTTGGGTTTATAAACATCAAGGCATCGGCAAACTTGTTGGCGCACCTGTCCCCGGCACAATGACAAGTGTCAACTGGGTTACCTTGCAAGACCCAACACTTGTGTTTGGTATTCCTGTTGTCGGCTACAAACTTCCCGATGGCAGTTATCTTGAAAATGCTCAACTTGAGCCTGACATCCATGTCCTCAATGCGCCCGAAACTGTTGTAAATGGAGAAGATACACAATTGCGCACTGCGGTTGAAACCCTTCTTCGCGACATAGACAAAAAATAATTTTGCCATGAGAAATCAAGTTTGGCACGGAATGTGCTAATATGATTTTCAGCAAAGAAATAAAACTATAAACAAAACCATAAATCATTTTAAGTTATGAATATTAAACCATTGGCCGATAGAGTGTTGATCAACCCCACTCCAGCCGAAGAAGTAACAGTGGCAGGAATCATAATCCCTGACTCTGCAAAGGAAAAACCCCTTAAAGGAACTGTTCTTGCTGCCGGTTGTGGCACAAAAGATGAAGAAATGGTTGTAAAAGAAGGAGATACAGTACTTTATGGCAAATATGCCGGTACTGAAATCGAATTTGAAGGCAACAAATATCTCATCATGCGTCAAAGTGACATTTTGGCAATCATCAATGAATAATGTTTTAAACTTTATCAATCATGGCAAAAGAAATTAAATTTGATATCAAAGCTCGCGAAGAGCTTAAAAAAGGCGTTGATGCTCTTGCCGACGCCGTAAAAGTAACTCTTGGTCCTAAAGGACGCAACGTTATTATTGAAAAGAAATTTGGTGCTCCTCACATTACTAAGGATGGTGTTTCGGTTGCTCGTGAAATCGAACTTGAAGACGCATTCCAAAACATGGGAGCTCAACTCGTTAAAGAAGTAGCTTCTAAAACCGGTGATGATGCAGGTGATGGAACTACAACTGCTACCGTTCTTGCTCAAGCAATCATTAACGTTGGTCTTAAAAATGTTGCAGCAGGTGCCAATCCAATGGATATCAAACGTGGTATTGACAAAGCTGTTGCCGTCGTAGTTGAAGGAATCAAGGCACAAGCACAAGAAGTGGGCGACGATTTCAAGAAAATCGAAGACGTTGCTCGCATCTCAGCCAATAACGATGAAGCTATCGGTCGCCTAATTGCAGAAGCAATGAAGACTGTTAAGAAAGAAGGCGTTATTACTGTTGACGAAGCCAAAGGAACTGAAACAACAGTTGACGTTGTTGAAGGTATGCAATTTGATCGTGGTTACATTTCTCCATATTTTGTTACTAACCCTGAAAAGATGGAATGTGAAATGGATAGTCCTTATATCCTCATCCACGACAAGAAAATCTCTAACCTCAAAGACATGCTTCCTATCCTTGAAGCTACTGCACAAAGCGGACGCCCATTGCTCATCATCGCCGAAGATGTTGACCAAGAAGCACTCGCTACTCTTGTAGTGAACCGCCTTCGCGGATCGTTGAAAATCTGTGCTGTTAAAGCCCCCGGATTTGGTGATCGTCGCAAAGAAATGCTTGAAGACATTGCAATCCTCACCAGTGGTGTTGTCATCTCTGAAGAAAAGGGCATGAAACTTGAAAGTGCAACTATCGACTATCTCGGTCGTGCCGAAAAGATCTCTGTTAACAAAGAAAATACAACTATCGTTAATGGTGCAGGCGACAAAGACGCTATCGCTGCACGCGTTGCTCAAATCAAGTTGCAAATCGAAAAAACAACATCAGACTACGACCGCGAGAAACTTCAAGAACGCCTTGCTAAACTTGCAGGTGGTGTAGCAGTTCTTCACATCGGTGCTCCTTCTGAAGTTGAAATGAAAGAGAAAAAAGACCGTGTTGACGACGCTCTTAGCGCAACTCGCGCAGCTATCGCTGAAGGTATCGTTCCCGGTGGTGGTGTTGCCTACATTCGTTGCGTTGCTCGTCTTGAAAACCTCAAGGGAGAAAACGATGACGAAACAACAGGTATCCAAATCGTTAAACGTGCCATCGAAGAACCTCTTCGCCAAATCGTTGCTAACGCCGGAGTTGAAGGCGCAGTAGTTGTTCAAAAAGTAAAAGATGGAGAAGGTGACTTTGGTTACAACGCTCGCACAGGTGTTTATGAAAACCTGCACGCTGCCGGTGTTATCGACCCTGCCAAAGTAACTCGCGTTGCTCTTGAAAACGCTGCTTCAATCGCAGGTATGTTCCTCACAACTGAATGTGTTATTGCAGAGAAGAAAGAGGATAATCCTGCACCCGCAATGCAAGCTCCAGGCATGGGCGGCATGGGTGGCATGATGTAATCCACTACTATAATACCCCATTAAAAACTCCTTTACTCAAGACTGAGTAAGGGAGTTTTTACGTTCATGAGCATTTCATAGATATATTTATGAATTTAATATATTTTAACCGAATGGGGGGGGTAAATTACTCCTATTCATAAATTTATTTTATACCTTTGTCTCGTTTTTCAAACACACGAGAAAACGCATGTTGATATAGAAATAATGAAATACACTATTCTCTCATTTCTTATTTTCATAACTCATTTGATAACATCTGCCAACAATTACTCTGTTACAAATGATTCTATTGTACCACCAGAAGTTTACGAGTGGTACCCTACACATGTTACATTTCTCCCAAAATCTCACATAGACTCGGTTTTGCAATATGCATCGACCGATATCGTTCCTGTAAAATTTGAATTATATAAATCCAACATTTCGGCATCGGCAGAACTTGACAGCATCACCTCACTCATCGATCGAGTAAACAATGATGAACGCGTGAAGCTTGCCTATGTGTGGGTAGGAGGAAGTGCATCACCCGACGGCAGATTGAGTTTGAACACTCAACTTGCACAACGTCGTGGTCAAGCGTTGACCGACTATATCAGAGCAAATACAAATATCTCTGCCTCTCAATTGCGTTTTGACAACCTTGGCGAAGATTGGTACACCATTACTGACGCAATAAAAAATTCGAGTTCGGAATACAAAAACGCGGTTTTAGAGATTATCGCGTCAGAGAGTGATTTTGATGTTCGTGAACAAAAGCTCAAACGATTAGACAACGGAAAACCTTGGGCTTGGATGAAACAAGAAATTCTTCCACGTTTCCGCAATGCTCGCATGGTTATTGTTTGTAGTGCCGAAGATATTAAAGTTGACCCAATTGAAAAAATTGAGCCACAACAACCTCAACAACCTGCGCAGGACACTATTCCTGATGTAGCTCCGACTATAGTAGAACTCCCGACTCAGCCTGTTGATACCATTATTCCGGAACCGGAACAGGTTAAAACTTGGTTTATCGCAGCCAAAACAAATCTATTGTGGCTTGCAGGAACAATAGCAAACATCGGTGTAGAAGTTCAATTTGCCGAAAAATGGTCTATCGACATTCCCGTATATTATTCTCCATATAATCTTTCAAGTAATCGCAAAATCAGAGTACTTGCCACTCAACCCGAAGTGCGTTATTGGCTCTCAAAGCAAGCCGGAGCATGTCATTTCGTCGGATTACATGGGCACCTGATGGGATTTAACGTTGCCATCAACGACCATGGTCGCTATCAAGATGCCGAAAGCCCATTGTGGGGATTCGGTCTCGGATATGGCTATGCCGTGAATTGGGGTAAAGAAAAGAATTGGGGTATGGAATTCAACCTCGGACTTGGATTTGCCAACTACAAATATGACAAATTCTACAATCTTCCCAACGGGCAAAAATGCGGAGAAGGAGAAGATTGGTATTACGGACTCACCCGCGCCGGTATTACTCTCACCTACAAATGGTGGATACCTCGTCGTGCTAAAATCGTAAAAGGAATTACTGATTAATGAAACGATTACTTATCTACATATTACCCATTCTTGTCTTTGCATTGACCGGTTGCCACAGCACCATCCATGAACACCCTGATGCCGGAGATGCATTGGTTACGCTCACCATGAAAGTAAAAACAGCTGGTCCTGAAATATACTCTGTCATTGAATACACCAATACTTCTCGTATTATTTATAATGCTAAAGATTATAGATTTCCTAATTCTCGTTCCGACATCAGCGAAACTTTATCGCACCATCTTTCAAAGACGGCTGTTGATACAGAGCATTGGGACATGCGTCTTGTTTGGGAACTCTATGATGGCTCGCGCGAAGACATTCGTAATGGTAATGCCGTTTTAATGCAACGCGACACCGCCATTATAGATTTCAGCAAAGAAATGCCCTGTCACACCATACAATTCAAAGCCCCTTCGGGACGATACACGTTGCTTGCGTGGAGTGATTTCACACCCAAAGGCACGATAGACGATTACTACTACGACACACATGATTTAAACGTGTTGCACAGCGAGCTTGACTTGCGACGCACATGTGAAAACAATGACCAGCGTGATTGTTTCTCACAAGCCTACGACTTTGAGATTTCACGCGTCGACTTCTATGGACAAGAACGATACTACGAAACTACTCTCATTCGTCCGCAAGGTCGTTATGTGATATTGGCTACCGACTATGACTCCTATTTGAATTTGTCAAGTACTCCTGTTGAGCAAAATAATGTTTCTATAATATACCCTTCTTTCATTAATGTGGATTACTCGGTGCTTGAAGAGAAACCTCGCGATGGAGTTACCGGAATGAGCTACTCAATGAATCCTCGTGTATATGAATTTGAGGAGCAAACAACTGTGTGTGTCGCTGATGACTACTCATTTGTCAATGGCGATGTATCATACGTTCATGTCAATATGGCTGTACACAATCCTCAAGGCGTTCAACTTTCAACAAATAAAAATATAGAAATACCTCTTTACGCCGACTATCTAACGGTTATTGTAGGTAAATTCCTTGCCACATCTAAAGGCTCGGGAGGTATTAAAATTGACGATGGTTTTGAGGATGAATTTATTATACCATACTCTCACATGACAACGACAAACGGGAAGTGAAAAGGAGAAAGGAGAAATGAAAGAGGAAGGAGGAGAGAGAAAAAGAGAAAGGAAAATTGAAGATAAAAATTAACAAAAACAATATACAATTAATTAATCAACTAACATTAAATTCTTTAACTATGAAGAAGGTTTATTCATTCCTCGCTGCAGGTCTTTTGTTGACCGCTTGTAGCAGCGAAAAGTTCGACGGACCTGCAACAGGTAGCGAACAAGAAGTTGCAATCTCTGTTCAACTTCCTGAAACTATCAACAAACGTGCTGCCGGAACAAACTCTGCTCTTGGCGGTGCTTCTAACTGCACAGGTGAAGTAACTTTCACTGCCGCTCTTTACTACAATGGTACTGAAATCTGGCGTGATAACAAAGCCGCAGCTATTCCTAATGCTAACGCTGCTGTTACTTTCAAACCTACTCTTGTTATTGGTGAAAACTATCAACTTGTAGCTTATGCTCAAATGGATGGTGTTATCAATGACCTAACAGCTCAAACTGAAGCAAATGCTATCAACGACGAAACTGTTGATGCTTACTATGTTTCTACTACTCTTAAGGCTGAGCCTACAATGTCAGCTACTTTGAAACGTGCTACTGCTAAACTTCGTATCATCGCTGAGGACTTTGCCGCTGCTGAAAAACAATTAAACAAAAAAGTTGCTAAAGTAGCTGTTACTTATCGTCAAGCTCAAGCTACTGAACTTAACCCTACTACAGGTGTTTGGGCTGCTGGTACAGAAAAAGCATTTGGTCCTGCTGAACTTGTTGCTTATTCTAACGAAGCTGACGCTAAAACTATCCTTGTTGACTATATCCCTGCTACTGCTGAAGGTGAAGTTATCAACATTGAAAGCGTAGTTGTTACTTTTGATGACAACACAACTTATACTAAAGACCTTTCTAAACTTGACGTTCCTGTTAAACGCAATTGGTTGACTACCCTTACAGGTAACTTCTTCATGGCTGAAACAGAACTTAAAGTTGAAATCGATGATGCTTTCGAAGGTGAAAACGAAAAGAATTATGGTATCCTCACTGCATTTGAATTTGGTGGTGAATACACTCTCGAAGGCGATGTTGAAATCGATGGTACATTGACTCTTGCTGAAGGCAAATCTCTTGTTATTGACCTTAATGGCAAAACTATTACTAATGCTGTAGAGAATGCAACTACTGATGTTATTGTTGTTGAAGAAGGCGCTACACTCACTATCAACGGAGATGGTAACATTACAGCGGTAAGCGGTAACGATGGCTACGCAATCATTTCTAACGGTACTGTCATTATCAATGGTGGTAATTACACATCTGGAAAAGATGAAAATAATGAATTCAATGCTGTTATCTACGCTCGTGGAAATGGTAAGGTATATGTAAATGGTGGTACTTTCCAAAACGAGGGCGGTGCCGGTTCTTTTATCCTTAACAAAAAAGACGCTGACCGTGCAACTACTGAAATCGTTGTTAAAGGTGGATCTTTCGCTAATTTCAATCCAGCGAACAACGCAGCAGAAGGCCCTAATACTAACTTCGTCGCTCCCGGATACGTTGTAGAACAAAATGGTGACATTTACACCGTTTCTGCTCCTAAAGTAACTGACGCAACTCAATTAGCTTCTATTTTGACTGCTGACATTGAAGATATTTCAGTTATTTTGTCTGCTGACATTGACCTACCTATTACTTCGCTTGGATCTATTACTGCCGGTAGCGGTGAGTATAAGTTAGGTGGAGAAAACACTAAAAACATAACAATTGACTTGAATGGTAATAAACTCAATATCACTACTACATATTGGTCGGCTATTGGAGCTAAGAATGCCGATGCTACTATTACTATCAAGAATGGGACTATGACAAGCACAGGTAACAGCGCTGGAACTTGGAACGCTTGGAACGTTCGTTTCAGCAACTGTAACTATGTTATTGAGGATGTAATCTTCGAGAAAGAAGTTGCTTTAGATAATGTAGGCAAATCTTCAGTTTTGAACAATGTTACAATTAAAGGTACTGGCGACAAATATGCTATTTGGATCACAGCAGAAGGTCAAACCGTAACAATTGACAAATTGAATGTTGTATCGGCTGGTCGTGCCATCAAGATTGATGAACAATATGTAACTTCTCCTGCATTGGTTACTTTGAACATCAGCAATTCATCATTTGAATCAGCTAAAAAAGCAGCTGTTTTGGTTAAATCTGTAGCCGGTGCAGTTATCAATTGGGGCGAAGGCAATGACATCTCTAAAGTTGCTGCCGATGCAGTTAACCCTGTTTGGGTAGATGCTGATGCTGCAGCTTATGCAAGCTTGGTTAAAGTAAATGGAGCAACAGTAATAGTTGAGCCATAATCTGCGAAATTATGCTGTTACTACATTTAATCACGTAATAACAGACTATAAAATTCACCAGATAATAATAAAAAGCGAGCGGAAAATTCTGCTCGCTTTTTGTATATATTAGCATTACGCTATTTTGTAAAAATGGGCTTTATTTTACTAATGCCATGCCTCGAGTGATTGCGGCTTCATTCATTGGGATTAGGTGGTGGTGACGTTCTGGCAAAGTCTTTTTCAATCCTTTTATAACGCTCTCCATCGGTACCAATGGTTTGACTTTGAGCAATGCCCCAAGAACAATCATATTATAGGTTTTTGCACTTTCCATATCAAATGTTACCTCCATTGCATCGATACTGATTACATTGATATCAGTGCGGGTTGGAGCATGATGAATTCCATATGGGTCATAAATCAATGTGCCTCCGGGTTTAACCTTTGACTCAAACTTATCCAAACTTTGCTGATTGAGAATCACAGCTGTGTCAAATGCATCAAGGATAGGTGAGCTGATGGGGGCATCACTCAAAATAACAGTAACATTTGCTGTACCACCTCGCTGTTCAGGACCATAAGAAGGCATCCATGTAACCTCAAGGTTGTCCATTAGTGCAGCATAGGCAAGAATTTTACCCATTGAAAGCACTCCTTGTCCGCCAAAACCGGCTATTATTATTTCTTCTTTCATTACTTTACTGTGTTTTTGATTTCACCAAGAGGATACTTAGCAAACATGTTTTCTTCCATCCATTTATTGGCTGCAACCGGCGACATCTTCCATCCGGAGTTACAAGTACTCACAATTTCGACTAATGAAGTGCCACGACCTTCCATTGAATTTTTAAATGCTTGCTTGATTGCAGCTTTTGTCTTGCGCACAGCAGCAGGAGTGTGTACTGCCTGACGTGTAACATAACATGTTCCATCAAGTTCAGCCACCAACTTTGTTATATTTAATGGATATCCGTTCAAGTCTATACGACGACCATATGGGGTTGTCGATGTCTTCATCCCCTCAAGCGTTGTAGGTGCCATCTGACCTCCTGTCATGCCATAAATAGCATTATTTATAAATATAATTGTAATATTTTCGCCTCGATTAGCAGCATGAATTGTTTCACATGTGCCTATGGCAGCAAGATCGCCATCTCCTTGATAGGTAAACACCATGCGCGAAGGATTAAGTCGCTTTACCGCTGTTGCCACTGCCGGAGCTCGGCCATGAGCAGCCTCAATCCAGTCAATATCGACATAATTATAGGCAAACACTGCGCATCCCACAGGAGCAATTCCTATTGTTTTATCCTCAATGCCCATCTCCTCAACAATCTCGGCAATGAGACGATGCACAACGCCATGACTGCATCCGGGGCAATAGTGCATATGATTATCGTTTAACAAACGAGGCTTTGCATATACACGATTTTCAGGCTTTATTATTTCTTCTACTGTCATAACTCCTTTATTTTTTAGCATCTGAGAAATATGAATTAAATGCATCAACTACCTCATTGGGATTTGGAACAATTCCTCCTAAACGGCCAAAATGACACACCTGTACACGACCTTCAACAGCAAGGCGCACATCTTCGATCATCTGTCCTGCATTTATTTCAACACACAACATCCCCTTTACTTGTTTTGATAGTTCTGCAATACGTTCATAGGGGAACGGCCATAGCGTAATGGGTCTTATAAGTCCTATCTTAATTCCTTGAGCACGAAGTTCCTCTATTGATTTCAAACAGATGCGGGCTATTGAACCAAATGCAACGATTAGATAATCAGCATCTTCAGTATAATATTCTTGATAACGCACCTCGTTTTGTTCAATCATCTTATATGTACGCTGGAAACGCTCATTATTACGTTCCATTTGATAAGAATCAAGTTCAAGTGTTGTCATAATATTGGGCTTACGCGTAGCCGGTCGCCCGGTTACTGCCCAAGGACATTGTTCAGCAATCTGCTCATCGGTGCGACGAGGACGGAAAGGAGGTAACACAACCTTCTCCATCATCTGACCAACGATACCATCGGCAAGAATCATTGCCGGAGTGCGATATTTAAACGCAAGATCAAAACCAAGTGTAACAAAATCCGCCATCTCTTGCACACTCGATGGAGCAAGAACTATCAAGTGATAGTCTCCATGTCCGCCACCTTTAGTCGCTTGGAAATAGTCAGCTTGTGAGGGGTGAATTGTTCCAAGACCGGGACCGCCACGCATCACATTTACAATGAGAGCAGGCAACTCTCCTGCCGCAATATATGATATACCCTCTTGCTTCAAGCTCACACCGGGACTTGACGATGATGTAAACACAGCCTTTCCACATGCTGCTCCGGCATACACCATGTTTATCGCTGCCACTTCGCTTTCAGCCTGTAGAACAACCATTCCGGTTGTTTCCCAAGGCATTTCGGCTTCGAGTGTTTCGAGAATTTCTGACTGTGGAGTGATAGGATAACCAAAATAGCCATCGGCACCATAACGGATTGCCGCATGTGCTATCGCTTCGTTTCCTTTCATCAATCTTACTTCTTCCATATTTTGTATATAAGATTAATCTTGTTATTACTTGATGGTTACTCGATAAACTTCGATACAACCATCGGGACATACTGTTGCACATGACGCACAACCTATACACGCATCAGGATTTTTCATAAATGCAAAATGATAACCTCGATTGTTAACCTCCTTTGGTTGAAGCATTAACACATCAGTAGGACAAGCCACGACACACAAGTCGCAACCTTTGCAACGCTCCTGATTAACCGTTACGGCACCTTTTACTTTAGCCATAATTAGGATTTTAGCTGTTTAAATATTCTTTTATTGTGCAAAAATACACAATCTTTTGCACAACTCCTTGAATTCCCCTCAAATTAGCACAACTTTAACCTATGGCACATTTAATTGAAAAATGTGCCATAATTATACTATTTCATCAATAATTTGCTATATTTGAATCATGAAAGCAAATCAGCCATTAGTCAGCATCATAATTCCTGCATACAACGAGGCAAAACACATTGCTCGCGCAATAAAATCGGCTCAACATCAAGACATGCACGACATTGAAATTATCGTTGTCGACGATGGCTCGACCGACAAAACACCAAACATTGTCTCAAAACTTGCACAAAAAGACTCTCGCATTAAGCTATATACATTAGATTGCAACCAAGGGACTTTCAATGCTCGATTACATGGCATAAACAATGCTATTGGTGAATATATATCATTCCTTGATGCCGATGATACTATTGACCATGACACTATATCATCACTTGTAGCTACCGCACAAGAAATCAATGCCGACATAGTCGAAATGGGCTACAAGGCCAATTGTGTTTTTCACAAAATCAATGTCTATGCACCAAAACGTTCCTTAGAGCAACATAAATTTAGCGATATTTTGATCAACAAAAAAATATCGCCAAGCATGTGTTCCAAAATATATCGCCGTGAGCTAATCACATCTTGTAATTTAGTTCCATATCGTTGTTCTTATGGGGAAGATTTTATCTTCAATATTCAATTAATGAATTATGTAAATAAATTTGCTGTCTTAGAGGAACAAAAATATAATTACAATTTAGGCAACACAGGATTTGATTGTTTATTAAGATGGAATGATATAAAAATCCTCTATCAACTCATCTCATCATTATCTCAAATCAAAGAAAATCCACAATATGCCAATATTATTACAAAAAACTTATATGATGATTTAATCGGAAATATCGCATTACAATTATTTAATCCTTTTAAATCAATACAAAGTATTAAAAAGTGGTTGTCAACAGAGATAAATTCCATTTTTTGGCATGATATAAGTAAACGCCTATCTCCTCAAATAAATCTAACCGATATCAACATGCTAATTTCGCATGGCAAACAGCGATTAAAGGCAGAACGCAAAAATTACTTCATTTATCTCATCACCTCAATATTTAAACAATGATTCCTATCAGCATCATAATACCGGCCTACAACGAGGAGAAAAGCATCGCTCGTGCAATAAAATCGGCAACTGCTCAATCGCTAAAAAACATCGAGATTATTGTTGTCAACGATGCATCTACCGATAAGACTGCCGATATCGTTTCTACCTTTGCCTCTAACGATAACCGAATTCGTCTCATCTCCCACAACACAAACATGGGACTTAACCAAAGTCGTTTAACAGGACTCTCAATTGCACAAGGAGAATATATACAATTCCTTGATGCCGATGACTCTTTAGAAAAAGATACTTTAGAACGACTATGTTCCCACGCTAAATCTCACAATTTAGATATCGTAATGATGGGCAGTCAGCATTATCATAAATATCTAAAATTCAAAATCACTATATTTTACCCTGATAAATATTTCAAAAAGACAATTTGTAATTCGATTGAGTTTATACCAAATCTTCTATGTAAACTTGGATTTCCTTTATCGCTATGGGACAAGCTTTATCGAAGAGAATTACTAAATTCTGCTTGGACTACAGCAGAGCATGAATTCTATGGTGAAGATATGCTAACCAATCTTCGCATATTTAATGCCGATGCTTCTTTAGGATGGATTGATTATATCGGCTACAACTATACAACCGGAGGTGCTTCAAAAAAATCAGCAACAGATACATGGAACGATGATAAAAAATTATACAACAGATGTTGCTCAGTATTAGAGGAGATAAATGCATCAACGCCAGAAAATATGCACGCGCTCGCTTGTGGTGCGGTTAATTCATTTATTTATTCCATCTCGCAACAGATAGTCAACCCATTTGCGTCAACACGCAAATGCAAAGAGTGGATTAAGGCAGAGCTACAATCTGACTTCTGGGATAACGTTATTCCATATTTAGGCAGTAGTCATACAGCCATCTGCAACAGAGATGCCGCTGGCACACTTGAAATCGCTCGCCAACACCTTAACGCCCACCGTCTCTCTTTCCTCGCCCTCAAATTCCTAATGATGTAAATAGTGTATATTACATGACTACAGCCGACTCTAATTTACTCAAATTAAGATTATGAACACCCTACGAATAACATCTATAATAGTAGTTATTGCTTGCCTACTCTTGAATATATTTTGCAATTTTGAAGGCATTACACAAGCCATTATTTATATCGTAGGATATATTTGTTGTGGAATAGTTTTATTCGATGATTACAAGAAAGGGCGGTTGGATTCTTTCATCCGAAAGTTCAGACATAAACAAAAACCTCAGCGTTGGAAACGTTGAGGTTTTTCGGTGTGGGCGTTGACGGATTCGAACCGCCGACCCTCTGCTTGTAAGGCAGATGCTCTGAACCAGCTGAGCTAAACGCCCGAATAATTACTATATTTTCAAAACTGAGCCAACGCTTTGGCTTGTTGTGTGGGCGTTGACGGATTCGAACCGCCGACCCTCTGCTTGTAAGGCAGATGCTCTGAACCAGCTGAGCTAAACGCCCTTTCTTTAAGAAAGCGATGCAAAGGTACAACGTTTTTTTGAATTGACAAACTTTTTCCGCAAAAATCCTCACAAAAATTTATCGTCAAAATCATAACTCAATGATAATCTCCGGCTTAACTGTGTCGATATTCATTTCGATAACCGGCATTGTATCGACAATAATCGGAACAACAAGAACAGAATCAGCAACAATTGTATCAACCGGAGGCTTCGGCGTAAATTTAGGCTTGCGATAACGAGCAGTATCGGGAGCAACACTTATCCATGGAATATCAAACCCCTCTTCGAGGTTAGTTTTGGTATCTCGGCGACCAGGATTTACAATAACAGGCATACCCGGCTCTACAAGTTCCACCAACTCCATTATTTGCTCATTTGTGATTCGTATGCAACCATGACTACAACGCCAACCGATAGATCGCGGTGAACATGTCCCATGAATTCCTATTTGCGATGTACCCGGTATTCTCAACCTAATGAAACGTGGACCGAATTGTCCTTTAATATCCGATTTTTTGCCATTATCATCAACAAATAGCCAATCGGTGCTGTCATATATATTTTCTACTGAGAAAAATCCTTCAGGAGTGCGTTCATCACCCTTTTCATGCTTTGTTCCATAGTTGCGCGCGCATGCCATCTTATAAGCCCGTTCCAATCGGCCCATGCGATCAAACAGCATCACCCTCATCGTGTATTTATCAACAACTATAAACCGTTGATATTTACTATTCAAAAGTTTTTGAGCATACGGAAAATAATCCTTTATCATCTGCGGGATTATACTACCATTGTAGGAGTTCCTGTATTCTTCACTCTTTACAAATTTCAGTGCTGAGATAGAATCGCGGAAATACTTGTGTGGTGGCAACGTATCAACATCTACAGTATCGACGATTATAGTGTCAACCGTATCAATCATTGCGATCGTATCAACATCCGTTCCGGAGAGTATATTTTTCGACACTTTTCTCTCACATGAACAGAGTATCAATATAACAAGAAATATTCCGACCAAGTATTTCATAACGCATTGTCTATATTCTGCCCACAAATATAGTATAAATGTTTAATATTAACACGATTTTATCCCCTATTGATGCATTTAAGTCATTCAATATTTGTAAATTTGCATTTTAATATCAATTAGAATTAAACAATACAATTATACAATATGGAATTAACATCTCTAACAGCAATTTCTCCAATAGATGGCCGCTATCGTGGCAAGTGTGAAAAACTTGATGAATATTTTTCAGAATATGCACTAATCAAGTATCGTGTACGCGTTGAAATCGAATATTTCATTGCACTCTGCGAGCTACCATTACCACAACTTTCAGCCATTTCAAGCGACATCTTCGGAAAATTACGCGAAATCTATCAAAACTTCTCTATCAGCGATGCTAATCGCATTAAAGAGATTGAAAGCGTAACTAACCACGACGTAAAAGCTGTTGAATATTTCATTAAAGAGCAATTTGACCGCCTTGGACTTGAAGCATATAAAGAATTCATCCACTTCGGATTGACATCTCAAGACATCAACAACACATCAGTACCCTTGTCTGTAAAAGAGGCTATCGCTGATGTATATCGTCCTTTATTGCTCCAACTCATTGAGCACCTTGAAGGCTGCGCCGATGAATGGCAAGACCTTCCAATGCTCGCAAAAACTCATGGTCAACCTGCATCTCCCACTCGTCTTGGCAAAGAGATCAGAGTATTCTCTTATCGTCTTCGCCAACAGTTGGCTATGTTAGATGCTGTACCCATTAGCGGTAAATTTGGTGGTGCTACAGGTAATTTCAATGCTCACCTCACTGCATACCCCAACATTGACTGGCGCAAATTTGGTGCTTCATTCCTTAGCGAAAAACTTGGTATCCAACGCGAAGAATACACTACTCAAATTTCAAATTACGACAATCTTGCAGCATTGTTTGACGCAATGCGTCGCATCAACACAATAATTCTTGACCTCGACAAAGATATGTGGCAATACATATCAATGGAGTATTTCAAGCAAAAAATCAAAGCCGGCGAAGTGGGGTCATCAGCAATGCCTCACAAAGTCAACCCCATCGACTTTGAAAACTCTGAAGGTAACCTCGGCATTGCCAACGCAATCCTTGACCACTTGGCAATGAAGCTACCCATCTCTCGCCTACAACGCGACTTGACCGACTCTACTGTTCTTCGCAACATAGGTGTTCCAATGTCTCACATGCTCATCGCTCTTCACAGCACACTCAAAGGTATGGGCAAACTTCTTCTCAACGAAGATGCAATCAGAGCTGACCTCGATGCAATGTGGAACGTAGTAGCTGAAGGAATTCAAACAATCCTTCGTCGCGAAGGCTATCCAAAGCCCTACGAAACGCTCAAAGAACTAACTCGTGTGAACTCAACCGTTACAGCTGAAAGCATCGCGACATTTATTGATACTCTCAATGTGAGCGACGACGTTAAGGCTGAGCTGAAACGTCTATCTCCACACAGCTATACAGGCTACTAATAAATGGCAACAAAGCAAAAATCGGTATATAAAAGAGGAGCTGATGATGGGTTATTTTTCGGAATATACCTCATCATCATGTTCTTCGCTTCGGCATTCTCAATGGCAGTCCCATTTGCCGGACTCCTCTCAATGTTATTAGTATTGGGAGTGCCGTTTCTCATATACAGATTCCTTCGTCGCAGCTATGTTAACGATTCAGGCACTACTCAATTTTCAGCATTGTGGGTACAAGGGATAACAACATTCTTTTGTGGCTCACTAATCTCCGGCATCGTTGCTCTCGTTTATATGCAATGGATCAATCCTGACTTCATCGCAACTCAAGTGCAATCGCTCATCGATGTCTATATGGCAACAGATTGGGAGGAGGGCAAAGAGATTGCCAAGGTGCTAACCAAAATGATTGAACAGAATTTGCTTCCCACCCCCATAAACATCGTCATTGAATCGATATGGCTTGCTGTGTTTACAGGCTCAATCCTCTCAATGATACTATCAATAGTGGTGCAAGCACGCAAAATAAAAAACAACAACTAAAACTTATAGCGGAATGGATATATCGGTAATTGTTCCTTTATACAATGAAGCAGAATCACTTCCTGAATTAGAGGCGTGGATAAGACGCGTAATGGAAGCCAACAACTTTAGCTATGAAATCATTTTCATCAATGATGGTAGTACCGACGAATCGTGGGAGGTCATCAAATCATTGAAAGAGAAAAATAGCAATGTCAAGGGTGTGTGTTTCCGTCGCAATTATGGAAAATCTCCAGCGTTGAACACTGGTTTTGCTCGTGCCAAAGGAGATGTCGTTATCACAATGGATGCCGACCTTCAAGATAGCCCCGATGAAATCCCCGAACTTTATCGCATGATTAAAGAGGATGGATATGACCTCGTGTCGGGTTGGAAACAAAAACGATACGATCCACTATCTAAAACAATCCCAACAAAACTATTCAATGCGACAGCACGCAAAGTCAGCGGCATAAAAAACCTGCATGACTTCAACTGTGGGTTGAAAGCATACCGCCAAAAAGTAATAAAACGCATCGAAGTATATGGAGATATGCACCGCTATATCCCCTATCTTGCTAAGAATGCAGGGTTTACTCGCATTGGAGAGAAGGTTGTGCAACACCAAGCTCGCAAATATGGCAAAACAAAATTTGGTCTTGACCGATTTGTAAATGGATATCTCGATCTTGCTACATTGTGGTTCTCTGCCAAGTTTGGCATTAAGCCCATGCACCTTTTCGGCTTGTTGGGTAGTTTGATGTTCATTCTCGGCTTTATTGCAGCCATCGTTGTTGGAGCAACAAAATTATATAATATGTACAGCGGAAATCCTTACTCATTGGTTACCGACTCTCCATATTTTTATTTGTCGCTAACACTCATGATACTCGGTGCTCAATTTTTCCTAACAGGATTTTTGGGAGAACTCATCGTCAGAAATTCTCATCGACGCAACGATTACGAAATTGAGGAGGAAATCACAGCCGAATGAACAACAAAGACACATATCAGCAATTTCTCGACCTTGTAACAAGTCGATATTCTTGTCGTAGCTATCAGGCAACACCGGTATCGCGCGACACGCTCAAAAAGGTCATCGCTACTGCCCAATTAGCGCCATCGGCATGCAATCGCCAGCCTTGGGAGTTTATCATTATTGACACTCCAGAATTATGCCAAGGTGTCATCAAGAGCTATGACCGCGAGTGGGTGAAAACAGCACCCGCATTTATCATTGCCTGTGGCAACCATGACGAAGCATGGCATCGTGCTAGCGACGGCAAAGACCACACCGATGTCGATCTATCTATCGCCATCGAGCACATTTGCCTTGCTGCCGCATCTCTCGAGTTGGGGACTTGCTGGATATGCAACTTTGATGTTGACATACTCAAAGGACAACTAAACATTCCTGAAAACATTGAGCCCATTGCAATTATTCCTATCGGATATCCCAATATGGACGCTACAATACCCTCAAAAAATCGCAAGAACATAGAAGATATTATAAAATGGGGAAAATACTAATTTCATTTATTCTCACAATCATAGGTGCATCACTTTTTACCGGATGCAACTCATCAGGCTGTCTTGAAAACCAAAACAGCGTACCTCTTGCCGGTTTCTATACCAGTAGCACAAATCAAGCCATCTCCATTGACTCTATCAGCATAGGTGGTGTTGGTGCGCCTTCTGATTCATTGATCGTTTACAATGGCCAAGGCGTTTCCCATGTATATCTTCCATTCCGCTCATCAAAAGAGAGTACTTCATTTTATATCCACTACAATCAAGAAGCGCTTGATTTTGACGCATTAAACGACACTATCACATTTGACTACGAGTCTATCCCCTACTTCGTTTCTGAAGAATGTGGAGCAATGTATTTCTACTCCATCAAAAAGGTTGAATACACTCGACACATTATAGACTCTGTGGGACTACTCGACTCAATGGTCAAAAACACCGACATCGAGCGCATAAAAATTTATTTCCGCACATCTGAAACCGAAGAATAATGAAACATCTAATCATATACATAATTTGCATAGTTACTCTATCTGTTTCAGTAGAGGCTCAACGACGCATCACACCGGTTACTCCTCAGAGCGGTCAAAAATCAGAACGTGTAGAGAAAATCGACAAAAGTCGCCTTGTTGAGTTCAAAGATGAAAAAGGCAACATCGTATTAGTTGACACCGTTTCCGGAAAAGAATTTGTTGATACAACCGAGATAAAGGATAAAAACAAAATAGAATACCCCCTATTACACGAAGCGACATTCGGATTCAACTTTTGGGATCCTGTAATGCGTTGCTTGGGACAAAAATATGGCGGAGCGGAAGTGTGGGCAGAACTTAGCCTTTACAATAGATTTAAACCGGTCATCGAGTTGGGATTTGGCTCGGCAAACACCACTCCCGAAGACAAGAACTACACCTACAAAAGCTCAATGGCTCCATATTTCCGCATAGGGATGAACTACAATTTCTTGTACAAAAAAATCACCGATTATCAGTTCCTTGCCGGATTAAAATATGGACTCTCATCATTCTCCTACGAGCTAAACAACATTTCAATGGATGCCGGTTATTGGGGAGAGCCTGTCAATTTCAACATTCCGTCACAAAAATCCACTGTCGGATTTATGGAGTTGACCTTTGGCATCAAAGTAAAAATCCATCAAAACATCTCGATGGGTTGGGCATTGAAATACCATGCCATTTTGCATGAGAGCAAGAACAAATATGGAGAGCCATGGTATATCCCCGGATATGGCACTCGAGGCTCATCAATCACCGGCGCATTCTCAATCATGTACACCATTCCTTTCAAAAATAAAGAAGCTGAGATTGTGGAGACTGAGACCGAAGAAGAACTTCCTGAAAAGCAAAACAATAACGAAGAACAGCATTAACCATGAAGAAGATAATCATCATAGGCGCATCATCGGGACTTGGCTACGGCATTACCGAAGATTTTGCACAAATGGGGTGGAAAGTGGGGATTGCCGCTCGCCGCGAAGAATCGCTTAAAGAACTTTGCCAAAAGTTCCCCGACAACATCTGCTACGAAACCATTGATGTTACTGCCGATGATGCTGCTGAGAAAATGCTTTCACTCATCAGTCGCAACGGCGGAATGGACACCCTGTTGCTCGCTTCAGGAATAGGCAAACAAAATCCTGACCTACAAAACGACATCGACACTCGCACTACGCTCACTAATGTCGTTGGGTTTACTCGCATCGTCGATGCAGCTTTCAACTATTTCAAGACAGAGAAGAAAGCGGGACACATCGCCGTCATCTCATCTGTTGCAGGAACTAAAGGATTAGGGGTTGCCGCAAGCTATAGCGCATCAAAACGCTATCAATACATCTACATCGACGCGCTTGAGCAACTTGCTCACATGCAAGGACTGAAAATAAAATTTACCGATATTCGTCCGGGATTTATCAGCACCCCCCTACTTGACGGAGTGAAGAATTACCCCATGACAATGACTACAAAATATGCCATTCCTCGCATAACAAGAACGATACTCAAACAGAAACGTGTTGCCATCATCGATTGGAAATGGGCTATCGGTGTTGCCCTCTGGAAACTAATCCCACGTTTCATTTGGAAACGCCTCCCCATCAAAAACTAATCTTTGTGTTTGCGGGAGTGCCACCACTTTTTGATACGGGCGATACCGGCTGTACCAAGTACGGCAAGGCTGGAATATTGGAATGTCTTTGCTAATCCGAAAAAGATAAACCACAGTACCCCTTTCGCCCCCACCGAAATGGGCAACAACATCTGCGCAAAGGAGATTATATAGCACACAATGCAGATAACAATCAGCACTACGCCGGTGCGAAATGACAATCCGGCAAGCCATGATTTCACCTTTTCAAATATGTTTTTTATCTTATTTCCCATTATTGAGTGTAAAGGTAGTAAAATATAGTCTTTTTTCGTAAATTTGTAATCAGAAATTAAAACTTACAACTATGTCTATACTTCAAGAGAACAAGAAAGTGGCGATGTGTAGCGACCACGCAGGATTTGAGTTAAAAAGCATCATACAAGGATATTTGGAAGCACAAGATGTTGAGTATGTTGACTTCGGTACCAACAGCACTGACAGTTGTGACTATCCCGACTTTGCACACCCATGTGCCGACGCTGTCGAAAGTGGAGAATGTTACCCCGGCATCGCTATGTGTGGTAGCGGGAACGGCATCTCAATGACTCTAAACAAGCACCAAGGTATTCGCGCAGCTCTTTGCTGGACTGTAGAGCTTGCCAAACTTGCACGCCAACACAATGATGCTAATGTACTCGTATTGCCTGCTCGTTTCATTGAGCCGGTTGTTGCTCTTGAAATCGTTGATGCATTCCTCAACACTCCATTTGAAGGTGGCCGCCACGTCAACCGCGTCAACAAAATCGCCCTCCAAAAATAAAATACCCCTAAAAGAGATAAAACCATTAGGCTGTATCACAGATACAGCCTAATGATAATTAAAAACACACATTAAATACCTTACATTCATGGAAATCGACAAAAACCTCATTCTTAGCGACGACGGCAAAACGCTCATTGGCATCAAAGACAAACATATAACAACTGCAACCATCCCCCACGGAATGACTAAAATCGGGCGTGGAGCATTCGCTTGGTGTTCTGCGCTTAAAAGCATTGATATTCCCAATAGTGTTACTGAAATCGAGGAAGGTGCTTTCTCTTGGTGCGAGTCACTTGAAAGCATTGACATTCCTAATAGCGTGACTCAAATCGGATGGTGCGCATTCAAGAGGTGCTCCGCTCTTAAAAGTATCGACATTCCTAATAGTGTAACTAAAATCGAATCGAGTGCATTCGCTGGATGCTCAGCACTTAAAAGTATTGACATTCCTAATAGCGTGACTCAAATCGGATGGTGCACATTCGAGGGGTGCTCAGCTCTTAAAAGTATCGACATTCCTAATAGTGTAACTAAAATCGAATCGAGTGCATTCGCTGGATGCTCAGTCTTGTATTTATAACCATAGAACAACCAAAACTAATCAGAAATATCCGAGTGTAAATCTTTAATTACCAGCATATTCTAAAATTTAACACTTTTCGGTTGCCATTTGTCGCTTCCCAAATTTCCACATATTTTTGAGACGTAT
>JAFSCJ010000003.1 GCA_017436845.1 Muribaculaceae bacterium
GGTGATATATACCTCTGAATATGCAGGAGTGGAAAATCTTGTTCAAGATGGGAATAATATCTCGATTGAAATTAGCAATAACAATATAAATATTATTGCAAATCAATCACTAATATCTGTAAAAATAATCAATATGGCAGGCATGGTGGTGATAGATGATGTAACTTCTAAGGAAAATACAATCACAATCCTTACCGATAAATACCACTCGGGCTGTTACATTATCCAAGTCTCAACCGAGAATAATATTGCGACAAAAAAGATAATACTATAATAATACTACACATTTACAGATGGGAGGGCTGGGGCGTGAGTCTCGGTCCTTTTTTTGCTTAAATTAGGAGGAAACCGGCAATTATGTGTGAATGAAGTAAAAAAATGGGGGAATGATTGTTGATGAAAAAAACAAAACATGTATCTTTATGTTTTATTTGTAAAAGGTGTATTAATTGAAGTCTCCCATTTTACATAAAATTCTAAATGTGATAAAGTGGACTCTGCTGGGCTTGTTGGCGATGGTAGTGTCTATCTTGTTGTTGATATATCTGCCATTTGTGCAGGATTGGGCTAAGGATATCGCTCTTGCTGAGATAAATAAGTCTACCGGTATGACTATTTCGGTAGAGCGGTTGCGTTTGCTCTTTCCGTTAGATGTTGCTGTTGATGATGCTGTGGTATTAGATGAACATAATGACACAATGGTATCTGTAGGTAATGTAACTATCGATATCAGTGTTTTGCCATTGTTTAAAGGAGATGTTGTGGTTGACGATGTGTCGGTGGAAAATTGCCGTTACCGGATGGGAAATAGAGATTCTGTGATGTATCTTAATGCTGTAGTTTCGCAGTTGGTGGTGAAAGATGCGAGAGTGAATCTCGTGAAATCGGTCGTCAATATAGATGATGTCGAGCTTGATGGCGCAGACATTGATTTATCATTAAAAAAAGATACGACTGAAACGGCGGCGGAGGATGCTACAGCAATAGGTTGGATGATAAATGCCAAACATATAGGATTTGCAAATGTTGATTATTGCATGTCAATGGACTCGGTGGCTGATTTTATAGGAACAAATATATTAAAGGTTGACCTTGATGGAGGTGTGGTGGATATGACCACCGAACAGATATCTATAATGGTTCAAACGATTGCACTAAAAGCATCCGAGGCAAAATATATTGTTGATAACACTATTGCCGCCCAAAATGGATTGGATTTAAATTATTTGCAAGTCAATGATATCAGCCTTGACGTTGACTCTTTCTTAAATCAAGGTGCGAAGATGAGAGTGCCGTTAACGCGATTGTCAGGAATGGAGCATTGTGGAGTGTCGTTTGATGTGTCGGGAGAATTTTTGATGGATAGCGTGATGATGACAGCGAAAAGATTTAATGTTACCACAGCTCATTCTTCGGTCTTTGTTGATGGAAAAATGGGAATAGGTGGAGATATCAATAATGCCCAAGTCGCATTACTGGCTGATGTAAATATTGGCCTTGAAGACATCGAAATGCTATATCCTGCATTGAAGCCGGTATTGGCAGAAATACCTCGACAAAATGGTGTTGTCGCAAAAGCCGATGTTGATGGAACAATGTCGTCGTTTGAACTCAGAGAGTTGCTTGTTTCGATGCCTCATAGGGCAGAAATATCAATGTCGGGGCATGTAAAAGATATGCTGATTGCTGATAGGTTGTCGGGTGATATTGAGATAGAAGGAGATATAAAGAATGTCGATTTTGTAGAAACGGCTTTTATAGAAGGAGATATACAAGAGATGATAAATATTCCGCCTCTCACTTTGGATGGAAATATCTCAATGCAAGATGGGGTAATTGCCGGATTGATGCAAGCGGTGGCTGAAAATGGGCGTCTTGCTCTTGATGCTAAGTGGAATAGCCGTGGAGAAGAGTATGACTTGACGATGGCTGTGGACTCGTTTCCTGTAAATCTTTTTTTGCCTACAATGGGAATAGGCGCGCTGACTGCTGATGTAGAGGTGTCGGGAAAAGAGTATAATCCCATGTCGCCAACGTGTACTCTTGATGCTGATGTTTTGTTGAAACAATTGATTTACAGGGGAAAGGCTTATCACAATGCTCGTGCATGGGCTAATCTTGCCAATAGTGAAGCAGAGATGGGCATCGTGTCGTTGAATAATAATGCCGATTTTGATGTGGTGGCTAATGCTACGATAAAGGAGAATGAAGATATTGAGTGGCGCGTGTCGGGAGATGTGAGAAACGCCGACCTGAAAGGATTGGGGTTGTCAGAAACGCAATCAAAAGGCTCGTTGACATTGTCGGGTGATGGAGTAGTTAATTTGACAAAAGAAGCCTATGATATTAATCTATCGATCAATCAACTTGAGTGGAGTATGCCTGACATGTATATAAATACTCCGAGCCTTGATGCCAAGATGTTTGCATCAGATTCGATAATAAAAGCTTCAATTAATAATAACAATGATTTGAAGGCTGATTTTATCTCTTATTGTTCAATCGATACATTTGTTGCCAAAATAGTTGATGCCTCAGCAATCCTTGATAGTCAAATTGTTGCGAGAAGGGTGGATGTGTCAAAACTTCAACGTTCATTGCCAGGGTTTGAATTGAATATGACATCAAAGAATAACAATATACTGAATAGCGTCTTGTCAAATAGCGGTATGGGCGTTGGTGAGATGTCAATGTCGGTCAACAATGATAGTGTGTTTAGAATGAAAGGGGATGTGTTGCGATTTAATTCGGGTGATACTCGATTAGATACATTGCGTTTTGATGCATGGCAGCAAACCAATGTGTTGAATTATACCGCAATGATAGGCAATCGTCCCGGAACGTTGGATAAGTTTGCTCATGTCGATGTCAAAGGTGCTATTGCCGATGATAAGGTTTTGGTATTTGTGACCCAACGTAATATTGCCAAAGCCATAGGGTTTAATCTTGGTGCTACAGCGACAATAGGAGACACGACTTTATTGGTACAATTTGTTCCCGTAACTCCGATTATAGGGTATAAAAATTGGGAAATAAACGAGGATAATTATCTGATGTACAACCTTGCTAATCATCACATTGATGCTAAGATGTTAATGAGCAGTGATGATAGTCATCTAAACTTATATACTGAACATACTCATACCGACAATCAACAAGAGGATATTGTTTTGAATATCAATAATATAAAATTATCGGAATTGATGTCGGTTTCTCCATTTGCGCCACCCATAAAAGGCGTTGTCTCAACTGATATGCGATTCCATTTAGGCGAGGCGTCAATAAGGGGTAATGGTGTCGTGTCAATAGATGATATGTATTTTGGACGCGACAGGGTGGGCTCATTCCAGTTGGGCGTTGATTTGAATACCGATAAATCGAAGAAAATGACAGCCGATGTGTCGTTGCTTGTTGATGGTGTGAAAACGATAACAGCGACCGGTTCATTAAATGACACAACAGCCACCTCGCCCATTAACCTTGATTTTTCTATGATAAAGTTCCCGTTGCATGTTCTAAATCCGTTCTTGCCTCGCAATACTGCGAAACTAAGCGGATTGTTGAATGGCGAGATGGATGTTACAGGCGATTTGTCATCACCTAAGTTTAATGGATATATTGACTTTGATACAACGGCGGTGAAAATCAACATGATAGGCTCATCGTTCTATTTCTCCGAGGATAAAGTGCCTGTGAAAGATAATGTGATAACATTCTCCGGCTATGAGATAAAAGGAGCCAATGACAATCCATTGACTATTAATGGTGTGGTGGATATGGGCAACATTATTTCTCCTAAGATTGATTTGACGATGAGGGCACGAAATATGCAATTCATGAATAGTTCTCGTGGCAAGGGTGCTGATGTGTATGGCAAGGGGTTTATCAACCTTGATGCCGGAGTGAAAGGTGATATGTCGGAAATGGATGTCGATGCCTCGCTCACTTTGCTCGGTGGCTCGAACATTACATATATAATGACTGATGCAACCTCGGCGATAACGTCGCAAAGCACCGATGAAATGGTGAAATTTGTTCAATTTAGTGATACCATTGAAGTCGCAAAAGCTGATACTGTTGTGTTGTCGTCAATGGCATTGAATATTGATGCGCTATTGAAGGTGTCAAGTGGAACAACTATAAATGTGGATTTATCTACCGATGGCAAAAACCGTGTACAGTTGCAAGGTAACGGAACGTTGAATTATACGATGAATAATATGGCTGATAGCCGTTTCACTGGAAGATATAACATTGATAAAGGTTTCGTGAGATATACGCCACCTTTGATGTCGGAAAAATTGTTTAATTTCAAGGAGGGTAGCTATGTCGCATTTAATGGAGATATTCTTAATCCAATATTAAATATCCATGCTGTTGATGACATTAAGGCAAATGTTACCAAAGAGGGGCAAAATTCGCGGTTGGTTAATTTTGATGTGTCATTGTCGATAACCAATACATTAAGCAACATGAATGTGGTGTTTGATATGGCGGCTACCGATGATATCTCTATCCAGAACGAATTGCAGTCAATGAGTGCCGAGCAACGGGCTAATCAAGCAATGAATTTGTTGCTATATAATGTTTATACTGGGCCGAGTTCAGATGCAAGTGCGAGCATGTCGGGCAATCCGCTATATTCATTCCTTGAATCGCAAATCAACTCTTGGGCAGCAAATAATATCAAATTTGTTGATATATCGTTTGGAATAGACCAATATGATAAGACTCTTGATGGATCAACGACCTCGACCACCAACTATTCTTATAAAGTGTCAAAGACATTGTTTAACGACCGATTTAAGATTGTGATAGGAGGGAATTATTCTACTGATGTGGATGCTGATGAGGATGTCGCGCAAAATCTGATAAATGATATTTCGTTTGAGTATATGCTAAATCGCAGTGGCTCAATGTATGTTAAAATATTCCGTCATGTGGGTTATGAAATCCTTGAAGGAGAAATAACACAAACAGGCGTGGGCTTTGTGTATAAACGCAAGATACAGAAGTTGAGCGATTTATTCCGTTTTGGTCGCCGTCCGAAAAGGACTGATGGTCCACAACCGAGAGTAGATAATGTAGTTAACCAAAAAGCCGATGGAAAGAATAAGTAAAATAGGGATAAATATCTTATTGATTGTCGTAATAGCAGCGTTGGTATCATGCTCTACCACAAAACGGCTTGGAGAGGATGATATATTATATACTGGTGTAAAGAGGATTGATATTATTGCTTATGAGAAAGATAAAATACCATCGGAACTTGAAACGCGTTTAAAAGAGGCTGTCAACGTAGCACCTAATAATCCATTGTTCTCGCCCTATGTGAGGCATCCGTTCCCTATTGGGCTATGGGTATATAACAATTGGAGCAATCCGCCGAGTGGGTTTAAACATTGGTTATATGAGAAACTTGTGGATGAGCCTGTGTTGATTTCAGATGTGCGCCCGGAAGTGCGCACCAAGATGATTGACCAGATATTGGATAACAATGGTTATTTCAGAGGTCATGCATCTTTTGAGCTGTTGCCTGAACGGAACAAGAAGAAAGCTCGCATATCTTACAATATAAATACCGGTCCGGCATATCTTCTTGAGGATATACAATTGTTAGAAAATGCCGATCCTTTGAGTGTACTGATTGATTCAATTGCTCGCCGGAGCACCTATCTCGTGCCGGGAAATAGATATTGTACCGACTCGCTTAATGCAGAGCGCACACGCATTGCCAATGCGGTGAGAAATCGAGGATATTACTACTTCCGTCCTGAATATCTCGAGTATTTGGCAGATAGTACTATTACGCCACAACGCATAGCTTTGCGAATGAATATAGCTAAAAATGTTCCATCAACGGGGTTGAAATGTTATCGCACAGGTGATGTTAAGATTTATGTTTATAGAAATCGTGGAGGTGGAACCCCAGATACGATTGAGACTTCTCGAGGGACATTGATACAGATGCAACCATCAAAGTTTCGTTCAGATTTAATTCCCGAGTGTGTAACATTCAGGGAGGGGAGGGTGTTTTCAGTCAGAGATATGAATCGCACTCAAAGTTATTTGTCGCGATTGGGTATATTTAATGCCATAAACATTGATGTTCAGCCTGATACGCTGTCAGAAAAGAATCTGCTCGATGTTGCGATTTCTTGTACTTTTGATACTCCGTTGGAAGCGAGCATTGAACTTAATGCTTCATCAAAGTCCAATAGCTATCTTGGACCGGGGCTTACGTTTGGAGTTACTAATCGAAATCTATTTGGCGGTGGAGAGCAGTTAAATGTAAATTTAACCGGGGCTTATGAATGGCAGACAGGTAATAATAGAGGAAATTCGTCGCTGTTTAACTCCTATGAGTTTGGGATAAACGCCTCATTGGCGTTCCCGAGACTCATAGCACCAAAGTTTATACCGCAACGTCGCCGTACTCTTAATTGGACGCGCATCAGTCTAAATGCCGATTTGCTTAATCGCCCACACTTTTTCCGCCTTGCTCAGTTTGATGCCTCATTTAGCTATGATTGGCGAGCAACACGTTATGCCTCTAATACGTTTACTCCGTTGAAATTGACTTATACAAAACTATTGGATACAACCAAAGAATTTGACTCAATAATGGTTGCCAATCCAGCTATTGCACAAAGCTTCCGCAGTCAATTCATCCCACAGGTGATGTATAGTTACACCTACGATAGGGCATATGGGAAAAACAATACTTTGAATTGGCAGTTTACATTGCAGGAAGCCGGAAATATTTGTTGGGCAATGTGGAGCCTTGTGGGGAAGAATGACGAAAAGAAATTGTTTAACACTCCATTCTCTCAGTTTGTCAAAGGCTCCACTCAACTTGTCTATAGCCGACGATTGGGTGGTGAACATTGGCTTGTAACACGAGCAGCAGTAGGTGCAGCTCACGCCTATGGAAATTCTTCGCAAGTACCTTATAGTGAGCAATTTTATGTGGGTGGGGCAAATTCAGTAAGAGCATTTACTGTTAGAAGCATCGGACCGGGGAGTTATCGGGAAGATGATACCGACGGATATTTTGACCAAACGGGAACTTTCAAGGTTGAACTAAATATGGAGTATCGTTTTCCCATCTATGGACCATTGAAAGGGGCTATGTTCTTAGATGCCGGAAATGTGTGGTTGCTAAAAGATGACGCCCAACGCCCCGGAGGGACACTTCGTGCATCAACATTCTTGAAAGATTTGGCTTTAGGTACCGGTGTAGGATTGAGATTTGACATAGGGATGCTTGTTGTCAGAGGCGATTTGGGTATTGGAATTCATGCTCCTTACACAACCGGTTTTGGTGGGTACTATAATATGGAATCGTTTAAGAAATCACTTGCATTTCACCTTGCAATAGGTTACCCATTCTAAAATAAGTGTCAAATAAAACACTATTGTGGTTAAAAAGGAGTAAAGCTTGTGCTAAATCGCATTTCATTTGCTATCTTTGCACGGAATTTTACACTTTTTGGAAATAACAGTTGCGACAATCTCAATTATATATAATCATTTTATTGTTCTTGTGTGCGGTTAGCGCAGGTGCGGTAACTACACGCGATGTGCAGTCGGATATAGAGACACCGATTGTTAGAGATTCGATTGTCGTAAATAATGCTCCCATTGATACAATGCATCGCGACTCGGTGGCACGTCGTCCTTCGCGAATAAGACGTGTGAAGGTCGACCTTGATAATCCTGTTGAATTGACAGCTACCGATTCGATGATCATGACAGGCAATAATGATGTTTATCTTTACGGAAAAGGAGTCGTAACCTATGGAGATATAAAACTTGATGCCGATCAAATCAAGCTCATGATGGATTCAAGTATTGTCTATGCTATGGGTACGCCTGATAGTTTAGGTGAATTGATGGGGACTCCTATATTCCAGGATAAAAGTGGAGAATATGCGTCAAAAACGATGCGATATAACTTTAAGTCGGAACGTGGATTAATTACCGATGTAGTAACAGAGCAAGGAGAAGGATATTTGACAGGTGGAGTAACAAAGAAAGTCGAAGATGTTTATTATCTCAAAAATGGACGATATACTACTTGCGATCATCATGATAATCCTCACTTTTATTTGCAGTTGACAAAATCGAAGATGCGTCCTAATAAGGACGTAGTAACGGGACCGGCTTATATGGTACTTGCAGGTCTTCCATTACCATTGGCAGTGCCTTTTGGCTATTTCCCATTTTCCAAGAAATATTCTTCAGGGGTAATATTCCCAACTTTCGGAAGTGACTATCAACGAGGATATTATTTAAGTGACGGAGGATATTACTTTGCTATAAATGATAATATGGATTTGGCTCTGCGTGGCGAGATATACACTAAAGGTTCATGGGGGATATCGGCGCAATCCAATTATGTAAAACGATATAAATATTCGGGTAACTTCAATTTCAGTTATTTGAAATCAATATATGGAGAAAAAGGCTCGCCTGACTATTCAAAGCAGACAAACTTTCAAATTCTTTGGAGTCATAGTCAGGATGCTAAGGCAAATCCAAATATGAGTCTATCGGCAAGCGTGAATTTCACCACTACCGGATATACTCGTAATAACATGAATAGTTATTATAGCAATGCTTTTACTGAAAACACCAAGAGTAGTACGATAAACATGACCTATCGTTTCCCTCAATCAAAATGGTCAATTTCAACTACCGCAAATATTGCTCAGCGCACTCAGGACTCTACTCTGTCTGTGTCGTTCCCTAATTTTACAGTAACAATGTCTCAGACCTATCCTTTCAAGCGCAAACGTGCTGTTGGTGATGAGAAATGGTATGAAAAAATCAAATTATCATATTCCGGTCAATTCCAAAACTCATTGACAGCAAAGCAAGACGAATTTTTCAAGAAAAGTCTGATAAAGGATTGGCGCAATGGGATGAAGCACAATATTCCTATCTCGGCAACGTTCAATCTATTTAAATATTTGAATTTAACTCCGCAGATAAACTTTACTGACCGCATGTACACCAACAAGGTGCGTCGTCAATGGAATCCAAATGCCGCTGCTGAGGTGTGTGACACAAGTTATAGCTTTTATAATGTGTGGGATTTCAATGCGTCGATGTCGTTGGATACAAAGATTTATGGATTCTTCCAGCCAAAGAAATTCTTGGGTGATAAGGTAAAAATGATACGCCATGTTTTAACTCCTACTATTTCATTTAGTGCTTCTCCCGACTTTTCGTCAAGCTTCTTTGGGTATTACGATACTTACCAATATACTAATTCTCGTGGTGAGTTGATAACAAAGAAATATTCGTTGTTCCCCAATAGCCTTTATGGAGTACCGGGGCAAGGGAAAACCGGTATGGTGTCGGTATCGCTTGCCAATAATGTTGAAATGAAAGTCAAGAGCGATAATGATAGTATTGGTGAAAAGAAAATCTCTTTGATAGAGAATTTTACAGTGTCTCAAAGTTACAACTTTGCCGCTGACTCGCTCCGTTGGAGTAATATCAATACATCATTGATGTTGCGCCTGATGAAGGGCTTCAATCTTAATCTATCGGCGGTGTGGGATGTTTATACCTATCAATTGAACGAAAGCGGAAATCCGGTCAGGGTTGATAGAACTCGCTTGCAGGCAGGAAAGGGCTTGGCTAAGTTGGCAAGTACGGGAACATCATTCTCTTATACATTTAATAATGACACGTTTAAACGCAAGTCAAAGGATGACAAAGGAAATAAAACAGAGGAAGATGTTTCCGAGAATAATTCATTGGAGAATTCGAGCGAGAGACATCGCGGGCATTCTCATCAGGATAAGGAAGATGAAGGTGTTGAAATGGGTGCAGATGGATATGCCAAATGGAGTGTGCCCTGGAACTTGTCAATAAACTACTCAGTAAACTATGGCTATGGTGAATTTGACAAGGAAAAACTTGAGTATAAAGGGAAAGTAACACAGAATTTGAGCTTTTCGGGAAATATACGCCCAACCAAGAATTGGAACTTTGGGTTTAATGCAAGTTATAATTTTGACACCAAGAAGATTGCGTATATGAATTGTAATATCGCTCGTGATATGCACTGTTTCACAATGCGCGCAAGTTTCATCCCGGTAGGACCTTACAAATCATATAATTTCCACATTTCAGTCAAATCCTCTCTATTATCTGACCTCAAATATGACAAACGCTCGTCTTATTCCAATGGTATAACTTGGTATTAGACAAGAGGCTATTTCATGCAAAATTCTTTTTCAAGCGATAGCCATCGTTCAAGAGAGGCGGGGGAGTGGCGTTCCATTGAGCGACGGATGTTTTCGATGGATTTTTCTTTCATTTCACCGCTTTTGGAGAAAAACTTGTCGGCATAGCACACAAGACGTTCAAGTATTGTTTCCGGACAATAGTCTTGTCGTGGTAAAGGTAGATTTTGTGTGTCAATATCATCAATCGTAATGCCTGCTCCGGTGTGTCTTTCAGCTACGCGAGCATATATCTCAGGATACCCCTCTTTGCGAAGTAATTCTGCGCCTATGATTCCATGCTTGATATATGGTTCTGGCCCATTGCACCCGATTGATGGAGCATTGGTAAGGCAGATGCCTATATCGTGTAGCATTGCCGCTGCACGCACTTCGTCAATATTGAGGTCGAGTTTACAAACTGTGGCTGTCTGGATAGCCTTGTTGGTAACTTGTTGGGCATGGCGCATGTATATCTCTCTTGAAGAAGTGCCTTCGGGATAATATTTGTCTATAATTGCCTGAAAATCTACCATTGGTAATGTCCTGTTGCTAAAAGAATTGATATTTTAAATTGTAAACGCCGAAGGCGTTTTTTTATAGTAACCCTAAGATGTAGCGAAGCGAACACCCGCTTTGTTTTATGTCCGTCGGTTGCTTAGTGATAGGTTGCGGTAAACCGCGAGCTTTCCGAGGTTTCCTAAATAAGTGGAGTAACTCGTTGGTGCTGAGCGTCAATAGCTTATATCAAATAAAACAGCTCTCTCCCTGGGATAGGGAGAGTACGGCGAAGCCGGGAGAGGGTACGAAAAGCTAAGTGCCGGGTGGGTACGATAGTTGTGTGTAATACCCCTTCCCCTCTTTGAGGTACTTCCCCTATTTTAGGGGAAGAGTTTTATATTTTGATCTCAAAAGTGTAATGGCTGTTAATTAACACTCCCAGGGGAGTGGCACGAAGTGCCGAGGGGGTATAAATTTAATTTTGCCGCAACGTCTTTTTTATCTTATTCTACGATTGTGTTCCAATTGTGGATGTCCTCCTCTTCGCCAAGTTGGATAGCACGCAACTTGTTGTATAGTGCTGTCGTAATGGGACCTGGGTTACCATCTTTTGAAACAATGTATTTTTTACCTGTGTCAATGTCATGTATTTCGGCAATAGGAGACGCTACAGCAGCTGTACCACATGCTGCAGCTTCTTGTATTGTTTCAAGTTCTTCAAGTGGAATGTGGCGACGTTCAACCTCTATGCCGAGGTCTTGTGCCAATTGCTGAAGACTCATGTTGGTTATTGATGGTAGGATTGATTCTGACGCCGGAGTGATGTATTTGCCATCTTTGATTGCAAAGAAATTGGCAGGACCACATTCATCAAGATATTTCTTTTCTTTAGGATCGAGATATAGCACAGCCGAGTAGCCCAATTCGTGAGCTTTTTCGCCGGCTTCAAGGCTGGCGGCATAGTTTCCACCCACTTTCCATCGTCCGGTACCTTTTGGCGCTACACGGTCAAATTCGCGCATGATGCAGATATTGGTAGGTTTGAACCCTTCTTTGAAATATGGACCTACAGGAGTTACGAGGATGAGGAATAGATATTCTTTAGAGGGTTTCACCCCTACTTGTGCTGATGTGCCGATTTCAAGAGGACGGATATAAAGAGATGCACCACTTCCGTAAGGTGGCACAAAACGCTCGTTGAGCTTAACCACTTTTTTTACCATTTCGGTAAACAACTCAACAGGAATTTCTTGCATTTTAATCCCTTTGGCTGACTCAATAATACGTTTCGCATTTTCTTCAAGGCGGAAAACACGCACTTTACCATCTTTGCCACGGAAAGCTTTTAATCCTTCAAAAATTTCTTGTCCATAGTGTAGCGCTGTTGCCGCGATGTGCAAATCTACTGTTTCAGAGCTTGATACTTCGATTTCGCCCCATTTGCCATCACGATAGTAGCACCGCACGTTATAGTCAGTGGGAATGTATCCGAATGATAAATTTCCCCAATCTAATTCTTTCTCCATAGTGATTTAATGTTATTTTGTGCAAAAATACTAATAATTCTTTATCTCAACCCACATTCTGCTTGAAAATTTACAACACCATCATCCTTTTAAGCTATAAAAACTACAATCCCCGAAAATTACCATTGAAGAATAGTCCAATTTGCATTGCTATAAAAAAGGAGGTTACGGTTTCACAACCACAACCTCCAGCAAAACTAATTATTTTGATAAGGTTTATTAGTCCTTAAAAAAATCAACAACAAGTAATAAGCTCTCAGGCTTTTTCCATCTTATTTTGTTATTTTTTAAAAATAACTTCCATGATTCCTTGCTGTCGGCAGGTAGAATTTTCTCTACATCTTTTTTGTTTGCTTCTATATCAATTTTGCCTATTCGCAAAAAATATTTTTTACGCATACCAATCTCTTTTCCATCATGCTTTTCTTGCAACATCAAACCATGACGTTGATTATTCAAACCGGCAAGTTCCAATGATGAAAGATTTCTACCTGAGCCTGTGTTAAGACTAGTACCATAAGCTCCTATTTGAGTAAATAATGCGTCAAAATCGGCATAATCATATCGTAGCACCATCCCTGCACTACTTTTCGCCATAACCTGCATTATTTTCCCATCACATTGCACATAGGTAGTCCCTGATATAACAACACTATCAATTTCACTATATTTTGCTGTATATATTTTATCATCATCAGGATTGATGTAGTGCAACACATTATCAACTAAGTGAATGTTGAATTTTGCCACACTATGTTCCTTCCCTCGATAGACTGTACCTTCGGCAAAATTCTCATTCAAATAGGGCCATTTGGTATTTGGAGAATAAGCATTTGCAATAGTCGCAACAAAAAATATCAAGATTGTTAATATCTGATTTCTCATAATAATATATTCTTAAATATTTGCATTGATGAGAACCTTAGAAAATTTATTTCCTTGACGTTTAACATAAATACCTGGAGTCAGATCAGTATTATTTATTCTAACTCCGTGTAAATTATAGTATTCAGCAGGAGAATTGTCATTATAGATAACATCATCAATTCCTGCAGATGGTTTTATTTCAATTGTGAATGTACGAGAGACAGAAGCTCCGGAAACCGTATTAGTAGCAATAATTGTTACTGAACATGATGTTGCTCCGGTAACAGAATCGGCATAATCACTTGCTGATATTACTTCTGTTGTTACCAAATTTCCATCGACTACTTCAAATGGAACTTTAGCATAACCAAATAAAGTTTTCTTCCCTTGTACTTTATAGGTATAAGAAGGATTAGACGCCTCACTAACAACAGTTACCTCACCAACGATAGTTCCTGTCGGTTGATTTTCTGAAACTGATGTATTTGACAATGTTATATCTGTCGGATTTTCGCTTGGAGCTCGAATACCTATCACCATGCCATGTTGCGCAGTATAGTTTGCTCCTATTTGGCTATCTTGAAGATTATCGATTGTAAACCATCCATCGCCATAGCCTCCCCAACCCCAATTGATGTGGAAATAAGCGCTACCATCATATCCGTCAAGATTAAAGGCATGTCCATATCCTTTTGTTAGATCGGCACCACTATAACAAATTGCACGACCTTCATTAAGCTCTGTTAATATTAAATCTTTCCATGTAGTGTTACTATTTATTGCATCACGTGAATAATAAGTAACAGAATTAGGATAAGAGAAATAGGTCTTTAGTGCATTTACGATATAGGAATTTTGTGTACCTGACCCATCAATGCCGTAATCCATTTTCACTGATACTCCACAATGCCACAATAAACGAGCGACATCATCCTTGCCATTTGCTCCACTCAATATATTTGACCAATTATAAGTCGGCTCTGCATCATAGTTACATGCTACGTCTCCAAAGTTTGAGCTAACATAGGCACAATAGCCATTTGGGCGCTCCGGATATTGAGCAACACTCATTGCTTGCGCCATTGAAACAGCAACGCACCCAACGACAGCTGTTCCACTTGAATTACTTGGACAATATTTATTATAGGGGCTTCCTTGATTCCAATATACTGAAATTATAGGTTCGATTTTGCCAACTGAAACAGCCATAGGCTCTATTGTCTCAGTTTCGATCCACCCGCGTGCTTGAATTCCATTCAATTTAGAATTTTCGACAACTTGTTTGCCATATTCCTCAAGCCACATTTTAGCATTATCGGGAACTCGTGTTATTTGATATTCCGATTTTTCCGAATATCCGATAAGAGGATTTGACATATCATCAGCACTTATAAGCGCCCATCCCTGTGGTGCAAAGTTAATTACATAATAGGCTTTCACTCCACTGTTATACACAGGCATTATTGACTTAACGCTTTCTACCGAGATATCTTTTTGTTGCATTAGGCGTATAGCGACAGCTGAAGCTTCACTCTGCGAAACCTCTTTTGCCGTTCCCGACATTGCAACTACCAATCCTAATAAGAACAATCTGATTTTCTTCATAAAATTTACTTTAATTGCAAAAGAGGTCTTATTTTTCCTCGATATTCAAGAAAAATAAGACCTCTTTATTATCTATTAATAAATATATTCGATTCTATTATTTAATAGATTTGGGACTCAAAACAGAGACATTGTTTATACTAAACATTTTTGCGCTACGAGATAATGATGTTGCAGCTACAGCCTTTGTTCCATATGTTTCCGCAGCAGCGTCATACCAACCAAGACCATCAATATAATATCCCCACAATGTAGGAGATGAGAATGAGCCATCGGCTGAGAATTGTAAAATAATATCATCATCTGAACCTCCATTCGAGAAAAAGACCTCAGCTATAGTTGTATTACCCTGTGCGTCTATTCTAAATTCATATTTGCCCAAACTTTGATCAATTGGGATAGCAATTGTTCCATAATCGCCATTGCATATACCTTTTATTGATGTTCCTTCAGCAAATAAATTAGAAATAACAACACCTGTTTCTGATTCTGGATCAGCGGTTATACTAATATTTTCTGCATATACAGAATTATCAAAATAGCTTTTCCATTGCATAGTATAATCTCCTAAGAAATTTTCACGAGTAAAGCCATAAGAGTACAACCATGCTTCAGCAAATTCTATTTCTTCATTAGGGTTCCCATAAGCATCGACAAATGCTCCGGCAGGAATTTTAATTCCTACATAATCGCCATATGCAGGCGCTTGTGGAAGAACAAATGCAAAATTGTTTCTTGTTGTCATCCATTGACTTGACGACAACTTAATCGATGTTTCAGACTGAGCGTTAACGTATGTTACTACAACTTCTTTTCTTATGACATTTCCGTCTTCATCAACAGGATAGTAAACAGCACCATTCATAGTTAAAACGCCCATAAAATCAGCCCATTTATTGAAAGCTGAGCCTAATTCAGGAGCTGTAACATTTTCTTCTGAAATTGCAAAAGGCACATTAGTATTTTGACCTGACAAACCAACAAAATCGCCTTCTGATTCACTAAATCCGCTTGTGATAGCTGCACACTTGTGTCCATAAGAATCAACAAATGCACCTTCTTCCCAACTGAATGACACATAAGCACCTGCAGGAGCTGATTTAGTCAAGATTGCAATCTGGTTATCTTGTACTTCCACTACAATTGAATCAGCGTCCACATCAACAGGCGCAACTACTCCATTGTATAGTTCCATAATTTTGTAGTATTTAGCTGTTACAGCCACATCTTCTACACGAGTGATCGCTTCAGAAAATGCAACATACATCACGCCATTATCGGGATCATATTCATAATCTACAGGTTTTGGGGCGAGAGCATCGGTAGTTGTAACAGATTCAACAGCAATTTCTCCTATAACACTTTTCTCATTAGCAGCAACAGCATAGATTTGATATGTAGTGTTGGGGGATGCGATAGGAGCACCTTCAGCATTACGCATATTGTAGGTAAAAGTTGCTTGTTCTTTAGCATCAACTACAATAGTTCCATAAGTACTTGAATAAAGTCCTTTGTAAAGTGATTCTGCATTTAATGCAACAGGTGCATCAGCTTCATCAACCAAAACAGAGTAGAACATAGTACCCTCTGAAGGTGTTACAGTAAATGTAAATGTAGAGTCGGTTGTTTCTGTTACCTCAATCGCAACAGAAGGAGCATCTCCATATTTTTCTGTAACAGGATCATCAAAGTCAGCACAACCGGTCATTAATAGACCCATTGTCATTAAGCTATATATAATCTTTTTCATCTTGTTTTAATTTTAAATTATTATTGCTTAGTCCAAACTGCATTCACCATGATATTATACCATGAATTTGTTCCTGTTAAGTTAGATCCAAACCAGTCATTAATAACAATTGTTCCATTATCATTAATTACCGCAGTAATATTACCTCCCGTTGGAATAGATTCATCTCCGCTTGGTCCATAAAATCCTTCAAGTTTAGCATCGTTAACAAGATCTTGTCCTACAGGAATTGCAATTTCAGTTTTGTCAGCATTTACGATACCATATACCATATATCCAGTAGCTGTTCCTGCAGGAACCATAGGATATATCCAAACTTTTTGAATATCTTGATCATCTTTCAATATTTGGAAGCTCCATTCGGTTTCGCCATTAAAATATGATTCACCTTTACCCACATATTTGCCTAAAATTGCTTGCAATGGATGTTCGTTATCAGCGATTGTTACTACACATGTAGAAACAGCGCCCATGTTAACACCTGTTACAGCAGTAATTTTTAACACAATCTTTTTGTCACCGCCAAATTCATCATTATCAATAATTTGAATGTTAAAATTTTGTGTTGGAGCATCTTTTGTGAAAGTTATTGTATTGCTTTCAGGTAGAGTAAAATGCACTCCTTCTATAGCTGTAGAAGTAGAATCAACCTCTATTACAGCTTCTCCATCAAGACCGGCAAGAGAGGTAAGCAACACAGGAACATCGATTGAGCCGCCAAATTCATCAACGCTCAAAGCTGTATTTGTAAATGCAATAAATGCATCAGCATCATTAAATTCCGGTTGATCATTACTACAAGAAGCAAAAAGCATCATGCTTGCAACTGCCGCACCGTATATAAAATTAAACTTTTTCATTTTAGTAATTCTCTATTAAAAGATTAATTAATAACCTGGGTTTTGTTCCATGTTAGGATTAGCCTCCATTTCGCGTTTAGGAATAGGCAAAGCCCACATATAGCTTGGGAACTCAACATTTTGATTTACGTTGTCATCAAAATCAGTACGAGTCATAGATTTTTTACAACGTGCATAGTCATAGTGAATGTGACCTTCAAAAGCAAGTTCACGACGACGTTCATCAAAGATTCCTTGATCTGTAGCCGCGGCAGCAGTACATCCACGTTTTTCAGCTATTGCAGCAAGGTCTCCAGCTGCAGTAGCACCTGCAACTGATGCACCATTTAACAATGCCTCAGCACGATTCAAATACATTTCAGAAATACGAATCAATGGCACATTAGTTGTACGTGGTTGAACCCCTTCTTTACCGGTATATTTACCACAATAGTATTCACCATTGTGCTCTTGGTACATAGCTAAACGCACATCACCATCTTCATAAAGATTGATTAGATCCATTGTTGCACAAACATCAGCTGATCCATTGTCGCCAAAATTAGTTATATAAGGTAAGTGAGTCCAACCTGAAGCATCCCAATAAGAATTGAGTTTATCTCCAAACACTTCAAAGATATATTCCCCACCTTCAGTAGCTATTGAAGCACTGAACATAGTTTTGTAAGTATTAGCATCAGCAAGGCTGAATTTACCGCTATTAATAACTTTTGTTGCATAGTCAGCAGCACCTTGCCAATTACCCATATATAGGTACACACGAGACAAGAATGCTTGGATAGCAGGTTTTGTAGCAGCCGCTACAGGGTCATTAACACCTGCACGTTGATATCCATCAGCCATTAACGCTTCGGCATCGGTCAAGTCTTTTACGATTTGAGTATAAACTTCTGCAACAGTATTACGTGCCGGAGTGCCATTTTCGGTTACAAGAACTACAGGCACACCTAAACTCTCAGGTTGATAAGTATATGGTTGTGCATAAGTTGTAACCAAATTATGATAGCAGAATGCACGAACAAAAAGAGCTTCGGCCATGAGATTATCAAGATCGGCTTGAGTTGCATTGCGCTCTTGATTGATATCTATATTAGGAATTGCATTAATCACGTTATTTGCCCATGCAATAGTATAATATGCATAAGACCACACAGGCGATGTTGAATTTTCATTATAAATCCATGTTGTGTAACCTGTATAACGTCCTGACCCCGGCTCTTGCAAAGGTTTTTTTGCATTACCACAACGCATTTCCGAACTTAAAATGTATTCGCCATCAAACCAAGATGCACTTTGAAACATAGTGTATAATCCGGCAGTAGCATTATTAATACCATCGTAAGACGATAGCGTCAATTCATTGCTTTGTGACAGTTCCGGTTCTTGTTCCAAGAATCCATCGCAAGAAACAAGCATCATTGCCGAAAGAACTGCGCAACTAAATAATATCTTTTTCATATTTATATTTCTTTTTACGATGATTAAAATTAGAATGTAACATCAAGACCCAATACAAATGTCTTAGTAACTGGATAAATACCATATCCAAGACCATCTACACCACGTTCAGGATCCCAGAAATTAACATCATGGAATGTATATAGATTCATTCCTGTTGCATAAACTCTCACATTATCCATTCCTGCTTTTTTGATAAGTTTTTTAGGCAATGTATATGATAGTGTAACATCTTTGATGCGGAAATAATCGCCATCTTCCAACCAACGGTCAGAACTCATTGAGTTAGAGCTTGTAGTGTTACCTGCGATTGGTTTTGGATTACATCCTGTATCTCCAGGTTTTTTCCAATAGTTAAGAGCTGAAGTCATTTGATTCATGCTCATTTGTGTACCATCACTATTCAAGTAAGAATATTCAGCACCGATATATACTTTATTTCCGGTTTTGAATTCACCTAATACGCTTAGACTAAAGTCTTTCCATGTAACTGTTGTATTGATACCACCCGTAAATTTAGGCTCAGGGCTTCCGCAATAATACCAACGAGCATCGCTATAGTTGTTAGTTAATTTACCATCTTCAGTTACCCAAAGAGCTTCACCATTAACAGGATTTACTCCATAATAGTCTTTCAAGTAGAATGTGTACATTCCCTCTCCAACGACATGACGTAAGCGACTGTCTCCTGAATAAGAAAGGAATTCTTCACCAGCAAGTTCAAGAATTTTTGTTTTGTTGTGAGATAAATTAAATCCTACATTCCATGACCAATCTTTATTACGAAGAATATTAACATCTACTTGCAATTCAACACCTGTATTGCGCATTGAACCAATATTGTCAAGCACCGAGTTGAAACCTGTTGTAGAAGATTGAGTTCTTGTCAAAAGCATGTCGGTAGTTTTACGAGTATAGAAATCGATAGTACCTGTTACTCTATCGAAGAAACCAAAATCAATACCTACGTTAAATGATTTATTCTTTTCCCATGACAAATCAGGATTAGCCGGAGTTGATGGAACAAGACCATTCACACCATTATAGTAAGAAGAAGCGTAAACACCATAGTGAGCATAGTTTCCAATTCCATCATTACCATTGATACCATAGCTTACGCGCAATTTAGCCAAATTCAACCATGTGTAATCTCTCAAGAATGCTTCATTATGAGCATTCCATGATGCACCAAGTGCATAGAAGAAGCCCCATTGCTTGTTAGACCCAAATTTAGAGCTACCATCATAACGACCTGACAATTGCAAGAAATAGCGAGAATCATAACTATAATCAAGAATACCAAGGAATGACAATAGTGTTGATGTTGAATTGCTATATCCTACTTCATAGTTGGCACCTGAAGAATGATATGGTATTTCAGGATTTAATGTATCAGAATATCCATAGTATTGATATCCATAGTCATGAGTAGCTTCTTGACCAAGCAATACGCGCAAATTGTGTACATCATTGTAAACATCCTGCCATGTAGCAGTATTTGATGTAGTTAATGTGCGGTAAGTAGTATTTGTTGATTGAAGCACAGGATATCCTGTAGAATAATTACTTGCTTCTTGTGACCAATAGCGACGACCTTCCTTAAATTTCATCTCAGCACCATTATTTGAACGAAGGGTTAATTGACGAATAGGTTTATATTCTAAGTACATGCTACCTTGAATATTATATGTCTTTTCCCATTGTTCATCATACTCAGCAGTTGCACGAGGGTTAGTATATGAATTTTCAGGGATATTTGTGTTATGATTACCCATTTCATCATAAGCAGGAGTCCATGGCAACATGGTCATACCGGCAAATGCAGGGTTTGAATAATACAATGATTGCATTGGTATATCTTCAGAATATGTATACCCAAGATTTAAGCGAGCACCTGTCTTAAGATATTTACTCAACTCATGATCAACATTGAAACGAGCTCCAATTTTATTATAATCGACACCATAATAGATACCTTGATTATCGTGATAATTCAAAGAACTATAATAGTTTGTTTTGTCGTTACCTCCTGAAGCGTTGATTTCATACTCTTGCATCTTACCAAGACGAGTAAAATGATCCATCCAATTTGTTTGCTCTTTAGCAAGCAAAGAATATGGGCGATAATATGAAGCTCCTACTGTTGGGTCATCAGGGTTTTTGCCAGCATTAATAACAGCATCACGTTGATATTGAAGCAACTCTTGCCCCGACATAACTCCTACATTGTTGTCATTTGCCAATGTTGAGAGACCGAAACGCGCGCGTACATTAAATGTACTCTTGCCTGATTTGCCACTTTTTGTTGTGATCAAAATAACCCCATTGGCAGCACGAGAACCATAAACACTTGCAGCTGCAGCATCTTTCAACACTGTAATATTTTCAATGTCGTTAGGATTGATTGCAGCAATAGCATTGTTAGTGTTTACAAGATCAGCTTCATCTCCACTTGATACAGGAATACCATCAACAACATACAATGGACCATTCCCTGCATTAATAGAAGATGTACCACGAATACGAATGCTTGTAGATGATCCCGGTTGTCCTGATGATTGTGTAATCATCACACCTGCCATTTTTCCTGAAAGCATCTTGTCAATAGATGTTGCGGGAATATCAGCAATTTCATCTGCATTTAATGTTGTGATGGCACCTGTTTTAGCTTCGCGCTTTTGGCTACCATAACCAACAACAATAACATCATCAAGAGTATTATCACTACTCTCTAATGTGATAAGCATATTATCACTCACGTTTACTGTCTTTGTGGCCATACCCACATAAGAAACTTTAATTTGCTTAACATTGTCATTAATGTTAAGCACAAAACCACCATCAAAGTCAGTAGCGACACCATTGCCTCCACCTATAGGCAACACAGTAGCCCCAATCATAGGCTCATTGTCACTTGCGTTAACTACCTTTCCACGCACTGTGCGAGCGTCAGCGGCAAAAGCGATGGTACAAACTGCGATTAAAAAGAATAACAGCTTTCTCATAGTTTTACATAAAAATTAAACATATATTATTTACTCTCTTTCTATTTATAATTTGTGCAATCTCTTGCTAAGAGATTTCACAACTATACAATTGCCTAATTTTTAAGTAGTAACACGCGTGCTCTGCTGTAAAATATCAAATTTTAGATTTTGGCAAAATGTTAAATCTGGAGAAAAAATGCTTTCATTTGTTTATAATAAGAGAATTTATACTATCTTTGCAATTTGATATGAAATCTCTTAGCAAGAGATTGCAAATTAAGAATGGAAGAAAGTTTATTTAATATTAATGTATGTCTAATTTAAATTAAGTATGAAAAAGCTGTTTCTATTACTTTTGACAGTCTTGACTATTTCTCTTAGTGCATATGCGCAAAAGAAGGTGTCGGGTACTGTAATTGATGCCGGAACAGGTGAACCTCTAATTGGTGCGACTGTTTTGCCGGTAGGTGGAGGCAATGGTGTGGCAACTGACCTTGATGGTAAGTTTACATTGACAGTTCCATCTAAAGTGACTCAGATTAATGTGTCTTATGTGGGTATGCAATCTCAAACTGTTGCTATCTCAGAAAACATGACCATTGCTCTTGCAGTAAATAACACAACTCTTGATGAGGTAGTTGTAACCGGTTATGGTTCTGCTCGTAAACTTGGTTCTATCGTAGGTTCTGTAACTGCTGTTAGTGGTGATATCGTAGAAAATTCTCCGGTAGCTAACATCGGTGACGCTCTTCAAGGGCAAGTTGCCGGTCTTCAAGTATTCACTTCAAGTGGTGAGCCAAGTAGCTCTGCAAGTATGCGTATTCGTGGTGTCAGCTCAATTAACAGTAGCTCTGAACCATTGTTTATCCTTGATGGTTCTCCAATTTCATCAGGCGCATTTACTGCATTGAACCCTAACGATATTGAAACAATGACAGTATTGAAAGATGCGTCAGCAACAGCTATCTATGGTTCTCGTGCTGCTAATGGTGTTGTAATCTTGACAACTAAAAAAGGTAAACGTGGACAAAAAGCAAAAGTTCAAGTTAGCGCTCAATATGGTATCTCTAAAATGACAGGTGACCGTATGGATATGATGAACGCTGAAGAATGGTTGAACTTCCAAGAAATGCTTGACCCATCAATGAAAAATAATGCAGCATTCCAAGCTGAAAAACAATTCTATATTGATAATGGTATTTCTACTGACTGGGCTGATGTATTTTTTGGCGGATCTGCTCCAATGCAACAATATGATCTTAGCATCACTGGCGGTACTGAAGCATTGAACTATTACCTATCATTCAGCCACTATGATGCAGATGGTATTATGGACGACTCTAATCTACGTCGTGAAACTTTGCGCTCAAACATTGATGCAAGCATCAACCAATGGATTCGCGTAGGTGCAAACTTGAGCTTGTCTTATCAAAAATATATTACAGCAGCGTTTGGCAATACTGCTAACTCTGTATATAACAAAGCATACGCATCTCGTATCTATCGTCCTGACCAATCTTACTATGAAATTCTTCGTAATGAAGATGGCTCATTTGCCGGATATGGTGATCGTCTTGACTATTTTGATAAACTTGGTTACTATAACCCATATTATTTGTCAGAAATTCAACCAGGTCACAAAGATATGGTTCGTATAAATGGAGGTACATTTATTAACCTTAACCCTATCAAAGGTTTGAATATCCGAGCAGCACAAGGTGTTGAAGCATTTGACTATCGTTCATCAGGTGTAGCACTTCCTACAGGCCCATTTGAAGGTAACGGTTCTGCAAGCGAATCTTTCCAACGTTACTATCAATTCACTTATACTAATACTGCTGAATATCGTTTCAACATTGAAAAATTGCACAATGTTACTCTTTTGGCAGGTCAAGAATCTATCATTACTAAGAATGAATCATTTGGTGTAAGTGTAGATGGTTTGACTGATACTCGTCTTATGTTGATGAGCTCAGCTTCAATCCCAACTCTTCCTTCTCACAGCAAATATGACAAAGTATTTAACTCATTCTTTGGAACATTAAGCTACAATTATGATGAAAAATACTTTGCCGACTTTACATTCCGTCGTGACGGGTCTTCATTGTTTGCTAAGAATAAACAATGGGGTAACTTCTGGTCAGCAGGTGCTATGTGGAATATCAAGAAAGAAGAATTCATGAAAGACCTTACTTGGCTTAATGCATTGCAATTCAAAGCAAGCTATGGTTTGATTGGTAACTCTTCAGGTCTTGACCCATATATGTCTCTTGGTCTTATCGGTGACGGCCCATTGTATAATGGCGTAGGCGGTACAGCTATTGCTAACTCTGCTAACCCTGACTTGACTTGGGAGGTTGTTAAATCAACTAACTTAGGTATTAGTGCACGTGTATTGGATCGCGTAAGTGTAGATCTTGAATACTACAACCGTTTGACAGAAGATATGTTGATGGATATTCCTTATTCATTTACAACAGGTTTCTCTTCAGGATGGGGTAACGTAGCAAGTATGCGCAACCGTGGTTTCGATGCTACAGTTAATGTTGATATCTTCAAAAATTTCTATGGTGTTGACTGGAGTGTATCAGCAAACATTAACTACAACCAAAACGAAATTACAGAATTGTTCAACGGCCGTGACGAATATGTATTGGCTAACACTGGTTTGAAACTTCAAGTAGGTAAACCTTATGGTGAATATTTCTATACTCGTTGGGCAGGTGTTGACCCACGCGATGGTTACAACATGTGGAAAGACAAAAACGGTAACTTGACAAAAGTATTCTCTGAAGATGATGCAGTATTTACAGGAAAACAACGTTACGCTCCATGGTCAGGTGGTCTTGGAACTCGCGTAAGCTGGAAAGGTATCACTGTAAGCGCTGACTTCTCATTCATGCTTGGTCAACACTTGATTAACAATGAACGTTGGTTCGTTGAAAACCCACAATTTGCATCTAAAAATAACCAAACTACTAAGATGTTTACAATGTGGCAAAAACCAGGTGATATCACAGAAATTTCAACTCCTGAATCACCAATGCAATTTGATACTCACTTGCTTGAAGATGCTTCATTCATGCGTATGAAGAACTTGACAGTAAGCTATAATCTTCCTCAAAACATTATCCGTAAAACAGGATTTGTTGAAGGATGTAAAGTATTCTTTATCGGACGTAACTTGTGGACAATTACTGACTATCAAGGTTATGACCCTGAAGTTGATAACAACGTTCAACTTGGTAACTATCCTAATACTAAACAAGTTTCTTTCGGTCTTGAGTTAACATTCTAATTACTAACACAAAAGAGATAAAAGGAAATGAAAAAACTAAATATTTTTGCAGCTTCTCTGATTGCGTTGGGACTATTTTCCTGCGACATGGATAAATATCCCTATGATGCATTGGAAGAATCTACATACATGACAACTATGAATGACTTCGCTAATGCAAGAGTAGGTCTTTACTCTTACTATAGAAGTCTTACAACCGGTGGTTATATCTTGACACCGGAAATCCAAGCCGATGATTTTAATGCAGTTTCAGGCTTTTCAAACATTTATGGCAACTCCTACCGTTGGGATTTCCAATCAACAGATGGAAATATTGAAGCTATATGGTCGGCTTATTATGCTCACATAGCACGTGCCAATTATTATATTGACAGCTATACCAAGATTGTAGAAGGTGAAAACACATTCACAGAAGAAGAAATTGCTACTCTTGGTGCATACGTAGCTGAAGCTTATTTCACTCGTGCTAATGCTTATTTGACATTGGCAGGTTATTTCTGTAAAGGTTATGATGACGCTACAGCTGAAACAGATTTAGGATTGCCGTTGCAATTGACTTATGCTCCTTCTTCTGATGCTTCAACTTATCCCGGTCGTTCATCGTTGAAAGCAACTTATGCTCAAATCATGAGCGATATTGCTGAGGCAGAACGTTTGATTAATCCAAATTTGATTTTGTCAAAAGATCAAAAAGCATTGAATTACATTTCAGCTGATGTTGTAACAGCGTTGAAAGCTCGTGCTGCATTGCAAATGAAAGATTATGCAACAGCTGTTACAGCTTCTACTTCGCTAATCGCATCAGGCAATTATCCTTTGATTGATGCAAATACACAAGAAGGCGTTAATGCATTCTATGATTTGTGGGAATTTGACGAAGGTACTGAAGTAATGTGGCAAATTTACTTGTCTCCTGACGAGCTTGGTTCAGCTACCGGAACAACTTTCTGGGGTCAATACAAAGAAAGCGATCCAAGCCAACAAGTTATGGATTATATCCCATCTCAAAATTTGGTTGATTTGTATGACGTGAATGATATTCGTTTGTATACATTCTTTGCTCCATTTACTTTGACTGTTGCAACAGGCGCACAAGGTAATATCTATGTATTCAACAAATATCCGGGTAACCCGGAATTGAATGCAAGCCTAAATGTTGATGATCACTATACCAACTATCCAAAACCATTCCGCATTTCAGAACAATATCTAATTGCCGCTGAAGCTTATGCAGGAAGCAAAAATTTGGGCAAGGCAAGTGAATACTTGAATGCGTTGAAATCAAAACGTATACTTGGTTATCAAGCCAATAATTATTCAGATGAGGTTACTTTCATGTCAGCACTTCAAGATGAACGTCACAGAGAGTTGGTAGGTGAAGGTTTCCGTCTTGTTGACTTGAAACGTTGGGGTCTTGGTGTAAATCGTGGTAATGCTCCACAAAATGCAAATCTTGTACTTTTCCCGGGAGCTGAAACTACAACTGCTCTAAATAAAGCGGCTAACGATTTCCGCATGGTATGGCCTATTCCAAAGTCTGAAATGGATGCTAATCCACAACTTAAAGGTCAACAAAACCCCGGTTACTAATCTATTTAATCAATAAAAGACTATTTTAATTATGAAACTAAATAAAATATTTGCACTGATGCTCGCTGCTACAATGTTTACAGCTTGTTCTGATGATGACAAGAGCTGGAACAGCAACGATGTAACAGTAAATATGCTTGAAAGCGAAGTTTCCGTTAAGGAAAACAATGGAATATTTAATGTTCCTGTTTCTGTCGACGGTGAAATGAATGGTCCAGTAGAGGTAACTGTTGAAGTTGCAGAGGCAGGAGCAAATCCAGCTATGGATGATGTTCATTACGTTGTTACAGAAAAAACTATTGTGATTGTTGCTGAAGATGGTGTTGGCAATATTGAAATCAGAGCGGTAGATGATGATGAAATCAATGAAGCTCGCACATTTACAGTTACAATTGTAGATGTTAAGGGTGGTGTTGTCGGTCAAAATGCAACTGCTACTGTTTACCTAAAAGATAATGACTCGGTATTCTATGAAAAATTGCAAGCTAATTGGAAAATGAACGTAACAAGTAAGTACGACGGTGCTGTTGCATGGAATACTAAAATCGTTGGTTATCAAGAAGGAGATGCCGGTTATAACAAAACTCTATTTGTAACAGGAGTTCTTGGTTATGATTTCTGTCAACTTGAATTGAATTATTATTTCGACATGGACACTAAAACAGGCTATGTTGAAATTCCTTTGGGACAAGTTGTTGCAGCTTATGATGCCTCTAATGACATCTTTGCTTGTGGTCTGACTCCTGAAGGGAATCTTACACTAAGTGGCTCAGTTAAGGGTACATGGAATGAAGACATGACAGAAATTACATTTGAAGACAAAGATATTGTGTTCTATGTAATGAATGGTTCTACTGGTGCCGGTCTTGGTCCATTTGACTGGGTTTGGGGTGTCACAATGACTCGTTAATATTCTGAAAAGATTAAGATTCTATAATTAAAGATTGGCACACAAAATGTGTGTGCCAATCTTTTCCATCTCTATAGTTTATGAAGAATTTCATTAGTTTTTTATTGTTGCAATTCGTTGTTATATCGGCGTTTGCAACGTTGATAAGCCCTGAAAAAGCACAATCGGTGGCAGAACGATATATCGAGAGCCGTGCCGGTAAAGATTTCACCGTAAGGTCATCACAAAAAGCTGATGGCGCTTTCTATATTGTTAATTTTGCACCAAAAGGATGGGTTATCGTCGCTGCCGACGATGTTGTAAAGCCCATTATCGGTTATTCATTATCAGGAAGCCTTGATATGAATAAAATGCCTGATAATGTGTCATATATTCTTGATGGCTATAAAAAACAGATAAAATATATAGTGAGCACTGAAACAAAAGCACATGTAGGATGGGATAATCCGGAATATGTGCGTTCTCGTTCAGGGAATGAAGTGGAACCACTCATTAAAGTTAATTGGAATCAAAGTGCCCCTTATAATGTGTATTGTCCCCGCCAAACAGCTCTTGTGGGGTGTGTAGCGGTTGCGATGAGTCAGGCAATGAGCGTGCAGAGACATCCGTCTCGTCCTGTTGGCTCTGTTTCATACAGCAGTGCTAATTATGGTTCATTGAGAATAAATTTTGATGAGCAACGTGCCTATAATTGGGATGATATAATGTCAGGAGCAAATAATTATGATGAAGCAGCTCGATTGATGTATCATGCCGGAATGAGTGTTAAGATGGACTATGGAGAAGATGGCTCCGGAATACCATCAAATCAAGTGAGTCGCATTTCTAATGCTTTAAAAGAAAATTTCTCATATTCTGATGATGTAACCTATTATTGGCGAGACCAATATAGTGGCGATTGGAAACAATTAATTGTTAATGAATTGAATGCCGGTCGTGCCGTCATTTATAACGCCATTGACTCAAAAGGTGGTTATGGACACAGTTTTAACCTTGATGGATATGACAGCAATGGCTTGTTTAATGTCAATTGGGGTTGGGGTGGATATGGTGATGGCTATTTCTCTATTGACAACTTGCGTGATGGTCGCATGGGTATGAATTATGACACCGGTCATGTTGTAGTTGTAGGTATTGGAGCTCCTGATCAACCACTCAAAAGTATTTCTTTGAGTCACAATCGCATCGAAGAAAACTTGCCTGCCGGCTCGGTAGTTGGTGCTATTGAAGTAAATGGAGAAGCTCCCAAGTCAACTTATAAGTTGAGTGTTCATGGTGTTTACCAAAGTAACATAGGAGGATATGCCGAAGTCCCATTTGTAATAGAAAATGGTCTATTGAAGACTACTGAATTATTGACAACAACAGGAAAAACATGGAATATTGAAATTTCTGTTGCAGATCCCGAAAGTGGAGCAGAGCTTACTCAAGGATTTAAAGTTACAGTAGATGCTTGGGCAAGTTTGGAGGAAAAGACTAAATTGAGTTATGATAGACTTAGTCGCATGTTCAAGATTGTTACAAAGCACAATGTAACGTATAAGATTTATGACGCAAATAGTAATTTGATTCAAAGTGGGGAATTATCTCCATTGCCTGAATTAGAATTTAATGCATCAATTCTTCCTGCGGGAAAAAACAGAATTGAATTGCGTTGTAATGATGAGATTAAGAAACTAAACATTGTCACAAAATAAATTTTATAGGATATGAAACATTTGAAATTTACAATATTGGCGTTAGGCTTGACAATGTTCTATTCTTGTAGCTCAGGTGGCGAAGATGAGCCAACCCCCCCCGCATCAGATGGTGATGTAACAGTTACAATCTCTACTGAGATATTGACGAAAGCTAATGTAACAACTGCTTTTGCAAGTGGTGATGCTATGAATGTGTTTCCAAAGACTTATGGCAAAATCGATGCTCCTAACCGTGTTGACAATGTGAAAGCAACACTTTCAGGAGCAAATTGGTCAATGTCTCCTGAGGTTAAAATCTCAAAAGGTGAGAATGCATTTATATATGCAGTAGCTCCTTATAATGCAGCATATACCGATGCAACTGCTATACCTGTAGATGTTTCGCAACAGATAGATTTGCTATATTCAGGCTCATATGTACCTGTTTCTTATACAACACATAATGCGAAGCTTGTAATGAAACACGCATTGTCGTTGGTGTCTTTTAATATCAGCAAACAAGGATATTCCGGTGCCGGAAATCTTTCAAAAATGTCGATATCAGGAGATAATGTATATACCAAAGGAACAATGAAGGTCGATAATGGGAAAATAACCGGAACATCTAAGGATGTATTTACATTTAATGTCAGCAAAAAGATTTCGGAGGCAGGGTGGAGCGAAGATCTACCACGCATGTGGCAAATTCCATTCTCAACAAAAATAAATAAGGTAAACATTGCAATTACGATTGATAATGTAACTTATAATGTTGAATTCCCTGAGGTAGAAATGAAAAGCGGATATCAATATATCTTCCGCATGGTGTTGACCGATTATGGTCTTGAATTTATTCCCGGAGCAGTAGAAACAATCTCTTTAAATCAGGAAGAAGATGCGATGTCGGCTTTAAATGGTTATGGAGTATTGACTATTACTCACGTTGGAAGTGAATTAATGATACCTGCATTCACCGGAGATGATGTCTTTGGTACTATAACATGGGGCGATGGCGCAAGTTCATCATATAAGCCTAAGGCAACACATGTTTATTCAGGAACCTCAGAAAAAGAAGTTGTGATTGAAAGTTGGAATTCTACCGGGTTTGAACTTGACAAATTGACCGGAATCGAAACAATCGATTTGACTTCTTATTAATACCCTTATCAAAATAATTAGTTTTGCGGGAGGTTGTGGTTGTGAAACCGCAACCTCTTTTTTTTGTAGCTTGCATTTGGAAAGTAAATAATGTGTTTTTTGTGGAAATTATTTGGTTATTTAGGAGAAAGACTATAATTTTGCAATCTAAATAGTGAAAATAGCAATATGATAAATCAATACACTCAACTGCTACAAGTCGTGGTCGTCGTCCTAAGATCTCAGGAGGGTTAAGTTGTCGTGTATTTATAATTGAATAAAATATAATCGATGCCTTCCCTCTCTTCAAGAATGGAAGGCATCTTGATTTAATAAAATAATCAGATTATGAGCAAACCGCTTAGAAGTGCAGCAAGCACACAGGGCCGTAGAATGGCAGGCGCACGCGCATTGTGGCGTGCCAATGGTATGAAAGAAGAACAAATAGGTCGTCCAATCATCGCTGTTGTGAATTCATTTACACAGTTTGTGCCCGGACACACTCATTTGCATGAAATAGGTCAAATTGTTAAGCAAGAGATTGAAAAACTTGGTTGTTTTGCTGCTGAGTTTAACACAATTGCTATTGACGATGGTATTGCAATGGGACACGATGGTATGTTATATTCATTGCCATCACGTGATTTGATTGCTGATAGCGTAGAGTATATGGTTAATGCACATAAAGCTGATGCAATGGTGTGCATTTCAAATTGCGACAAGGTAACTCCCGGAATGTTGATGGCAGCGATGCGTCTTAATATTCCTGCAATATTTGTATCTGGAGGACCAATGGAAGCTGGCCGACTTGGAGACCGCCCGCTTGACTTGATTGATATAATGATTGATTCTGCCGACGAGTCGGTTGATGACGAGATGGTAACAAAACTTGAACAACGTGGTTGCCCAACGTGTGGCTCTTGTTCGGGAATGTTTACTGCAAATTCAATGAACTCGTTGAACGAAGCTATCGGTCTTGCTCTTCCGGGAAATGGGACTATTGTTGCAACACATGCCAATCGCACAGAACTGTTCCGTAAAGCTGCACAAATTATAGTTAAGAATACGCTTGCCTATTATAATGACGACGATGATAGTGTGCTTCCTCGTAGCATTGCGACTCGTCAGGCAATGTTGAATGCTATGACTCTTGATATTGCAATGGGAGGCTCAACAAATACAGTGCTTCACCTTCTTGCTGTTGCAAATGAGGCAGGTGCTGATTTTACGATGGCCGATATTGATGCATTATCTCGCAAAACACCTGTGTTGTGTAAGGTTGCCCCGAATTCAAAGTATCATATTCAGGATGTAAATCGTGCAGGTGGTATTATTTCTATTATGAAAATTCTTGCCGAAAATGGCATCGTTGACAAATCGGTAAAACGTGTTGATGGATTAACTCTTGGTGAGGCTATAGAGAAATATGCGATAGGTGGAGCAGAATTTGGTGCCGATGCTGAAAATTTGTGGAAAAGTGCTCCCGGAGAGAAGAAAAACCTTGTTCTCGGCTCTCAAAATGCTACTTATGCAGAGCTTGACAGCGATCGCGAAAAAGGATGTATTCGCGATTTTGAACATGCCTATGTCAAAGATGGCGGTCTTGCCGTTTTGAAAGGGAACATTGCTCTTGACGGCTGTGTAGTGAAAACCGCAGGAGTAGATGAAAGCATCTTCCATTTCCGCGGGACAGCTAAGGTATATGAATCACAAGAAGATGCTGTTAATGGAATCTTGCGTGATGAGGTTGTGGCAGGAGATGTAGTGGTTATTACTCATGAAGGGCCTAAGGGAGGTCCCGGTATGCAAGAAATGCTTTACCCAACAAGCTATATCAAATCAAAACACCTTGGTAAAGAGTGTGCATTGATTACTGATGGCCGTTTTTCTGGTGGTACGTCAGGATTGTCAATAGGGCACATTTCACCCGAAGCTGCCGCCGGAGGGAATATAGGGCTTGTACGCACCGGTGATATAATTGATATTAATATACCTGAGCGAACAATAAATGTTGAACTTAGTGATGACGAACTTGCTGAACGCCGTGCTGAAGAAGAAGCTCGTGGAAAAGCAGCATTTACACCGGTAAAACGCAATCGTGAAATTTCAAAAGCATTGCGAGCTTATGCCGCAATGGTAACATCGGCAGATAAAGGTGGTGTGCGTGAACTTAATTAAGGTAGGAGGTCTCTCATAATTATAATACATAGATTAGAAAGTATATGAGTGAAAAGATAACAGGTGCTGAAGCATTGATAAAATCGTTGATAGCCGAGGGTGTTGACCGCGTGTTTGGTTATCCCGGAGGTGCGATTATTCCCGTATATGATAAGTTATATGATTACACAGAAGAGTTGAAACATATACTTGTGCGTCATGAACAGGGTGCTACACATGCAGCTCAAGGGTATGCACGTGTGTCAGGTCGCACAGGGGTGGTGGTTGTAACATCGGGCCCTGCGGCAACAAATGTCATAACTGGGTTGAGCGATGCATTGATGGATAGTACACCTATGGTGGTCATTACCGGTCAAGTTGCCTCATCATTCCTTGGATCTGATGCGTTTCAAGAAACAGATGTTGTGGGAATAACACAGCCTATTACAAAATGGGCATATCAAATACGTAAAGCAGAGGATATTCCTTGGGCAGTAGCTCGTGCATTTTATATCGCAAATTCAGGTCGTCCCGGTCCTGTAGTGCTCGACTTGGCAAAAGATGCACAAGTGGGAACGCTTGATTGGAGTTACAAAAAATGTGATTTTATACGCAGTTATATCCCATATCCTGAAATCGATGAAAATGATGTTCAGACAGTGGCTGACTTGATTAATGCTGCTGAACGTCCAATGATAATTTCCGGACATGGAGTGATGATCTCAGGTGCCGAAAAAGAACTTGCTGCTCTTGCTGAAAAGGCTGATATCCCTGTTGCCGCAACTCTTTTAGGTCTCTCAACAATGCCTTCTGATCATAAACTATATAGAGGAATGTTGGGGATGCATGGGAATATTGGCCCTAATGTAAATACCAATCGTTGCGACTTGTTAGTGGCAATAGGTATGCGTTTTGATGATCGAGTAACCGGTGATACCTCAAAATATGCGCGTCAGGCAAAAATTGTTCATATAGATATTGATTCATCGGAATTTGACAAAAATATCAAAACAACAGCAACAGTACATGGCGATGCTAAAGAGGTGCTCATTAAACTATTGCCGTTGATAAAAGAAACTAAACACACAGAATGGTTAAAGACATTTGATGAGTGTGATGCCGTTGAATATGAAAAGGTAGTTAAGCGCGAAGTATTCCCGGAATCAGGTCCAATGAACATGGGTGAGGTCGTACATAAAGTATCTAAGGCCACAGAGGATAAAGCGGTATTAATAACTGATGTGGGGCAAAACCAAATGTTCTCTTCTCGCTATTTCCGATACACATTACCTAAGAGTATCATTACATCTGGAGGTCTTGGAACAATGGGATTTGGTTTGCCGGCTGCGATTGGCACCAAAATGGGAGCTCCTGAACGAACAGTGTGCTTCTTTACCGGTGATGGTGGATTGCAGATGACAATTCAAGAACTTGGAACAATATTGGAGTATGGAGTAGCGGTTAAAATTATATTGTTAAATAATAATTTCCTTGGCAATGTGCGTCAATGGCAAGAATTATTCTTCCGTAGCCGTTTCTCTCAAACACCAATGATAAACCCTGATTTCGTTCAAATAGCGCAAGCCTATGGCATTGCATCAGAGAATGTTGAAACAAGAGAGCAACTTGATGCCGCAATTGAACGAATGGTGTCTCATGATGGTGCATATCTGTTGAATGTTAATATAGACCCCACAGATATGATTTTCCCAATGACACCAGCCGGTGCTGCGGTAGATGATATTATGCTCACTCCAACAGAAAAATATAAACTCGATTAAACGCTCAATAGATAATGGAAAAACAATTATTTACGGTAACGGTATTTTCGGAACATCAAGTTGGGTTGCTTAACCAAATCTCGATTATATTTACACGCCGTTGTCTCAATATTGAGAGTCTATCTGTTAGCCCTTCATCAATAGAAGGTGTTCATAAATTCACAATCACTTGTTATAGTGATAGAGTGATGATGGAAAAGGTTGTGAAACAGATAGAAAAACGCATCGATGTGTTGAAATCGTTTCTATATACCGATGAAGAGATTGTTTATCAAGAGGTGGCTTTGTATAAAGTGCCAACAGACAAATTACTTGATGAGAAAAATCTTGAAGTGATAATACGTAATCACAATGCTCGTATCCTTGAGATAACACGAGAATATACTATTATTGAAAAAACAGGTCATTCTGATGAGACAGAGGCATTGTTTGAGGAGTTGAAACGTTACGATATACGTCAATTTGTGCGTAGTGGTCGTGTAGCTGTTACAAAATCTCCTGTTGAATATGTTGATAGATTTATAGAGGAACAAAATCGCAGAAAAGAAAGTTTGAAATAAAATATGTCAGAAAGAGTCCTCAAAGAATATTGCCACGAATATTTTCTTACTGCTGGGGAATGTAATGCTAAGCAGCAGATGCCTTTTATGATGCTTGCACAGCGAGTGATTGAGGTGGCAACTGAGCATGCCAATAGAATAGGTGTGGGATATGATGTAATGATTAAAGATAACCTTGCTTGGGTATTGAGTCGCTTATCAATAGAAATGACTCGTATGCCTAAAGTTAATGAGACTTATCGTTTAATTACATGGATTGAAAACTATAATCGTCATTTCTCTGAACGTAATATGGAGGTACAGGCTGAGAATGGTGAAGTGTTGGGTTATATTCGCACAATATGGGTTGCTATTGATATGACAACTCGCACACCTGGCGATTTGTCAAAGTTAGAATTATTGGCCGTAACGGTTTCTGATCGTCCATGCCCAATTGCTAAGCAAGGTCGTATGCGTCCAATTGCTGATGTGTCACAACAAAGCGAGTATCGTTTCCGTTATAGTGATATTGATTTTAATATGCATGTCAATAGTGTAAAATATATCGAATTGCTGATTAATCAATGGTCACTTGACTATCATCTTACTCATGATATTTCTCGTTTTGAAATTGCCTATCTCCAAGAGTCTCATTTTGGAAATGATGTAAAAGTAAATATTCTTCAGTCCGAAAATGTAGCAGATGCAGAGATTGTGGGTGAAAAAGGTGTGCTGTGTCGCTCTCATATTGTGTTTTGATGAAAAAATGACACGAAAATATGTAAAATAATAGCAAAATATTTTATTTTAAGGATAAAATAAGTAAATTTGCAACGAATTTAAAATAGCAAATAAACAAAATTAAATAATTATGGCAAAAATGAATTTTGGCGGAGTAGAAGAAAATGTAGTCCTCCGCGAAGAATTTCCTTTGGAAAAAGCAAGAGAAGTACTTAAAGACGAGACAATTGCGGTAATCGGTTATGGCGTTCAAGGTCCCGGTCAAAGTATGAACCTTCGCGATAATGGATTTAATGTGATAGTAGGTCAACGTCAAGGAAAAACTTTTGAAAAGGCTATCGCTGACGGTTGGGTGCCCGGTGAAACTCTTTTCAGTATTGAAGAAGCTTGCGAAAAAGCAACTATCATCATGTGCTTGCTTTCCGACGCAGCGGTTATCTCAGTGTGGCCTACAATCAAACAATATTTGACTCCGGGTAAAGCTCTTTATTTCTCTCATGGTTTTGCTATCACTTGGAGTGATCGCACAGGCGTAGTTCCTCCTGCTGATATTGATGTTATCTTAGTTGCACCTAAGGGCTCAGGTACATCTCTTCGTACAATGTTCCTTGAAGGTCGTGGCTTGAACTCGTCATATGCTGTTTACCAAGATGTAACAGGACGAGCAATGGATCGTGCTCTTGCACTTGGTATCGGAATTGGTTCTGGCTATTTGTTTGAAACAACTGTAGAACGTGAAGCTACATCAGACCTTACAGGTGAACGTGGCTCGTTGATGGGTGCAATCCAAGGTTTGTTGCTTGCTCAATATGAAGTATTGCGCGAAAACGGACACACTCCATCAGAAGCATTCAACGAAACAGTGGAAGAATTGACTCAATCTTTGATGCCATTGTTTGCTAAAAATGGTATGGACTGGATGTACGCTAACTGTTCAACAACTGCTCAACGCGGTGCTCTTGACTGGATGGGCCCATTCCACGATGCGATCAAGCCTGTTGTTCAAAAACTTTATAATAGCGTTAAAACAGGTAATGAAGCTCAAATTTCAATCGACAGCAACTCTCAACCTGACTATCGTGTGAAACTTGAAGAAGAATTGAAAGCATTGCGTGAAAGCGAAATGTGGCAAACAGCAGTTACTGTTCGTAAACTTCGTCCAGAAAACAATTAATCAGAATAGATTTTTTTCATAATCCCAAACGCTCCGACTTGTGATAAGCCGGAGCGTTTTTTGGTCTTTAGAGTTATGACCGGAGCTATAACATCTGTTGCCTATGGCGATGGATTACTCTGCAAAATCGCCGAGTATTTAGTACAATCGCATGGTCGGGAGGTCTTGATGCGCAATACAAAATGGCAAAGCAAAGAGATAATACCACGAAGTAGTTACACAATTGGGAACACCATAATGGAGCGTTAGCGTAATTGAGGGAAAGGTGACTCACACTCCTCACTACATCGAAGAAGTTGCACAATGAGTTAACTTTTTAATTTGAGAGTAGGAGGAGTAAGGGAAGAAAGTATTAGTAATGTGACTGAGGGGTATAAAAAGAGGCCGTATCCATGATACGACCTCTAAGTATGGCTTTTAATGGAGTTATTATTCTGCTTCTTCGATAGTAACAGCACGACCAAGAGCTTGGTATTTTTCACCAAGGTCAACAAGGTTGTTATGGTTGATTGTTACTTCAAATTGTTCAGCTGGAACACCTTCACGGATAAGTTGTTTTTCTACACTTGCTGCACGGTTTTTGCGAAGGCGAGTATTGATTTTATCATTACCTGTGTAGTTATCAGCCCAACCTGTAATAACGTATTTTGTGTTAGGATTATCTTTCATTACTTCAGCACAAGATTTAACAATCTCAATATCTTTGCGAGTAAGTTTAGATACATTGATAGGGAAATATACTGTAGCAAGAGGAGCTTTTTCTTCGATAACCTCTTTTTCAACAGGACGTTCCAAACAAGCTTTGAGTTGTTGCTCTAAATCAGCGATTTTAGCATCGGCAGCTTGAAGACGAGCAAGGATTGCATCGCAGTTTTCGGGCTCTGGACATACTGGAACGATAGGAGCGCTCCATTCACGTTTCTTGAACAAGTAGGTTACTCCAAGATAGGCTTGAAGATCGTGGGCTGTTTTATTCCAACCATCACCTGCTTCGTCTTTATGGTTGTCTATTCCTGTGTAGCGTAGGTCAAGAGAAAGTTGAACTTGTTCGCTTACATTAAATGAGTTAATGATACCAGCACGGAACGCGATAACACGGTCTTGTGAATCTCTCCATCCATCCTTTTCATAGGTGTTTTCTCTGGTTTCTTTAAAATCTTTAATGAATGACCAGTATCCGCCACCTCCGACATAGGCTGTGAGGTTGTATTTTCTGCCAGGTTTGTAGCCACATACCATGTTTGTTACATTAAACATAAGATCAAACACTGGACCAACGTGAGCATATGTTTGTTTATAATATTCTCCATTAATTACGTTGTCATCCATTTCGATGCCACCGTAATTAGGTCCATCGGCGAGACCTTTGGTCTTAAGCCAGTTTACACCTAAACGCGCTCCAATTATTGGAGAAAACCATTTTCCTACATAGATAGATGCCGCAGGTGACCAGCGATCTAAGAAATTGCGCTCTGAATCATTTGGTGAGAGAAAGATTCCTGCACCACCTTCTGCTGAAACAAACCAATTGTCTTTTAGTGCATTGAAAAGATAACCTTGGCTTGGGTCCTCTACATATGTTACTTCTGCTTCATTTTGCGCAAAAAGACTTTGGCTCATGAATAGAGTACATAATAAGGCAATTAATGTACATTTTTTCATAGAAATATAATTTAATTGTTGTTATTTGATTATCTATTAAGTTATTGGGTGCTAAGTTACGCAAAAAAAATCATAAGACATTAAAAATTGCTAATTTTTTTACAATATAAATGATATAATTGATTTTTTGTAACTAACCAAAGCCTAAGCGTTAATAAATTGTTTAACTTTTTCAAGGATATTTGGAGTTGTAAACCCAAATTTTTCGTCTAATACTTTAAATGGAGCTGAGGCTCCGAAGCGAGTAAGTCCATATATCATGCTATTTGCCCCAACAACACTATAAAGTGTAGAAGGAAGACCTGCTGTTAAGCCAAATACTGGTGTCCCTTGAGAAATAACGCTTTCTTTGTATTCAGTATCTTGCATATTGAATAATCCGATAGATGGGATTGAAACAACTCGAGATGCAATTCCTTCTTTTTCTAATTCAGTAGCAACATCACAAAGAAGAGATACTTCAGAACCGTTACCCACGAGGATGACTTTAGGATGTGGCGCATCTATTACGGTGTATCCACCACGGCGTATACCTTGAGCTTCAGAGTATCTGTTGCCTGCAATAGCAGGAATGTCGTTTACATCTTGGCGAGTAAGGATAAGTGCAGTAGGGGTATCTTTGTTTTCAAGAGCCATTTCCCATGCTATAGTTGTTTCTGCACTATCAGCAGGGCGAAGTACTAATACGCTTGGTTTGCCATCAGAGTTGCGTATTTCTTCAAGAAGACGCATTTGAGCTTCTTGTTCGATAGGTTCATGAGTAGGACCATCTTCTCCGACACGGAATGCATCGTGTGAGAATATATATTTCACAGGAAGTTTCATTAGAGCGGCCATGCGGATTGCCGGTTTCATATAGTCAGAGAATACAAAGAATGTTCCACATGCAGCCATCATTCCACCATGGAGTATGATACCATTCATGATTGATGCCATTGTGAGTTCGGCAACGCCTGCATGCAGGAATGCTCCTGAAAAATCACCGTTGGCAAGAGCTCCGGTTTTCTTAAGAAATGCTTCGGTCTTATCAGAATTAGCAAGGTCAGCCGATGAAACAATCATGTTTTTAATCTTTTCTCCAAGAACCGATAGCACGTTTGCTGATGCTGTGCGTGTTGCGCTACCGGGTTTATGTGCAATTTCTGCAAAATTTATTTCAGGAATATTTCCTTCAATGAAATCATAAAGTTGGGCTGCAAGTTCAGGGTTTTGTTCTGCCCATATTCTTTCTTGCTCATGACGTTCTTTTACGATGTCGCGTAGTTCCTCCTGACGTTGCGCATAAAGTTCTTTAACATCATCCCATATTACCCAAGTGTTATCAGGATCTCCACCAAGATTTTTTACAGTCATAGGGAAATCCGCTCCTGATTTACTTAGAGGTTGTCCGTGGGTGCTACATTGACCTTCGAAATTTTCACCGGAGGCAGTTACACATCCACGTCCCATGATTGTGTTACCAATGATGAGTGTGGGACATTTTGTTTCAGCTTTAGCGGTATCAAGAGCTTTTGATATTTCAACAGGATTACATCCGTCGATTTCAATTACATTCCAACCCCATGCACGATATTTAGCAGCATAGTCTTCTGTCGTTACGGCATCAACATCTGTTGATAGTTGGACTTTGTTGCTATCAAAGAACATGATGAGGTTGCTCAATCCCAAGAATCCGGCAATGCGACCTGCTCCTTGTGCAATTTCTTCTTGAATACCACCATCAGAGATGAATGCATAAGTTTTGTGCTCAATCCAATTGCCAAAGCGAGCAGCGAGGAAACGCTCTGCAATTGCAGCTCCAACAGCCATAGTGTGTCCTTGACCAAGAGGTCCTGATGTGTTTTCGATTCCTCTTTCTTGATCAACTTCAGGGTGCCCAGGTGTTACGCTTCCCCATTGGCGGAATTGTAGAAGTTCTTCGATTGAGTATTTCCCTGTGAGAGCAAGGACACTATAAAGCATTGGAGACATGTGTCCAGGATCAAGGAAGAAACGGTCGCGAGCAATCCATGTTGGGTTGTCGGGGTCTGTTACTAAATGACTTGAATAAAGTACATTGATAAAGTCAGCTCCTCCCATAGCACCACCAGGGTGTCCTGATTTAGCTTTCTCTACCATTGACGCAGCGAGAATGCGAATATTGTCAGCTGCTTTATCCAATATTTTTGTGTTCATTATATTGTAAAAATTGAGTGTTTTTAATTTAATTTACGAAAATACAATAAATCTTTCATTTAGGCAAATTAGATGTAGTTAAACTGCGATTTTGTAGATATATAATTGTTGTATGCTCCTAATTTATAATATAAAAAATACGTGCCACATAATATGGCACGCATTTTTACGCTTGAAATTTAATTTTAGTCAATGAGTTTTTTAGATGGTCTTGAGCCTATTAAAGCATAAAATAGCAGGTAGGCTAATCCGGCGACAATAACCCAGTAACTTGCTTGATATCCGATGCCACCTTGCATATCGACAATTGCATTTTGGAGTAGGGGTAATACACCACCACCACACACTAATGCCATGAAAATACCTGATGCTCTTTCTGTGTATTTGCCAAGTCCTTCTACTGCAAGATTAAAGATTCCACCCCACATTACTGATGTACAAAGACCTACTGAAACAAGTAACATTGCGTTTACAGGAACATTAACAAAACCAAATAGTCCTTCGGCACTATTTTTAAATACAGGCATATTTACCATTGTTTCGGTTGATGCAAATATTGCTCCAAGAACTAATGCTATGCCGATGAAAGATACTGTAGTTAACATAGCTTTAGCTGATACTTTAGCTCCGACAGCAGCACCAATAAGGCGTCCGATAAGCATTAAGAACCAGTAAGTTGCTGCAACAGAAGCAGCGATAGCTTCTGCTCCATCTGTGACATGGAGGACATTAAGATCTCCATTTTGTAGCCATTTTTGAAGCACGTTAGGGATACCAACTTCTACGCCTACATATACGAAAATAGCGACTGCACCAAGAGCAAAGTGACGGAAAGACATAGGCCCAATTTTAGATCCTTCTTTAACGTCGGTAGTAATTGTGGCAGTTTCTTGTGTCTTTTCTGGAATTTTAGAGAGAATAAGGACCAAAAACGCAAATGCGAAAATTCCTAATGCTGCATACATCAATGGGAACACGTCGCTGATTTGTGCTTTTGCAACAGATGGAATCATAATGCCAGAAAGGATGATAACTGCAGTTCCTGCTAATGAGTTGAATGAGCCACCAAGTTGAATTAGCTGGTTCCCTTTTTTGCCACCGCCACCCAAAGTGTTAAGCATCGGGTTTACAACAGTGTTAAGCATACACATTGAGAAACCGGCGACGAAAGCGCCTAATAGGTAAACTGCAAAGCTTTCTGCTACACCTGATAATGTTTGAATACCAACGCCAATGAATCCGACAGCTACTGCAATAAGAGCAGTTTTCTTATAGCCAAGTTTCTGTAGTAAAGCCCCTGAAGGAATACCCATAACTGCATAGGCAATGAAATTGGCAAAAACTCCGAGTGTTCCTTGCCAATTAGGTATTTTAAATTGGTTTTTCAAAATATCACCCATTGGCGATGCAAGATTTGTAACGAATGAAATCATCGCAAATAGGAAAATCATTACGATGATTGGCAATAAATAATTTTTTTTGTCTTGTGCCATGTTCTTATTTTTTTAAAAGGATAATTATTAATATCGATTTCCGAAAATGCTTGACCCTATTCTGATCATGTTGCTACCATGTTTTATCGCCAATAGGTAGTCGTCGCTCATTCCCATGCTGATAATGTTAAAATTATCACCCATATTAGGTAACGCTTTTAAAGTATCAAATGTTTTTTTTATAGCGATGAAATCTTGCTCAATGCGATTGGTCTCGTCGGTGTTTGATGCCATCCCCATTATGCCTCTGATTTGAATATTGTTGAGTGAAGTTGTTTTCTCGTTTTTAATCAGAGCAATAAGTTTGTCGGGATCAAATCCATATTTTGTTTCTTCTTGTGCTACATGAACCTGAAGCAGGATATCAACAACACGATTTATGCGTTTGGCCTCGCTGTCAACAAGTGTCAGAAGTCTTTCCGAGTCAATGCTATGAATTAGTGATACGTGAGGGAGGATTAACCGTACTTTGTTAGATTGCAGATGCCCAATGAAATGCCATTTAATATCATTTGGCAATGATTTAGCTTTGTCGACAAATTCGTTGGCACGACTTTCTCCAAAAATGCGTTGTCCTTCATCGTATGCGACAAGAATAGCTTCTTGTGGATGGAATTTGGATACGGCAACAAGTTCAACTCCATTTGGAATAGAGTTGAGATACTTGCGGATATTTTGGCGTATCATTTCCATAGAATTTATTCAGCAGTTTGTTCAGCGGGTTTTGTTGTGCCTAATTTTACTTTGTAAACATCCATAATTGGGGTCTCTGCAATAGAAACAACTTCAAAGTCGGCCATTGTGCCTTTCATCCCTTCCATGAAATTGTCAAGCGCACCTTTGAAATCGTTTGCAGCAACGAGGATGAGGGTTGTTGACTTTTTTTCAACCGCAGTTTTTTCATCGATTGTAATAAAAGCAACTTTTACAAGATACCATTTATCGGCACTGTCATCCCAAAAGATTTCAGAGATTTTAGTGCGTTTTACAGCTGAAACAGAGAAATCTCCGGAGATGAAAGGTGTTAATTCTTCTATGATGCGAGCTTCTGCTTCGGTAAAAGAAAGAGCATCTACCATGTAGGGTTCGTTCACTTTCTTTTGTAAGCCGTTTTCCATCATTTTATCATATCTTACTTTGCATTCAAACCAATTTGCCATAATGTTATTTTTTTGTTTTTAGAATAATATATTTTATAAAATTAATGCTTATCCTTGTCCTTGCGATTTAACGCTGATGTGCTTGTCGGTGCTTTTATGTGCTGTTGCATTTATTTTGCGACAATAAGTCTTGTTGTTGACTTTGACAAAAATTGTGTTGCCTGAAAAAGCAAATGCCTCAATATTTTCAGCGCTTGGGTAAGGTAAAATAGCCCTGACACGACCATTGTGATCACACACTTGGATGCCTAATTGCGTTGCTACATATAGGTTGCCGAGTGTGTCAAATTCCATTCCTTTGATCTCTTGTTTTTGGTGGAAAGGGTTGTGAATCCAATAGAATTGTTGTCTATTGGAGAGTGTCCCATCATTGTTGATGGTATAGTTAATGAGCCAATCAGAATTTTGCTCGGTTGTTGCCATGTGAGTGCCATCAGGGTAAATGGCCATATTGATTGCTTTATCAGGCATTTCTTCAGATGTTTCAACCCAATTTTCACCTGGAACTATAATTTGAGAGAGCATATTGTTTTGAGAAATTCCCGGTTTTACTCTTTCGGGGTATCCTTTCCAAAGATATTTCAATGCAGTAGGGAATTCTCTTGCTCCATTCTTGATGCTATGATTTCCGTCATCCCACTTTGTCTCTAATTCATATCCCGCAAATTTAAGAGCAGAAGCCATTAGAAGATTGTATTCATACCAATGTCCAAAAATGGGATTCCACACATCTTGACTACCATCGTGTATGTAAAAACGTATGGCTTGTGGCTCGGTCTTGCGTACCAATGCGGGGAGTTCATTGCCACCCCTCATCGCTACATAAGTGCCACATGTGGTATATACGCGACTGAAAAGGTCAGGGCGGAACCATGCAGCCACAAATGAACATATTCCACCGCTGCTTGCTCCTGAAATGGCTCTATCGTTAGGGTCTTTAGAAATTAGGATTGCTTTTCCGTCGGCTGTTTTATGTCTTTCAACAGCCGGTAGTATTTCGGTTTCAATAAAATGGGCAAATGTCCCATCAGTACGGTCAAACTCGTTGCTTCGATTGTACCTGATAACATTCCCATCGGTATCTTTTATTACTCCGGGCTGAACAAATACACCTATTGTTACAGGCATATCTCCACTTGCAATGAGACTATCCATCACAGCCGTTGCGTTATATAAGATACCATCTAATCCGAAGTATAGGCACGCAGGTTTTTCCCCATCATATTCTTGTGGAACGTATATTTTATATTCGTGCATTGTGCCGGGATAAATCTTTGATTGATGGAGACTATCTGTTATTATTTCGCCTTTATAATTGGTGGAAAATAATGATATGGCTGAGATTATATAGATGAATGAAAATAAAATATGTCTCATGACTTAGGTGCTTAAGAATTTATTTACAAAGATAATGTTTTGTTTAGAATTAAACTCGTTTCCGATGGCTAAAGATTAAATTTGTCAATAAAAAGAGATTATCGTAACTTTGTGGATATATTGATAGAGTAATTATGAGCAACGGCGATACATTTTATACATTAGATGCTCCTGCTGAGGGTATTTATAAGGAGAAAATGAGTAAGTTTTTGTCCTTTGCTGTGCCTGTAACTTCGGTGGTAGAAGCTAAGGAGGTTGTTGCTCGATATCAAAAGGAGTATTTTGATGCTCGACATGTGTGTTGGGCATACATGATAGGAGCTGCTCGCACGGAGTTTCTCAGTAATGACAATGGAGAGCCGAGTGGTACGGCCGGGAAACCTATACTTGGGCAAATTAATTCATTTAACTTAACCAATATAGTAATAATTGTTGTACGCTATTTTGGTGGAATAAAATTAGGAACATCGGGGTTGATTGTTGCTTATAGAGAAGCTGCGCGAGATGCAATAACAGCTGGAAATATAATCGAGTGTCATGAGATGGCTATAGTTTCTTTTACCTTCCCTTATTTATCAATGAATGAAGTCATGAGAGTGGTAAAGGATACAGGAGTAAAGATTATAGAACAAGTGTTTGATAATTCGTGTGCTATGACATTAAGTATACGAGCCGATTACCGAGATGCACTTGCTTCTCGGTTGGGAGATATTGATGGGGTTACATTTAAAGATTAATTATTGTAGTGGCTCCTTTGGCTTTCTGTCAAAGAATGGATTCTTTGACGATGCTGATATAGCTATTGCATAAACTTGTTTACACCCTGGCAAAATGTCTAATTGTTGAGCAGCAAGTCCAGCAGAAAACATCACGCGAGTATCCAATCTCAAATCAGCCGCCATAGCACAAGCTGAACCGATAGCAATTCCCACATCGGTGCTATTTATAGCACATGGAACAGCCGATGGTTTCAATTCACATTTTAATTATCCGCAATGACTGCAATTTAATCCCTGTGGGTGGCTGTGCGTTCCAATAACAATTACGCATTCGGCTTGCATTATGTTTTCTGCATCACGCAAGAAGAATTTCATGCCATGTTCCTCAACCATAGAAATCATTGTATCAGAGAGCGATTTTAAATCAGCTCCCTCAATTAGTGCTATTTCTATTATGTCAACACCTTTTCCCTTAGGGGCTGTGCGTGCGGCTGTCATCATTTGACAAGCCGCCGCAAGCACTTGCTTGTGGCGGCTATCACGTTCGTTTAATATCATTGATTTTATAATTATATAATCAACATTGCATCGCCATAGGCTCCAAAACGATAACCCTCTTTGATTGCAACATCATAAGCATTCATAATATTGTCATAATCTCCAAATGCAGTAACCATCATTAGCATTGTAGAATAGGGGAGATGGAAATTGCTGATGAGAGATGTGGTAACAGTAAAGTCATAAGGAGGGAAGATAAATTTATTGGTCCATCCTGTATATGTTTTCATGTGTCCACCCATGCTCACAGCGCTTGCTATCCCACGAAGTACAGAAGTTCCTACTGCGCATACTTGTTTATTGGCATCTTTAGCTTTGTTTACTCGTTCTACAAGTTCGAGTTTTACTTCCATTTGTTCAGAATCCATTCGGTGTTTAGTGAGGTCTTCTACATCTATTTCACGGAAATTACCTAAACCGGAATGAAGGGTGAGGAACGCTTGGTCAATACCCTTGATTTCCATGCGTTTCAATAGCTCGCGACTGAAGTGAAGTCCTGCTGCCGGAGCTACAACGGCCCCTTCGTTCTTGGCAAATATACATTGATAGCGTTCAACATCGTCTTCAGTCGGTTTGCGCTTGATATATTCGGGGAGTGGAGTCTCTCCAAGATCAAAAAGTGCTTTTTTGAACTCCTCATGGCTGCCATCATAAAGAAAACGAAGAGTGCGCCCGCGTGAAGTGGTGTTGTCGATAACTTCAGCTACCATTGATTCATCTTCTCCAAAATAAAGTTTGTTGCCGATGCGTATTTTTCGTGCCGGCTCAACGAGTACATCCCACAGTTTGTGCTCTGTGTTTAGCTCGCGTAGTAAAAATACTTCAATTCGTGCTCCTGTTTTTTCTTTGTTGCCATCAAGACGAGCAGGGAAAACTTTTGTGTCATTGAAAACAAAGACGTCTCCTTCGTCAAAGTAACTGATAATATCTTTGAATATTTTATGCTCAATTTCTCCGGTTTTTCTATTTACAACCATCAAGCGAGATTCGTCACGTTGAGCGGCCGGTTCTTGGGCAATTAACTCTTCAGGGAGCTTAAATTTGAATTGAGATAATTTCATAATGAGTATCTTGAGTTATTAATATTTTCTGTTTATTTTTCTTCAGGCATAACCATTTCAATGGAGTCAAGCATTTTTACGGCATCATCAACTGACAAGCATTGCCCAATGCTTATCTCACCCACGCGAGTGCGTCGCAATGCGGTGAGGTGTCCACCGGAATTGAGTGCTTTACCGATGTCTCGTGCTAATGCGCGTATATATGTACCTTTGCTACACACTACACGTATTGTGATACTCTCTTGAGAGTACTCCAATAACTCAATCTCGTCAATGACGAGTAGCTTGGGTTTAAGTTCAACTTCATGCCCTTTGCGAGCCATTTTGTAAGCACGTTTGCCGTCAATTTTGCATGCTGAAAAAGCCGGTGGAACTTGTTGTATTTCTCCGATGAATTGAGATAATACATTATCTACAAGTTCTCGAGTGATGTGCTCTGTTGGAAATGTTGCATCAATTTCAGTCTCAAGGTCAAACGAGGGGGTTGTTGCACCGAGAGCTATTGTTGCGATATATTCTTTTACATGGGCTTGCAGCTCATCAATGCGTTTGGTGGCTTTTCCTGTGCACACAATCATAACACCGGTTGCCAATGGGTCAAGGGTGCCGGCGTGTCCTACTTTGATTTTTTTGAGTTTCAATCGTCGCACAAGCATCCCTCTGATGCGTTTTACCGCATCAAATGAAGACCAATGCAAAGGCTTGTCGATATATAATATTTCTCCTTCTATTGGGTTGAACATATGTTACATTATTTGTAAATTGACACCACATGCAAGCATAATGAGGATGATTGTGCCAACGATTATTCGGTACCATCCAAATGCTTTAAATCCATGTTTTGAGACAAATTCGATGAAAAATTTGATGGCAAGTACTGCTACGATAAAAGCAACAACGTTGCCTATGATGAGTGTCGCTAAATTGTCGGTGATAAGTTCTATGCCTCCCACTTTGATGAGCTTGTATACTTTGTAAACTGTAGCGCCAAGCATAGTGGGAACAGCAAGGAAGAATGAAAATTCAGCAGCTGCTTTGCGTGTCATCTTTTGGGACATGCCGCCAACGATTGTTGCCATTGAGCGAGATACTCCTGGTATCATTGAGATACATTGGAATAATCCTACCATGAACGCACGTTTTTGAGTCATGGGCGTGTCTTCGCTCCCTTTGTTGAAAATTTTGTCGCAAAATAGCATAAATATTCCTCCTAAAACGAGCATTAATGCCACTACCCACACTTTCTCCAGCATTTCATCTATTGCATCACTGAATATTAAACCGAGAACAGCGGCAGGAATAAACGCAATGAATAATTTCCAATAGAAATCATATTTATGGAGTAGGCGTTTTAGTGCTGATGCTCCTTCTGGGGCAGGGGTGTTGTTTAGTTTGAAAAAACGTTTCCAATAGAGCCATACAACTGAAAGTATTGCCCCAAATTGAATGATAAAAGTGAATGCTTTCACATAATCAGTACTTTCAACACCCAAAAGGTTTTGAGTAATAATCATGTGCCCTGTTGAGGAAACAGGGAGGAACTCGGTGAGCCCTTCAACTATGGCAATTATGATTGATTGAAGAATATCCATTAGGTATTTTATTTATCTTTTTTAGATCGATAGATGATGCCAAACCCCATAAATAGAAATCCTAAAAATGCAATAGTAGGACCTATAATAATGCGGCGTGTACTGAATATGTCGGGATTAAACTCTTCCGGTGTAGAACTGCTTCCAAGCATCAAAAGAAATCCTATGATAATCATCAATCCGGCAATTGCCATCAATATGAAATTGATTTTAGCAAGTGGCATACGCACATAAACATTTTTATCTTCAATGTTGCTTTCTTGATTTGGTTTTTTTGTGGATTGTGTCATTATGTTATTTGTTTTAGTCGTTATTTAAACATGTCATCATAATCAATGCGCAGATATTTGTTAGTTGCCAATAATGCAGCGAGTGCGCAAATTATGATGCCGAGTAATATAATAGAGGCAAATACCCATGCAATGGATTCGAGATTGATGACATTGAGTATTGCTGAGTCAAGAGTTTGAATATAGTAAATTGTGCCTGCTAAAATCAGAATAGCGATTATGGCAGCAATGAATCCATGCAGAATGTTGTTGATGATAAATGGTCGGCGAATAAATCCGGCAGTAGCTCCAACGAGTTTCATGGTGTGGATTAAGAAGCGACGAGAATATATCGTGAGTCTGATGGTGTTGTTGATTAGTACAAATGATATGAGCATTAACGCTGCTGAGATGAGTACCAAAATAAATGCGATGCTTTGAATGTTGTTGTTGATTGCATCAATCATATCGGAGTGTACTTTAATCTCCGAAATACATTGATTTGATTGGAAGAGTGATGTGATTTTTTTGATGCTATCAACATTGGCATACTCATGTTTTACTTTTACCTCAAATTCCGGACTGAATGGATTTACACCAAGCAGTTCAATTAGGTCTTCGCCTGTGTCTTCTTGCCATTTGCGTAGAGCATCATCGGCCGAGTGAAATTTAAAATTTGAAACATAATTGGCATTGGTCCAATGTTGCTTTAATTGATTTATTTCTTGGATGGAAACAGACTCTTTTAATATTATATCAAATCCCATGTTAGATTTAATATTATTAGTTACAGAATTGGCTGCTATACCCATTAATGCGACAATGCCAAGTAATAATAATACTAAAGCAACGCTTATTGTAGATGTTATTTGAGCGCTGTATGTCGATATGCCTGAACGTTTCTTTTTCATAAATTTAACGAGGGGGTGTATAGAGCCTATTCATCCTAATAAACTGCAAAATTAATACATAAAAAGCCCCTTGTCAAGATTAAAAAGCGAAAAACTGACAAAAAAATGTTATCTTTGCGCTCAAATTAATTAGTAAAGTGTGAAAAACGATAGAAAGCGCATATTGATATCAGTGTTAATGCTGATGCTTTTCTTGTCTTATCAGGCAGGATTTTCGTTATTTACCCACACCCACACTATTGATGGTATAAAGATTGTCCACTCTCACCCTTATGCGGGAGACAATCACGCTCACACCGATGCTCAAATTTTTGCTATCTCACATTTGTCAACTTTTTTGGGAGAGGAAGTTAGTGTCTCGAGTGGCGATTATGTTGTATATGAAATTATAAATAAAATAGGCTCTGAAGTTGAATGTGTCAATTTCAAAAAAGTCAATATTGAAAACGTAAACTTTCGTGCACCCCCTTTTTGTTGCTAAATCATAGGACCTCACTCCTCAAAAAATTACATTATTAATTAGCAACAAAATAATCCTTATAATGAAAAAGATTTTTATGCTGCTTGCTCTCATTGTTATGAGCGCAACAGTTGTTATGCGTGCAGAATCTTCTGCTCAACACCATGGGCACAATCATAACCACAAACATGATCATCGTCAAGGGAACTCTATTTATGGTCATGTAATTGACGATGTTACAGAAGATGATATTGCCTATGCTGCAGTACTCATAGTAGAAACCGGCCAAGGGCTTAATACTGATGAATATGGTAAATTTCAATTTAATCATATTCCGGAAGGAGAATATACATTGAGAGTTCAACTCATAGGTTATCATACTCAAGAGCTAAAAGTGAAAGTATCAAAAGATGTCCCTCTTGACGTGCATGTAAAGATGCCTGTAGAAGGTCTTTTGACTGAAGAAGTTGTCGTTTCTGCAAGTCGCAATGCTGTGCGTCGTTGTGAAGCTCCGGTTGTTGTAAATGTATTGAATACAAAAACTTTTGAGCAGACAAATTCAACAGATCTTGCCAAATCATTAAATTATCAATCGGGATTGCGCGTTGAAAACAGTTGTCAAAACTGTGCATTTCCTCAAGTGCGCATAAATGGATTGGAAGGTCCTTATTCTCAAATTTTGATTAACAGCCGTCCTGTTGTGAGTGCATTATCAGGAGTGTATGGCTTGGAGCAAATACCTGTAAACATGATTGACCGTGTTGAGGTCGTGCGTGGAGGTGGCTCTGCATTATTTGGCGCAAATGCTGTTGGTGGAACAATTAATATTATTACTAAAGAACCTGTGCAAAACTCGTTTAGTGTAGCTTCAACATTATCATGCATGGATGGTGACGCATGGGAACAAGTGGTTAATGCCAATGCTTCTTTAGTATCTTCTGATGGAACTTATGGAATTGCTCTTTACGAAAGTTATCGCAACCGTAATCCCTATGACCGTGATGGGGATAGTTTTTCAGAAGTGGGAAAATTGAATGCAAATACATTTGGTCTTAATGCTTATTATAAACCATCACATTATAGCAAAATAAATCTTGAATATCACACGACCAATGAGTTTCGTCGTGGCGGTAATGCCTTTGACTTGGAACCATTCCAATCAGATATAACAGAGCAAACAAAACACATTATCAATAGTGGTGGTGTGAGTTATGACCAATTTTTTGATGGATATAAACACAAGATGTCAATTTATAGCTCTGTGCAACACATTGATAGAAATAGTTACTATGGCGCTCAACAAAATCCTGATGCATACGGAAAAACCGATGATATAACATGGGTTGCAGGAGGTATGTATGTGGGCAATTATAACAAATGTTTGTTTGCTCCTGCTACATTTACTGCCGGAGTTGAGTATCAAAACAATTCTATGCATGATGTGATGATTGGCTATAATCGCGACATGAAGCAAGATGTTGAGATTTTTGGCGGTTTTTTGCAGAATGAATGGAAAATGCGATTGTTTACTTTGCTTGCAGGTTTCCGTATTGATAATCACAATCTTATCGATAATCCTATCTTCAGCCCTCGTGTAAACTTGATGTATAAGCCTACTGACAAATTTCAAACACGCTTGACTTGGTCAACCGGTTTCCGTGCGCCTCAAGCCTATGATGAAGACCTCCACATTACAGCAGTAGGGGGAGAGGGTACTCTCATTTACCTTGCCGATGGATTGAAACCCGAAAAGTCTAATAGCTTCAGTGGCTCTATCGACTGGGTATTTAATGTGGGACATTGGCAAGCAAATGTACTTCTTGAAGGATTTTATACTGACTTGCGCGATGCCTTTATCCTTGAAACAGTAGGACACGATGAGCAGGGAAATATGCTTCAAGAACGTCGCAATGGTAGTGGCGCTCGTGTATATGGTGCAAATCTTGATTTCAAGATAGCCCATGGAAATGATATTGCTTTGCAACTTGGATTTACTGCTCAACGTAGCCGTTATAAAGAATATGAGTATTGGAGTGAAAACGAAGAGGTCGCACCAACCAAAAACATGATGCGTACTCCTGATTATTATGGTTATTTTACATTGTCTGGATCTCCATTTAAGAATTTTGATTGGTCATTGTCAGGTATTTATACTGGTAAGATGCATGTCCCTCATTTTGCTCCTGATTTTTCAGAAATTCCGGCTGATTATCCCTATTCATATATCGAAAATGACATATTGGAACACACCCCCTCATTCTTTGACTTAAATGTTAAGCTCAACTACACATTTATTCTCAAAGATCACCTAAAACTTCAAGTAAATGCCGGCATACAAAATATTCTTGACGAATTCCAAAAAGACCTTGATAAAGGAGGTTACCGTGATTCAGGATATTTCTATGGGCCCACAGCTCCTCGCACATTCTTCGTAGGCTTCAAGTTCTTCAACTAATAAAGATTTATAGATTTAATACAAGTGGTGTCGATATTTATATTTTGGCACCACTTTTTCGTTAATTAAAATAAATTTGTTTAATTTGCATTTTGAAAACAACAAAAAGATTGCCTATGTAACAAAACAGACAAAAGACATATAGATAAAGAGCGTTAGCTTGTATTCTTGCTTATCGAAAATCGCCAATTAGAATAAGCACCAAGAGTAAAAGTTGATGCTCACGCTATCATATAGCGTGGGCTTTTACTTGTATATGGTGCAGTGGTGTTTGGCGATACCTCGATAAGCGTAGACAAAGTTATTGGTCCACGCATTTTTATTGTCTATACCTCAATTTTTTGGACTCATATTGTTATAGAATTAATTATTTAGACTTTAAAAAATGAGAAAAATAATATTGATGTTAATGTTCCTGCTGTCGGTATGTTGTTTTGCGCAGGATGTAATCGTGAAGAAAAATGGATCAACAGTTGTATGCCGTGTTGTCAATGTTAATTCATCAGAGGTAGTATATAAGAAATGGTCAGATTTAAAAGGCGCAAATTATGTTATGAACGCATCTGATGTTTCAACTATAAACTATTCTGATGGAAGGACGGAGACACTCTCTATCTCAGCAAAGAATGAATATGCTCCCGGTCTTCAAAATAATGGACAGGCGCATGTCAGTGATAATGCTTTGTTGATGATGAATAGTGAAATGTCGGGGTATCAAGCAAAATATAAGCGATTAAAAAGAACGGCATGGATTGGGGGTGGAATTTTAGTAGGACTCGGAATAGGAGCAATTTTTATTTTAGGTGAAGATTCTGTTGATAATCTTAATGCACATGTTGGTGGTGGATTAATTGCTGCTGGGGTTGTATGGACGGGATCTTTTTTGTACTCCGCAAGTAGGTATAAAAAAGCTAATTTGATGACTCGGGTGAGTCCTATGTGGCAAAATGAGATACATTTAAATGATGGAACCTCATTTGCGTTTGGCGTAGATGCAATTTGCGATAATGTCTGTAAAGATAGGACATTTGGTGTAGGCTTGAGATATAATTTCTAATGGACTGATTATGAGAATTAAAACGTTAGTTGTGCTTTTTGCGCTTATTTGCGCAATATTAATCAGTTCATGTGGCTCATCTCGTTCTGGTGCACATAGCAATAATGCTTATAATGCTCCTAAAACAAGCATTAAAAGTATAAATGAGTATGATTTAAATGTGTCATCTGAGGGAGTTACATATACAATTGATATATCCACGCCTGAAGGTAGAGCAAAATTAAATGGATTGTCTGTTAAAGAAGCAGAGGACTTAGCTCTTACGGAAGCTGTTATAAAATATGGGTGTGCAATGCTTGTCAATCCACAGTATACTAATTTAACAAAAGGGAAAAAGGTGTTGCGTATTACTGTTTATGGTTTCCCCGCAAAATATAAAAACTCAAAATAGATAAAATTATGTATTAGATGTACCTTGCATTAAGATAGATAAAAAGTTAGTATTATATTAACGGAGTTTGTGGCGGTTGAAATGGCTCGCTGTGTGCCATAGAAACGCCACAAACCCTATTATGCATACTCCTGTCGCTACGGCATAGGCTGTGTGATAGGAGAGATGTTCGGCTATTGAGCCTCCGATGAGAACTCCAATCCCAAGCCCTAAATCCCATGATGTGAGATAGGTAGAATTTGCTGTTCCGCGTCGACTGTTTGGAGCGAGGTCGATAAATACCGTTTGAAATGATGGGCACATAGCTCCATAGCCACACCCTAATACTAATGCCGATGTGTAGTACCCATCGGGAGTGCGCCATAGTACAAACATTGCAAAACCGATAATCGTAATCGCCATACCAACACCGATGTTTCGTGTAATCAATCCTTTTTTTATCCATTGGGCTGATAACAGACGAGCGCCTATGAGTCCAATTGCAAGCAACAAGAAAAATAATCCGCTACCGCCATCGATGCCCACCTCATCTTTTCCATATATCGCTACATAGGTTGATAGTATTCCGTAGGCAAAAGAGTAATACATTACCATTGCACTTTCAGGTATTGCATTTGTGAGGAAAAATCGATCGAGGGAAATGGGTTGTTTCCCTTTAATTATCTCTCGTTGTTTATTTTTAATAGTAGAGTTTAGCAATAAACCTAATCCTGAAGTGATGAGTGCAGTGATAAAAATAATATCGGGGTTTATGCCATGGTCATACATGTACATAGAAAGTGAGGGACCTATTGCCATAGCGAGATTATTACTTACTCCGTAGTAACCAATTCCTTCTGCTCGACGAGAGGAAGCCAATACATCTATTGCCATAGTGCTATTGGCAACAGTTGCTGCACCAAATGTAAATCCATGTAACGCTCGGATTATGGCAAATAGCAGTATGGTGCCGGCAATGAGATATCCGGCAAAGAAGATAAAGAAAGAGAAATAACACATTAGTAGGACCGGTTTTCGAGGGAAACTGTCAACGATAAATCCACCAAATGGACGTATGATGAGTGCAGTAACGGTGTATCCTGAAAGTATGATGCCTATCAACTGCTTGTCGGCGTCAAATGAGTCTCGCAGATAGAAAGGCAACATGGGCAGTAGTAAATAGAACGAAAAGAAGAGCAGGAAATTTGCAATGCATACGGCTATATAGTTCCTGTTCCACAGCGCCTCTTTGGGCTGAGAAATCATTTGTGCCATATATTACAGAAGTTTAGACTAATTCTCCAATGAGTGTTGCCGATGAGACCTCTAAAACTTTGACTTTGACTGTGTCGCCTATGCGGTAATTACCACGAGGGAATACCATAGTCTTATTTTGTTGGGTGCGTCCCACAAATTGCTCTTTGCTGCGTTTTGAAACACCTTCGATAAGAACATCAAAAGTCTTGCCTATATCACGTTGATTAGATGCGAGTGATAGCTCATTTTGCAACGCAATCATGCGGTTAAGACGCTCGATTTTAATATCTTCAGCGATATTGTCGGGTAGATTCTTTGATGCCATTGTACCTGGACGTTCAGAATATTTAAACATGAATGCAGCATCAAATCCCACCTCTCGCATTAATGACAATGTTTCTTGGAAATCCTCTTCACTTTCGTTGTGGAAACCGGTAAACATATCGGTAGAGATACCGCAATCAGGTATTGCTTTTTTGATTGCCGCGATGCGGTCAAGATACCATTCGCGAGTATAATGGCGATTCATCGCTTTAAGCACAGAGTTGCTACCAGATTGTACAGGCAGATGAATGTGGTTACACACATTTGGATAGCGAGCAATTACTGCAATAATTTCGTCGCTCATGTCCTTAGGGTGAGATGTGGTGAAACGCACTCTCATATTGGGAGCCGCTTCTGCAACCATTGAAAGTAATTGAGCAAAGTTAATTACATTGCCAGTGGCATCAGTGTATTTGTAGCTATTGACATTTTGCCCTAATAGGGTAACCTCTTTGAATCCTTTGTTACGCAAGTCGGCAAGCTCATTAAGAATGCTGGCTGCCTCGCGACTGCGTTCACGTCCGCGAGTATAAGGAACTATGCAATAAGAGCAGAAATTATTACATCCTCGCATGATGCTGATATATCCCGATACGATATTGCCTGTGATACGAGCCGGAATAATATCACGATAGGTCTCAGTCGTGCTTAATTCTACATTTATGGCTTTCTCTCCGGATTCAACAGCTGCAAAAAGGTTAGGGAGATCGAGATAAGAGTCGGGACCTGCCACCAAGTCAACTTCGTAATCATTAATCAAGGTGTCGCGAACACGTTCAGCCATACAACCGATAACACCAACGATGAGTCGGTGATTGCGACGTTTGCGACGCAATGACGACAAAAATGTTAAGCGAGAGATTATTTTTTGTTCAGCATTATCTCTAATCGAACATGTGTTTAGAAGAATAGCATCAGCGTCATCAATATTGTCGGTAACAGAATATCCCGCCATTTCCATTACTGAAGCTACAACTTCACTATCGGCAACATTCATTTGACATCCGTAGGTCTCAATGAATAATTTTTTGTCGCAAATAGGGTTATCGAGTGTGGTTGCTTGTGTTGACATAATCAAATGATTGTAAATAAGGAAAATTCATTTGTTCTATGGGTGATAAACACGCAAAAAACTTTGTAAGAACAATTAGAATTGTCTATTTTTGTGCAAAATTAGTAAATGCGGTGGATATAGTCAACCTAATTTATTGAAAAACTAAACAACAAAATTGAATATAAATTAAAATAAAAATAACCCTAAATTATTTTACCACAATGGCAATCCCTTTTATTTCAGCACAAGAAGCTGCTGAGCACATAAAAAATGGAGACAACGTGGGTTTCTCTGGCTTTACAGCCTCAGGAACACCAAAGGTAGTTACTGAAGCTCTTGCTGAAAAAGCAATAAAAGAGCATGAACAAGGACGCGAGTTCAAAATTAATATGTTCACTGGTGCGTCAACTAATGATCATGTTGATGGTGCACTTGCTCGTGCTAATGCGATAAATAGGCGCACTCCCTATCAGAGTAATGCAGACATGCGTAAGCGCTTGAATGCTCATGATGCTCATTATTTTGACTTACATTTATCTGAATTGGCTCAAAAAATGCGTTATGGCGTGTTTGGTAAGCTTGATGTTGCAATCCTTGAAGTAGCAGATATTGATGACAATGGTGACATTGTTCTTGGTACAGGTATGGGCATATCACCAACAATTGCGATGCTTGCCGACAAGGTTATCATTGAGTTAAATGAGGCATTACCCAAGTCTATCCGTGGATTGCATGACGTCTATATTCCTGCTGATCCCCCTTATCGTCGCGAAATACCCATCTATAAAGCAAGCGACCGCATTGGTACACCCATCTTGCATGTTGACCCTGCTAAGATTGTAGGTATCGTTAAAACTAATGCAAAAGATGGCGTTAAGAGTTTTGCCGACCTTGATGAAACAACAATGTTGATTGGTGCAAATGTATGTAATTTCCTCCTTGGCGAATTGCGTGCAGGTCGCATTCCTAAATCATTCCTCCCTATGCAATCAGGTGTGGGTAATGTAGCAAATGCGGTGCTTCATGGACTTGGCGAAGTTGCTGAAATTCCTCAATTTGACATGTACACTGAGGTTATTCAAGACTCTGTTGTCGACTTGATGAAAAAAGGCAAATGTCGTTTCGCAAGTACTTGCTCAATGACGTTCTCTGACGATATGATGGATGAAGTGTTGGCCAACATGGATTTCTTCCGTGATAAAATCCTTATCCGTCCAGGCGAAATTTCTAACCATCCTGAAATCGTGCGCCGTTTAGGTCTCATCACAATGAACACTGCACTCGAAGCCGACATCTTTGGTAACATCAACTCAACTCATGTTCTTGGCACTAAGATGATGAATGGTATTGGAGGTTCAGGGGACTTTACTCGCAATGGCTTCTTGTCAATCTTCAGTTGCCCATCAGTAACTAAGGGCGGATTGATTAGTAACATTGTGCCAATGGTTTCTCACCTTGACCATAGCGAACACTCAGTAGATGCTCTCATCACTGATCAAGGTATTGCTGACCTTCGTGGCAAAGATCCTGTTCAACGTGCTGAAACAATCATCGAAAATTGCGTTAACCCTGAATACAAACAATTACTTTGGGATTATCTCAAACTTGGCAAGGGTGGTCAAACACCTCACTCTCTCAAGGCTGCATTTGCATTCCACACAGAGTTTGCTGAGTCAGGCGATATGCGCAACACTGACTGGTCAAAGTTCGCATAACAATTACTTCTTGTATATAACAACGCCTGGCTTAAGCCGGGCGTTGTCTTTTAGAAACCGACGCGGACCATGGCCGAGATGCGGTTGTTGTGGATAGCGGTGTTGTCAAAGGTGCGCTTTATGCCATAGTTGTATTCAGCACCGATATTGACAAATGGTGATGCACGCCAAATGAAATTAACTGCCGCATAGTGCTCATATTTTAGTTGGCCGTCAAAAGGAATGATACCGCCAGCATATTCGTTAACATGGTTGCGCATATATCCCCACATTGCAGTAGAGAATAAAGAAGGAGAGAAATCATACTGAACTGCACACAATCCTCCCCATGATTTAGTGCGACGATATTGCCCTGTTGCAGGATCGTCTGGGACTAAATCAAGAAATCTATCCTCGTTGTTTTTCAGGTAGTTGGCTATACCCTCACCGCCTTGCGCCATTAGGAATATAGTGGCATTGCGAGCTGTTAATGCCGATGTTAGCTTCACCCCATATCCCATGAGAGATGTGCGCTTTTGTGTTACGCTGTTGATGTAGGGTAGTGTGCGAATGACTGATGAAATTCTGACATGGTTGTTTTGATTCCACCCATATTGTAGGTAAAATGGGAAGTCGGGTGTGCTTTGATTTGGATCTGTTTCCTCTTTGTTGAAGTGAGTCATGCTAAGGCGTGGCATTTCAAGTGCAACGCCAAATTTCCAATAGGGGTTGAGGTATCGTTGATAGTTAAAAGTCATGTTGGAATGAGCTCCTGACGCTCCTGCACCATTTCCGTCAATGAGGTAGGGATTCACCGATTTATCGTCATAAAGGCTTGATGCGTAGCCGAGTGTGAAACGAGCTATTTTTATATATGCGTAATCACATTTTGTTATAAACTCGTTTCCTGTTCCACCGTTGAATGTTAGGGCGATAAATATACCGGTGCGATATTTATTAGAGGGCATACCCACAATGTTGAAATTCACGCTACTTGATTTTATTGTCATCTGCGTTAATTGTTCATTGCCCGGTGATGCTTTATATAAATCGCTGGTTTTGAAATCAGTGGGGTTGTCATAGGGGTTGCACCAATCATATGTTCCAATGGCTTTTACTGTTGCGCCAAGGCTCATGTAAAAGCGTTTGTTGTTGTCGATGATGGCAAATTGGGGTGCTGTGTATTCTGGATCGACAGGTATGTTGTCAAGAAGTATTTGGTAAGCATCATCGGTAGCTGCTGTGGAATCGCCTATGACATATTCAATACATTTGTTAGTTGTCTGATTAACATGGTGTTGAGCAACTCCTATTAGATAACAAAACGAGGCTATTGCGAAAAGAGGAAAGCGTAAAGATTTCATGGCAATAAATATTAATGCCATAAAATTAGTAAAATGTCAGATATAAACAAAAAGATGTTATTCAATTGAGCCTTTGAAGGCAAATTGTGCAGGAATTTCGCCGGTGGTTTGGCTCCAAAGTCTTATGCCATCGGGGGAGTAGCAATGTATGCGACCTGATGACACATAGTTGCGGGCATCGGTAATGTAAATTTCTCCGGTGATGGGATGTACAGCTATGCCATGAGGCATTTTGATTTCGGTTTCAGTGCCGTCTTTAATGATTTGGTCATCAGCAATTTGCAGAGTATTGAGATTGAGAATAGAGTATGAAATAGATGTTTTCCCTGTCAAATCGTTGGTCGATGCACTATAAATATATGCCGAATCACCATGTATCCACATATCGCTTACGGGGGTATCAATTTCTGAGACAACCATATCTAACTGAGGATCAATTACAAACAAGCATGATTGAATGTCGGCATTGTCGCCTCGTGATGTAACATAAATCATTCCACGAGAGTCTCGTTTTACACGATGAAGATTTATCGCAACATCAATCTCTTTGGTTACAATAAAATAGTCAAGGTCGATGACTGAAACCGTTGTATCATAGTTTGGTGCGCGGTAGCCACCTGAGTTGGCAACATACAGTTTACCGTTACTGATAGCCATCTCTTCTGGTTGATATCCCACATCAATGCGATCTACAACATTGAGTGAAAGAGTGTCTATTTTAAATATTGCTCCGCGTGGAGCTTTGGGATCATCTTGAATGGGCGAAACATAACTGCTAACATATACATATCGGCCATGCCCGAGAGCATATCGGCAATTGGGAATATCTATTTTTGTGATGTGTGTAGCATCACAAGCACGCATTACTTCAACTTTGTGAGAGCAATTTATTACGGCATACAATTTTGAGCCATATATCTCCAAATCATTACCGACATCGCCTAATTCTTTTACGGCTGAAGGATTACGTTCGGCATATATGTTTTTAATATATGTCCCTGTAGTTTCGTCAAAATAGTCAAGGGAGCTTTTGTTTGAGCCCATGTTTCCTTCGTTGAGCAGATAAAAACCGTCAATACCCGTAAATCGAGGCTCTCCAACTTCAGTAGATGTAGATTGTTGGATGTATATATCCTCGCGACAACCTATTGTTATTAAGAGCAATAGGAAGGGGAGAAGTTTTATTATTGCCGAATTTTTAAGCATTATTCGTATTTTAATCGTTCAATTTTTGCAATCTCGGTAGAACATTCGCCAAGAGGTCCGTTTGACTGCAAAACACCGGTATATATTTTTATGAAATTGATGTGGCTCAAATTTACCTTTTTTCCATTAGAATCGATAGCGTTATCGATATCAAGGCAGGATAAATTGGTGTTATTAGGGTGACAGTCGGCATATCCGTTGTAGCACATCAAATCATATTTTTGAGTTGAGGAGTTGAATTTGCCATTGTCGGGTAATCTTCGTCCATGAAATGTCATTGTCTCGCTATTTAGCCACATGGGGAAAAAACTTTGCTCATGATGTCCACTATTGTTGATGTAGCCACTATCTCCATTTGATGCTTCCCAATATATATAGTTATCGGCAGTTGCATTTTCAGCAGGTTGATGATAGATAACGGTGTAATCATCTATTCCGTTGACTGTCTCACTCCCTTTTAGTTCATACCATGTGTCATCGGCAAGACCATTTCCATTTGTATCTTGCATCACGAGCACAATTCCGGGCTCTGAACTTCCATATCTGACACTCTCAGTTGATGCGTTGGCGTAAACGGCATTTCCCACAATGCGCATGTCGGATTTCCCTGAGATGTTTTCTATAGGGCTATTTAGCTTTAAGGTAACATATCCACCCCATGCCCCAAGTGAAATCATGTCGCCATTGTTTAATAATTCTGTCGCTTTTTTGCATATAATCTCATAGGTGTCACCGGCAGTATATTCAGGCGCTTGATTTACAAATTGACCGGGTGCGGGCTTGTAGTCAATGACTGTGATGTTTACAATCTCTCCTTGAATCGTATATGTTGGACATATTGTAGGTCCATCATCTCCTTCGTTGCTGTTGCTCTCTCCTTCACTGCATGATGTTGCAGTTAGTAATGTTGCAGTTAGTGTCAAATGGAAAATGTTGCGAAATAATTTCATTATATATCGGCTTTTAAAGTTAATTTGAAATTGCGTACGGGCATTGGGTAGTTGAGAATTACCTCATAATCTTGGTCGAAGATGTTGTTTATCTCAACTCCGGCACGACACTTTATTTTGTTGATATTGAATTTTTTAAATATAGAGGCATCATGGGTGTACCATGGCTGTTCATAATTTGTGGGGATATTCTCTTGTGCGTTATAGCGCTCTCCTGTATATATGAAACTATAGTTTAAATCCCACCCTTGAAATGATGCTCTTGCGATGACTGAGCCTGAATGTAAAGGGACATAGGGGATTTGATGACCATAGTAAGCATCATTCCGGTCAGTAAAATCTCGTGCTTTTTGATAGGTGTAGTTTAGTCTCATTCCGAGACCTATTTTGTCTAATTGGGCTTCTGCCTCTGTAGAAAATTCTAATCCTAAGATTTCCACCTTGCCAAGATTGAGCATTGTCCAACGGAATTGTTGACCTGATGGGTAGGCTACAATTTTGTTTGTTACTTTATTGAAATAGGCATCTCCTTGTAAAGATATGCTTTTTATGACGGAGTTGTTGAATTTGTGCCGATAGATTGATGAAATACTATATTGATAAGTGTATTCCGGCTCAAGATATTTATTCCCTATTTCGGTGTAATATAGGTCATTGAATGTGGGCATTCGAAATGCTTTCTTTGAAAATCCATTGATGTGCCAATCTGCATTTCCCATTGGTTGCCATGAAACGAATAGGGCAGGAGTCCATTCGGAGCGATAGCTCGTTTTGCGTTTGTGTGTATGTCCGTTACCGGAGCGGTCTTGTAGGAATGTCCCCAGCAAACTTGCTTGTGCGTCAAAGCCATAGCCTCTCAATGTTGTTGCCAACGCTACCATTTCGGTAAATCGTTCTGGATACACAAAGTTTGCCATATTGGATGTTAGCTTGTTCCATTGAAAATCGGTTGACAAAGACGCATCCCACCAAGGAGTGATGCGAGTGAGACTCACCATGGAAATGTAAGCTTCCTGCTGGTGATAGCGATTGTCAATATATAATTCTTTAGGATCATTGCGAAGGAAATGGAGATAGTCGTAGGCGTATTTGGCATTTATCTTCATCTGATAACGTTTAGAGAAGATATTTTCCCATGAGCCTTGAGCAAATATGTTTCTATCCCATTGGCGTTCTCCGTTTCGGAATACATTATTCACGATTGCACCGGGTATTCCTCGCTCAGAGTCGTAGAAATAGGCTTTAGCACTCCAACGCCCTGTGTGAGTGAAGCCAAATAGTGATGCTTCAGCTCTGATTGCTTCAATGTCGCCATTTTGGCGAGTTGCTGTTGTGTCATAGGCTACGGTGTTATCAAGATTGAGTCGGCGATAACGGAATTTGTATTTTCCGTTGGAGCGTGTGTATTCAGCACTTGCTGATAAACTGATGTGGCTACTTAGCCGTTGTTCCCACACAAATTCAGGATTTACAAGACTGAAACTGCCGGTTTTGAATTGGGCTATGATGCGTTGAGTTTTCCCATCTTCCCATCGTGGACGGCGTGTGCGTATATAAATAGTTCCTGAAGATCCGAAATCCTTTGCCCCTTGAAAAATATTGCTCTTTTGACCATTATAAAGTTGGATTTCTTCAATGTTGTCGAGTGAGTATCTGCCAAGGTCTATTTGTCCGTTTTGGGCATTGCCCAGCTGTATGCCGTCATAAAATACACCTATGTGGTGTGTCCCCATCGAGCGAATGTTTACCGTCTTGATACCCCCAATACCCCCAAAATCTTTTATCTGCACGCCTGAAAAATATCTCAGAGCATCGGCTACCGATTGCGAATTGAGGTTTTGTAACGCTTTGCCACTCAATGATTGAGCTGGGATAATCTCTTTTTTGCGATTTTCGACAATGGTAACCTCTTGAACTTGAAATATTGAGTCGAGGTATAAATCATCGTTATCACTTGCAAAAACATTTAAAGCAAATGAGATTAATAGGAATAATATGTTACGTTTAGTTGTCAATAAAACCGACTATAAATAAAAATCAACCATTTTATCGCTTGCGATGAAATGATTGACAATCACTAATTTGTGCCGAAATCGGTCTTCTGTGTGGTGAAGTCTCACTTTTTCATGCGAAAGCGACTTGTGATCGTATCTCAACGACCTCGGTTCCTGGCTACAGAAAGAAAAATCTTTCCTCACAGTTGCGCGACAGCACACGATTTTCACGTGTTTCCCGATATTTGATGCAAAGATAGCAAAAAAATGAAAAACGAAAGAGGAAAAATAAAAAAGAGTCGAGAAATATTTTATTTATAATCAGTTATTTATTTAGAAGTTTCTTTGCAAGCCATTTACGCACTGGCTCATCATATAGTTTCAAACAGAGGAATGCGAGTGTTATACTTGAAACAACGACAAGCAGAGCCATTCCTATGCAATCCTGCAATGTGTAATATTCGTTCTCTATCAGCCACGCGTAGAATAGGTACATTATGGGGTAGTGTACAATGTATAATGGGTAGGAAATATCGCCAAGCCATTTGTTTATTTTAGATGTGTGCCCTTCGCAGCTACCACATGCCCCTAACCATACAATGAATGGGAATATAATCGCAATGCACACTACTTCGTAAAGGCTATTAAGACTGATATCATTTTCCGGTGCAATATAAGGAGTTGAGAAAATAGCTATTAGCATTATGCTACAAATCCAAAATGCACCTTTGATTTTGCATGGCTTGAATGTGCGGGCTAAGAGCATCCCAATTGTGAAAGGGAAGAGCATGCGCACGAGTCCACCCCAAAAATTAACCTCATCAATAGTCCAACCAACCCCCACCATATCATATTCAGAAATGTTGCCTATAAAAAACCACGCATGTAGCACGCCCAAAATAGCAGCAAGAGTAGCTAATAATTTTGTAGATAGCCGGCGTATAAATAGGGCATAGAGTATATTCCCTATATATTCAAAGAAAAGCGACCACCCCGGGCCATTCAATGGAAACATCTCTCCATTGCCACGTACCTCATAGGGAACACCAGGGACTGCCGGTATCATGAGCATTGAAAATAATAAGGCTACCATTACTAAGCCGATTGGAGATGTTGTGCCGTCCCATTTCTCAAAGCTGGCAATGGCAAATGTAACAGCTCCAATTATCGCACCGATTATCAGCATAGGGTGCAAGCGAATTAGGCGCCGCTTGAAAAATTGCCATGTATTCATCTTTTTCCACCTATCATCATAGGCATAGCTAATTACAAATCCTGATAATATAAAGAAAAAATCAACAGCAATGTGCCCATGATTGAGGGTGGTAATAATTCCATCTCCAGCTTCATTGGATATTTCAGCAAATGAAAAGCCTTCAAATATATGGTAGAAAAGCACAAGAATTGCAGCCACTCCACGCAGACCATCAAGGAGTTCATAGTGGGGTTTTGTGTCGGCAAAATTCGCTGTTGATATAATCCTTTTTTGTAATGCCATATGAGATACTTTTATGCAAAAATAATGAAAAAATGAAAAATTATAAAATGAATTCCCAACTTTAAATTTTCATTATAACTTTGCAGTATGAATTTAGCTGTAATAAAAAGAAGAATAAAACCATGGATGCTCCCTATTGCAATGTTTGGGGGCGTTTTTTGTCATGAGTTAATAGAAAAAATAGCGTTTCTATCTCAATATTTGATTTTTACAATGTTGTTGATAACATTTTGTAAAATATCTTTTAGGGAGTTTAGGGTAACGAGTTTATCATGGAGTCTGTTGGCAATACAAGTGTTCGGGGCTTTAGCTGTCTATTTTGCGTTGCTTCCTTGTGGAGATGCGGTAGCGCAAGGAGCTTTTATTTGTGTTTTTTGCCCAACTGCTACTGCTGCCCCGGTAATAACGGGAATGTTAGGAGGAAGTATTTCTCGATTGGCAACATTTTCAATTATCAGCAATGTTACAGTGGCGATTCTTGCTCCGATATTGTTTACAATGATGGGTAGTGATGCTCAAATGTCAATGGTAGAGTCAATGTTGACTATAAGTGGACGTGTTTTGCCTATGATTTTGTTGCCTCTTATATTAGCTTTGCTGTTAAAGAGATTTTTACCGAGAGTCCATAAAGGTATTTCAGATAGACAATCTGTTTCGTTTTATATTTGGTCAGTAGCACTATTCATAGTAGTGGGTAAAGCTGTAACATTTGTAATGGCTGAGCCTTCAGAAAAAATACCTGAGATGTTGCTCATCGCATTACTCTCAGGTATAATATGTTGTGCGCAATTCTATTATGGACGCAAAATTGGTGGTATAAACGGTGATAAAGTTGTAGGAGGGCAGGGTTTAGGTCAAAAGAACACTATTTTGGCAGTGTGGATGACAATTACTTATTTAAATCCTCTTGCTTCAATTGGCCCTGCAGCTTATGTGTTTTGGCAAAACACGATTAATTCGTGGCAACTCTACCGTAAACATCGTCAAGATTAAAGCTCAACTTTCCACAAACCATGTAGATTGCAATATTCATATACTGCAAGTGGTTTGCCATTGCATGTGTGGTAAATAGCTTCAGGTTTATCAGCTAAATTTATGCGAGTGCCACCTGTTGCAGTTTCGATATAGATAAAAGCAATGTGATGTTCAGGAAGCATTGGGTGAGCAACGCTACCAACCTCAATTTTTAAAGTATTGTCATCGAGGCGAGTAACAACAGGGAGGTGCTTTTCTGTGCTTGCTTCAACTGTGTTAGCAACAAGCTCTTGCATGTTTTCGCCACAGCATTTAACAGGAACCTTTGCATCTACTATTTTTTCGATAACATTTCCACAATGATTGCATTTGAAGAATTTAGTTGCCATAATTTATTTTGTTTAAAAGATTAGTAATTATTATTTTGATATTGCAAAGGTAAATTATCTAAAGATAATAAACAACTGAAATAATCTATGGTGATATAGATTTTATAAATGTGATGAATATTTAAGATTTGCAGATAAACAATAAAAACATTATTTTTGTTGATATTTAACATGTAGTGTTTCGCCGATGAACAGTAGTATGTATGAAATATTAATGGGATTGCCTTTGTTTAACGGAGTCAGTCGAGATTGTATCTCTCAAATTATTGAGAAATACAAATTCCATTTTTTGAAGTATCTTCCCAGTGAGCAATTAATTACCGCCGGAGAAACTTGCACCCACATAAAATTTGTTATTTCCGGAAGTGTCAGGTCTCAAATAGAAAATGCAGATGGGAGATTTAGAGTTTCGCAAACATTAACTGCTCCTGAGGTGATTGCACCGGAGTTCCTTTTTGGGAAAGCTACACAATATCCATGTACTGTTACAGCAATAGAACCAACAGGGATATTGCAAATATCCAAAGCTGAGTATATGGAAATTCTGAAATCCGATCAAATATTTATGTTTAATATGTTGAATATCCTCTCGATGAATGCTCAGCGTTCTATTGAAGGGGTTTTATCAATGACAACGGGTAGCCTTGAGGAACGCATTGCATTTTGGATTACTGCATTGACGCAGAATGGTGGTACTGATATAGTGTTAACCTGTAAGCAACGTGATTTATATTCCTTGTTTGGCGTGCAAAGGACTTCTTTTATTGCTGCATTAGATAAAATGAAAGAAAAAGGAATTATTGAATATGATTCGGTGGAAATGAGAGTTTCATCTCGAAGAGCCTTGTTGGATATTATTGAACGAATTTAGTCCCAACATATAAATAACGCCGTTCCTCACGGAGCAGCGTTATTTATTAACCTAAAAAGCTATCTTGGTTAATCAAACCTAACATAAAACACATTTACTATTAATGCTTATTTGCACTTTTAATGAATTATACAAACCCTAAAATTTAATATCTTATCAATTGAACTGATGCAAAGTTATATTTCATGTTGAGACTAAGCAAAGGTATATGATTAAAATATAGATTGAAATAAGAACTGTTTATCGATTAATTGTTTGATTATTAATATTATTGTGCGGTCGTTGATGTGTGGATAATATAAATAGAAATATTTATAAAATTTTGTTGATAGATAACTTTATGTAGTGGATTTTGGGGTTTAATTCATATTCTATATCTTTGTTATGTAAAAAATAGTAATATGATTAGTGCAAGAAATTTGTCTATAGTGTTATGTCTATGTCCATTCCTGGCGTATGCCGGACTTAAAATTCCTACAACTCTTGGTGGAGCATTAGATTTGTTTGATGAGGTTGTTAAGAAAAAGGATTTATATGTTGATAACAGATATTCTTTAATTGACTCTATAAAAGCACAAGAAACGTTATCCAATCGCTTGATAATATATGAGAAAGTCGGTAAAGAATTCTGTGGAGTGAATGTCGATTCGGCTATTTATTATTATAATCGTGGGTTAAATGTGGCTATAATGTTGAGAGATTCAATGATGGAGCAACGCTTCCGTTTGTTGAAAGCTGCAATTATGCCTGTTATAGGAGTTGTCAAAGAAAGTGTGGAAGAGTATGATGTTATCTCAGCGGAATATATATATCCTGAAAATAAGGAACTTTTTTTTGAAACCGGTAATAGACTGAATTTCTATGTTACAGCGTTTTACCCTTACTCGGAATTGAAACAAAAGTATCTGAAAAATGGCGTCGCTTGTAATGATTCGTTATTATTGATGTTGCGCGTTGATGAACCTCGCTATATGCTGTATGCTGCGCAAGTTGCGTATGTGAATAGAGATATAGTGGAGGCTGTTACGTTGTTAGATAGGCTGATTTCAGAAGTGCCATTGGATGATAATCTCTTTGCAAGAGCATCAAGTATGCGTGCTTCTCTATCGGGTGAATTAGCTAACAGTGAGGAATATTTGTATTATCTTTCGTTATCGGCTATATCTGATATTATTGCAGGAATAAAGGAAGGTACATCATTACAGATGTTGGGCGTGGCATTATATGAATGTGGTGATATCGATAGGGCTTATTTAGCATTAACTACTGCGTTGGATAATGCTGTAAGTTCGGGCGCTCGTATTCGCGCGATGGAAACGTCGCAATCAGTACCTGTTATATCTCAGACCTTTAGGGCTAAAGACCAGCGTAAAATGTTGTGGTTGCTGGTTTTAACCGTATGCTTGATTGTGGCGATAGTTGGGATTGTTTTGATCGCAATGTATTTACATCGCGAAAAACGCAAGCTTGAGATTTTGCGTTTGAGGCTGATGAAATCTAATTATGCTAAAGAGACGTATATGAGTCAATTTTTAAGTTTATGTTCTTTATATATGGATAAACTTGATGATTTTAATAGACTTGTAGGTCGAAAAATCGTTGCCGGACAACTTGAAGAACTACATTCGTTAATAAAACGAGGTCAAGTTGTTGAAGAACAGAATAAATTGTTTTATGAGATGTTTGATGATGCTTTTGTTCACATATATCCGACATTTGTCACTGAGGTAAATTCATTGTTGCATCCCGATAGGCAGGTGGAGCTACACAATGATGTATGTCTTAATATGGAGATGCGAATACTCGCGTTTATGAGAATGGGGATCACCGATAATGCAAAAATAGCGCGTTTCTTGGGGCTTTCATTGAATACTATATATGCCTATAGAAACAAAATGCGAAATAGAGCAGTTAATAGAGATGAATTTGAACAGAATGTATTAAAGATTGGTCGTATCGGTTAAATTTTATGATATATGGTGATATAATTACTTATATTTATCGGTGTGTAATTAATTTATAAGTAGTTGGAAATCAGAATTATGAGTAAAATATAATTATAAATTTATTTATATTTTATCTATATAGTATCATATTTGCGAGAATTCTATTTTAATTTTGTCGAAGAGTCAAGAAAATTTGACTGGATTAAAGCAAAAAGGTAGATAGAATAAATTAGTTTTTAGGGTTAGTATTTAATGTTAAATTTAGTGTTTTATAGCACATTGTGTTTTATGTTAGGTTTGTAATTTGGTACAATTTTAAGAAAAAAAAGCCACTTCGTGAGAAGTGGCTTTTTTTTATTTAAAGTAGTAAAAATATCGTGTCAAAAGTTTTATTAATGGAATTTTTATCCCATTCTCTTTTAGCGCTTTGTACTTTTCTTTGCTATTGGTGTATATGCGGTTTCTAAATTGTGTTGATAGCCCTCCGGATCGCATAGTAACCATGTTTAGTGGAAGATATTCTCCTTTGATATTATGAATAAGCATTAGTCTGACGAATAGTTCGAAGTCAGCACCAACGATATAATCTTCTTTGTATTTGCCATATTTATCGTAGATGTGTTTTCTTAAATATAGCGATGGATGTGGTGGTGCTATTCCTATGTTTAGCATTTCAGGAGTGAAATCTTTTGGGGAATAATATCTGATACATTCGCCTTTTTTGTTGACAAAATTAACGTTGCCATATATCATGTCGATTTGTGAGGGTTTAAATTTTTCGGCAACTTGAGATAAAATATTTGATGAAGAGAAATAATCGTTGCCATGAAGAAGTCCGATAATTTCACCCTCAGCAAGGTTAATCCCTTTATTAATTGCATTATATACACCATTGTCAGGTTCGCTGATATATCTTATTTTGTCTGGATATTTAGTTTGCCATTGCTTTATAATGTCTAATGAATTGTCGGAGCTGTTTCCGTCAATAATGATATAATCGATATCTGTGTGTGTTTGATTGATAACGCTGTAAATGGTTTCGTTAAGCGTTTCTCCATTGTTTTTTGTCGCTGTAATAATTGTGATTTTCATTGTATCTCTGATTGTTGTAAGTAGTAACAGACTATTAATGTGATTATCAGGAGGCTACAATAAGTGTATCCCCAGATGTGTAATGATTTTTTGTGGGTATAATTATCCAGCACGCATACTGCAGCAGGTATTAATAGTGGAATTAATGGGAGAGCATATCTTGATACTGTTCCGGCAAAAAGATATGCGGGAATGAGCCATAGGATGATACCTGTCAGTGTAATACCTTTAAGCTCTGATGGTGCATTTTTCCATGCTCCAAAAAGGAAATATAAAATCAAGCCTCCTATTAAATACCATGGATAGGCAATATGGGCATAATCAAGTGTGTATCCGTATATTATGTCACGTCCAAAGTTCCAAGGGAACGGTATTAGGAATTGAGTTATTGCACTTATTGGCAAACAGAGTATTCGTTTCCATGTGGGATATGAAAAGTAATTTCCAAATACTTGGTCATAAGCATAGTGGTACTTACTGGAAAAGAAAAAGTAGGTGCTTTCATTACCATCGATTATTTCAGCCGTTTTGTATAATGTATTGTGATTGATTGAGGATAAATAATTTGATGTAATCAATAGTGCGCAAATGCAAATTGAGAACATGATTAATTGGGCGACGGTTCTTTTTCTAAAAGTGTTTTTATTTGTGGCTAAAATAATTGCGACGATAATAAATAGAATAAAAGTGTATCTAATCGTTGCGAGAATGATAATTCCTAAAATGAAATAGAAAAAATCGCTTCTGGAAATGTGTGAATAGTCTTTTTTTAATATCGAGCTTAATGCTAAAGCACACAATGCAATACCAAAACACAAAGAGGCCTCTTTTAGTAATATGGTCCCGGCTGTGATGTAATAACATATCGATGCTGTCATAATCATTGCGCAAGTTGCAATCCATGATGGAGAATGATTTCGGTTGGAGCTAATTATACGTTTAGAAATTATACCACTAATTATGATGCAGAACAAGATTAATATCATGTTTAGAATTAAAGGAGCAACAATTGTAACTCCTGTCAGTTGCCAGATACAAGAGATTATAAATCCATAGCCACGTTGGCTTGGCGGGGCTAATACACCTCCGGGCAAATTAGCTGATGCCAATGCATCGCAGTAATATCTATGAGCATCGGGATTGTTTAATACAGGTAAGGCTGTTGTCCCTCCTGAAATAGTGGTAAAATAGTGAACATTTGCGATTATCCCTGTTGATAACACTGTTGTGGTGATAAGTAATGTCCACCATCCGGCTATATTTCTGTGATTACATTTTTTGTAGGTAAATACTATTATGAGCCAAGCTCCTGTTAAGGCAAGTATAGTGCTAAAAACTTCTGCTCCCGGAAATAATTGTAATGCGCCACAAATAACTAACACATAGCATATCTGAGCGTATATAAATATTCGGGATTGTGTGTTTGACATGCGGAGAGTTTTACGAATAATTATTTTTCTAAGATTATTACATCTTGGAAGTCAAGCCCATTTTCATTGCCTGACCATTTCCCGTAATTAATGAGTGAAGCTTTTAACTGGTATTTTTCAAATATCTTTAGTAGATAGTTTTCTTGAAATGCAACGTTTGCTTCTTTGACATTTTTGTCAAGAAGGCTATAGTTTCCAAATGAATGAAATTTGAAATGAGTTTTCCCTGAAACCATTAATTGTGTAATAGTTTCATTTAGGATGAAGAATGTTACTAAACATTTACCTCCGGGTTTCATTACACGATGGATTTGTGATAAATAATTTTCAACATCTTCAGGCATCATGTGAGTGAATACGCTTGTTAGAATGATGCAATCAAATGAGTTGTCGGGGTATGGAAATTGGAAATTCTTAGCTTTATCCTCTGTGTTGAGGTTATATAAATCGTTTTTCAGTTCTACATGTTTGAAATGAAAATTGCTGAATTTTGGCGCAATCTTTTTATTGCACCAATTAATGCCCTCTTTGACAATGTCAAAACCATCGTAACTACCATTTTTGCTTAATATACCGGTAAGAGGAACAGCAACACGCCCAATTCCACATCTGATATCTAAAATGTGTGAGTTCTCATTTAGTCCGGCGTGTTTTAATAGCAAATCGCAAATGTGTAGCCCTTGCTGTTCAAAATCGCCTGAGCCTATAAATATTTTTCCTTTTGGGGGAATCATGCTGTTCCTTTGGGAGAAAATATAATCGCATAAATCGACAGGAAAATAATAAATGCGACGCGCAATGCGTCTTCCGCGAGGAGATAATTTGTAATATATTGTTCGTAGTATACCCATGTCTTGTTGTTTTTCTTGAGTGCAAATTTACACAAATTAGTTTAAATAGATGTGGATTAGCTCTAAAATTCATAAATTTGTAGTTATGAAAGATTTTGCTGTAATGAAAATTGATGTCGATGAGGTGTTGAGCCAGCGCATCCCACGATATTACCGATATATACCTCGTTTTATAATCCGATGGATTGAACGTACCATCTGTCAAGAACAGCTTAATGACTTAATGGCAAAGAATGGTGATAAGACTGGGGCAGAGTTTTGTGCGGGGGTTTTGGAAAGCCTAAATATCTCATATGATGTTGCAGGAGAGGAAAAACTTCCATCTATAGAAAATCGTAGAGTCATTATCGTGTCAAATCATCCATTGGGGGCTCTTGATGGGATGACAATGATTGATTATATAACAAAGCTTTATGGAGGAAATGTGAAATTTGTTGTAAATGATTTGTTAATGGCGATAAAACCTCTGTCTGGTGTGTTTTTACCTATAAACAAGCATGGAAAACAAAGTCGTAATTCATCAAATGCTATTGATGAAGCTATGGCAGGAAATGATCCGATAATTATTTTTCCAGCCGGTTTGTGCTCGAGACGACAGCCTGATGGAACGGTTAGAGACCTCAAATGGCGCAAAATGTTTGTAAATAAAAGCATCGAATATCATCGGGATATAATTCCTATGTATTTTGATGCTGAGAATTCGTCGTTTTTTTATAAATTTGCAAAATTACGCGTGCGCTTGGGTTTAAAGTTTAATATTGAAATGATATATTTGCCTCGGGAGATATTTCGTAGTGAAAATGCTAAATTTTCTATTAAAATAGGTAACTCTATTTCATGGGAAAATTTGATGAGAGGTAAAAATGCTTTAAGGCAAGCAGCAGAAATAAAAGACATAGTGTATAACTTGAAAAATCAATAGTAGATTTTCGAAAGTTCGAATATAGAATTATGGAAGAAAAAATCATAGACCCGATACCTCAACCACTAATAGAAGCAGAGCTGACTCCTGATAAATTCTTACGCGTAACGAATAAAGGGAATAACCACATTTATGTGGTTGATGCTTTTAATTCACCCAATATTATGCGTGAAATAGGAAGATTGCGTGAAATTGCTTTTCGTACAGCCGGAGGTGGAACAGGAAAGGCATGTGATATAGATGAATTTGATGTAATGGAGTGCCCATGCAAACAATTAATTGTGTGGGATCCTGATGCACATTTGATACTGGGTGGATATCGTTTTATTACCGGGAAAGATATTAAGTTAAATGAAAAGGGGCTACCTCAGATTGCGACATCTCACATGTTTAAATTTTCAGAGAAGTTTATTGAAGACTATTTACCCTACACACTTGAATTAGGCCGTTCGTTTGTGCGTTTAGAATATCAGTCATCAAAAGCCGGGGCTAAAGCTCTATATGCATTGGATAATCTATGGGACGGACTTGGCGCATTAACTGTTGTATATCCTGAAATTAAATATCTATTCGGGAAAGTAACAATGTATCCAAGTTACTCGATTGAGTGTCGTAATATGATATTGTATTTCCTATCCAAACATTTTCCTGATAAAGAAAATTTGGTAACTCCTATCTCTCCGTTGAACACAAATATCGACAAGGCAGAGATGGAAAAACTTTTTATTGGGACTTGTTTTAAGGAGGATTATAAAATCTTGAATATGGCAGTGCGTGAAAATGGATATAATATACCTCCATTGGTTAACGCATATATGAGTTTGTCTCCAACAATGAAAATGTTTGGAACGGCTATAAATGATGAGTTTGGCGATGTTGAAGAAAGCGGAATATTTTTTGCCGTGGATGAAATATTCGATGAGAAGAAAGCTCGTCACATAGGGTCATATCAGGTCGAAGATGCTATTAATTCAGTAAATTAATGCAAATATGAGTATAGCCCGATTTATAAAAGCACACATATCAATAATGTTATTATTTACAGCATTATCGATAAGTGCCCAATATTCAATAAATTATAGTTCCTCTTTTTGTGCTAATGTTGGGAGTGGGGATTTTGCCCCATATTATATTGCATCAAACCAGCATGGCATAATTACTCAAAAGAGTGATGCGTTATTTAGACTAAGTGCATGGTTACCTATGGATACGGCTAAAAGGTTTAGCTATGGTTTTGGATTAGATTTACTTGGAGGATATACAGCCAATGCTACTTATCAGAGATATGATAAGGCGACAGAAAGTTTCTATACTCATGAAGAAGCTCCTGCGAGAGCATGGATCCAGCAATTGTATGGGGAGATAAAATATCGTAGCGTTTTTGTGACTCTCGGATTGAAACAACATCAATCGGCAATGCTCAACAATCAGTTGACAAGTGGTGACTTGATAGAAAGTGGTAATGCTCGCCCCATCCCGGAATTGAGAGCCGGATTTATTGACTTTGTAGATATTCCATTTACAAATGGTTGGTTGCAGATACAAGGTGAAATTTCTTATGGTCGCACTACCGATACTAAATGGCTTGAAAATCATTATAACTATTACAACCATTATATTTCGACCGGTGCATGGTATACCTATAAACGAGCTTATTTTAGAACAAATCCCAATGAACGTTTTTCAGTAACATTTGGTGCTCAAGCTGCCGGTCAATTCTCAGGTAAAACCACGTTCTATAATAATGGTGAAGTGAGAAAAACCGATGATCGCAAATTGCAAATTCGTCATTTCTTCAATATGTTTATCCCTAAAACCGGTGAAGAGGGGTTTGTGTTAGGTAATCATCTTGGTAGTTGGGATTTAATGGCTTGTTATCGATTGAAAAATGATGATGAGTTGAAAGCTTATTTCCAATGGCCATGGGAAGATGGCTCCGGAATAGGTAAGCTCAACGGTTTCGATGGACTTTGGGGTATTGAATATCGAAGTTCACACAGAGGTTTAGTGAACGGAGTCGTTCTTGAATACCTTGATTTTACAAATCAATCAGGACCATTGCATTGGGATCCTGAAGATAATCCGGGAACTACTATAACAGAGGAAAATCACACTGATGGCGGTGATAACTATTATAATAACATGAATTATAATGGATATGCTCATTATGGGATGTCAATAGGTTCACCATTCTTGACCTCTCCTTTGTATAATCGAGATGGTTATCTTGCATATATAGATAACCGAGTGAGAGGATTTCATGTAGGATTAATGGGAACTATCTCTAAATGGGTGGATTATCGCATTATGGGGAGCTATCGCAAAGGTTGGGGAACAGGTCTATTGCCACGTGAAACCCCGGTTGACGATACATCGATGATGGTTGAGGCTTTATATCGAGTCCCTTCTGTTCATGGATTGAACATTAAAGCACAGGTTGCGTTTGATAAGGGTTCTATGTATGGAGATACATTTGGCGCATTGTTGTCGGTATCGTATAATGGTATCTTTAATTTAGGGAAGAAATGAAAAAGATATACAATATAATTTTGATATTAATTCTATCTGTTGTTTTTGTGGGGTGTACACATAACAATGGTGATATAGGACATTATTTTGGGACATGGAAACTTGACCGCATGACAATAAATGGTGCTGATGATGTTGATTATCAAAAGAATGTATTATGGAAATTTCAAGCAGGAGTTATGTGTATGGTGAGGGTTGATGATGCGACTCACACTAAAACCGAAGGGTGGGGCACATGGGAAGAAGATGGTAATATTTTGAGAATAAGCTATATCCATCATGACGATAGTAATCCTGAGGGCTCTTCAAAATATTCTCCGTTACCTGAAACTCACATTCCAAAAGGAGTTACTGAATTGGAAATCCTAAAGCAAAATAGCTCAAAGATGGAGCTTAAGTATATAAACAACGATGGTCAAGTAATACTATATTATTTTGACAAGTGGTAAAATGCGATTAGGACTATTATGGAAAAAGGATTAAAATGGATTGAGTGCCTATGGCAAACGTTTCTGAGCATAGTGAAAATTATGCTGCAGTCGAAGTTTTGTACTCGTTTACCAAAATCTTTTTCAAATAATGAGGAACTATTGATTTTGGCAAATGGACCATCATTGAACACTACGTTGACCGAAAAATCCGATTTCATTACAGGGAAAACATTATTGGCTGTTAATTTTTGTGTAACCTCTCCATTATTTGAAATCTTACGACCGGAGATATATCTTATTGCCGATCCATTATTTTGGATTGTCCCTGAGAAAAGAGAGCAATTATTTGGTGAATTGGCGAGAAAGACCACATGGGAAATGACATTGTTTATGCCAATGCGAGCATTGAAAAATAAAGAGTGGAAACCAATGTTGTCAAGAAACGAGAAAATAAATATAGTTATATATAATACAACACCAATAGAAGGTTTTCAATGGTTATGTAATTGGGCTTTTAAAAAGGGCTTGGGAGTGCCACGCCCTCATAACGTTTTAATCCCGTCTATTGCAATAGGAGTGAGATTACCATTTAAAAAAATATATTTGGCAGGGGCCGATCATTCGTGGTTATCCGAAATTACAGTTACTGATGAAAATGTAGTATTGATGCATCAAAAACATTTTTATGATAAAGATAAATCAAAGGCTGCTACTGTAACACAAGAAAATTTAAATAGAGCCCGATTGCACACAATATTATGGCATATGCATGTTGCATTTAAATCATATTTTGTGCTGGAAAATTTTGCGCAAAAAATGAAAAAAGAGATAATCAATATTACCCCCGGTAGTTATATTGATGCTTTTAAACGGGAAAAAATATGAAAGATGGTATTATAATACAAGCTCGAACCGGTTCATCTCGATTGCGCAATAAAATATTATTGCCTTTTTGGGGCGAACATAGTATCATTGATATAATTATTAGTAATATCAAGAAAAGTTGTCCTGATAAGACAATAATTCTTGCAACAACAAATAAAAATAGTGATGATGTCCTTGAACAAGTCGCTAAAGATGCCGGCATATTTTGTTTTAGAGGAGACGAAGATAATGTTTTAGATAGGTTTATAAAGGCGGCTGAAGCATTTGATTTGGATAGATTTATAAGAGTGTGTTCTGATAATCCCTTTTTGTTGACTGATAGTTTCAACATATTATTTGATGCGCACAACAAGATGGGTGGCGATTATGTTGCATATGGGTTTGCTAATGGATGTCCAACAATCAAATCTCATTTAGGATTGTTTGCTGAACTAACAACAACCAAAGCATTACAAAAAGTTGCATCATTGACACAAGAGAAATTATATATTGAACATGTTACAATATTTTTATACTCAAATTTACATTTATTTGACGTAAATTTGTTATCCTTGCCAAAGGAGTTGGAAAGTCGTCATGATTTAAGATTTACAATGGATACGTCAGACGATTTTAAATTATTGCAACAGTTATATGCTTTATATGATAAAAAGAAAGAAAAATCTGTACAAACATTATTGCAACTTGTGGATGAGTTTCCTTCCTGTAAAGAGCTAATGAGAGAAAATATCAGTAAAAACGAGAAATAATATAAAATCATGAAAAGTACATATATTATAGGTGAGATTGGCCAAAATCATAACGGCTCAGTTGACATTGCAAAATTGATAGTGGATTTAGTCGCTCGTCCGGTGCGTGATGAGGCTTTTAACTTGGATTTACGTCCAATGGATGCTGTCAAGATGACAAAGCGAGATTTATCTGAAGAATTGACTGATTCACAAATGAATCGCATATATGACTCGCCTCATTCTTTTGGACGAACTTATGGCGAACACCGTGCTGTTCTTGAACTTGATGACGATGCTCACTTTGAAGTATATAAACATGCCAAATCAAAGGGATTGGATTTTGTTGAGACATTATGCTCAATTGGCTGTATGTCGTTATTGAAATTGTTTACACCTGATAAACTAAAAGTAGCAAGTCGTGACTTGACAAACTTACCATTATTGGCAACTATGGCAGAGACAAAAATCCCCATTATTTTGTCTACTGGAATGGCTGGTCGTAAAGAATTGGATGATGCATTAGATGTGATAACTCGTTATCATAATAACATTTCTATATTGCATTGTGTATCTCAGTATCCCACAGCTCCTGACAATCTTAACTTGAAATCAATTACATATTTGAAAAAGCATTACGGTCAATATTGTATAGGATTTTCTGATCACACAATAGGTATATCTGCTCCGGTTGTTGCTGTCGGTATGGGTGCTGAAATTATCGAAAAGCACATTACAATAGATCGAAATATGAAAGGAACAGACCAACAAGGATCATTGGGACCCGATGGTGTAAATCGAATGATTAGAGATATTCGTATTGCAGAACGTTGGTTGGGAACAGAGGATATTTATATTGATCCGGCAGTTTCGTCTGCAAAAGTCAAGTTGGAACGTTCTATTGCCACAAAACGTGCATTAAAACCCGGAGAGGTGATAACAGAAGAAGATATACATTTATTAAGCCCGGGTGATGGGTTTAAATGGATTGATAAAGAGAAGGTTATTGGTCATACTGTTGTTAAAGAAATTCCAGCCAATGAAATAATTTATCAGGATGCCATAAATTAATAGTTTATATGTTGCCAAAACTTGTTATTACTGATATTGATGGCGTGTGGACCGATGGCGGAATGTATTATACTGCCGATGGTGATATAATGAAACGTTTTTCGGTCAAAGATGGGTGGGGTGTTGCATTTCTTAGGAAGATAGGTATTCCGATTGCTATTATGACCGGAGAGAATACTTCTATTGTGCAAAAACGCGCCGATAAATTAAATATCGAGTTATGCTATTTAGGAGTAAAAGATAAGGTGGCTCAAGCATCTCAGTTGTGTAAAGAGTTGGGTATCTCATTAAATGACGTCGCGTTCATCGGTGATGATATAAACGATTTGCCATTGTTAAGATTGGTCGGATTTAGCGCTTCTCCTGCAAATACACCTGACTACATTAAAAAAGAAGTTGACTATGTGACCTCTGTGAGTGGTGGATATGGTGCTTTTCGTGAGTTTGTGGAAAAAATACTTTCTGACAATAATATGCTATCTGATACGATAGCTCTATTTACTGACTAAGGTTGATTAAAAATATGGCTGACAATTATTTGGAGCGAAAGATGGAAGAATATCGTAGCGGAAAGTCTCAACAACGGACCGTAAAACGCACTCCAAGTGGGGCAAAGCCCGGTACGATAAATATTAAGTTTCCTTCTCGTCGAGTATTTGTAACGGGTGGTGCAAAGGGTATAGGTCGTGCCATTGTTGAGTCCTTTCGTAATGCAGATTGCCGAGTAGCTTTCTGTGACACAGATAGTAAAGCGGGCGCAGCTACGGCACAAGTGACTGGCGCGCAGTTTTATCCTGTTGATGTTACTGATGCTAATGCTCTTGATGCATGTGTTGAGCGAATAATAAAGGCTTGGGGTGATATTGATGTAATTGTTAATAATGTAGGGGTAGGTAATTTTGCACCATTGACTGAAACTTCTATTGACGATTTTGATAAAGTCCTCGCTACTAATCTTCGCCTGGTATTTGTGACATCTCGACGCCTTGCAATACATCGCCAATCACTTGCCGAAAAACCGACATATGGACGTATAATAAATATATGTTCTACACGATATCGCATGAGTGAGCCTGGAACGGAAGGTTATGCTGCGTCAAAAGGCGGTGTTGATGCTTTAACACATTCATTGATGGCATCATTGGCATCATTGCACATAACTGTTAATGCTATATCTCCGGGTTGGATAGAAAATTATAATTATGATACGTTGACTGAGGCTGATCATCGTCAGCATCCTTCTCAACGAGTGGGCAAGCCTGAAGATATTGCTCGAATGTGCTTGTTCCTTGCTCATCCCGATAATGATTTCATTAATGGTGAGAATATTGTTATCGATGGAGGAATGACTCGCAAAATGATATATGTCGATTAGCAAATTAATATCTGAAAAAATGCGCCCCTATCAACAATTGTCGATAGGGGCGCTCTCATAATATATAGACACCTATATAAGTGGAGGTTATTTAACGTCTTCGTTGATGGTGCAGATGCTTACGCGATTCCATGTAGGCTCTGTAAACATGTCGCCAATCCCTTGCCCTTCAGCTTTGATGCGATCAGATTTGATACCATATTTATTTACAAGCATAGTTTTAACTGCCTCTGCGCGTGAAGCTGCGAGTTTGTTGTTAAATTCCAAATTCCCTTCAGGAGAAGCATATCCCTTTACGACAACTGTTGCTGCTGTGTGTTTTTTGAGATAGGTGGCAATTTGTTCGACATTAGGTCTTTGGTCATTAGTGATAACTGAACTACCTTGTTTGAAGAATACATATCGTACAGTATTGAGGGTGTTATCCATGATGACTTCAGGTTTTTTGTTCATGCAAGTCTCAAGTTTTTGTGCAAGCTCAGCCATTTCTGTTTCCATTGCTACGTTTAGAACCAATGATGCTTCAAGTTCTTCTCTTAACCCATTTACTTGTGCGTTAAGATTATTCACTTCGTCATAGTCATACGGGCGAACTAATGCAAAGCTGTGAGTGCCGTTACTGTTGCTAAAATGATAGGTAACGCCTGCCATGATTTGCAATGCAGCTTGATTACTGCTATATTGGGCTGAATGACCGAGAGGAGTTGTGTATTTTGTATCACCTCCCATATTCCATACCACTGAAGGCATAAGAGATACAGTCCATTGACGGTCACTACCAAAATTATAGTTGAAATTAAGCCCTGTTCGAGTATACCATGAATTGGAATCATACTTTGGTGCATAATAGTGTAGCCATCCAACTCCGGCGATTGCTTCAACCTCGAATGCACGTGGGGTGCCATTGTAACCACAAATCATATTCATAAGATTAATCGCTCCGTAGGTTCCCACAAGTTGATGTTCAAACATGTTTTTGTTTTTGAGCCCATACCAGCTACCTGTGTTGACTGAAAGTTGACCTTCTATACCCATGCCAAACACCGGAGTGATTTGTTTGCGCACTTCAAGACCAAATACTCCTCTCATATTGCCCCAAAAAGCACTACTGTTTAATGGTGTTGCTGCACCGCCTTTAAGAGTGAGAGACATGTTGTCAGAAAATTTGCTTTGCATGATTGCGTCTTGCGCATTGGCTACTAATCCGATAGAGATTAATGTTGCCGATAAGATAAAAGTTTTCATTTTTCAATGTGTTAATGTTAAACTTGAATTATTTTGATTATGTAAGTTAACAACGTTTTATAAATGAAACAAAATGTAACTGATAATGTTCAAGTAGAGAAATAAAAAACGAGGATATACCAATGGGCATATCCTCGAAAATTGTTATTAAAAAGAATTGATTATTTCTTTTCGTTGTCGTTGATTGTACAGATGCTTACGCGATTCCAGTCTGCTTCTGAGAACATTTCGCCAACGCCTTGACCTTCGGCTGAGATGCGAGAAGCAGCGATTTTGTATTTCTTAACGAGAGAAGTTTTAACTGATTCTGCACGAGCAGCAGCAATCTTAGCGTTAACTTCAACGCTACCTTCTGGAGATGCATAACCCTTGATAACTACAGTTGCAGTTGGGTGATTTTTAAGGTAAGTAGCGATTTGCTCAACGTTAGGAAGTTGGTCGGCTGAGATAGTAGAACGTCCTTGTTTGAAGAATACGTAACGCACTGTATTAAGTGTATTATCTTTAACAACTTCTGGTTGACGAGCCATGCAAGCAGCAAGGTCAGCTTCAAGTTGAGCTACTTTAGCTTGCAATACAGCAGCATTAGTGTTACATTCGTCAGTAGCAGCTTTTTGTGCGGCAAGTTGAGCACGAAGGTCGTTGATTTGACCGTTTAGACCATCAACTTCTGCTTGATCGTAAAGTTTAGCCAATGCAAAGTGGTGTGTTCCGTTGCTGTTTTTGAAGTGGTAAGTGATTCCTGCTTGAACTTCAAATCCTGCATAGTTTTTGTTCATGCCAGCATATTCTGTTTTGCCATATACATGGTCCATATCCCATACGATAGCTGGTTTCAAACTTGCAGTCCATTGTTTTGCTTTGCCAAAGTTGTAGTTAAAGTTAAGACCAACTTTTACACCAAATGCGTTTTTATCCCAACCATTGTATTTCCCGTTAAGGGTTTTCCATTCGGTAACGTAAGCATGAAGCCAGCCTGCGCCAAGAACAGTTTCAACTTCAAAGTTGCGAGGAGTTCCCTTGTATCCGAAGATTAGGTTAGATACGTTAGCAGTTCCAAATACTCCAACATAAGAGTGGTCAAAAATGTAAGTGTTAGTACCATCAGTGTTGATGCTCCAGTTTCCTTCAACACCGAGACCGAAGATTGGAGTGATTTGTTTACGTACTTCTGCACCGATAACTGCACGAGTGTCTTTAACAAAGTCATCAGTGAATTGAAGTGGAGTTGTTGCACCACCTTTGATTGTTACTGAGATGTTGTCAGTAAGTTTGCTTGGAGCGAGTGTGTTTTGAGCATTAACAGCGATAACGCCCATTGCCACTAAAGCAGAGATAAATAATTTTTTCATAAATTTAAATATTGGTTATTAATAAGTTATTTATATCCAGTAGTATAAATAATTTACAAATTTAATTAATATTTCATGATTGTGCAAAAAGATTTTACAAAAAAGAAAACAATAAGACTGTATAATGTGTTGAAAATAAATAATATTGATGTATTAAGCTATGATTACAGTTTATTTTAAAGGCGTTCCATGCCACATTTATGGCGAATTACCGCAAATAGGGGTGAGAGCACCCGGTTTTAGCCTTGTTGGAAAAGATTTGAATGAGATTAAATCAATTGAATTATTAGGAAAACGTGTATTACTTAATATCTTCCCAAGTTTTGATACCGGTGTTTGTGCGATGTCAGTCAGGCGTTTTAATGTCGAAGCATCAAAGCTGAAAAATACTGTGGTTTTATGTGTTTCGATGGATTTACCTTTTGCGGCGTCTCGATTTTGTGCAACAGAGGGTATTGATAATGTTTTTACGGCATCAGCTTTTCGCTCTCCAATGTTTTCGCAAAAATATGGGATGCAATTGATCGATGGCCCACTTGCCGGGTTGTTTGCACGTTCAATTGTTATTATAGATGAAAATGGTATAGTTAAATATACTCAGTTGGTAGAGGAGATAACAAATGAGCCGGATTATTCTGCCGCAATTGCGGCTTTGACAGAATGATTATTGTATATACTATCAAGGATGGCACTGCACACAAATGTACGATAATGGTTATTATCGTAGAAATAGGGCTTGTCATCCTTTATTGTGTCAATTGCGGTATATCGATATATTCGTTCAGGGATGAAAATCTCTGATAATATTTTTTGGTCATCGGGGTGTAGTAATTCGCGTTTGCGATTAGGCCCAAAAATGATATAATAATCACTGTTGTGTCTCTTTAACAGTTCTGATATTTTAGTTAGATAAGATTGTAGGGTATCATTAATTAGAGGTTTACAATAATGTAATTTATGAATAGGGAATCTGTCCATTTCATTTGCTTGATATACGCTGTCTGGATTATTGTCAATTTTTCCTTCCATTAATTCTAGTCCCTCTTCATTTGTCGCTTTATTATATAAAAGTTGTTGTTTAGGGAATATATCTTTTTCTCCATAAATAATGGATTCCCCTGTAATTTTAAAAGGAATATAACTTTTAAGAAAATCACTATTTATAAATTGTCTAAAATATGTACAATGGAAATCAAGATATGTTTCCCACCCACCTATTTGAGGTGGAGTATATCTTAAAAAATTTTTTGTAGGACGATTGCGAAATGTGTTTGGCTCGAGGACTATTAGTGCGTGTCTGATTGTGTCATTTAGCTTGTCGATATATTGCATCTTGTCAAGAATCCCTTTGATGTCCTCTTCTGTCCCATCGAAGTGGAATGGGCTGGCATTTGTGGGTAAGTATTTTCCCCATTCATCGGTTTTGTACGCAATAGATATTGATGAGCCAAAAATAAAAGAGTCATATTTATTTTCTTCTCGTCCTTGTTCATATGCTGTTACGCTCACCCAATTTTTATTCCATCCAAGCCATGTTTCCCATGTTTCCGGCTCAAAATAAGGATAATAATATCGTACTACTTTAAATGGGTCAAGAATGAGATATATGGCTACAATTATAATCAGCGGTATTGCTGCTAAAATTGTGCGAAGGATGAATTTATTAATTGATTTATTGCTCATATCTTAAAATCTGAAATATATAAAGCTGTCTGATTGAGTTTCACATGTCCATAATATGACACCTAATAGTATCCAGTATACCGCAAATCTAATAATTACGTTAGATGGCAATCTTTCTAAAGCAAATGATTGTTTTTGAGAAAACCATTCAACAATTAATACAAGGAGAATAATCCATAAAGGGGTTAATCCGGTGGGGATAGTAAATAGATTGCCACATGTAAATATTAATTCAAAATAATGATAGGCAAAATTAATTGAAGGGCTACGGAATATGATAAAACCAAAGGTTGTTACTGCAAATACAATTAAAGTTGAGGGGATGTTTTTTAATGTGGCAATATTGTTTTTATTTGATTTATATCTACTGTAAATCAAATAAAAACACATTGTTATAGCTCCCCATAATCCCCACGCGACAAATGTCCAAGATGCACCATGCCACAGCCCTGAAAGCAGGAATATGATGCTGATGTTTAGCAGTGTGCGATATTTGCTTTTTCGATTGCCCCCAAGTGTAATATAGATGTATTCATGAAACCATTTCATTAAAGAAATGTGCCATCTTTGCCAAAATTCTTTGACGTTTCGTGAAAAATAGGGATAATTAAAGTTGGTCATTAAGCGTATGCCGAATAATCTTGCTGAACCAATTGCGATATCGCTATATCCTGAGAAATCGCCATATATCTGAAACGAGAACAAAATACCCCCTAAAATTAAAGTCGATGCTCCAAATCCGGATGCATAATACTCAGGAGTTGAAAATATATTGTCAACAATTATGGCACAAGAATCGGCCATCGCAAGTTTTTTTACCAATCCCCAAAGTATTTGTCTTAAGCCAAGAACAGCTTCATCGTAATTCCATTGTCGGGCATTAGATATTTGTGGCAGGAGATTACGAGCACTTTCGATAGGTCCGGCTACTAATTGGGGGAAGAAGGCGATAAAAGTACTAAATGCAATGTAATCTTTTGTGGGTTTAATTTTGTCTCTATAAACATCAATAGAGTATCCAATTGCTTGAAATGTATAGAAAGATATCCCAACGGGTAGTAATATGTCTAATGTTACCCAATCGGCTGTAATGCCGAAGAACGAGAGTATCTCTTTGAAGTTTTCGCTAAAGAAATTGAAATGCTTAAAATATAAGAGTATCCCTATATTTATAATGATATTCAAACTTGTCCATAGTTTCTTATTGCCTTTTTGAGTAGCTAATGCAGTGCAAAAGGTGGTTGCCGAGGTGAGAATTATAAGCGATAAGAATCGCCAATCCCACCACCCATAAAATAGATAGCTCACACCCAACAAAAAGATGTTTTGTAGCCGAGTGTATTTCTTTAACGCATACCAGTATATAAGAAATACAATGGGGAGAAATATAGCAAACTCAATACTATTAAATGACATTGTCGTTGTATTGGTTTATGATATTTGCAATTTCTAGAGCCTCAGAATTTGATGTGCATCGAGTGATAGGAAGACTTACGACCTCATTACTCAACTTTTCGGTAATTGGCAAACTGAGATGTGAATAATGTGTGTAGCATGGTTGTAAATGTGGTGGTGTTGCATAATGGATTGCTGTTTCCACCCCATTACTAGCAAGATATTGACGGAAATTGTCACGATTTTTCACCCTTACAACATATTGATGCCAAACAGTTTGCCCCGAATTGTCATTTAGTGGCTTAATAACTTCAGGATTGGTTATATTTTTATCGTAAATGTCAGCAATAGATTGTCTATAGCTATTTTCTTCAGTAATGTGTTGTAGCTTAATGCTTAGTATTGCTGCTTGCATTGGGTCAAGACGACAATTTAGACCTGCATATATGTTATTATATTGCATAATGCTACCATAATTACGCAGTGCTGTTACTGCCTCAGCAAGTTCTTTGTCATGTGTGACCACAGCTCCTGCATCGCCGAGAGCCCCAATGTTTTTAGTAGGGTAGAAACTGAATGCACCTGCATCACCTAATGCACCTGTTAAACGAGATCCATGTAGTCCATCACATGGGGCAATGGCTCCTATTGCTTGTGCGTTATCTTCAATAACTTTTAAGCTATATTTCTTTGCAATATTTGCCAATTGTTCATCCCAACAAACTCGACCATAGAGATGTACCGGCATTATTGCTTTAGTGCGAGGGGTGATAGATTGTTCAATGAGACTGCTATCAAGGTTGTAAGTGAGAGGATCGGGTTCTACAAATATTGGTATTAAATCATTGTCGGTAACTGCGAGAACTGATGCAATATATGTATTTGCAGGAACTATAATCTCATCTCCTTTAGAAAAAATGCCTAGTTCAATGTACCCGCGAATAATCAATCTAAGAGCGTCTAAACCATTGCTAACGCCTATTGCATAAGGCGCATTGCAAATAGTCGCAAGATTTTGTTCAAAATTAGCAACTTCTTCTCCTCCAATGTATCTACCACTTTCAATGATGCGAGATGTAGCTAGTTTTATCTCTTCAAAATAAGGCTCATTGATAGTTGCGAGATTAAGAAATGTATATTTTTTCATTATTGGTCTCGAGGTATTTTTGTTGCTGTTAATTCTAGGAATTTGTTGTAATCACGCACATAGTCAGGTTCTGAAAACTCATGAGATGTGAGAACAAGGCAAACAGACCCTGAAGAAAAGTTGTCAAGACTTCGCCATATCCCAGCTGGGATATAAAGTGCTTGATATGGGCGATTGAGGGTAAAGCGTTGAGTGGAATGACCGTCGGTTAATGTTACATCAAAGCACCCACTTGCAGCGATAATAAATTCTTGAGCTTCGTGGTGGGAATGTCCCCCACGTTCTGAATCGCCAGGTATATCGTAAAGATAAAAAATGCGTCGTATGTTGAATGGGAACTCGTCGGTATTCTCTATTACAGACAAAGACCCATTTTCATGTGAATGTCTATCAAGTGTAATGATATGACAATCTTTTAGGAGTGATATTTCGTGATTATTAGAGCTCATTGTTTAAGATGGATTTATAAGATTCATAATCACGTATATAGTCATTTTCATCGTATGTCGTAGAAGACAAAACAATTGCCACAGAGTTGGTCGAGAAATTATCAATTTCGCGCCATGTTAGTGGCGGAACATATAATCCGTAATAGGAACGAGACATGTGAAAACGCTTCGTTTCATTGCCATCTTTTAAGACGACGTCAAAACTTCCTGAAAGAGCAACTATTAGCTCCTGTTGAGTGCGAAATGCGTGTCCATCTCTGTATTGCCCTCCGGGAACATCATATATCCAATAAACACGTGCTATGTCAAATGGCACGTGTGTTTGGTTTTGGATAAACGATAGATTTCCTCGTCTATCACAAATCTTAGGTAACTCTATTATTTTTGCGTCACTCAATGCCATTATCGGCAAGATTTAATAAGTATTGTCCGTAACTATTTGCTTTCATTGGTTCTGCAACCTTTCTTAATTGCTCTGCGTTTATAAATCCGCGACGGAAAGCAATCTCTTCAAGAGCCGCTACTTTAAACCCTTGTCGCTTCTCAATGGTTTCAACAAAATTAGAAGCCTCCATGAGTGAGTCAGTAGTACCGGTGTCTAACCATGCAAATCCACGACCAAGACGTTTTACGTTAAGAATTCCTTTTTCTAAGTAATCTTGATTGACTGTTGTTATTTCAAGTTCGCCACGTGCTGAAGGTTTTACATTTTTAGCAACTTGCACTACATTGTTTGGATAGAAATATAGACCAACAACCGCATTGTTTGATTCGGGTTTTTGAGGCTTTTCTACTATTGAATAAGCCTTTCCGTCTGAATTAAACGCTACAACTCCATAGCGTTGAGGGTCTTGTACAGGATAAGCAAATACTGTAGCTTCGCCATTCTCTGCAATCTTTACAGCGTCATTTAGCATTGCAGTAAAGCCTTGACCATAAAAGATGTTGTCGCCAAGCACGAGACATACATTATCATCGCCAATGAATTCCTCCCCAATTAAGAATGCTTGTGCCAATCCTTCAGGGCGTGGTTGTTCGGCATATTCAAAACGTACACCTATATCGCTACCATCGCCAAGTAGTCTCTTAAACATTGGAAGATCTGTTGGTGTAGATATAATCAAAATTTCCTTAATCCCGGCAAGCATTAAAACAGAAATGGGGTAATATACCATTGGCTTGTCATATATGGGAATAAGTTGCTTTGAAATCCCTTTAGTGATAGGGTAGAGACGAGTTCCTGCTCCACCTGCTAGAACTATACCTTTCATAGCCGTTTATTTGCGATCGTTGTACATTTCGTTGTAATAATTTTGATACTCACCAGATGTCACGCTTTCAACCCATTCTTGGTTTCCAAGATACCATCTTATTGTTTTCTCAATACCTAAGCTAAATGGAGTTTCGGGATACCACCCTAATTCCACCGCAATTTTTGTAGGGTCGATGGCATATCGCATATCGTGTCCCGGACGATCAGCAACATAAGTAATTAGACTATCATTGATATCTTCAAGATTGCATTTAAGCAACTTTTGATATTGCGGCTCTTCCCTCATGATGCGAGCAATAATTTCGATGACAGTTTTTACGATATTTATGTTTTGTTCCTCATTGAATCCACCAACATTGTAGGTTTCTCCTATGCGGCCTTCGCGAAGTACCATGTCAATTGCCTTAGCATGGTCCTCTACATACAGCCAATCTCTAACATTTTCACCTTTTCCATAAACCGGAAGTGATTTGCCTTCAAGAATGTTTTTGATGATTAGAGGTATTAATTTTTCGGGGAAATGATATGGACCATAGTTATTACTGCAACGGGTAATATTTATGGGCATGCCATAAGTTTCGTGGTAGGCAAGAGTGATGAGGTCTGCGCCTGTTTTAGCTGCAGAATATGGTGAACGAGGAGCCAATGGTGTCGTTTCGGTAAAAAATCCTTTGCCAAATGTTTTTAAATCTGTACGACCTTCGATTACTTTGGCAACTTCATCAGAAACTTCTAATGGTTGTGCACTGTCAAAGTCTTTGGGAAGAGAGCCATAAACTTCGTCGGTACTTATTTGTAAGTATTTCTTCCCCTCTTTGTATTTGTGACAGCCATTTTCGCCTTTGCCCAAATACCATGCATTGCGAGCACAATCGAGCATGTTTTGAGTTCCGAGGATGTTTGTCTCAAGAAATAAACGAGGATTTGTGATACTTCTATCGACATGAGATTCTGCCGCGAAATTTACTATATAATCGGGATCATGTTTAGCGATTAATTCAGTGACGAGTTCGCGGTCACCTATATCCCCTTTGACAAATGTTACATTAGGTAGTCCCATTTCATCCTTGATGGTTAATGGATTACCTGCATAAGTTAAAGCGTCAAGGATGACAATCTCAACGTTATCACCCCATTTCTTTAAAAGATATTTAATAAAGTTTGCGCCAATGAAACCTGCGGCACCTGTAACTAAATATTTTTTCATTATTTTAAACCAGTAGTTATTGATATAGATATCGTTTGATAGAACGTTTTGGCGTTTTTTCAAACTCATTAGGGATTAATTGTATACGGTCAATTTTTTCGTAAGGAGCCACAAGTTTGTTCAGTTCAATGCGCACTCTTTCCATTTCTTCCGGCAGTTTATCAGTGGTTATACCGGCTTCGTCCATTGTTTCGTAGTCGGGATAGACAAGTGCAACGAGGTGATTCTTGCGCTCAACGATTAGACTTTCTGCTACATATAACATGTTGTTGAGTTTCGCTTCAATCTCTTCAGGGTAAATGTTTTGACCATTGGATGTGAGAATCATTGTTTTATACCGCCCTTTGATGAAGATTGTGCCATCGGCAGAACGTGTACCCATGTCGCCTGTATGTAACCAGCCATCTTCGTCAAGAACGGCATTTGTCGCATCAGGATTTTTGTAATAGCCTTTCATTACGTTTTCTCCTTTGACGCATATTTCACCAGGTATATTCTCCGGATTGGGACTATCAATGCGCGTTTCCATGATGCCTTGGAGTGTGCGTCCCGATGACATACATTGGAATTGACGCCAAGGCGTGTGGCTGATTAGCGGACCACATTCAGTCATGCCATATCCCACCGTGAATGGGAACTTGATGCGATGAAGAAATTCTTCTACTTCATGATTAAGAGGAGCTCCGCCAACGATAATTTCTTCAAATTCGCCACCAAATGCTTCTACAAGTTTTTTGCGTATGCGAGTACATATTGCAGAATCAAGGAATGGTATTGCCAAAGCCCAGCGCATTGCTTGTTTGGTAATCATTGGAAGGATTTCTTTGCGATATATTTTCTCTAAAATCAGTGGAACGCAGATTACAAGATTAGGTTTTACATCGTTTAATGCTTTAAGAAGCAGTTTTGGAGATGGAAGTTTGCCAAATAATGTAATGTGAGTGCCTATTGCAAGAGGGGCAAGCATGTCAAAAGTACAGCCATAGGCATGAGCCAATGGGAGGAATGACAAGCATTTAGAACCGGGATAGTGTAAACGAGATTGTATGCCGTAGATGACATTCCCACATAAGTTGTTAAGAGTAAGCATAACACCTTTAGAGAAACCTGTTGTCCCTGATGTGTAATTGATTACGGCAAGGGAATCTTGTGGTAACGCAGGATATTTAACATCTCGTTCGTTAAATCCTTTTTTATAAGCATTGTTAAATGCGTTGTCAAGATTTTCCAGAAGATTAGCAACGAAATTCTCTTCAGGATATCTTTCGGCATGAACACTTAAGTTGTCAAGGGATATAGCAGCCTTTAATTTTGGCATCTTCTCAAACTCAAATGTCTCCCACAGATGGTTGGTGACAAAGAGTATATCTGCATCAGAGTGATTTATGATATGTTGGGCATCCTTAGGATTGAATTCTTGCAAAACCGGAACAATGACAGCTCCATAGGTTATGGTTGACATGAATATTGTAACCCATGTAGTTGTGTTTTTCCCCATTAATGCGATTTTATCGCCTTTCTTTATGCCGGCTTGTTCAAAGAAAAGATGATAACGAGCCACTGTGCGGGCAAAATCGCAGTAGGTCATGGTATCGCCGGTTATGTAATCCGTCAAAGCCGGAAGTTCCCAATTGTCTTTAAAACTATTGGCGTATATGGTTAATAAATTCTCATTGAGCATAATAACTCTAATTTAGATATTCCGTTAACTACAAAGGAACACAATTATTGGCGAATATGCAACTTTTTAAACATTTATTATGCGCAAATAGTGATGTATTGTGCATTAAACTTACTAACTTTGTGCTGTAATTTATTGTTTAAAATGATTGATAACACTACATTTGAAAATTATACTGCATTGTTTCACACGCTTGGGTGTAAACTTAATTTTGCCGAAACATCAACGGTTGCAAAATTATTTGCCGATAAAGGTATTCGGCGTGCTCAAGCCGGAGAAATTCCTGATATATGTGTTATTAATACATGTAGTGTTACCGAGCTGGCTGATAAAAAATGCCGTCAATCAATACGCTCGCTTCATAAAAAATATCCCGATGCAGCGATAATTGTAACAGGATGTTATGCTCAATTAAAGAGTGAAGAAGTTGCTTCTATCCCAGGAGTTGTAATTGTTGCAGGAACAGATCGCAAACTTGAATTGGCCAATTATCTTGATGAATGGCTAAAAACACATGAACCTCGTACACTTGTAACTCCTACAAAAAATATTAGAGTGTTTTCGCCTTCGTGTTCACGAGGTGATCGCACACGTTATTTCCTAAAAGTACAAGACGGATGTGATTATTTTTGCACTTATTGTACTATCCCAATGGCTCGCGGTCGCAGTCGTTCGGGGTATATTGGCGAATTAGTAGAGCAAGCTCGTCAAGTTGCCGAAGAGGGAGGTAAAGAAATTGTTATAACAGGCGTAAATATTGGCGATTTCGGTAAAGGTCGTGAAGATAATTTCTTTGATTTGATTAGAGCTTTAGATGAAGTAGATGGAATAGAGCGTTATCGCATATCATCTATTGAACCCAATTTGTTAACTGATGAGATTATAGAGTGGGTTGCAACCTCTAAACGTTTTATGCCTCATTTCCATATTCCATTACAGAGCGGAAATGATGAGGTTCTGAAATTGATGCATCGCCATTATGATACATCTCTGTTTCGGTCTAAAGTAGAGAAGATTAGAGCGACTATCTCTGATGCATTTATTGGTGTTGATTTGATTGTGGGCGCAAGAGGGGAAACGTTAGAACGATTTGAAAACTCTCGCCAATTTGTGGAATCTCTTGATATTTCACGTTTGCATATATTTACTTATTCAGAACGACCCGGAACAAAAGCACTTAATATTGAGCATGTTGTAGATCAAGCAGAGAAACATCGTCGGACTCGTATTATGCTTGATATCTCTGAGCGTAAATTACAAGAGTTTAGCAATCGTTTTGTAGGGACACAACGCCCGGTGCTGTTGGAACATCCTCGTCGTGGTAAGCCGATGAGTGGATTTACAGATAATTATCTCAAAGTTGAGGTCGAGCCAAAACCGGAATTGTCAAATAAAGTAGTCCCTGTGGCGTTAAAATCATTGATTGGCATAGGTGAAGAAATAAAAGGGGAGATACAGCTATGAAAGAAATGAAATATTTGCCATTGAAGTGGATTCTGTCAGGTATAGCATGCTTGCCGTTTTGGATATTATATGGTATTGCCGATTTTCTTTTTGTGGTGTTACGCTACGTCGTTCGTTATAGATATAAGGTAGTTAGCAAAAATATAAATGAATCATTCCCCGATAAGACAGAAAAAGAAAGAAAAATAATTATTCGTAAATTTTATCGACAGTTTGCCGATTATTTTGTTGAGACAGTCAAACTTAATCACATCAGTGATGAACAGATGCGCCGTCGAGTAACCTTTGAGGGAATTGATGTGATTGATGACATGGTGGCTGAAGGGAAATCTGTTGTAGTTTATCTATCTCATTGTGGCAATTGGGAGTGGATTCCGTCAATAACTCTGTGGACACGTCATGAGATAAGAAAAGATCTTGAGTTTTGTCAGGTATATCGTCCATTAAAAAATAAATGGTTTGACGATTATTTCCTTCGCCTTCGTAGTCGATTTAATTCGCTATCGTTTCAAAAACGCACAGTGTTGAGAGATTTATTAAGATTGCGACGAGATAATATGCCAAGTGTTACCGGATTTATGAGCGATCAAAAACCAAGCAAAGGAGATGAACAATATGTAACGATGTTTCTAAATCATCCCACAGCAATAATAACCGGTACAGAGATGATTGCTCGCAAATTGCAAATGGGCGTTGTCTATTTGGATATAAAGAAACCTCGACGAGGACATTTTTTTGTTTCCACTCGTTTGATAACAAAGGATGCCTCAAAAGAACCAGAAATGTCAATAACAGCGACATATGCAAGATTGCTTGAGCAAACAATCATTGATACACCACACATTTGGCTGTGGTCTCATAAACGCTGGAAAAATAAAGTAACTTTACCTCAAAATGCCAATAAATAGTAAAAAGCCGATCGCGGTAATCATATTAAATTGGAATGGGGAAACTCTTCTTCGAGAGTTTCTCCCCAAGGTTATTGCCACAACTGATAGTGCGTTGGCTGATGTGATAGTTGCTGATAATGGAAGTACTGATGGCTCTGTCTTGTTGCTTGAACAAGAATTTTCGCAGGTAAAATTATTGAAATTTGCAGAGAACTATGGTTTTGCTCAGGGGTACAATCAAGCAATCGAACAGACACAATATAAATATACGGTACTGCTTAATTCCGATGTGGCAACGGCCGATGGCTGGCTTGTTCCGTTGTATGATTATATGGAGCAACATCCTGAGGTGGGAGCATGTCAACCTAAACTGTTATCCTATCGTGAACCGGAAATGTTTGAGTACGCAGGAGCTTCAGGCGGTTTTATTGACAAAAATGGTTATCCCTATTGTCGTGGACGACTGTTTGCTACGGTTGAAAAGGATAATCATCAATATGATGATGTAATTTCGGTATTTTGGGCAACCGGAGCTGCATTAATGGTGCGTTCCGAAATATATATGTCGGTGGGAGGTCTTGATAAAGATTTCTTTGCCCACATGGAGGAGATTGATCTCTGTTGGCGCATTTTGCTTGCCGGTTATGACATTAAAGTCATTCCGCAAAGTGTGGCATATCATCTTGGAGGGGGCAGTCTCCCTGCTTCAAATCCACGCAAAACCTATCTTAATTTCCGAAACAATTTATTGCTGCTACACAAAAACTTACCAGATTCAACGCGTGGTCGTAAATTGTTTATTAGAAGGCTCTATGATACAATAGCGTGGGCAAAATTTATGCTCACTTTTGATTTTAAAAATGCCAATGCAATATTGAAAGCTCACAATGATTTCCGTCACATGAGACGAGCCTACACATCGCATCCCGACGTGGACCTGCTTGATGCTCGCGCCGACACCCATCGAAACATAATCCTCGACTACTACCTGCGAGGTAGTAAAACCTGGAAGTAAATACTAATATGTATCAAATAAATGTGTGGAATATTCAAATAAATTCAGTATCTTTGCCGAAATTTCAAATAAATATTTGAATGAAGGTTGAAAAATATTGAATTTATTAATGAATATAATGAAAAAATTTACTCTTGCAGCAGTGCTGGTACTCTTGTCGGCAACTGCAATTAATGCCACAGAAGTAGCTTATCGGTTGTTGATTTGGATGGATTCCGGTGCACAAAGTGCATACGCTCTTTCAACCAAACCAAAAGTTACTTATGATGGAACGTTCCTTACAGTTTCTACAACATCGGTTTCTACTCAATATCCTGCTGAAGATGTTTGGAAGTTCACATTGGATAACATTGAAATAAGTGGCATTGAAGAAATTCTAAATGAAGTTCCCACTATGCGAATTGTTGGAGATGTAGTGATGTTTACCGGATGTCGTCCCGGTAGCGAAGTGCGCATGTTTAATGTCAACGGTCAGTCTCTTGCTGTAGAACAAGCCGATGTCGATGGCGCATTGCAAATTAATATCTCCCACCTCCCTCATGGCATATATGTCCTATCAACTGAAAGTATAACATATAAAATTATTAAATAATGAAAAACAATATTTTAGCAAAAATAACAGCAGTGTGTTTCTTTCTTGCAGCTTGCTTTTCGATGAGTGCGCAAGGAATCATGGTTTACACTAAAGATGGTAAATTTGTAACTTACTCTTATTCTGACTTAGATAGTATTGTAACATTTGATGCCGCTGAAGAGGTGCCTGTTGTCCCATTTGAGAAAGGTGCTGTGGGTTCTCTTGTGGATCTTGGCTTGTCGGTCGATTGGGCAAATTGGAATGTTGGTGCTTCGTCGGAAGATGGCTTGGGACATTATTTTGCGTGGGCTGATACTACTTGGAAACATTCTTGTACGTTTGGAAATTATATGCATTTTAAGGATGTAAACAATGATGGAATGCTTCAAGATGGAGAGATGTCAGTGCTTGGAGATATAAAAGAAACTAAACTTGATGTTGCTCGAGTGGAGTGGGGTGGCGAATGGCGCATGCCCACAAAAGCTGAAATCGCCGAGCTTATCGATAGTTGTGAATGGACATGGACATCTATTGGTGATGTTCAAGGATGGCGAGTAGCTCGCAATGGCAAGAATATTTTCCTCCCTGCTGCCGGATATCGAGATGGAGCTGAGGTGTATGAAGAAAACGAAGCCGGAAACTACATGGCGAGTACCTTGAGTGCCGATGCTACGATGGCTGATATCATGCGCTTTACCGCTGATACATGTGTATGTGATAGTAACTATCGTTATTATGGTTTTGTTGTGCGCCCTGTTGCGACTAAGCCCAATATTACCATTGCAAAAGAGGTTGACCTTGGCTTGCCAAGTGGAACAATTTGGGCAGGTTGGAATGTAGGCGCTTCTGCACCACAGGAATACGGTAACCATTATGCATGGGGAGAAGTTGAAACAAAAGATGATTATATGCGTGAAACATATAAATTTTATGATGCTGCAACTGATTCATATTCAACTCCAGTAAATGGAATAATTGGAGATCCTGAATATGATGTTGCTACTAAAGAATGGGGCGCAGAATGGCAAATTCCGACGGATGTACAATTGCAGGAATTGATAGATAATTGTGAGTGGCGTTGGTATATATTCAATGATAAGAATGGTTATGTCGTAACAGGTCCTAATGGTAATGCGATTTTCTTGCCGGCTTCGGGACTTAGGGCAAAAGGTAGTAAAATAAGTTTTGATGGGACTTGTGGCTATTATTCAACCGGCACTTTACATTCTGATTATTTTACGAGGGCATTAGAAGCAAAAGAAACAAGTGTAAAGATAACTAATAGTAATTATCGTTTATATGGTTATACTATTCGCCCGATAAAAGCAAAAACTGAGTAATAAAATAATTAATATCGCCTATGCCGGTTAAAGCATAGGCGATATTATTCTGTGATCACACTCACTTTTTATTGCTTTTTGATTTTGTCAGTGCGGAATAATAAAATCGATAATTTATTTTTAATCTCTATTATTGCGGTGTGTATTATTTCATTTGTAGGGAGAGAGAGTCTAATGTTGTGTGCCTGTTTGTCGAGTCGCTCCTGTAAATCTCGCACTTTGCTCTTAAAAGCGTTTTTTCTTCGATGAGTTTCTCTATTTTATCATCTTTCTCACGCAAATATTTTATTAATGAGTCTAATGATGGCTGAGGCTCGTTTTTGGGCATTATCATTTCCCCTTCTCCTGTAATAAACCATCGTGGATTTAGCCAATCAAATGTTTGAATTATTTTAGCTATGAATTCATAGCTTGGTTTGTTGCGACGTTGTATCACACATCCTCTAACCGTTTGGTCTCCGGTCCCTATTTTTCGAGCAAAGGAAGCCACTGTCAATCCCTCTTTTTCAATGATTAAATTGATTCTATCACATATATCCATATAAAAATTAAATTTTTTACAACATTTATTTGGTTATTTCAAATAAATGCTTGATATTTGTACTCAAATTTCCATTTCTGTATTGTAAATATAACAAAATGTTGTCAATAGAGGAAGGAAATTAACAAAAATTGAAGCGTAAGCTTAATAATATATTATTAATTTAAATCATTAAATTTATGAGAAAACATTTTCTTAAAGTATCGCTCATTGGACTTCTCGCTGTTTCAATGCCGATGTCTTTCACAAGCTGTAAAGACTACGATGATGACATTGAAGCTTTGGAGAACTCTAATGCCGATTTGAGTAATCAATTGAGCGCATTGCAAGCTGCATTGACAGCTAATCAACAAGCTGCTACTGCTGCTCAATCTGCTGCAGATGCAGCAAAAGCCGCTGCTGACGCAGCACAAAACTCAGCTGATGCTGCTGCTAAAGAAGCAGCTGCTGCAAAACAAGAAGCTGAACTTGCGAAAAAAGCTGCAGCCGAAGCTAAAGCTGAAGCTATCGAAGAAGCTATTGACCAAGTTAAATCAATGCTTTCAGGTTATGCTACATCGGCTCAACTTGCTACATTGGCTGGTACAGTAGAAGGTATCCAAAAAGGTCTTAGCACTCTTGAAGCAAGCCTTAAAGAAGCAAATGCTGAAATCGATGAAAACGCACGCGCTATCGAGGCTATCAAAGTGCAAGTTGCTGCTTTGGAAAAATTCCAAGCTGAAACCGGCAAAGATATCACAGCTATCAAAGCTGATATCGAAGCGTTGAAAGCTCAATTAAATTCAAAAATCACTAAAGACGAAGTTAACGCACTTCTTAACGAAGCTAACGCTAAGTTGACAAAAGAACTCAACTCAGCTGTTTCTACTCTTCAAGGTGTTATCTCTAATCGTCTTTCAAGCATTACTCTTGTTCCTAACTTGTATATCGATGGTATCGAAACAATTGAATTTGTTTCTTTGCAATATGAAAACAAGGATAAGGCAGATGATGTAGTGTTGATTTCAACAGAAGAAAATGAAGTACAATATCGTTTGAACCCAACAACTGTTGGTGAATCGGATATCGATGCTGCAAATATCAATTTCGTTGCTCTTCAAGCTACTGCACGTGGCGTTGTTGAAGCTCCTATTGCATTTGCTAAATTCAACGGTATCGATAAAAACGGTATCATGTCAATATATGCTAAGAAAGCTAATACTAAATCATTGAATCTTGGTGGCAACCAAATCTATACAGTTGCTGTTGAGGTGCCCATCGCTAAAGATCTTTGCGATGCTGAAAATCCTGACCAAAAGGTTTATTCAGAATATGCTCGCTTGTATGAAGGCGTGAAGGTTCCTCACATTGCTAAGAAACCTTATGCATGCCCTGCAGGTCATGCTGATTGTGCTGATGGCGCACACTATTATGATGCTACTATTTGGGATGCAAGTGTCGCAACTGATGAATGTGTAGTAAAAGAAGTGAACTATAACGAAACTCTCGACTTGCGTACATTGGTAACAGGTTGTGCTATTGAAGAAATCACTCTTGAAGATGGCACAGTAAAAACTGTTGCAACTCAAATGACTGCTGAACAACTTGCTAAATATGGTCTTGAATTCCGTTTCGAAATTCCTACAAAACCATATACTACAGAAGCTCCTAATGGAACTAACCAACAAGTATTCGGCGCATTGAAGGAAGATGGTTACACTATCTATTCTAAACTTCCTAACAATATGACTGACAACCGTGCTGCTATCGATAAACAACCTATCGTAGAAGTTGAATTGTTTGATGTTAAGAATAATAAGGTTGCTGACCGCCGTTATTTCAAAATCAAATGGACTGAAAAAGCACAAGTTCCTGTAAAAGATATGCCAACTGTTGTTATCACAGAATGGAATCATCCAACAGAAATCCTTGGTTGTGAAGAAACTTCAATGGGCTTAAATTGGGAATATTTCATTAATAATGTATATGCTCCTGAATTAAAAGCAGATATTCAAGTTCCTAACGAAGATGGTACTGCATATGTGACAGTTAATGAGGTTGTTAAACCTGATATGTCATACGAAGATTTCTATACAATCTATCCAGAAGAAAACGTTACTATCACGCTTGTTTCACTTAATGCCGATGGTTCTGCTGGTTCTAATGATGATGTTCAACTTCCAGTACTTTATAGTAATGTAAATGCAGATGCTAATGCACTTGGTTGGACATTAACTCCTGAAGAAATTGGTACAATTATTAAGATTAATTCGTCAACAGTTCTTCATAGCTATGAATTAGTCAATAACTCTTATGTTGCAACTATTACATGGACTCCAACAGATAAGAAGAAATACGCAACTCTTCAAATGAAGATTACACGGACATTTGAGCTTGGTGTAGTTCCATCTATCAATGGTTTCTTTGGCAACTATTGGGCTGATGATTATAAAACTTATGAAGTATATCCAATTCAATACTCAACTCCTGCTCAAAAAGAACGTGGAAATCAGACATGTGAATTCTATAATAACTTGATGAATGGTTACACATTTGCTGCTAATGGCTTTATTGTCAAGGATCTTAGCGATTGTGGTACATGGGATATGCAATTCTGCCATGATAACCAACAAGCAGGCTATGCTCCTAACTTTGTAGGACCTGAACCTGACAAGAATACTGGTAGTGATATAGGTGGATATAACTTGGTTAAGGGCTCTACTCAAGCAGCAAAACTTGTATGGGATGAAGGTCATTCAGCATGGTGTGGCAATACTGCTCATAATCAAACTTATGTAGAACTTTATAAAAATGATGCTGGTAAATATTTAGTAGAAAATGGTGGTCGCACATCTCATGTAGGTATTTGGTCAACTATCAATCCATGGAACATTATACCGGTATATGATTATAATCTTAAGTTTATTGAGCCATTGAACATTTCTACAGCAGCTCTTGAAGGTGAATTCCAAGATGGTATCATGTATGGTAGCAAATTTACATGGCAAGACGTATTTACTATGCGTGACTGTTTCGGTTACAAAGTAGGTGGTGCTAATGGAAATTCTGAAAAAGATAAGTATGCAACTGAACTTGCTCCTTATTATGAAGTAGAAACTCCAACTTGGGTATTTGATGATCCTGCTGCTAAGAAAGTAAATATTAAGTTTGGTTTCAAATGGGATGGCAAAAATATTGTAGTTGATCCAACTGCAACTGTTGATACTGCAATGGATATCTTGACATTGGAAAGCTATACAACAGGTGGTAACATTCCTTCTTTGCAAGTAGAAGGTGATAATGATGAATATCTTGTATTCTACTCTAATATGGGTTCTCAAGTAAATCAAGAATTCTATATTTGGGCTGAAGTAGGTGTTACTTATGGTTGGGGATCTGGACATGCTTGGATACCCATCAAGGTTAGACCAATGGATTCAAAAGAATAAGCGACTTGTAAAAGATTGCTAAAGTAATTAAGGGGGGTGCGCTGCGGTGCCCCCCTTTTTATAAAATTATGGGTATGAAAAATCTAAAATTTTTATTTATCGTGTTGGCTGCTGTCATGATGGTGGCGTGTGGTGGCGAAAAGAAAAAATCGGCTGAAATCGTTGAGCCGGTAAATCCACGCATCGATCAAACAATGGAGCACAGCAACATGGATGAGGAGGAGTTGACCTATCTTGCAACGCAATATCTCGATTTCTTGAAAGCAAAGGATTTTGAATCGGCACTTGCTATGTTGAAATCGTTTGACGGGAAGAATGTAGTGCCGTTGAGCGAGGCTCAAAAAAACAGTTTGAAACGTGTTTATGTCGCCTATCCGGTATTTGGTTATACAATAGACGATATTGTGTTCTATAGCGAGACTGATACAGAGATTAAGTATTCTATTATATTGTTTGAAAAGCAGTATGATGACGATCTACCAAACACCGTGAAGTCGATTCTTACTCCCAAACGCATTGATGGAGTATGGAATCTGTGTGTTGATAATCGTTCAGTGGGTGAAAAATTATAAAATGTTTAAGTTATGAAAAAGTATTTAGTATCAATGGTTGCGGCGGTACTTTCGCTCTCGGTTGTTGCTCAAGAACAACAAGAGTTGAAAATTAAAGAGCCCGGTCGCACTGAGTTCCAAAAGCATTGGTTTATGCAAGCACAAGGTGGTGCTGCTTATACACTTGGTGAAGCTGCATTTGGTGACTTGATATCTCCTGCAGCAGCATTGAATGTGGGTTATAGTTTCAGTCCTGTGTTCCGTGTGCGTCTTGGCGCTTCAGGATGGGAAGCTCGTGGAAGTTGGGTTACTCCACGTCAAAACTATAAGTTTAATTTCGTTCAAGGTAATCTTGATGCAGTACTCGATTTGAGTAATTTGTTCTGCGGATTTAATCCTAAACGCACTCTTGGTTTCTATGCATTCCTTGGTGCAGGTTATAACTATGGATTTGATAATGATGAAGCGGTGGCTATTGCTGATGCCGGTTATGATTTGCGTTACTTGTGGCGTGATTCAAAAAGCCTTGTTGCCGGTCGTGGAGGTCTTGGAATGGACATCCGTTTAAGTGATGTTGTTTCTCTTAATGTTGAAGCTAATGCAAATGTGCTTTCCGATCATTTCAATTCAAAGAAAGCAGGTAATGCCGACTGGCATTTCAACGGCCTTGTGGGCTTGACCGTCAAGTTTGGCAAAAGCTACAAGGAAATTCCTCCGGTATATTATGAGCCGGAACCTGTTCCCGAGCCTGAGCCTGTTCCTGCTCCTGTAGTTGAAGAACCAAAACCCGCTCCTGCTCCTGTAGTAGTGGAAGAGGTGAAGGTTGAGCCTCTTGTGCGTGATATCTTCTTCACCATCAATTCTTCTAAAATTCGTGAAAGCGAACAAGTGAAGGTTGACGAACTTGTAGCTTATATGAATCAGTACCCTGAATCTAAGGTTGTAATTACCGGTTATGCTGATAAAGCTACAGGTAATGCTTCTATCAATGAACGCATTTCTAAACGTCGTGCTCAATCAGTAGCCGATGCCATTGCTGCCGCCGGTATTGCTACTGACCGCATTACTACTGATGCAAAAGGTGATACAGAACAGCCATTTGAAGTGATGGAAAGCAATCGTGTGTCGATTTGTATTGCAGAATAAAAAAATAACAATAAAATCAAATATTTATTTGATTTTATAAAATATATGTATTAACTTTGCTCTTGGTATTATATTATTAACAGTACTTTATAACAGCAAAGGCAGAGAATTAATTTATTTCTTATCACATGTTTCTTGAGACTGTCTGTGAAGATCGTCTCAAGTTTTTTTATTTTGTGCAGATGTGCTATTTTTGTAGTGTATAAATGAATTGATATTGAAATATGAAACAGAGATTATTAATATTGTGGATTTTTGTTACAGTGATGTGTGTGCAGGCTGTGGCACAAATGAGCATTATAAATGTGCAGCTCTCTGATGTAAATGGAGAAAAGCACCAATTAAGTGACTATAAAGGGAAATATGTATATGTTGATTTGTGGGCGTCATGGTGCGGTCCATGTAATATGGAAATACCTTATTTGCAAGAACTTGAACGCACTTTAGATAATGACGAGGTGGAGTTTGTGGCAATCTCTATTGATGAAGATGTGCGATCTTGGAAAGCTGCACTCACTCGAAATAAAATGACCGGGCATCAATTTATTGCTCCTTCGGAATTACCTATATTGTTGAGACTCAGGAGTATTCCTCGTTATATGATATTGGATAAAGAGGGCAAAGTCCTTTACTCCAATGCTCCACGCCCAAGTTCAGGTGCTATTATCAAGAAAATATTATCGGAGTTGAAATAGGGGATTATTCCGAGACTGTTCCAAGCTCTTTTATTCCGCCTGTCAATGCGTCAAACAATAGATAGGCAGGGGCGGTTTTTGTAGTAAACATTCCGGGATCTATACCAAAGACAACTCCATATTGTGCAACGTTAAATGTTTCGTCCACAAAAACTTTTCCCTCATATTCGAGTTTGATATTTGCTTTGCCGGGTATTCGGTAGGCTACGCCTCCCTTAGGAAATTGTTTTGTCAGCCCTGTTTTTTCGTTTTTTGGCAATTCACCGCGTTCGGTAATTTCAAGAGATAGGTAAATAGGCTTGCCTGAAAGGTCGAGAGCGTCAACGATACCATTAAGCGAAGATATGCGAGCGATAACCTTTTCGGATGATATAGTATCGGGTGTAAAACGGAATGTTTTAACATCGGTGTAACTACTTTCTGTGCCCATAAACATTGCTGTTAATGCAGCTTCTTGTGCCGATAGATTGTCGAGAACAAGTTGCATGGCTTGTCCATCGGGTGGCATCTGTTCGGCTTGTCCTGTGAGGATGTCTGTTCGGCTTTGACGAAGCGCATATATTTGAGAAGCAGCGAGTTCGGCACGTTTGGCAGATGATTGACTTTGCAACATCTCTTGGCTGATGACATGTTGAGCGGCATCGTTATCAATAGGCGTTGGTGAAGGGGCAATAGGGGTGGGTAGCTCAACAATCGGTTGTTCAGGTATCTCCTCTGTATTTATAGCAAGAGGCATATTTTCTTCATTTACGATGAGAAATGGAGATGTCCCTTTCTTGAACTGCATGAGGTAGCGTTCATCGGGGTTAGCAACACCGCGAGGTGTTATAAGAATAGATTTGACTTTCCATGAGCGACTCGCTTCCGCTATAGCATTATCAGCGTCAAGGTATTTTTTTGCATATTTGTAGTATTCTCCAGGTTGTTTTTCTGTACATTCAGTCTCTATTGTGATGTCAAATACAGTTGAAGGGAGATTGTATATAAGACCATATTCGCTTGCTTTTGTAGCAGTGAGCTTTTGCGTCGTTTGTGCTAATGTTGTTATTGAGAATAACAATGATATTATTAATGCTGAAAATATTTTCATAATAGACTTTTTAATTAATTAGATCATTATTGAGCGTATCGCTTTACCAAGATTTTCGGCAATATCTCCTGCTGTAACACCATATTGACTATGTTCTTCAGCGGCGATATCTCCAGCTAATCCATGGATATAAGTTCCGATGAGTGCGCTCACTTCAGGTTTATATCCTTGTGCCATCAAAGATGCGATTACGCCGGTCAGAACATCTCCGCTACCACCGGTAGCCATGCCCGGATTTCCCGATGAATTGAAATATATTTTACCATCAGGACGCACTACAGCGGTATAATGCCCTTTTAATACGATGATTATGTTATAATATTTTGCCATTTCAACAGCCTTCTTCAAGCGACTTTCAGCGTTGATTTGTGCCCCAAACAGACGATCGAATTCTGCTGCATGAGGTGTTATTATCGAAAGAATGGGGATGTGGTTTAATAGAGATGGTCGCAATGCTATGCAGTTGAGAGCATCAGCATCAAGTATTACAGGATTTCCTGCTGTTTTCAAAAATGCTTCAAGTGCATTTATGGTAACTTCATGAGTGCCGATGCCCGGACCTATTGCTATTGATGAATATTGATGTTGTAATAGCATATTGGTCACGGCAATATCGTGTTTGTCAGCATCAAAAAGAGCCTCAGGAACTGATGTTTGCATTATGTTGTAGCCACAACGAGCTGAATGGATGGATACTTTTCCTGCACCGGAGCGCAAAGCTCCTTTTGCTGCGAGAACTGCTGCACCCATCATCCCATAACTGCCGGCTATAATCATCGCAGAGCCGTAGTCTGCTTTAGAGGTAAATGGCTTTCGATGTTTCAACACTCGGCGCACGTCATTTTTCTCAACAAGATAGATGTCAGTTGTAGTATTGCGAATTTCATCGGCACTAAGCTCAATGTCAAGTATTTTCCATTCCCCCACGAGGTTGGCATTGTCGCTGATGAAGAAAGCAAGACGAGGGAATTGTATGGCGAGAGTCAAATTGGCATGAATGATATTGCGATTGATAACACCATTATTCCAGTCGCTGAACATCCCTGATGGAACATCGATTGACACAACAGTAGCACCTGACTCGTTGATGTATCTAACCAATGCCATGAAGCCACCCGATAGAGGCTCGCGCAAGCCAGAACCAAACAGCCCATCGATAACTAAATGATTACGAGACAAGTCGGGAAGTGTGAAATTGCCCTTGACTTCGGTGTAATCGATGTCTCCACATTCGAGAAGACGATCGCGACAAGCTAAACAATCAGAGTTTAGACGGTTACCTCCGATGTTAAACAAAAATATTTCAGGACGATAGCCTTGTTCAATCAACATTCTGGCGATGGCAAGAGCGTCAGCTCCATTATTTCCCGGACCGGCAAAAATAGCGATGCGTTTATTAGGACGCCATCGTGAGATGATTTCACACGTGGCAGCTTCAGCTACTCGCTCAATTAGTTCAAGTGCGGTAACTCCTTCATTCTCTATCGTATAACGGTCAATTGCGCGTATTTGGTCGTTTCTGAATATTTTCATATCTACATGTTGTGTTATTAACGGACAAATTTACAAATTATATTCTGCTTTTACTGCATTTAGACATAAATCGTTGATTTAATAAAACAAAAAACATTAGAGTAGTAGGTGAGTACCTAAATTTTTATTAATTTTGTAGCCATTAAGATGAAACAAGAGGTTACATATCAAGGATTGACGTTTGAGCCATATATCACCAAAGAGGAGATTGTCGCTCGAGTACAACAACTTGCACATGAGATCGAAAAAGATTGTGCCGGTACAACTCCTTTGTTCTTGTGTGTACTTAATGGCGCATTTATGTTTGCATCTGACTTGTTTCGTGCTGTGGATATGGATGCCGAGATATCGTTTATTCGTCTCCAAAGCTATGAGGGAACAGGTTCGACAGGCGTTGTAAAAGAGGTTATAGGCTTGACTGAAAACATAGAAGGACGCACTGTGATTATTGTTGAGGATATCGTTGACACCGGAAAGACAATGGTAAAATTGGTAAAAGACCTTGAAGCTAAAAATCCGGCAGCTGTAAAAATAGCAACGTTGTTATATAAGCCTGACTCTGTGCAGTGTGATCTTAAACTTGATTATGTGGGTTTCCCCATTCCATCAAAGTTCATTGTGGGGTATGGTCTTGACCTTGATGGTATGGCGCGTAATTTGCCCGATATATATGTATTGAAAAAAGATAAGTAATTATCTCATATAAAATAAATCCAATCTCAGTGAGTGAGAAATCTTCTTAACCTGACCTTTTCCATGATTTGTGCACATGCTTTGTAATATGGCAAAGTGTTTATAGTAAAAAAATTGGTAAAAAAGAAAATAGAAAAAAGAAATGTTTAATTTAGTGATTTTTGGGGCCCCGGGAAGTGGAAAAGGGACACAAAGCGAACAATTGATTGAGGAATATGGATTGTATCATATCTCTACAGGTGAAGTGTTGCGCGATTTAATCGCTCGTGGTACCGAACTTGGGAAAATCGCCGATAGCTATATCTCTAAAGGAAATCTCATTCCTGACGATTTAATGATAAATATCCTTGCCGATTTGCTTGATTCAAACCCTGCAACAGCAGGTGGTGTAATCTTTGATGGGTTCCCCCGCACTATAAACCAGGCTAAAGCATTGAAAGAAATGCTTTCTGAACGAGGCTCAAAAGTACATGCCGTAGTGGGACTTGAGGTAGAAGATGCAGAATTGATTGAACGCCTAATCAAACGTGGACAAGACTCCGGTCGTGCCGATGATAACCTTGAAACAATTAAACAACGTCTTGAGGTGTATCACACTCAAACATCGCCATTGAAAGACTACTATGTAGCTGAAGGCAAATATCATGGTATTCATGGCAGTGGCTCTGTTAAAGATATCTTCAATGCAATAAAAACATCAATCGACAAAGTAAAGCCTTAACAAATAATTGATTAACAACAAACTACAAGGAGATGCGTCACACGACACATCTCCTTGTAGTTTTATAAAAAGAGAGTCGAGACTCACGCCCCAACTCCCTCCCCAATTCCTTTCATCTGCAAATGTGTAGTATCGATTTATTGGTGCCCAATAAAATATCCCTTGAAGTCAACATCTTCAAGGGATATTGTAGGTATGTGAAATAGAAAATTATTTCAAGAGACCACGGTTGCGGAGTAGGGCATCGGGGTTAGGATCTTGTCCGCGGAAGTTTTTGTATAGTACCATAGGATCTTCGCTTCCACCCATTTCAAGAACGTTTTCTTTGAATGCTTTAGCTGTTGCAGGGTCAAATACGCCTTTTTCTTTGAATAGCTCAAATCCGTCGGCATCAAGAACTTCAGCCCATAGATATGTATAATATCCTGCAGCATAGCCGTCGCTACCAAAGATGTGTTTGAAATAGGTGCTGCGATAACGGAATTGTACTTCTTCAGGCAAACCGAGTTTCTCAGCAACTGATTTTTCAAATGCTTCTACATCGACATCATCGGTAGTGTTGATTTTACCCCATTGCAAGTCAAGAAGAGCTGCCCCTGCAAGTTCTGTAGTAGCAAATCCTTGGTTGTGAGTTGATGATGCTTGTAGCTTTTCGATTAGAGCGTCAGGCATAACTTCGCCAGTCTTGTAGTGGTGAGCATAATATTTGATTAGCTCAGGCTCCATTGCCCAATGTTCGTGGATTTGTGATGGTAGTTCAACAAAGTCGCGGTCAACATTTGTGCCGGCTTGTGATTTGTATTGAGCGCGTGTCAACATGCCATGCAAGCCATGTCCAAACTCGTGGAACATTGTTTCCACTTCGTCAAGAGTGAGAAGTGATGGAGTGTCGGCTGTTGGTTTAGAGAAGTTACCAACGTTGTAGATAACGGGACGCACTTGTGTGCCGTCATCTTTGATATAAGCGCCTTTGAATTCGCTCATCCATGCGCCTTGGCGTTTAGAATCGCGTGGGAAATAGTCGGTCATAAACACAGCAACGTGTTCGCCGGCAGTGTCTTTAACGTCATAAACTTTAACCTCAGGGTGATATTTAGGTGCGTCAGGCATTTCTGTGAATGTGATGCCATACAAGCGTTCAGCCATGTGGAACACACCTTTTAGCACGCTGTCGCAGGCAAAGTATTGACGCACTTCGTTTTCGTCAAGGTCATATTTTTGTTTACGCACTTTTTCAGCATAGTAGTAATAGTCCCAAGGCGCGATTTTGAAGTTTCCACCTTCAGCGTCAACGATAGCTTGCATTTCGGCAACCTCTTCTTTTACGCGTTTAACGGCAGGAGCCCAAATCTTCATCAAAAGGTCTTCGGCATTGTCAACTGTCTTAGCCATTACGTTGTCGGTCATGTAGTCAGCGTAAGAGTTAAAGCCAAGTAAGTTTGCTTTAAGGACGCGATTTTTAACGATTTCTTTGATGAGAGGTTTGTTGTCGGTAGAATCTTTTGATGCAAGAGAGATGTAACCTTCATACATTTGTTGGCGAAGGTCGCGATTGTCTGCAAATTGCAACAATGGCAAGCGGCTTGGTGCGTGAAGAGTGAACACCCATTTGCCTTCGTGACCGCGTTTTATGGCTTCTTCGGCAGCAACAGCAATGTTTGAAGCAGGAAGGCCTGCAAGCTTAGTTGAGTCGTCTACAACGAGCTCAAATGCATTTGTTGCGGTGAGAATATTCTTATTGTATTTTAGATGCAAGTCGGTCAATGTAAGGTTTAACTTCATTAACTCCTCTTTCTTTTCAGCATCAAGGAGTGCGCCATTGCGAGTGAATGATTTGTAGGTGTCTTCGATGGCACGTTTTTGTGCTGTGGTGTAGTCCATCTCTCCAATGTGGTCGTAAAGATATTTTACACGTTGGAAAAGAGAATCGTTCATCATGATTTCGTCAGAATGTTGAGAATACATGGGCATCGCAACTTCTGAAATAGCAATCATTTCATCTGATGAATTTGATTCAGTGAGAGCAAAGAATACAATTGCTACTTTTTCAAGCAATTCGCCTGACATGTCCATTGCAAGAATTGTATTCTCGAATGTGGGTGTTTCAGCATTGCTTACGATAGCTTGGATTTCAGCTTTTTGTTGTTTGATACCTTCTTCAAATGCAGGAAGATAGTGATCATAAGTAATTTCCTCAAATGGCGGAATTTCATAAGGAGTAGAGTATTCCGTCATGAATGGATTGGCTGTCTTAGAATCCATTGAGCAGGATGTGTTAAGCGCAACTATGGCGCATGCCGCTGTTGCGAGGGTTAATAAATTACGTTTCATAAATTTCACTGTGATTTTATGGTTATAATAAATTTTCTATGAAGATATTAAATTAATTTGTCTCCCACAAAAATGTTGTCAATAATGCATAATGATCTGAGCTTTTGATATTGTTACGTTCTATATCGATAGCTTTGAAATTACCTTGATATAGTACATGATCTATTCTAAAATAAAAACGATTGGCATTGTAAGTTATTGTTGGACCAAATGCATTTTCGGCATAAGCATCATGCATTTTGTCTCCACTAATAGTGTGAATAGCATAACAATTGGGGACATCGTTGAAGTCTCCACATACGATGATGTTGCCTCCTGTTTTGTCGATATGTGCACGTATTATTTGAGCTTGTTTAGCTCTAATTTTTGCTGCATCATTAATCTTTGACACTAATTGGCGTTTTGCTTTCTTGATGTTATCGTCGGCTTTGAGTTGTGTTAAATCCTTATATAGAGCTTTGTCATCGCTGTCTAACCCAAACGACCGCAAGTGAAGGTTGTAAATCGTTACAATTTCATTCCCTATCTCGACAAGATAAGCCGCCATATCTCGACGATTCTCAGCACTAACTCCTAAGTCTATTGGGGTGAAAGGGTATTTTGAAAGTATTGATTGTCCTGCTACTCCTACTTTTTGATAGGGGTATCGTTGCTTCAGAGAATCAACTTGTTCGGCGGTAACGTGTGTAAGAGAGAGAGGAGATAGATAATCACATTCTTGCATACACACAATGTCGGCATCGGTAGATAATATGTAGCTGACTGTGCGATTGGTGTTATCGGGGTAAATTCCCTCTTGGTCGAAAAATTCGACTACGTTGTAGGTGAGCAGAGTGAATGAATGTCGTTTCTCACTACTACTTATGTCATATCCTAAAATGTTTAGTGGGCTGAAATTTAATAGCGGACCTGCACAAAATAGGAAAGATGCGATGGGAATGAATGACAGTTTACGTTTAAATATTAAGTCGATTAGAAATGTTGATATGTTTAATATAATCCACACCGGAAATGACATGTTTGTGAGCCCTGCAATTGCGATTGTTTCGGGGTTTATGTTCCCTGCATAGGCCGATACGATCAAGCATAGACCTATGAGAATATTGAAGAATATCCCGATGTTAATAAATATCTTTTTTATTCCTAACTTCATTTTACGCGCTTGCTAACATCAAATAGTCTTTTCTTCTCGTCATCGGATAATGAAGAATACCCCGATTTCTTAATCTTGTCAAGGATGTTGTCAAGGATTTCTCTGTCGTTAGGTGTTGATGCTGATTGTTGTTGAGCGTTATAGCTTTGTTGACTACTTGAATTATGATTGTATTTTTTTGCTTTAGGCTGTTTTGTTGAGGATGATTTTACCCCTTTCCATATTGAAACAAGGTAGTCAATGGCTGAATTGAATGGGCGGGTGATGTCAGTCCCTTTATTGAGCATATAGCTGTACAGCAAGCCTATCACTGCTCCTCCTAAATGTGCAATGTGTCCTCCGGCATTAGAGCCATTTATACTTAGAAAATCGATTGCAATAGTTACGATGGCAATCCACTTCAAAGAAACTGCACCGAAGAATATCAAATGCATTTTGTAGTCGGGGTGGCGCATGGCTGTCGCTACTACAATTGCTATTACTGATGCTGACGCCCCTATTAGCCATCCATCGGTATAAGTGAAGTTGGGGAATGTATTATATGCTCCGATAAACGCTAAAGCGCCACATATACCACCATAAAAATACAGCGCGACTAATTGTTTGGCATTTTCGGTCAGTAAAAATACTGTTCCAAACCAGTATAGCCATAACATATTGAATAGAATATGAAATATGTCAAACTGCGCAAACATGTAAGTAATCAATGTCCAAGGTCTTGTTAGCAATTCTGCCGGTGAAGAGGGCAACTCGATCCAATGAAGCAATGATGTTTCTATGTTAAATCCGCCAAAAGTACAAATTATCGCTCCTATGCGAAGTGCGAGAAAGACTCCGATATTGATGAATATAAGTTTTATCAACATCGAGCCTGTATTGTATTTATGTTTTATTGTATCAATAATAGTTGCCATTTATAAGACCTTTACGTTTCCAATATAATATCATCAGCAATCCGAAGAGCATTCCTCCTAAGTGGGCAAAGTGAGCGACTCCGTCATTTGCCATGCTTAGACCATAGAGTAATTCGATAGCTCCATATCCACTGACAAAGTATTTAGCTTTGATGGGTATAGGTATAAACATCATATATATCGGTTGGTTCGGAAATATCATGCCAAATGCCAATAGTATTCCATAAACGGCTCCTGATGCACCCACTGTGAGTAATTGATTTAAAAATGGCAAATTGTAGCCCATTGCTTGCGCTTGGGCTATGGCTTGTGACATTTCTTCAAGGCTGATGCCGTTTTGGTTGGCCAATGGCATTGTGAAGATGCTTTCCCATGTAAAATACCATGTGATTTCTTGAATGATTGCTGCGCCTAAACCGCATGAAATGTAATAGAATAGGAATCTTTTTGTGCCTAATGTTCGTTCAATAGTAGTCCCAAACATGAATAGGGCAAACATGTTGAAAAAGAAATGTGTAAAATCGGCATGCATGAACATGTAGGTGATTAATTGTGCCGGATTGAAGTCTGAAGCTTCAAAATAGTGTAATGCGCCAAATTTTTCGATATCAAATCCTGTTCGAGATGATAGCACCATCGTTGCGAGCCAAACGATGAAATTTATTATTATGAGATTTTTGGTAATCGTAGGTATTCTACTGAAAAAAGAGTTTCCTTGTGTCATGTTTGTTAATTTGTTATGAATAGGACTGCAAAATTAATAAAAACTATGGTTATAACATGTTAAATGCACTATTTGAGCGATTTATATCATTTTTTTCGCAATTTTTTTGATAATATTTGTTTGTTTTTGATATTTAACTACTATATTTGCAATATAATACCCAAATCTAATTAATTTACACAATTATGAACAAAACTGAGCTTATTAACGCTATTGCTGAAAAAGCAAACTTGACTAAAGTTGATGCTAAAGCTGCTCTTGACGCTACAATTGAAGCTGTTGGTGAAGCACTTGCACAAAATGACAAAGTAACTCTTATCGGTTTCGGAACTTTCTCTGTTGCTGAAAAAGGAGCTCGTACAGGTATCAATCCTAAAACAAAAGCTAAAATTGAAATCCCTGCTCGCAAAGCAGTTAAATTTAAGGCTGGCGCTGAACTTAATGGTAAAGTAAAATAATTTCCCACTAAGAAAATCTTATCGAGCGGTTAACTGAAAAGTTAATCGCTTTTTTCGTATAGTAGGCAGTTGTATAATTATTCTATAAATAGTGAACGAGCCGATAACTTGTGGTTATCGACTCGTTCTATGATGCGATGTTATGACTGCGTGATTAGTCAGCGTTCAAGTTGATGCGTTTGAAAGTAACAACGCTCAATTCAGGATCGATTGCTTTCAATGTTTCGCGAACTGATTTTTTGTCATCACTTGTTACATCTTCTTGGTTCAACAAGCACACTTCTTTCAAGAATTTGCCAAGACGACCTTTAGCAATGTTTTGGATCATAGCTTCTGGAAGGTTAGCTGCTTTTTCAGCTGATACTGTAGCGATGATTTCTTTTGCTTTAGCAACATCTTCTTCGGTAATCCAGCCTTTAGCTTTGTTACTTTCCATGTGGTCTTCGCTGTCAACATGGGCTGGGTTGATACCTGCTTTTTTCAATGCTGCGTCAACTGCTTTTTGTACTTGCTCAGCTTTAGTTTTTTCGATAGCAACAGCAATTTCTTTTTCTTTAACTTCTTCAGCTACGTCACATTCATCAACTGCAAGAGGATTCATTGCAGCAACTTGCATTGCAACGTTTTTGTAAACTTGCTCGTTGATACCTGCTTTGCTGAATGCTACAAGAGTTGCAAGTTTATTACCGAAGTGGTTGTAAGCAACTGTTGCAGGAGCTTCTACACATTCATATGCGCCAAGCTCAATTTTTTCGCCAGTCTTACCTGTTTGTTCAATAATAAGGTCAGCGATTTTTTGACCGTTGATTTCAAGTTCTTTAACTTCATCAAGGCTTTTAGCTTTAGCTGCCATAGCAGCGTCAAGGATAGATTTTGTTAGGTTAACAAAACCTTCGTTTTTACCTACGAAGTCAGTTTCGCACTTGAGAGCAACAACAGCAGCAAAGGTGCCATCGCATTTAGCGAGTACACAACCTTCTGATGCTTCGCGGTCTTCACGTTTTGCTGCAACTGCTTGACCTTTTTTGCGAAGGATTTCAACAGCTTTTTCGATGTCGCCATCAGTTTCAGCAAGTGCTTTTTTACAGTCCATCAAACCTGCACTTGTCAAGTTGCGAAGTTTGGTGATGTCGGCCATTGTAACTGCCATATTCTGTTTAATTTTAAGCGGTTTGTAATTTGTTTAAAGACTCTGATTATGCTTCTTCTGTTTCAGCAGCTTCTTCAGTTGCTTTGCGGCTCACGCGACGGCGTTCACGTTTTGGAGCTGGAGCAGCTTCACCTTCTTCTCCGGCAGCTGCAGTGTCAACTTTTTCAGCTTTGCGTTCTTCAAGACCTTCAGCCATTGCTGAGCATACTGTGTCAAGGATGATTTCGATTGACTTAGATGCATCGTCGTTAGCTGGGATAACGAAATCTACGTTTGAAGGATCAGAGTTAGTGTCAACCATTGCAAATACAGGGATGCCAAGGCGGTTAGCTTCAGCAACTGCGATGTGTTCTTTCAATACGTCAACAACGAAAAGAGCTGAAGGAAGACGGTTAAGGTCAGCGATTGATCCAAGAGTCTTTTCAAGTTTAGCGCGTTGACGAGTGATTTGAAGTTTTTCGCGTTTTGAAAGGTTGTCAAATGTACCATCCTTAGTCATTTTGTCGATAGCAGTCATTTTTTTTACTGCTTTGCGGATAGTAGCAAAGTTGGTGAGCATACCACCTGGCCAACGTTCAATAACGTATGGCATATTTACAGATGCTGCTTTGTCGGCAACAACTTGTTTAGCTTGTTTTTTTGTGGCAACAAAAAGTACTTTTTTGCCTGATTTTGCAATGCTCTTAAGAGCAGCTGCAGCCTCTTCTACTTTAGCAGCAGTTTTGTAGAGGTCGATGATGTGGATACCATTGCGCTCCATGAAAATGTAAGGAGCCATAGCAGGATTCCATTTTCTTTTTAGGTGACCGAAATGGCAACCTGCTTCAAGTAATTGGTCAAATGTTGGAGTTGACATTTTTGTTTAATTTGTTGTTTACGTTCTGATTAATTTACAATTGAGGGGTAGGGAACGTGTCCATCGCCGCAATTTAGATACTAAACACTTGTTTATATTTATGAAGCTTGATGAATCAAGCAACAAGAATATTAACGTTTTGAGAATTGGAAGCGTTTGCGAGCTTTTGGTTGACCAGGTTTTTTACGTTCTACTGAACGTGGGTCGCGAGTCATGAAGCCTTCAGCGCGCAATGCCGATTTGTCTTCTGGGTTGATTTTTACAAGAGCGCGAGCGATTGCAAGACGCAATGCTTCTGCTTGTCCTTTGTAACCACCACCACAAAGGTTTACTTTGATGTCATATTTTTCAACAACGTCAAGTGTGTTAAGTGGTTGTTTTACTACATATTGAAGTATAGATGAAGGGAAATATACTTCAAGAGGGCGTTTGTTGATAGTGATTGCACCTGTGCCTTCTTTTACGATTACTCGTGCGATCGCAGCTTTACGACGACCTACTGCATTAACTGTTTCCATACTTCAATTATTTCATTTTGTTGATGTCAATAACTTTTGGGTTTTGAGCTGCATGTGGGTGTTCTGGACCATTATATACATGCAAGTTTTCGATCAAACGACGACCAAGACGATTCTTTGGAAGCATACCTTTCATTACTTGCAAGAACAATGGGTTTTTGCCTGCTTTAAGGTGTTTGTTGAAAGATTTCTTGATAAGAATTTCTGGCGTTGCCTCACGTTGTCCACCGGGATATCCTGTGTAACGAAGGTAAGTGCGATCTGTCATTTTTTTGCCTGTGAGAACGATTTTCTCTGCATTAATGATGATTACGTTGTCGCCACATTCTACGTTTGGTGAGAATGATGGTTTGTTTTTTCCGCGAAGAATCTTCGCAACTTTAGCGCAAAGACGACCAAGAACTTGATCAGTAGCATCGATTACTACCCATTCGCGTTCTACGCTTTGAGCATTTGGTGATACGGTTTTGTAGCTTAAAGTATCCACGTTAAATGTTTGATTAATAGTTAAATAAATTTGACCGTAGTAAGGCTAACGCTCGGCCAGAAGCGTTATCAAAACCCGTGTCGATGTATTAATTTGGACATAATCGGACTGCAAAGGTACGAATTTATTTTCCTATTACCAAATGTTTTAGAGATAATTCTATATAAATTCTCCGGTGCATGAGGTAGTTATGACTATAGGTTGTTTTTAACAGAATTAATGTAATCTTCAAGTCCGAGTACGGCTTTTGTTGCTACTTGCTGGCGGAAGTCCGGGTTGGCGAGCATTTCTTCTTCAGGCAAGCTACTCATGAATAATACTTCAAGGAGTACGTTGGGGTATTCAGTGGGTGCGTTGAGTGAGAAGTTGAAATTTCCGGTCAAACCGAAATTTTTAAGGCCAAGTTCTAATAGTCTATTTAACATGCAAGATGCGAGTTCGCGGTTGTTGATGTGTTTGTAATAGGTGCTTGTTCCCATTGTTGTGAAGGGGGAGCCACCTGAATTATTGTGTAAAGATATCATTAAGTCAATATTATTGTCAGTGAATATCTTTTTCCTGTCGCTCATGGAGATGTTGATATCTTTTTCTCGGCTTAAAATGACTTTTGCGCCTTTTGCTTCGAGTAATGCTTTGATGCGTAAAATTATGTCAAGGTTTATTTCTTTTTCAAGTAATCCTGTTGCGCTTTTTGCGCCTGGGTATTCTCCTCCATGTCCGGCATCAAGTCCTATTGTTAAATCTTTCAGATTTAGAGATGGTGTGTGTTTTACGTCAATAACAAGATTGTTGTTAATATAATTTATTGAATATCCCCAAGAATGTTTATGTTTGAGTTTGATAATGACTTTAAATACATCGCTATCATCTTGTCGATAGTCTACGTATTCAATCATGCCCAGATTGCCCCGTTGAGTAATCCAATTGCTGTTGTTGGTCGCTCCAAATAGCTCGACGCAAATTGTTGTTGGATCAAGTTGAGTCCATGAGCGGTAGGGGATACGTTTTGGAAGCGAAATTGAAATACGGTCGGATTTGCCGGCATTGGAAATGGACCAACTTCCGGTGTTTATTTGGCTAGTTGTGTCATTTGTCTCGTTTAGATATTCTTTGTTTATGTAGGCAAAACGATTTTTAGAGAGTTGTATTTTGTAGAGTTCGCCTTTTTGTTCGATGGCTTTGACTATGATGTCGCCATTGATATATCCTATCTTTGATCCTCCGAGTCTGTCTCCACCATCTCCATATTGAAGATAGGCGCCATTGATGGTTGTGAAATATTTTGGAGAATCAAATATTATTCGCGATGGAGTGGTAGGGATGTTGATCTTCTTAGGGGTATCTTTTAGAAATATGTTTAAAGTTTGTGATGTTGAACCGTTTTTGCCTTTAGTTTTTATTGTTATTTTATTGTCTCCTTTGTTGAGCTTAATGTTGTCTCCAAAGGCGCCGGTTTTGTAAACATGGACTTTATTGCCGTTAATGTATGCTGAATTGCCTGGAGTGGTAACGCAAACAATGTTGTGGCTTTTATTGGTTGTTGTGTCTTGTTTTCCACGTACTATAGTGAAGCTGTTTCCTGCTATCGCTGATAGTGAAATGAGAAGAGATAGCGAAAATAATAATGTTTTCATGATGGGATGATAATTTTAGGTTAAACAAAGAGGCGATTCCTTGTTGAAATCGCCTCTTGTAGCAGTTTTTATGTGCTGATGAACGATTACGCTTCAGCAGGAGTTACGTTGATGAATTGACGACCGTTTTTGCCTTCAGAGAAGACTACTGTGCCATTAACAAGAGCGTAAAGAGTGTGGTCTTTACCCATACCAACGTTTTCACCTGGGTGGTGAACTGTACCACGTTGACGTTTGATAATGTTGCCGGCTTTAGCGAATTGACCGCCGAAAATCTTAACACCGAGTCGTTTGCTTTCTGACTCGCGACCGTTCTTAGAACTACCTACACCTTTCTTATGTGCCATTTTCTTAAGATTTTAGAGGGTTATGCAATTACGTCTTTAATCACAACTTGGGTGAAGCATTGGCGATGACCGTTTTTACGGCGGTAGCCTTTACGTCTTTTCTTTTTGAAGACGATAACTTTTTCACCTTTTACGAGGGGACGTTTTACCTCGCAAACTACTTTTGCTCCTTCAACGGTAGGAGCGCCTACTTTAACGGCACCGTCGGCATCTACGAGCAATACGCGATCAAATTCTACTGTATCGCCTTCATTAACTTGCTCTCCGAGATAGTGAACATACAAGAACTTTCCAGCTTCTGCTTTGAATTGTTGTCCTTGGATTTCTACGATAACGTACATCTGTTAATTAATTATTTACAGGTTACTCCGTTGGGCGAGGTACATCTATACACTGCTTATTTGAGCCCATGTCGGAAAAATTAGCGCACAAAGGTAGTGATTTTCTTTTGATTGCGCAATATTCTCAAAAAAAACTTTTGATTAAAAAAGTGATAAAATTGGTTAGTAAAATATTTTTTTTGATGAGGTGTTGCATAATTTGAAAATCTATATTAACTTTGCACTCGCTTTCGGACAAAACCGATGCAGGTCCCATAGCTCAGTTGGTTAGAGCACCTGACTCATAATCAGGGAGTCCTTGGTTCAAGCCCAAGTGGGACCACAAAGAGCGCTAATTTAGCGCTCTTTTTTTATATAGTGGTTTAATATGCTCTTATTAGAATATTATTTTGGCGATTTTGGTGCCTTGTTTTTTGATGTATAGGCCTTTATTGGGTTTTGCGACACGAATACCTTGCATGTTAAAGTATTCAACCGGACTATTATCTGATGAAATAACTGATTCTATTCCTATTGTTTCTCCTGTGCGATTGTTGAATTGGTAGATGCTATTGTTTACGAGCTCAAGGTCGATGGTTTGGTTGTTGTTGCCACCATTGCCGTTGTTGAAAATTACCATGGGATTAACGAGTGTGTCGATGGTTGAGAATGTTAATTCCCACATCCCGATTTCGCTATTGTAGGTCATGGCTGATCCGGGCCAAGAGCCTAAATAGGTCTTATTGCTGATTCCGGCATCCCACACATAGGCATATACTGTGGATGTGCCCCAGTTAGAATCGTTGTAGTAAAATTTCCATATTGTAGTTTCTGCAGGATTTTCAGGAGTATCGGGTATTTCGCCTGCACCTTCGATTGTTTTTACATATCCATTGGCATTATAGTAGCCACCATTCACCCATGTGAGGTCAGCGGTTTGCGAACTGCCATTGTTGAAAATCACACCACCGGAAATTTTATCTGTACCTGTATATGACCATTTCCAAATGTTATTTCCGAGATATGAGCATGCTTGTCCCGGCCATGAACCACCGGTAAAATTCATTGTATTATTCCATACCCACGCTTTAATTGTACCAGACCAATTTGCTGTATTTTCAAAGAAAACGGCTTGTTCTCCTTCGTTCATTGATGGAGTGATTATTTCTTCCGGTTCTTTAGTAGATGAGTCGCTACCTCCATTGTTTGTTGACAATTCCTCTTCTGTCCCATCGTAGGCTAATTGTGGCGTTATAACAGCTGATGATGTATAGATATATTTCCCATCTTCTCCTATTTTGCCCGGTGCTTTAGTTTTATCAGTATTTAGTACGTATACACGCAGATTGCCTTTCCCTGAGCAAGAAACGGAGAGTGTTCCATTGGTTATAGTTTTAGTGTCGCCGGTAACGCAATCCACATATGTGCCATTCAATATATTTGAGAATGTAGCACCCCCGCTGATTGCCACAAGTGCATAAGAGTCGATGGCGGCATCGGTAAAACGACGTTTGAATGCAAATGAACCAGAGCAACCATCGGTGCTATATTGACCTTTGCGGAGAGCCGGAACGGCTGCACGTATTTGGTTTAGGCGTTGAATGTGCATGGCTAATGGGTGAGAAAGAGTTGTAGCGATATTTCCCTCAGCATTAGAGTATTGGGCAAAGTCAGTTACATTGACGTCTCCTTTTATATAGCCACCAAAATAAGCACGTCCGGTTTCACGAAGTGCGATATTAGGACCATTATCTATTACACTCCCTTTGCGGAATTCTATTTCTGAGCCATAATACACACAAGGAATACCTCGGAAGGTGAACATTAATGATAAATTTTCAGCCCATGTGTCCTGCGATTGGTTGAAACGAGTGCTTTCGGGAGCTCCATCGGGAGCATAGTCGTGAGAATCAACATAAACCACGTTGTAAGTTGCGTCATTATAAAGATTATCGCCACCCTTCACGCTCCATGCTTCGGCTGCACTGCGGAAATTCCAATGCATGGGGAAGTCTATTACATTAAAATTGGAGTGGAGACTATGGTCGGGAGTGTGATAGTTGTTTCCATTAAGGAACGCGTTGGTAGATGTGGGCATGCCGTAATCATCTTGATAATCAACTCCCTGTGCATCAACTGATGTAATATTTGTGTGAGAGCCTTTTGTCCCTTCTGTAACTACAATTCCGTTCCATGATGTTTCGCTTTCGTCCCACGCATAATTTTTTGTCTCTTTCCAAGTATAGAAATATGGGGAGCAGTTTTCGTGATTGCGATAAGTTACATTGCGATCACGAGCACACACTTCTCCATACATAAAGAACGGACCTCCGTTTCGTTTCTCTTTATATTGCTCAGCCAACGCCGTAAATTGAGGAATAAATGCTTTGTTGAATGTCAAACGTGAGATGTGTCCCGATGTGTCTATGCGAAACCCATCAACCCCCATTTTGATGAATTCGCCATAGCATTTAACCAAGTAATTTGACACAAAAGGATTTTCGGTGTTTAAATCAACGCAATCACCGGCAATCTGTCCATACCATCGAGAATAGTCATCCCAGTTCCATTCATTTCCCACATGATGCCAATAGTTATTTACGTCATGATTCTGTCCATCGGTATTTTTCATTTGAGCCAATCGTGCTTGATGTTGGCTTCCACCATCTAATGATTCATAATTGTCGGGTAGCTTTCCTCCTTGAGATTGGGTTAATGGTATCATACATTCGGTGATAGTTGCCTGATTTTTTGTCCAGTCGCGAGTGAACAATTTGCACAAATTTTCCTCACCAAAGTTGCCTGTGTGGTTTAACACGATGTCAAGCACTATTTTCATGCCTCGCTCATGAGCAGCATCAATAAGCGACTGAAACGACACATCTTCACTCTCATATCGTTTGTCCACCTTGCTGAAATTTGATGCGTGATAGCCATGATAGTCATAGCCCGATGCATTTTCAACAACAGGCGTAATCCACACTGCTGTAAAACCAAGTGCCTTGATATAATCAAGCTTTTCGATTAGCCCTTTGAAATCGCCTCGCCATGCCGGGTCACCTTGGTTGCGCTCCTGATTATCCCAGCATTGAGTATTATTGCCAGGGTCACCATCATAGAAACGAGTTGTCATAACAAAATAAATCGTTTCATCTCTAAAATCAGTTCTATCGCCAACAAATGTAGCAGCATAAGATTTTATTGAACAAACGATTATTAGTATATAAAACAATAAGTGAGAATTTATTTTCATAGGATATAAAATTTATAGTGTGCAAAGATAAAAAAATTAATTAAATTTGTGGAGAAGTGTACTTAAATCATGACTATGGATAGACGGCAAATGTTGAAAATGGCTGGTGCAACGGTTGCAGGAGCATCAGTATTGGGCTTGCAAGCTTTTGCTTCTGACCCCACAATAAAAGATAATACCACAAAGAAGAAGGCTCTAATCATAGGGGCGCACCCCGATGATCCCGAAACCGGTTGTGGTGGCACGATGATTTTGCTCAAACGAGCAGGGTGGGAAGTCGTGTCGGTCTATATGACAAAAGGGGAGGGTGGTATCGTTGGCAAAACCCATGATGAAGCTGCATCCATAAGAACTCGTGAGGCACAGAAAGCATGCGAAATATTGCAAGCACGACCGGTGTTTATGACACAAATTGATGGTAATTCCGAGGTCAACAAAACCCGATATGTGGAGATGCGAGAGTTGATAGCAAAAGAGAAACCCGATGTGGTGTTCACTCATTGGCCCATCGACTCACACCCCGACCATCGCGTGTGCTCACTGTTGGTCTATGACGCATGGCGCCGACTTGATTATAGCTTTGAACTATACTACTTTGAAGTGATGAGCGGCACACAGACACAATTGTTCCACCCCACAGACTATGTCGATATCAGCTCCGTAGCCGAGCAAAAACGCCGAGCATGTTATTGCCATGAGAGCCAAGACATGGCACCACTATATGACAATTGGCACGACACAATGGAGCGATTTCGCGGACTTGAACTTCGTTACCCCTCCGCCGAAGCATTCATCCACCTTCGCCGCGACAAAAACTACATCTTCTAAGCAAGAAAACTTATAATCTATTGTAATCGCCATTAAGTTAAAATAAATGGCGATTTTTTTTGTTTTGTAATTAACAATTTGTAAGTTTGCCTTGCATATCGCTCGCAGACCGCCAAAGGTAGAGGCGAAACATTATTGAGCCAACGCCGATATGGGAAATGCGGGTGGGTGCAGACATTTTGGGAAGCGTTTACTTACGCTCTTTCTTGGCTTTTCGAAATCTGGACAATTTCATGTTAGGGTCAAGGATGAAGCAACGGTAGATGCCTTGTGGATATGTATAGCAGTCATTAGTTGGCATGAGAATGTCTACTGATGCTATATATTATATCGGCGTGAGGCTTCTGCGTTGCTCGTTCTACTCTAACGGGCAGTCCAGAGCCTCGAAAAGCGGGACGAGTAACAAGTACAGACTCTCACGCTTTTTTATTTATGCTCATAAGAAAATAACCGCATCTTTTGGGAGTTTGAGATGCCCTATTTTTTTACCATATGAGAAACTTTTTTCTTTGTGCGGCGGTATTTTCACTTTCCTTAGGTATATCTTCTTGTGGTGATATAAATTCTATTCCAGACCCTCATTTCACGGAAGATGGTTACTATTTAGCTGACACGACTGAACACAAACTTATCTTAGAACAGCCCTGCTCAATAAAGTTTTTTGTAGAAGTCTCAGGTTCTATGAACGGTTTTTTTAGAGCAAATAAACCCACATATTTTAAATCTGATGTTTGGCAAATTTTAAGCTACTATTCACCTATTGCTAAAGATGTAACGCTTCTTACTAATGATGGCAATAGTGGTGCTATTATTGATATGAATTCTTTTCAAAATCAGATGAATACTGGTGCTTTTATTTCTCAAGCATCAACAAAAGTTCCAGTAATGATAGAAACTATTCTTTCCAATCTTAATACGGAAAATGGAGAAGTGGCTGTACTAATATCAGACATGAAATATAGTCCAGTAGGTTCTGCTGCCCCCAAAGTATTATTGACTCAATATAGCACAGATATAAGCACAATTTTGGGTAAATATCAAAAGTCTGTAAGCCTTATATGTGCAACCTCTAATTATCTAGATAAATCTGGTAATGAGTTATGCAATCGTTCTCCTTATTACTTCCTGATATTAGGCAAAGCTAACCATGTGATTTCAGTTAGAAATGGCATCTCAACATTACTTCAAGATAGAGGTCATTTTATAGATAATATAGAAAGTGGTATTGATTATGGTTCTCAGTCATATTCATTTGGCATGTCTAATCGTTGCAACCAATTGTTTAATGAACCTACATTTGTTGATTATGAAGAACCTGATGTAGAATATGGAGACACTTGTACAATTAAATTGAAAGTGGATTTGACTAAATATCGTTGGCTTTTAGAAAACGAATCTATATTTAGAAATTCATTCTCTATTACTCCAACTTACGGTTCTAAAGTTAATGTTGGCAATATATCTTATGATATTAACACTAAGAAAAATAACCAATTAGAAAGAGAAGCCATAGCCAATGTAGAATTAAAAGTATTCAACATGGCAACTGATAGTGAGGTTCTAGTATGGAAACTTAATTTGCCTGATACAAATTACACTCTTTTCTATGAATTCTTTGACGGTGCAATCAATGAAAATGATGTATCAAAATCATATTCTGTAAATGATTTTGTAAAAGGAATGTTCTATGGTGGAGTGCTTAATACTAACCCTTCTGAAAATTATATACTTGTTTCTAAAAATTACTAAGATATGAAGACGCTAAAAATTTACGAATGGATAGCAGGAAATATGTCGGATTTTGCTAGACCATTCCAAAATAATGAGACTCTTGCAATGCAAGCGAAAAACTTTTGGAGAAGTCTTGAAAATTTCTCGATTGTTAGTGTTTTTGTTTTTATTATCGTAGCAGCTGTTATTGCAGTGTTATATTACAAACCATTTAATAACTCACCGGGAAGACATTATCACCCCAAGTATTGGTTCTTATTTTGGGCTATATCTATAATAGTGACATTTATCATTACTTTAGGTCTTGAATACGCTTTCTGTAAGCCTGTGTTAAGTGGAGCATTTCTTTTAGAAACAAAAATTGCTTTAGGCAATGCAATTTATACTGCACTGCTTTATTTAGTGATATCTATTATTTGGTGTAATTTTTTACCTACTAACGCTTATAGAATCTTCAAAAAATAATTATGAAAAAAGTTTTTGTTTTTTGTATAGGAGGAACTGGCATTAGAGTAATGAAAAGCATTACTATGCTAATGGCTGGTGGTATGGATACCAATGGATATATGGTTGTCCCTATTATCCTTGACCCTCATTTGGATTTGGAAGAAAAGAAAAATCTTCATTCTTTAATAGATAGTTACAAAACCGTATATAAAAACTCTGTAAATAATGGTTCGTCAACTCTGAACCATTTAGATGGCTTTTTTAATTCTGAAATTCGTACGATTTCTGAATTAAATAATACTACAAATGATACTCAGCAAGTTGCTGGTAGTAGCGAGAAATTCAGTCAGTATATAAACCTGTCAAATATTGGTGCTAATGATATTAATAATCACCTAGTTTCTACGCTCTTTTCAACTAAAAACTTGAACAATCCACTATCTGTGGGCTTCAAAGGCAATCCTAATATGGGTACTGTTGTTTTAGGAGATATGATTGAGGGAGCAGATTGGTTTAAGTCATTTAAGCAACACTGCGAACAAGGAGATAGAGTTTTTATAATTAGTTCAATCTTTGGTGGAACTGGAGCATCAGGTTATCCTCTCCTTGAAAAGAAGATTAAACTTGCTCAGAATGAGCCAGCGGTAAAAAGTGCTCTTATGGGAGCTGTTACCGTTCTTCCTTATTACGGTCTTAAAGATCCTGCTACCACAGGTAGTGATATTGATTCGGCTAATTTCTACACTAAAACTAAAGCAGCTTTAGCTTATTATCAAGGAACTGTTAAATCGGACTATCTATATTACATCGGAGAAAAACGCTTAATGCAAGTGTATGAAAACGATGAACAGAAACAAGATGATAAAGCAAACTTTATTGAACTTGTTGCTGCGTCTGCTCTTTTTGATTTCTTAAAAAGAGAAAAACCCGACAAGCAACAATTTCTCACTAGAGCGATTGAAGATGATAAGGAATCTATGGATTTAGTCTCTTTAGGAAATGGCTATAGGGATATCATCAAAAGTGTTGCCGACTTTATGTTACTTCGCACATTAGTGACAACTCTCCCTAGTGAGTCTTATTTCCCTCTTAAAAAAACATATGGCTTTAATGAGTCTTTCTATTCAAAAGACGAGGCGTTTCAATCACTTGTGCGTTTCTCTGAGACCTATTTTAAGTGGTACACAGAATTAGCCAATAATAAACGAGCATTTGCACCTTTGCATTATGATAATCCTAGACAAATGGAAGGCTTTGTTAAAGGCATTGGATTAGATGCTTCAGACGATTCATATTATTTGCTTAAAATGATACAAGCAAGTAATAATAAGACAATTAAGAAAGAGCATAGCAATAAGTTTAGATTCTTCTTGCAGTTTGCTCATGAAGCAATCAATTATTATACAAGCAAATTAAACAAATAACGATATGGCACGATTAGACCTAAATATAGTTGACCGAGGCATACAAGGCACTCATTGGGTTGCAGAAGATGTTGGCTTAACTGCAGAACATCTTGATAAAGTATTGGAGATGAAGACAGATAATAGTGGTGCTCTTAATTCACTCCCAACTCCATTTGCGCGTTTCTTTGTTGCAAGAGAAGCATTCAGACGAGCAACAGAAGAACATTTAGATACTAGAAACGAAAGAGAAGCTGGATTTGCTTATCGACAACTCGTTTCAGATATTCTTGATGTTTTTGAGTTATTGTTTAATATCAAATACCACACTAACAATACTTGGAAAAACGGAGAACAAATTGAACTTCGTGAGTGGAAGTGTAAGGAAAATTTAGAATATCTAAAGAAACAAATGCCTGTGCTATATAATTCTTTGGATAACTATTATACTACTGACATCAACCAAGATAGTCTATATTTCCTTGTTTACACAGAAGAAGGTAAAGATATTTTATTAGCTTGTAGTTCTCCGATTACAGGTTTTGTAACTCCCCCTGATTTAGATAAAGCTATTGTAAAGAAAAATGGCTCTAATGAAACAGTGTGTTCAGGTAGTCAATACAATTCTTTATATATACATCGTAAGTCAGGTGGCTTTTACTTCCGTGATATCAAAATGTTTGAAGAAAGAGACCAAGATTTCAAGAACTATATGTTTAATGAACTCTTTGGCTCTGATAATGTCAGCGAGTCTTTTAGGGAATTAAAAGAATACATTCGTAGTTTTAAGAATGACAAAGATATTCGTAACGACTATAAGATAAAACTTACTCCTATTAAGACAGACCAAAACACAGACCTTATAATTAACCAATTAGCTATTCAGTCTTGTGATGAAATAGATATAAATAGCTTCTTTAATAATTCTATTATTAAATTGCCTTATCGTATTTCTAGAGACAGATTTAAGGCTGTAAATTATAAGAATGCGGACGCAAAGAGGGATTATGATTTCCTTCTTCCTTTTAAGCCTGAGGTATTAAATCTCTTCGATGGTAATGAAATAGATTCTTATATCAATATTAATAGAAACGATATCACCGTTTTTCTTCGTTACAACGGCAAAGAGTATAAAAAAGACTATTCAAAAACCCCAAGTAATGGAGCTGGAAAAATTTATGAATTAGCTCCGGCTAATATAAATTTTGATTTAGGTATCTTCCCGAATATTTTATCTCATCGCGATGAAGAAAACAATTATTTTAAGATTTTTGTTGCTGGAGCAGATGAAGACCCGGAAGCACCTAACTTTAGCATTGATAATATAAGCCTTTCATTTTACAAGTATAAAGGAACAGACATCTCTATTATTCGAGAACTAGATCCTTCTAGTGCTGAATTTGGAGTCCTTCCTGCTGTCGTTCGTTCTAAACAAGTTAAGAATGGAGTAGAATGTGGTACTAAGTTCTACGAACTTTTCAATAGCTCTTTTGATGTTATTGAAGTTAGTTTGTATGGTCAGCATTCAGGCTTTGTAATGCCTATTTGGGAAAGGAGTCAAGAAACGAATGAACAGTTTAGATATGCGATTGATTTAGGCACATCTAATACTTTCATTTCTCGTTGTAAAATTGGTGAAAATAACAAACCAGAATTGTTCAATATGCAACGCCCAATGGTAAGTTATCTTCATGAAATACCTGAAGACGCACAACTTTCTTTGTCTAAGTGTATTGAAGACTCTATTTTTGATAGAGCAAAAAATAAAATCAAAACAGAATTTGTTCCTGCCATTATTGACGGTAATGACTACAAATTCCCTATTAGAACAGCACTTTGTGGAATAAAAAATAAATCAAATGCTCCTAAACTCTTTGATAACCACAATATTGCATTCTTTTACGAAAAGTTAATGTCTAATGATGACCAAAATATCCATACAGATATTAAATGGGATAAGAATGATGCAATGTTACGAGTATTTATCAGAGAACTTTTGCTTATAATCAAATGCGATATCCTTCAACGAAACGGAGACTTAGATAGAACCTCTTTGGTCTGGTTTAAGCCTTTGAGTTTTATGGGTAATACAAGAGCCATGTATCTTGATATTTGGGAAAAAGAACCTAAAAATATTCTTTCGTTGAATCAGGATAGAATAGAATGTTTCTCTGAATCAGAAGCTCCATATTATTACTTTAAGAAAATGGATTATATTAAAGACTCTGATGCAGCTGCCGTTATAGACATTGGTGGTGGTTCTACAGACTTTGTCTATTTCCAAGACAATCGCCCTATAATGGCTAATTCTATTCATTTCGGTTGCGATGTTCTTTGGGAAAATGGACTTATTGAGTTTGAAAATGTTCGCAATAATGGTATTTTTAGAAAGTATGAAAAAACCATTAGATTTACAAAGAACGGATTACAAGACCTAAATGATTGCTTTATCAATGTTGATAATGCTACAACTAAAGATATTATCAATTTCTGGTTAAGCAACTCCGATTCTTGCGACATTAAGAAAAATCTAAGTGCAGATTTCAAACCTGTATTTATTTACCATTTAACTTCTATTCTGTTCTATATGGCTAATATGTTCAAAGAAAATGAATATACTGCTCCTAGAACAGTAGTGTTTAGTGGTAACGGTAGTAAGTATATTGATAGCTTCATTTGCTCTGATAAGCGTATTCTTAAAAAGATTATTGATATGGTCTTTAATCGAGTTTTTGGTACTGAAAACAATATTCATGTTGTATTGCCAAGTGAACGAAAAGAATCGACATGTTACGGTGGATTATATAGAGACCCTAATGCAGATGATGTACCTGAAAAGGTTTACCAAGGCGATAACTCTATAAATTATGATACAGTTGGCGATATCAATAAAAACTTTGACGCTTTGAAATCAAAACTCGTATCTAAATACAATGAATTAAGTGCATTGTATAAGGATATTCTTGACTTGTTGAAGCGTGAACATATTATTGACAACACCGAAAATACTTCTATATATGTAGAAAAATCAAAAGAAGATATGGGTGTTGCACTTTCAACATACTACAAGTCTCAGGTTAAAGAAAAATATCAAGATGAAGTATTATTGTATGATTCTGTATTTTTCTTACCTATTATAAACCGTGTATTTGAAATGACAAATTTGAATCTATGAGTTTATTTGTAACTTTAACAATTTCACTACTTGTTGCTTGTTTTTTCTCTGTATTGCAAATTCGGTACTTTAAAGATACAGCTAAATACAGGTCTTTATTTCAAAACTTTTTTAAGAAAGTAAAGCCATACGCCATTGCTAAACAAGTCAATTGGGGTATGGAACAGGATTTGTCTGATACTAATGAAGTAATTAGATTAGAGCTTGTTGGAACTGAAAATTCAGATCTTAATAATCTTATCTCTGAAATAAATAATTACATAGAAAAGACTAAAGGAACAACTGATTTTTCAGTAATACAAAGCAAGGTTGAACGAAAACTGAATATGAGATATGACCAATCTACTGCAACATTGGCATTTCCTACATATTTAGGTTTGATGGGTACATTTGCTGGTGTATTTATGGGTATTTTGGCATTTGTTGTTGGCTTCGACGGTGCAGGAAATATTACAGATAGCTCTATCCAAGACCTTCTAATTGGTGTTCTTGTTTCAATGTTTACTAGTTTGCTAGGTCTTATATTGACTACTATTAACAATGCAAATGCTGGTGCAGCGAGGAAACAAATAGAAGAAGATAAAAACGAATTCTATGATTTCATTCAAACGGAATTAATGCCAACGATTGATGTTAGTATGGTCGTAGCAATTACTAAACTACATGAAACTGTTGACAAGTTTGAACCGGCTTTTGACCGTGTAATCAATAGATTCCAAACGACTTTTGATAATTGTACTCGTGCTTTTGGAGATAACTTTGAAAGGAATGTTGTTGCAGTAGCTGGAGCTGTTGATGTTATGGGGCAAAATATGGATAAAATTAACCAAAATATCAGACTCCAAGAAAATCTTTTGGCAACATTAAAGAGTGGCGATTTAATTAAGGGTATGGATAAATACATAGAGGCAGCTAATCATTTTGTTGGCATAACTCAATCTTTGAACAAATTTGAAGAGGCTAGACGAATGATGCTTGCTGCTACACAGGAAACTATTTCTATGCAGAAACAGTTTGCTGATTCTTTGACCGTACCAAGAGAAATTGCTGTTAAGATTAATCAAGTTCTTGAAAGAATAAAAACTTTCGAAGAAAACATCAATCATCTTGGAGAGGATTTAAGCAGACGCGAAATTCTAGGCAACGATGTTGTTAATGCTATACAGTCTCAAGTTAATGCCATTGCAAAGAAAGGCAAGATTGCAGATAAATACTTAGGCGTTGCAGATGGTAAACTTGAAGACTTGTTTACAAGACAAACAGAAGTAATTGACTCTATGAGTAATCGATATGCCTCTGCCCTTGACAAGCACCTAAGAGAGTTTGAAAATATTCTTGAGGAAAATCAACGAGAAATCATTTCTCGCCGAGATAGATTCTTGACTGCTATTGAAGACAAACTTTCAATAGAAGAAGTACATAAAGATTTCTCAAACCTCAAGAAGTTAAATGAGATAGAAAGAAAACTTTCAGAGCTAGCTTCTGTTTCTGTAAGTGCAGATAAGCTTCATAGTGATGTAAAAGCCCTACAAACAGAACTTGCTAAAATTAATGAAAGTCTCAATGCTCTCAATGAAAAAGAATCTGCAAAGAGCGGTTGGACTAATATTTTTGGTCGTAAGTAGATATGGATGGTAAAAGTAATGGTTCTTTTTGGCCAAGCTATGTTGATATTATGACAACATTGTTTGCAATTATGCTTGTTTTGTTCGCTGTTTCATTTAGCCGTTTTAAGATAAAGGAGCAAGAGCAAAAAGAAACTTTGGATATGCTTCAATCTCTTGTTGATGAATACGAGAATATTATTACTGTATATTCAACCGTAGGATCTATTGACTCTACTAAATATTTTGGATATGATGAAAAATACCTAAAGCATTTATTTACAATAGATGTTGAATATCAAATGAAGGGTTATAGCATTGTTAATCAATTAAAGTTAGACAAGACGGACAAGATTCTAGCTGACAAGAAAAGAGAAGATATTATTGCAGCTGGAAAACTTATTAAAGAAACCATTCTTAAACTCGAAAACAATAGTTCAATTAACAACAACATTAAATTCCTTGTCGTAATTGAAGGGCAATCGTCTAAAGTTGGTTTTGAGGGTGGCGATTGGATGAACAATTATACATTGTCATATTTGAGAGCTAGATATATAAATGAATTTTGGAAACAAAATGGTATTGACCTAGAGAAAATTCCAAGATGTGAACTTATAATATCGGGCAGTGGAGAAGGTGGTGTGCCTCGTATTATTCCAAATGAAGCGGAACTCCATTCAAAATTTGGCAATTCTGCTGAATATATGAGAGAATGGAGTAAAATAGAAGAAAAAAATCAAAGATTTCTTATTCACATCGTTCCTGTAATTGGTAATATCGATGTAACGAAAGAAAAGATTGAGGACATTAAATCGCACACAAGTAAATAATGTTTGATGATTCTAGTTTTGAGATGAATAATGTGAGTAAAGATTACAACTTGTTTTCTGATGATTATTCTTATCAAGAATTTCGTCAGTCAATAATTGACGCACCTACTTTATTCTTTGATAAAAGCAAACTGCCATTTGATAATATCAAACTGAAGAATCCTGAATTAGATATAGATATTCGCTTAGAATTTCAATTCCTTCTGCATTCACTTTTGCCTGAAACAACTTATACAGACAAGCATTTGTTTTACTTATATAAAGCCGGTATATGCAGGGCTTATGGCTATTATATACCTTCAAGTAAGTACTTTGTTGTCTGTGAAGGGAGTTTAGTTTCTTCTTCAGTAGATAGTAGATATGAAGAGACTAGCTCAGGAAAAGCTAGAGTTCGTTTTATTCGTGAGGCTTGTGAAGAATATCCTAATTACTATCGCGTAAAAAAAGACGCTAAATGTATTTCAGCGACCGCTGCAGCATCTTATGTATTAGGTCGAACTGCTAGATATACAGATTGGAAGGATAAGAATGGAGAGTTATTATCTAATTTTTACCCAGAACATTTTGTAAAAAAATCCTCAATAGATAAGAGTTCTAATCTCTCTAACACTATAAGTTCTTCATTTAATGAAGAGGTTTCTAATATACGCAGATTTTATTTAAAAATGGGATTGGATTCAGAATTGCGTTGCTATGCAATCGGTGAGTACAATCCAATTTCAAACCAGTTCATTCTTAAAGCCAAAAGTATTCTTTCTTATGATTCAAAAAATATCTCTAGACAACTTTTCTTAAGTTTATATACAGAGAAGAACCAGAACAAGAAAACTTGCACATTAAAAAGAGACGTTCCATGTGCATCAATTGAAGAAGCTACAACTCTTGTTCTTGGATATGTCGCTTCTGATTATCAAAATTTATGGCGAGATATAGATGATAAATCATTTAAGGAACTCTTTACATAACAAATACATAAAATTTTGAGCTGTTCTTACTTCAATTAGTTTGTAATGAGTTGTATAATAGAACTGATTTCAATTACTTAGAGAAAAATTTTGGTCTGCTTTGGGAGTTATGGGATTGGGGAATTTATAGTAATTTGTTGCTTAAATCGGCGGGGGAAAGTTTAAGAAATTGGAATTGAACCCGAAAATATTGTAATAAATTTGGAATTGGGGAGGGGAGATGTAGGGCTTTTTAATGCATTTTAATTGGTTTTTTGAAGGGGAATTTATCGGTTTTAGAAATAAATGTGTAACTTAGTTGCATATTTATGGAACAGAATAGCCAACAACAAAAAATATCCATTCGCTTCTTTAACGATAAGGAAGTGCGTGCTACATGGGACGATGATGGCAACCGTTGGTTGTTCTCAGTCGTTGATGTTATTGCTGTCCTTACCGATAGTAAAAATCCACGCAACTATTGGAAAGTTATGAAACATCGCTTGGCTAAAAGTGGGAATGAGTTGGTTACTCGCTGTAACCAACTGAAACTCGTTGCGTCTGACGGTAAGCGATATTTAACTGATTGTTTGCCACAAAATGAGATGATTAGTCTTGTGGAAGCAGTGCCAAGCCAACATGCGATTGCTTTTGCAAAATGGCTAATTACCGGTGAAGACCAAATAGACAGCAAGAGCCGAGATAAAGCATATCAACTTTGGGATAGCTCCTTGTTGCAAACTATTGAGGTGGGTACTGCACGGGGGTTGCAACAAATTCACGCCTATCTTTTTGGTGGACTATATGATTTTGCCGGACAAATACGCCAAAAGAATATTTCTAAAGGTGGATTTCAATTTGCAGTATCTCAGTTTCTTGGACAAACACTATCTCAGATTGAGAGAATGCCCGAAACAACTATTGATGAAATTGTAGATAAATATGTCGAAATGAATATTGCCCACCCATTTATGGAAGGGAACGGCAGAAGTACTCGAATTTGGTTGGATTTAATGCTTAAACGATCATTAAAAAGTTGTGTCGATTGGAGTAAAATTGACAAGACCGCCTATATGGAAGCAATGCGTTTAAGTGTGATTAATCCAACAAGAATACGCGAGTTAATAGCTAACGCTTTAACCGATAAAATCAATGATCGAGAAATGTTTATGAAGGGCATTGATTATTCATATTACTATGAACAAGATAATTAATTCTCATTTAATTGTTTGTGATTTTAAGAAAATAATAAAACCGATATAATCATGAAAAAGAATTTATTTCAAATGGGTGGTGTCGCTGTGGTTGCGCTGTTGAGCGTGGCTTGTGGCAGTGAGCAACAACTATCGCCCGATGTTATCTCATCATGTAATGAATATACTGTTTATAATAATCGCGTTGAGCAAGGAGAGTTTACGGCTACGGCTGTGAGCCCAACGGAGATTGTTACGAATTACAAGAGTCTTGTAACAAGTGGTGCTTCTTCGTTGGTAAATTTCCGTTTCTCTATCAATAGCCGTGATAATGAGTTGCCTCAAGGACAGAGCCACACTGCGATCATAGGCGATGCTGCGTCGGACAATCATGTGTTTACCTTTGGAGAGGTTACAGAGAAGATTGACTCGGTAGCAACAGGAACAGAATTGGCAAAGGACACTCAATGGACCATTCGTGTGGATATGCGTCCTATGTTGGCATCGTTTAAAGAGAATGGGTGGTTTGTTACAGCAACAGGCGATTCAATCTATGCCGATGATTTCAAAGGGGTGTGGATTGCCGGTAGTGTGGACCCATTGAGTTGGGATTTTGAAAATCTATATGGTAAGCATGATCGTAAGTTGGTGGATAGAGGTGATGGAATATTTGAGGTTACATTGACAGTAAACCCCACTACCGATCGTCCTGCCGATGTTACCGAATGGAAGATTGATTCTATTGACTCTGCAATGCCTCAATACAATTCAGGGCAGGTGCTTGTCGATGCTATCTATAACATGTCATTGGAGTGTATAAAGTCAAATATACGTCCTGACAACACCTATCGTGCCGGAGCGGCATGGGATGGCGTGTGGACTCGTGATGTGAGCTACTCAATATATCTTGCTCTTGCTTATCTTGACCCGCAGAATGCAATTAATTCATTGCGAGCAAAGGTGAAAAACGGACGCATTATTCAAGATACCGGAACAGGTGGTGCATGGCCGGTGTCAAGCGACCGCATTGTGTGGGCTGTTGCTGCATGGGAAATTTATAAAACAACCGGAGATAAAGAATGGCTCGCCGAGGCTTATGATATAATTACAGCAAGTTTGAAAGATGATATGCAAGTAGTGTGGGATAACGAACATCGTTTGATGCATGGTGAACAAAGCTATCTTGACTGGCGTGAACAGACTTATCCTCGTTGGATGCAACCCAAAGATATCTATGAGTCAATGTGTCTTGGTACAAACGTAGTATTTGCTCGGGCATTTGAGATTGTTGATGAAATGGCCGATGAACTTGGAGTCGAAGAAGACGGTATGTTTGACGGCATGGACGAAACAATCAAGAACTCAATTAACAAAAACTTGTGGCTCCCTGAACAGGGATATTATAGTGGATATCTCTATGGTGGGGTATATCCCATTCAGTCTCGAGCTACCGATGCTTTAGGCCAGGCATTGAGTGTAATTTTTGATGTAGCAACTGATGAAATGGCTCGTTCAGTAATTAGTCGCACTCCGGTAGTGCCATTTGGAACATCTTCGGTATATCCTCAAATGCCTGATATCAAGCCTTATCACAATGATGCAGTGTGGCCGTTTGTTCAGTCATATTGGAATTTAGCTGCTCGCGAGGTGAAAAATATTGATGCGTTTAATGCAGGATTTGGCGCGTTGTGTCGTGCAGCTGCGTTGTTTGGTACACAAAAAGAATTATTTGTTGCATCAAATGGCGATTATCGAGGCACTGCTGTAAACTCTGACAAGATGTTGTGGAGTTCGACAGGATATGTCGCTATGATAATGCGTGTATTTGCCGGAATGGAATTTAAAACAGATGGTATTGAATTTGAACCTTTTGTGCCTCAATATCTAATAGGAGATAAACAGATACAGAACTTCAAATATAGAGATGCTAATCTTGATATTATTGTGAAAGGAACCGGTGATGAAATCGCACAATTCTCAATAGATGGAAATGTGAGAGATGAACATTTCTTCCCCGCAACAATATCGGGCAAACACACAATAGAGATTGTAATGGCTGATAATGAATTTGAGAAGCAACCTCGCAACGCAGCTCAACAGGCATGGATGCCATCAACACCTATTGTAGATTGGAAGTCTCAAGATTTGGCTGTTGTAAAGAACTATAAACAGGGGTTGAATTATGATGTTTATGTCAATGGAGTATATCAAGAGGCCGTTGCTTCAAATGATATTGCGCTTGAAACAATGGATTGTTTCACAATGATAGATATTGTGCCGGTTGCTGCTGATAAATTAGCCGGATTTACTATGCAGCCACTTGAATATATTCCGGAAGATGCGATGACTATTATCCAAGCTGAGAAAATTGCATCGCCGGGAACGAAATTTATTAAAGATATTAAAAAGGCTCGTCGTTTTGTGGAAACAACAATATCTAAAAATACCAAATTGACATTTAACGTAACTGTTGCCGATGGTGGAACATATTTTGTCGATGTGCGTTATGCCAACGGATCGGGTCCAATCAATACAGAAAATAAATGTGCGATACGCACTCTTGTTGCAAATGGAGAGCGGGCAGGAGCATTGGTTATGCCTCAACGTGGAATTGATGAATGGCTGTCAACCGGATTTAGCAATCGAGTTGCAGTAAATCTCAATGCCGGAGAAAATAAGTTGTCAATAGAGTATTTAACTCCCGAAAATATCAATATGAATGGTGATGTTAATACAGCATTAATTGATTATATCAGAATAATAAGAAAATAAGGATATGAAAGCAAAGATATTGTCATTCGTGTTTGCTCTGTTGGGAATTTTCTCAATAACGGCAAAATCTAAGATTGATGTAATAAATCCTCCATATTGGTGGATCGGGATGGAGTGTGATACGCTTCAGGTAATGATTGCCGGAAAAAATATTGCTAATGCAACAGTCGCAATGGAGGAATATCAAGGAGTAAAGTTAAATGAAGTCGTAAAACTTGATAGTCCTAACTATTTGTTACTTTATTTTGAAATAAGTGATGATGCAGTTGCCGGAAAAATCAAATTGACATTTGATTGCAATGGTAAAAAGGAAAAGATTGATTATGAATTAAAGAAGAGAGATCGTGATCCAATGCTTTATACCGGATTTGATGCATCGGATGTATTATACTTGATTATGCCCGATCGTTTTGCTGATGGAAATCAACAAAATAATAGTTGCAAATCAATCACTTATAATGTAGATGTTGATAGAGAAGACCCTAATGCACGTCATGGAGGAGATATAAAAGGAATTCTTGACCACATAGGGTATATTGATAGTCTTGGTGTAACAGCAATATGGGTTAATCCGGTGTTGGTAAATGATATGCCGGGTGGAACATATCACGGATATGCAACAACTGATTATTACAACATCGATCCTCGTTTCGGTACAAATGAAGAGTGGTCGGAACTTGTAGCTGAGTGTCATAGAAGAGGTATAAAGGTTGTGATGGATATGATATTTAATCACACCGGTAGTAATCATCGATGGTTTGTTGATCGCCCATCAAAGGATTGGTTTAATTTCCCTGAAGGATATGTTCAAACGAGTTATCGACTTTCTACTATATATGACCCTTATGTTAGTGATTATGACAAAAAATTGACTACTGATGGATGGTTTGTTGAATCGATGCCCGATTTGAATCAACGCAATCCTCATTTGATGAAATATCTTGTGCAAAATTCAATATGGTGGATTGAATCGTCAAAGATTGATGGTATCAGAATGGATACACATCCCTATGCTTTTTTTGAGCCTATGGCTGAATGGATTTCAGCTGTTAAAAGAGAATATCCACGTTATAATATTGTGGGTGAATGTTGGTATGGAAATGAAGGAGGTGAGGCCTTTTGGCAAAAAGATAGCAAAGTGTCAATATCAGGAAATTCAAATCTCCCCACAGTAATGGATTTTGTGTTGTCAATATCTGCCCGCAAGGCATTTAGTGAACAGACTGACCCATGGAATGGTTTAAATACTATATATGACCATCTTGCGTTAGATTATCTGTTCCCTAATCCACAAAGTATATTGACTTTTTTAGATAATCACGATACCGATAGATTTTTGCTTGAAGAGCCTGAAAATCTAGGATGGTGGAAACAGGCAATGACATTCTTGTTGACATCGCGAGGTATTCCTCAAATATATTATGGAACAGAGTTGTTGATGAATGGAAAGAAAGAGGGTAGTGATGGATATGTGCGTCGTGATTTTCCCGGAGGGTTTCCCGGAGATACAGTAAATGCGTTTACATCAGCCGGTCGCACAGAAAAACAGAATGAAGCTTATAATTTCTTATCCAAATTATTAAATTGGCGTAAGGGTGAGGCTAATGAGGTGATAGCAAAAGGTTCATTGAAACATTTTATGCCAACAAATGGAATTTATTTGTATCAGCGTAAATTAGGAGACAAAGAAGTATTTGTAATTCTAAATGGGAATGATAAAGAAATAACCACATCAATGAAACGTTATAATGAGGTTTTACGAGAAGGTGAGACCTTGACTGAAATATTGTCAGGTGATAAATTTGTGGTTTCAAAAAATATGACCTTTGCCCCACGAGCAATACATATCCTTAAAAACTTTTAAGAGCCATGAAGCGCATAGGTATTTTGTCAGATACACATTCATGTTGGGATGATAGATACGCAAAGCATTTTGCTGATTGCGATGAGATTTGGCATGCCGGTGATGTGGGCGATATATCCATTATTAAACGATTGGAGGAAATTGTCCCTGTGGTAAGAGTAGTTTTTGGAAATATCGATCATGGCGATGTGTGTCGTCGATGCAAGGAGGTGGAATGTTTCTCGGTGGAAGGAATTAATGTGTGGATGACTCACATAGGTGGTTACCCCACGCATTATGTTGCCGGAGTGAAACGCCAACTATCGGGAAATCGCATCAATCTGATGGTAACGGGGCACTCTCACATTTTAAAGGTGATGTGGGATCATGAATTGGATTTGTTGCACATTAATCCGGGTGCTGCCGGCTATCATGGATGGCAGAAGGAGCGCACGCTTGTGCGTCTTGTCCTTGACAACGGAAATATGCGCGACCTTGAGGTCATTGAGTTAGGAAAGAAAGTAATGAACGAAAAATAAAAAGGATAATGAAACTAAGATTATTTATAGTATCGGCTATTGCGTTATTCTTGTTTGCTGCATGTAAAACTAACGAGGCTAATTATCGTGCCGCCTATGAAATTGCCAAGCAGAAGAGTATGGATGGCGTTGATGAAGAAACGTATGAAAAAATGCAACGTGAATCAATGCCGACAAAAGTTGTTGCCGATGGTGATACCTTGCGCATGATGAGAGCATCGGTAAATGTTGCCAAATATGAAGGCAATGAGGATGTGGCGTTGAAACGCTACAATGTGGTAGTTGCGCAGTTCAAGCAGATATTCAATGCTAAAGCGATGATGGGACGATTGAAAAATCAAGGTTATAATGCCATTGTATTGCAAAATCCTGATCCGTCATATTTTGTTGTAGCAGGAAGTGAAGAGAAGAAAGAAGATGCAGTTCAAGTAATAGAGAAATTAAGTAATGATAAATCTATCATTTTGAAGGATCCATATCCATGTATATTGGAGCCATTGCATCTTACTAAATAAGATATATAATTAAAAAGGGCATTCTTTGCCCTTTTTAATTATAAAGTGCCTTTCGTTGAAGGCAAAGTGTATTTGAAAATATCTCGGCGTATAGCCATTTTTATTGCCCGAGCAAGTCCTTTGAAAATTCCTTCTATCTTGTGATGCTCGTTAGTCCCTTCGGCCCTGATGAACAGGTTCATGCGAGCACTGTCGCTAAGGCTTTTGAAAAAGTGCAGGAACATTTCAGTGGGCATATCTCCGATTTTCTCACGTTTAAATTCTGCGTCCAACACAAGCCAAGGTCGTCCACCAAAATCAATGGCAACAGTACACAAGCAATCGTCCATTGGAAGGACATAGCCATATCGTTCTATTCCGCGTTTGTCGCCAAGGGCTTGTCGCAAGGCATCGCCCAATGCAATGGCTGTATCTTCAATCGTGTGGTGTTCATCAACATGAAGATCTCCAACGGTCTTGATTTTTAAGTCTATTCCGGAGTGGCGACCGATCTGTTCAAGCATGTGGTCAAAAAATCCAAGTCCTGTTGAAATTTGACATTTGCCTGTACCATCAAGGTCCACTGAAACTTCAATTTTTGTTTCAGAGGTGTTGCGTGTTACCATAGCCTGGCGTGAGCCCCCTTGAAGAAATTCTGAAACTTTGTCCCATGATGTTGTAACGATGCTTGTCGTTTCAGATAACCCTTTTTCGTTGAGTTCTGATGCAACATCGTCAATGTCGCGTAGCAAAATAGCTTTACAACCAAGATTTTTAGCAAGTTGCACATCGCTGAGTCTATCTCCAATGACAAATGAATTTTCTAAATCATAATCCCCTGAGAGATATTCACCGAGCAAAGCAGTTCCCGGTTTGCGCGTGGGTTTATTCTCATGCTCAAAAGTGCGGTCGATAATAATATCGTCAAATGTAACACCTTCATTTTCAAATGTGCGCAACATCTTGTTGTGTGCTGGCCAGAATGTATCTTCAGGGAATGAGTCAGTTCCCAACCCATCTTGATTAGTGACCATTACAAGCTTAAAAGGAAGGTGAGAAGCAATAAAATGCATGGCACGCAATGCTCCCGGCACTAATTCAAGCTTTTCAAGTGAGTCGACTTGATAGTCGATAGGGGGCTCAACAATCAGAGTCCCATCACGGTCGATGAATAAGACACGTTGTTTATTTTGGGGTGTTGCCATATTCAGTTAGTTTTTCTATTAAAAGAGCATTTTCAGCATCGTTGCCTATTGTTAGTCGCAAACATTCACCACACTTGTGTACACGAGTGCGATTTCTTACTATGACTTTCTCGTCACGCAAATAATTGTATATAGCATCGGCATCACTCACCTTAACGAGTAAGAAATTGGCATCGGAAGGATAGATGTGCTTTACATCTGGGAGAGTTGACAATTTTTCAGCAAGGGCGTTGCGGGCATCGATTAGTTCTTTTACAATTGCTTCAATGTGAGAGCTATCTGCAAGAACTTTTAAAGCTTCTTGTTGAGTGAGTTCGCTGATATTATAAGGATATTTTACTTTATTGTAAATATTGATTATATCTGTTGAGGCATAAGATATACCGAGTCTGATAGCCGCGCTTGCCCAAGCCTTAGAAAACGTCTGCATGACTATCATGCGAGGATAGTCATTGAGGAACTGCACCATTGATCCAATAGGAGAGAAGTCAATATAAGCTTCGTCAATGATTGTTATACCATTAAAGCGAGAGCATATCTCTTTTATTTGTTCAAGAGGGAATGCATTTGCAGTGGGGTTATTTGGAGAACATATCCACACTATCTTTGTGTGTTCATCGCAAGAGTTGAGAATAGCATCAACATCAAGAGAGAAGCCATCATTGAGGCTCACTCGGCGATATTCTACGTCATTGACATCGGCACACACCTCATACATCCCATAGGTGGGCTCTATAGCAACAACATTATCAACACCGGGACGACAAAATACACGATAGGCAATATCTATACACTCATCGCTACCCACTCCGAAGAAAATATTCTTAGGATTGACACCTCGATATACACCTAATTTCTGTTTTACCTCCATTTGAAGAGGGTCGGGATAGCGATTGTATTCACATATGCGACTATTCTCGTTTGCGTCAAGCCAAGCAAGAGCTTCACCGGTAAATTCATTGCGTGCGCAAGTATATGGTGTTAAATTCCAAATATTAGGTCTGACTAATTCTTTTAATGTCATAATTTGTTAGCTATTTAGTGCATTAATGCGGAGAGTCATAGCCATTTTGTGAGCCATGAGATCTTCATTTTCTGCCATTATTTCTACCGCTTTTCCTATAGAGCTAATACCTTCAGGTGTTAGCTCTTGGAATGTTATTTTTTTGCAAAAGCTATCAAGGTTGACACCGCTATAAGCTGTGGCATAACCCGATGTTGGCAAAGTGTGATTTGTCCCTGAAGCATAATCACCGGCGCTTTCTGATGAATATTGACCAATAAATACAGAGCCTGCATTTATTACTTTGTTGCACAATCTGATTGCATCGGCATGGTTTATTATCAAATGTTCCGGTGCATAATAGTTGGAAAAATCCATTATTTCATCATCGTTTTTCAATAGAATTATGCGACTATGATTGAGTGATTTTTCCATCATTTCGCGTCGTGGTAGCAATGATAATAATCGTTCTATTTCTTGTGGAAGTTTTTCAACAAGAGTCTCTGATGTTGTAAGTAAAATAGATTGGCTGTCGGGACCATGTTCTGCCTGAGATAGGAAATCGGCAGCGACAAAATCGGCACGAGCATTATCATCGGCAATAACCAATACTTCTGAAGGCCCTGCCGGCATATCAATGGCAACTGCTGTTTGTCCCACTTGCTGCTTGGCTTCCATGACAAATCTGTTTCCCGGACCGAATATTTTATATACAGGAGCAATAGACTCTGTTCCGTAGGCCATTGCTGCAATAGCTTGAGCTCCACCGGTTTTGTAGATGCGATTTACACCGGCAATCTTTGCAGCATATAAAATGGCATTGTGAATTTTACCATTTTTTCCGGCAGGAGAGCATAAAGTAATTTCTTCACATCCGGCAATACGAGCAGGGATAGCAAGCATCAGTACAGTTGAAAATAATGGCGAATTTCCTCCGGGAATATATAATCCTACTTTGGTGATGGGTACTGCTTTTTGAACGCATTTTACACCTGGAACAGTTTCAACAGAAATAGTTGTCATCTTCTGTGCAGCGTGAAAAGCCGATATGTTTTTTGCTGCAAGGTTTATCGCATCTTTAAGTTTGTCAGAAATAGAGGCTTCAGCCTCGTCGATCTCTTGTTGAGAAACGCATAAAGAGGATAGCTGTACACCGGTAAATTTGTGCTCATATTCAATAATAGCGTTGTCTCCATTATTGCGCACATTTGTGATGATATCGGCAACAATTGTTTTCACCTCGTTGGCAGTTTCAGCAATAGCACGTTTGCAAAGAGGAGCCCAATCTTTTCTGTCGGGGTAACGTAGTATTTCCATTGTGAATTAAAGTATCATTTTTTCGATATCAAGAGCAAGAATACCTTCAGCACCTTCGGCTCTTAGACGACCAATAATTTCCCAAAAACGTTTTTCCTCGATAACAGTGTGAATTGAACACCAGTCGTTGTTGGCAAGAGGTAGTATTGTAGGGCTCTTAATGCCGGGTAGAACTGACAATACATTGTCGAGTTTCTCACGAGGAACATTCATCAAGATATATTTTTTCCCTTCAGCAGCTTTAACAGCGTCGAAACGGAATAATAATTCATCGAGAATTACTTGTTTCTCTTCAATTAGTTTTTTCTTGCCTGAACTGATTAGTACTGCTTGTGAGTCAAGAACATTCTCAACTTCAGTCAGGTTATTGCTCACGAGAGTTGAGCCCGAAGAAACGATATCAAATATTGCGTCGGCAAGACCTATGCCTGGAGCAATTTCAACAGATCCGGTAATGACATGAATATCGGCATTGATACCCTTTTCTTTGAGGAATTTAGAGAGAATTACAGGGTAGGAGGTCGCAATCTTACGATTGTTAAACCATTCAAGCCCGGTGTAGTCAATGCGTTTGGGTATAGCCAATGAAAGGTGGCAACGGCTGAAACCAAGTTCTTTGAGAATTTCAACGTTTTTGTCCTTTTCCAACACCTCATTCAGGCCCACGATACCAATGTCGGCAATCCCTGATGCTACAGAATCGGGGATATCATCATCGCGAAGGAATAATAGTTCCACCGGGAAATTGCGTGATGGAACTAAAAGAGTGCGCTTTACAGCAGTTAGTTTTATACCTGCTTCGCCAAGCAATTCCATTGTTTCGTCATACAGACGACCTTTTGATTGAACTGCAATTCTTAGTCTTGTTTCCATTATTATCTGTTGTTTTTATTATTTCTATTTAATTAAAAAAGAAACCGGTTACCAAGAGAGGAAGCCGGTCAACGATTATCTGTTATAGCCAAGATAAATACATATAATCACCAAGCCTCCTTCAAGCTGATGCCGTGATGATGGTGATGTGATGTAAGTAAATTGGTCATTTTGTTTGTTGATTTTTGTAATTAACGACAAAGTTATAATAAATCATTTAAAAAACCAATCATTTTGCTTATAAAATAAAATGTTGACTAAGTTTTGTGAGAGCAATGGAAAAAGTAGTAACTTTGTGGTATGGGTAATGATATTACATTGGCGCAGATTATTGATGATGTGATGAGTCATCTTACTCCGCTTTATGGGCAACGCGAGGCGCAGTGGATGGTGCGCATAATTCTTGAAAATGTTAAGGGTTATTCGCCTGTCGATGTAGTGTTGCATCGAGAAGAGGTCTTGTCGGACTTTATTGTCGGCAAAATTGAGGATGTTACTAATAGGTTATTAAAAAATGAGCCTATTCAGTATATATTTGGTTCTGCTCGGTTTTATGGCAATAGCTTTAAGGTTACATCTGCAACGCTCATTCCTCGCCCTGAGACGGAGGAACTTGTCGCTCTGATAGATAAAGAGAATAGGGACACTGACCTGCGAGTGTTGGATGTGGGAACCGGCTCAGGCTGTATTGCTGTAACTCTTGCACGAGTGTTGCGTTTCCCCATTGTTGAAGCAATAGACATTAGTGAAGATGCGCTTGCTGTGGCTCAAGAGAATGCACAGTCTTTGCGAGTAAAGGTGAATTTCAAGAAGGGTGATGCCTTGGCGATGGAGAAGCCCAAGACTCCGATATATGATATAATTGTGAGTAATCCGCCATATATTGCCGATAAAGAGCGAGAGGATATGTCGCAAAATGTGCTAGAGTATGAGCCTCATTCGGCATTATTTGTCTCAGATAATGATCCGTTGTGTTTTTATCGTGCGATAGGAGATTATGGTACAAAGGCATTGAAGAGTGGCGGACGATTGTATTTTGAGATAAACCCCTTATATGTAGAAGAGATGCGAGCGATGCTTGATGCTATGGGGTATAAAGAAATAAGGGTTGTCAGAGATTTGCCTGGCAAGGAGCGAATAATGGCTGCTGTAAAGCCTTAATATGAGACTATGGAGAAGCGGAAGATGAAACCGGAGCAAGCCTTAATGCGTCTTGAATCATTGTGCGCTTGCAGTGAGCAATCGACATGGGAATTAAGACAAAAGCTAATAAAGTGGGGGATTGATGATGCTGTCTCAGGTAAAATTATGGAGCAATTGGTAAAAACAAAGTTTGTTGATGATTGCCGTTTTGCTCATGCCTATTGTCGTGACAAATTCCGGTTCAGCCGTTGGGGAAAAGTCAAAATTACCAATGGGTTAGTACAAAAGCGTATATCCAAAGAATATATCAATGATGCCCTCACTGAAATTGATGAGCAAGAGTATGAACAGACATTGTTGGAGTTGTTGAGGCTGAAGGCTAAGACGATAGAGGATGTGTGTTCCTATGAAGGCAAAACCCGATTGTTCCGATTTGGCGTTTCGCGAGGCTTTGAACCGTCAATGGTGGTGAAGCTGATAAATGGTGGCAGAATATGGGCTTCGGAGCATTAAAGGGTTGGTTTAACGACTTATTGCGCATTGTCTATCCTGATGTGTGTGAGGTATGTGGTTCTTCTTTGGTTAGAGGGGAGGAGGTAATTTGCCTTAAGTGTGACATGAATATGCCTCGCACAAGAGCTCATAATGACTCCTTCAATATAATCCATGAACGACTTGCTGGAAAAACACCCATAGAGCGTGCAGCAGGTTACTTTTATTATTATCGAGAGAGTGATTATGCTTCAATCATTCATAATGCAAAATATAATGGACGACCTATAATTGCGCGAAAATTGGCAATGCGTTTTGCCGGAGAGTTAATGGCTGATAATTTCTTTGATGGAATTGACATAATCCTTTATGTGCCTATGTTTTTCTTGAAAAAGATAAAACGAGGATATAATCAAAGTGAGTATATTGCGAATGGGTTGTCTCAAGCGACAAATATTCCGGTGGGGCATAATCTAATCTCAAAGCGAAGCCATTCATCGCAGACGAAGAAGAATAGTTATAGCCGTTGGCTTAATGCTCAGGGAGTATATGATGTAATAAATCCCGAAGAACTTGAAAACAAGCACGTTTTAATTGTTGATGATGTGATAACAACAGGTGCAACATTATTGGCATGTTGTGATGTTGTTAACAAGGCAGTACCATCGGCAACGATAAGCGTGTTATCTCTTGCCGTAACTCGTTTAAGATAGTGTGATGCGTGATGCTATCGCCGGCTCGTTCATGAATAGCGATGCCATTTCAGAAAACTTGTCGGGATTTTCTGTTGTTAAATATTTACATGAGCCTGAACGAGAGCATTTCTCGTCCATTTCGGGGTGTCGCTTGAGATAGTCAATGAGGCTCTCAGCAATTATTTCCCCTTGTGTGATAACTTGTGCCGATTGAGGAACATATTGGCGTATTTTGGGATATAGTAACGGATAATGGGTACAGCCCAATATTACGGTGTCAATATTGGCGTTTTGGGTAAAAAGATTATCTGTTTCTTGTTTTACAAAATAGTCAGCTCCCGGTTTGTCTGCTTCAAGATTCTCAACAAGTGGTACCCACATCGGACAACTTTGTGTATAGGTGTGAAATTCAGGATGTAGTTTGGCAATTTCCATTTCATAAGAGCCACTTTGCACTGTGCCAGGAGTGCCAAATATTCCTATATTCCCGTTTTTAGATATTTCTCCAATTTTTTCAACGGTGGGGCGAATAACTCCAAGAACGCGTCTTGAGCCATCTATTAATGGCAAATCATGTTGTTGTATAGTGCGTAGGGCTTTAGCCGAAGCGGTGTTGCATGCCAATATCACTAAATGACAACCTTGATCAAATAGATATTTTACAGCCTCAAGGGTAAACTGATACACGATGTCAAAAGAGCGAGTGCCATAGGGAGCACGTGCGTTATCTCCGAGATAGATATAGTCATAGTCAGGCATGGCTTTTCTGATTTCACGAAGAATAGTTAAACCTCCATATCCTGAATCAAAAATGCCTATTGCTCCCGGCTTAATATTTTTCTCGGTCGTAATCATGATGCAAATATACGAAAAAAGAATAATCTTTAAGTTCCGTGTGGTATAATAAAAATATCGGAGAGCCTGTTTGAGACTCTCCGATATCTATTGTATAATGGTAATTGTTTTATTATTGAATTCCGAGTTTAGTTTTTACAAGGGGAGTAACGTCTTGAACGTCGGCACCAACAAATGAAGGAATTGCATCAGGGAAAATGAAAGTAAATCCGTTTTCAGTTCCTACAGCTTTGATTGCTGTTTGGATTTTTTGTTGGATAGGGGCCATTAATTGTTCTTGTTGACGTTGAAGTTCTTGTTGTGCTGTTGCGCGGAATTGTTGAATTTTTTGTTCGAATTCTTGTATTTCTTGAACGCGACGTTGTTTGATTGATTCAGGAGTGTCGGCTGCAAGACCTTGGAATTCTGTATATTTTTTTTCAAGTTCGTCAGTGAGTTTTTTGAATTCATCTTCATAAGTTTTAGAAGCTGTTTCAAGTGTGCTTTGTGCTGTTGCTTTGTCAGGCATAGCTTCAAAAACAGCGTTTACATTGACGATACCAAATTTAGGAGCTTGTGCGACAACGCACATGGGGAGCGCAATCATGATTGCGAGCAAAAGTTTCTTAATCATTTTAGTATTAATTGTAAAGTTATTATTCGGTATATTTTAAATATATGTGCAAAGATATGTTTTTTATTTTGAAAAACCTAACTTATCAAGCACCTCATTGCTGACATCGATGCGTGGGGATGCGTAGATGATGTTGGCTGATGATGCTCTGTCAAAGATTGCTTGGTAACCTCGTTCTTCCGATACCTTTTTAATCGCATTATAGATGTCGTCTTGAATAGGTTTCATTAGACTTTGTCGTTTTTTGAATAATTCTCCTTCAGGACCAAAATATTTATTGCGTAGTTCTGTCGCTTCTTTCTCTTTAGCGATGATTTCTTCCTCTTTCTTTTTCTTTTGTTCGTCAGTCAAGAAAACCATGTCGGCTTGGAAATTTTTGTAGAGTGTTTCGGCTTCTTTAGCTTTAGTTTCTACCTCTTTTTGCCAACGTAATGACACTTGGTTTAATTGCTCATTGGCCATTTCATATGATGGTATATTTTTGAGTATATATTCCATGTCAACCAATGCAAATTTTTGAGCATATGCACCAATTGTGCATGCTATTACAAATAAAAATGAGATTACAAGTTTTTTCATGTTTATAAAAGCTTTAGTTCGTTGTCTTTATTATATAGACGTTTTATTTTACTAAAGGTTTATTCTGACATTAGAATTCTTGACCTAAGATGAAGTGGAAGTGGCTACCGCCTTTTGTCCCATATACTTTGTCGAAACCATATGCCCAGTCAATCCCCATCATACCAACCATTGGTAAGTAGATGCGTACACCTGCTCCGGCACTGCGTTTCATGTTGAATGGTGCAAAGTCTTTGACATCAGTCCAAGCATTACCACCTTCAACAAATGCTAATCCGTAGATTGTTGTTGTGGGCTGTAGCATGAATGGGAAATGTAGCTCCATGCCAAAGCGTGTATAAGCATAACCTTCTTTACCCCATGGAGTGAATTGTCCATTGTCATAACCTCGTAAACCAATGGTCTCAGTTGCGTAGGTATAGCTACCTGTCATACCATCACCACCCACATAGAATGTTTCAAATGGAGATTTTTTCCACTTGTTGTAGCTCCCAAGTAATCCGAAGTCGGCACGTGTCATGAACACGAGTGTCCATTGTCCGTCAGGATCAGTGAGAGGTGTATAAGTTCGAGATTTGAATTTAAGTTTCCAATATTCAATCCAGCGATATAGCTCTTTCTTTGATTCTGTAGTGTTTTCTCTATATAGTCCTTCCCAATCCTTGTCTTGGAACAATGAGAATGGAGGTGTCATGTGCATACTTAGAGAGAATGTGCTACCGCTACGAGTGTATAGTGGGTTGTCAATACTATTACGAGCAAGAGTCAATCCAAGGACGATTGAGTTAGATGTTCCATTGTTCATGTAGTATAAGTATTCCCAATTCTTGAGGCTATACCAGTTGTATGATAGCTCAGCTGTTAGGGTAAACCAGTCATCAGGCCAACTTAAGCGTTTACCAAAACCAAGTGTGATACCTGCCATCTGGAGTAATTTATTAGGGTCATAGGCATTTTCTATACTTGATTGATAATAGTCAGAACCATAACCGTAAGATGAGCCATAACCATAATAGTTGTAGTAATTGTAATAGTTACTATTATAATAAGATGAGTTTACACCTGTTTGTCGGCTATAGTAGGCTGATACTGATAATGAGTTAGGACGTTTACCACCAAACCATGGGTCCAAGAATGAAACGCTATAAGCTTGGTAGTAGCGTGCATTGGTTTGTGCACTGATAGTAAATGTTTGTCCTTCTCCTTGAGGTATTAGCCCTTTATATGAGCCGGGATTTAATAGGTTTTTAATTGAGAAGTTGGTGAATTTCAATGCAAGTTTACCTATAACACCTGTTTGTCCCCAACCGAGCGAGAATTCAATTTGGTCGTTTGCTTTTGATTCAAGATTGAGGGCGATGTCAACAGTCCCATTTTCTTCGTTAGGATTTACGTCGGGTTGCATATTCTCAGGGTTGAAGTGTCCTGTTTGAGCAATTTCACGTAATGAGCGAATGAGGTCATTTTTGCTGAATAGTTCGCCTGGCCTAATGCGAAGTTCACGACGCACAACCTTCTCGTATAGGCGGTCGTTACCATTGATGATTACTTTGTTGATGCGAGCTTGTGGCCCTTCAAACATACGCATTTCCAAGTCAATAGAGTCGCCTTTAATGTTCTTTTCAATGGGAATTAATTGATAGAAAAGGTATCCGCGATTCATATATAGATTTGATACCGCATCATCATCTTCAAGAGTGCGTTCGTTTATTAGTTTTTGATTGTATACTTCGCCTGGAGTAATACCAAGATAGGCATTAAGTTCTTCGGTAGAATATATAGTATTACCTACCCATTCAATATTGTTAATATAGTATTTCTTACCTTCTTCAAGGTGAATGTACACATCAACTGTTTTGTCGTCATATTTTACAACGCTGTCAGCAATGATTTTAGCATCGCGATATCCTTTTTCGTTATATTTTTGGATGATGCGATTAAGGTCGTCTTTATAATCGCTTTCAACAAATTTTTTCTGACTGAAGATTTTGCGCAAATTTTGAATACCTTTTTCATTGGTTTTTTTCATTGTACGCTTTATATTTCCGTCGCTCATGACATCGTTACCTTCAATGTAGATTTTGTGAACTTTTACTTTCTCATGTTTATTGACGTTAATGTCAACAATCATTTCGTTTTCATGAGAAAGGTCTTCTCGTAATTCGATTTTAACATCGGCATTTTTAAATCCTTTATCTCCAAAATATTTTTTGATGATATTTTCAGCGCGATTTACAATGTTTTGGGTTATTTGGTTGCCTTTCATTAGTTGAAGGCGTTCTTGTAAATCTTCTTTTTCCCCTTTTTTTACTCCGTTATAATTAATTGTAGAGATGCGTGGTTGTTGGCGTAAAGCAAATTCCAACCACACTTTATCTCCTGCTATTTTTTCTACTTTAATCTGGACGTTAGCAAATAACCCTTGTCTCCAAAATCTTTTGGCTGCTGCATTGATTTCTTCTCCCGGGACATGTATGCGATCACCAACCTTAAGACCGGAATATCCAATTATGATATAATCCTCATAATTGTTAGCTCCTGTTACCTTTATACCGGCAATCTCATAAGAGCGGGGCATGCTGGTAAAGATGACTTTGGGGTTGTATATAGTGTCTACCGCTTGTTGTGCATAACCGGTTAAACTAAATGCAGATATTAATGAAATCAGAAAGAGTAGCTTATAACGCATAATGTTTTAATTCTGAGAGGTTGTTTTCGTTTATTTTACTTGTTCGCTTGTTTTACCATATCGGCGTTCGCGTGATTGGTATTCAATAATTGCCTGGCAGAAATTCTCTTTATTAAAGTCGGGCCAATATATATCGGTTACATATATTTCTGAGTATGCAATTTGCCACAAAAGGAAATTACTGATGCGCATTTCACCGCCTGTGCGTATTAGCAAATCGGGGTCGGGAATGTTTGATGTGCAAAGATTGTTTGAAATAGTGTCAGCATTAATATCCTCGGGCTTGAGTTCGCCATTTGTTGCCATTTGGGCTATTTTACGGCATGTCTCGGTAATTTCCCAGCGAGAAGAATAACTTAATGCTAAGCATAATGTTAAGCCTGTACAATGGCTTGTATCGTCTATGCATTTACACAACCTGTCGTAGGCCTCTTGTGGCATGAGTTTAAAGTCGCCAATCATTGTGAGCCTCACATTGTTTTTAATCAAATCGGGAGTCTCACGCTCGATAGCAACGACTATAAGATGCATGAGCGCGTCAACTTCCTCTTTGGGCCGATTCCAATTTTCGGTTGAAAAAGTGTATAATGTGAGATATTTAATTCCTATTTCAGATGCTATTTCTGTTACTGTTCTGACAGTATTAACTCCTTCGACATGACCGGCTGAACGCTCCATGTTGCGAGCTTTTGCCCAACGACCATTCCCATCCATGATAATTGCTACATGAATAGGAAGTCTTGATTTGTCTATATTGTCGATAAGTGTCATATTTCTTTTATTCTCTTAATCTACATAGTGGCAAGTTTCGCATCTCTCGCCAAATTCATATGTTATAGAAAATGTTAATGTTGAATACCAGTCAGTGTTTTTTATCATTGAACTTTTTATCTGGTATAAATCATTAATATTTTCACCGTCAACTTTGTCTCCAAAAACTTTTGTCATTGTAAATTCCATTCCTAAGTTTAATCGTTGACGAAGTTTATATTTAACGCCTAATCCCATTGGGAGATTCATCGCAAAAGATGAATTGCCATTGCTTGAGGACATTGTTACTCCTGCTCCTACAGAAAGGTAGGGACTCCATCGTTTAAGCCTTTTGTAGGTTTCTCCAATTCCGTAGCCGAAAAAGTTAAATTCTATTCTTGCTCCGAGATCGTAGGCCCATGAACTGAATTCATAGTTTTTCCCCTCAGGAAATACTATCTCAAAATCAGTACTATTCCCTGATAGCGAAACTGCTTTAAATATACTGCGTATTGCCAATCGAGTGTTTGCAATATATCTAAAAGATGCTTCGGCTGATATTCCGGGATGTTTGTACATGTTGCTTTCATTTACATCACCGAGATATCCACTCATGCCAATGCCTCCACCAATGTCAAATTTATATTTTGCTTCTTGAGCGTTTCCTTGCAATGCGCCCATTGCCAAGGTTATAATCATTATAATTGCTGTTGCTGCCTTCTTCATTATGATTGATAGTTTTTTATTAGAAACGCAGGATTGCAATTAAAAAGTATTTTATTTGTAAATAATTATATAATAGGTTTGAAGCTTAGACGATTAATCACGCCTCTCCAAATTGTATTATATGTTTGTCCTTCACTGTTTTCACCTCCAAATAGGTATATATATGGACATTCCCATTCTGTGACTTGAGTTGTTGCGCGAGAAGAGAATGAATCTACAATATACCATCCATTAGGAATTGACTTAAAGTCATATTCATGCCAAGTATTTGAAGAACGACTATGAATTGTTGAACTATAAACAAGAGCCTGCGCATTATATCTGGCAGGAATATCGTCAGGCAATTGCATCAAATCATCAGCTTTTTTCCAATTCATTCCTTGGTCATATGAGATATAAACGGTGTTAACAGCTTTGTCTGCTTCATTTTTCCCACACATAGCTATTAATGTTGAATATTTAGTAATATTCCAATTGTCAGAATTTGTTTTATAACTAAAGTATGGGATTAATGTCATGTCTTGTCGTGCCGGAATTGATGTATTGCTGATTTTTCCCCATTTAGAGCCATCGTAAGCCCATGTGTCTCCGGTTAAATCACCATTAGCGCATTTTCCTCCAATAATCAATGCTTGAGGGGATGAACTCCATTTGTTTTCAAATAAGAGCATTTGACTTGTCCCTGAAATCGGGAATTCTGAATTTATTTCAGTCTCAGTAGTTTCCGGATATGTTACATGGAAATATTTCCCTTCTGATGATTTTGCGCCAAGAAGAATGTTTTCATATCCACCATATATGTGACTCCACTGCTCGTTGCAAGAACTCCATGAGTAACCATCATGTGATGAATATAGATGACCTGCATTATCAAGAATGTAAATGGCATCTGATGTTGATGAAAGGGATTTTAAGTTAGGAATAAATGAAAATTCAATGAATTGTTTTTCCCAATTCTCATTACCGGGGTTATCTGTAGTAGCAATGCAATATTTATCGTTTGAACGTGTTAAGCAAAGTGCTTTCCCTTGATATTCAATTGTTTTTTGTTCTTGTATTGATGCTGGGTTGAATAATGATGGTAAATTGCGACTTGCAAGATGACTCCAGCTTAGAGAGTCTGGTTTCGTTTGGTGAACATTAACTGTTACGCTATATTTACGCTCGTTAGATAAATCAGCCGATACGATGTGTAGGATAACAGGACCTTGACTGAAATCGACACTGTCGGTTGAGTTTGTTAAATAATTGATAGTGTCGTTCTTTGCCGGCATAATTAAATCAACTTTCGAACAAGTTTCAACGGTAACGATTGATACTGTCAATTTGCTGATATTTGTACCGTAAGGAAGCGAGTCGGCATTGTAAATCATTGCATTGGCTAAGTCTATTGAAAAATATGCCGAATCGAGATTCTCTAAGATGTTGTCATCTTCGTTCAATGAAAATGACGACACTGCAACATTTGAATATGTTTCGATTGGTCCTTCGTAACTATCGCTATTGCATGATATTATGCCTAATGTTGCTATTGTGATAAGCAGAGCTAATGTAATATTCTTGGTCATAAGATGTTATTTTACAAATTGCAAAGTTAGCAACAATTTTGTTAATAGCCTTACTTGATGTGCTAAAATTGCTGTAATAAAACGATTAAATTACTAAACAACGTTACAAAAGTAGCGCATTGTTCCCATTTTTGTTTAGATATGTAGCTATTTTATTGCCATTGATAGCTTCTTCATTCCATGGCACCATGCATATAATAGGGGCTTTTTTATCTCCTTTTTCGTTGAGGAGGTCGGGGCTTGTTTCGACGCGAGCTACATCCCATAATCCGCTATTAATGAATGCTTGTAATAATGAACAGCCACCCTCTACCAATAGAGATGTAATTCCGGATTTGTATAGTATACACAAGTAGTCATTAATAGATGCATTTTTATTTATTTTAATCCATTGAATGTTATGATAAATATCATCTCTTTTGTGGGTAGAGAGGTATATGGGGTTGTGCTTAAATATCTGAGCATCAGAAGGGATTCGTGCGCGTCTATCTGCAATGACAATAACTGGATTTTGTCCACTCCACATCCTGTTATTTAGCCGAGGATTGTCTCTAATTATGGTCTCGCTACCCACCATTATAGCATCGTGTTGTGCGCGTAACTTATGAACGAGCATTGATGTTGTTTCGGTTGAGAATTTAGCGGGAAACTCATCAATATTTCGAATGATATCCATATATCCATCTTGGCTTTGTGCCCATTTTAAGGTAACAAAAGGTCGTTTAAAAGAGTGTGCTGTTATAAAGTGAGGGTTAAGAGCTTTGCACTCTTCTTCTAAAACTCGTGTGATTACATTTATTCCTGCCTCTTGAAGCATTTTGACTCCACGACCACTCACTTTTTCAAATGGGTCAAGACTACCAATAACAACATTCGGGATTTTGCTGTCTATAATCAATTGAGCGCATGGAGGCGTTTTCCCATGGTGAGAACATGGCTCTAACGTAACGTATATTGTGGATTGAAGAAGAATTTCTTTGTTTTTGACTGATGCGATGGCATTTACTTCGGCATGACCTTCTCCGTAGCATCTATGGTAGCCTTCGCCAACTATTTGCCCTTCATAAACAATAACTGCTCCCACTATTGGGTTGGGGGAGGTGTTTTCAATGCCGTTTTTAGCCAATTGAATGGCGCGACGCATATATTTTTCTTCAATAACCATACAATAATTATAAAAAAATAAAGTCCTCAAATCATTTGATTAGAGGACTTTCGTACTCGAAGCGGGACTTGAACCCGCACAGCCGCAATGGCCAAAGGATTTTAAGTCCTTCGTGTCTACCATTCCACCATTCGAGCAGCCTATATTCATCAAGTATGCACTATGACGAAATGCGATGCAAAGATATTATGAAAATTCGGAATATGCAAAATAATCCAACTTAAAATTTACCGAGTGATAATGTATCCACCCATTTGAGCTGGATTTACTTTGTAGCGTTGTAGTCCATAGTTGCGAGAAAGTGCTTCTCCTGAAATTGGGGCTCCGTTGTTTTCGCATACATCGAAGCGTGAATGACATTTAGGACAATATGCTTCAAAGGTCTGTGGGTCTATGGATAATCTGATATTATTCTTAGCTTCTACCGGACAAGCTAAATCATAGGCTAATGGGGAATTGTAGTCATCGCCGGCGCGTCCCGATATTAGTAGCACACCTCCAAATCCTGTGTATGTCAATGCGGAGTATGGAAAATTGGCAGGAATACGTTCTTGCTTAATGAAACGAGTGTGTTGCCCATATCCATGAACGCCATAAGAATCCCAAATGGCTTGATTAGAGAGGTCAATGTAAACAGAGATGGGCGGGATGCGTTCATCGTTAACACTTTCACATGAAATAGTTATGAAAGCTATCAATAACGAAATAAAGGCTTTTATTCTGACATTTTTGTTGTGTTTCATCGTTTTAATAATTTGTCAAAAGCCTTGTGGTATGTCTTAAAATTAAATTGCTCTAAAGTCGAATAGAATAATTCTTTAATTTTATCATTGCACAGGTTACCGATAGAGCCCTCATGAGTGTGATTTACGCTATTTGATGGTGTGAATTCTCCTCGTTCAATAGCGAGCCCTACTTGTTTGTATGCGTCTCTGAAAGGAACTCCTTCTAAAGCCAATCTGTTAACTTCTTCAACAGAGAACATTAATTCATATTTCTTGTCTTCAAGAATTTTATTGTTTACTTTTATTTGAGAAACCATAGAATTTACCATGTTAAGTATTGATATGATTTCGTCAAATGCAGGTAAGAAATTTTCCTTGATTAATTGTAAGTCTCTGAAGTATCCCGATGGGAGATTGTTGGTAATTAATGTAATCTCATAAGGGAGAGCTTGCAGTTTGTTGCACTTAGAACGTGTTAATTCAAATACATCGGGGTTTTTCTTGTGTGGCATTATTGAAGAGCCTGTTGTGTATTCATCAGGTAGTTTGATAAATCCGAAGTTTTGAGAATTGAACATGCAAGCATCAAATGCGAGTTTTGATATTGTTGCGGCAATATTGGCAATTGCTTGAGATACGATGCGTTCGGTTTTTCCTCTTCCCATTTGGGCATAAACTACATTGTAATCCATAGAGTCAAATCCAAGAAGAGTGGTAGTCATTGTGCGATTTAATGGGAATGAATTGCCATATCCGGCAGCAGAGCCAAGTGGATTGCGATTTGTAATCTCATAGGCGGCACGTAACACTGTGAGGTCATCGGCAAGTGATTCGGCATAAGCACCAAACCATAATCCAAATGAAGATGGCATTGCTACCTGTAGATGGGTGTATCCCGGTAGCAATACATCTTTATATTTGTTGCTTTGAATAATTAGTGTGTCAAATAGCGTTGTTATCGCTTTAGTTAAGTCTTCGATACGAGATCTAATGAATAACTTAAGGTCAACAAGAACTTGGTCGTTACGAGAGCGACCTGAGTGAATTTTCTTTCCGACATCACCTAATCGGCGAGTGAGCATCAATTCTACTTGGGAATGTACATCTTCGATACCTTCTTCGATAACGAAATCACCGCTTTCGGCAATTTTGTAAATTTCTCGAAGTTCGGCTAATAATGTTTCCAACTCCTCTTCAGTTAATAGATTTATTGATTGGAGCATTGTGATGTGTGCTATTGACCCAAGGATGTCGTAGGGTGCGAGATATATATCCATTTCTCTGTCTCGCCCGACAGTGTATGTTTCTACATTGTGGTCAACGGTTACGCTTTTTTCCCAAAGTTTAGATGCCATTCAGTATATTATTTATTGCAGATAGTGAGAATGAGTTCGTTGAATTTTTCTGCCGCTTCTTGCATTTTGCTTCCAATCAATGGTCGCAACATTGCCGGAATTTCAACATCAATTACACTTGTAATTTCTGTTTCGGAAGATGATTTTTCCGATAGATTGACTGCTAAAGTCAATGGGACCGGTGATTTAGCTGCTGAAAACACAAGTCGAGATGGTGCTGTGCGCTCAATAACATTAAATTGAATTTCTCCCACTTGTGGTGTGTTCAACGTGATTGAGTCTTCAGTGAATTTTAAATCTCCAATCTGCTTTTTTTGCTCTTCAGGAATAGAATTAATCCTTTCTTGAAATGCTGATATGTTTGTCAAGCGTTGAAAAGCTTCATCGGCCGACGCTTGAATGGTTGTCGGTTTGCTTGAATATTTAGCCATTAAAATGATATTATTTGTTAGGAACCCAGATAGAAGGATCTTTACGCCATTCTTTCAATGTTTCAATATCTTCTGCTTTAATATAGTTGGTCTCTAATGCGGCTTCAAGCATTGAATTATAGTTGCTGAGGGTGTATAATGTAACTCCTGCTTCTTTGAATTTTTCAACAGCGATGGGGAAGCCATAAGTGAAAATAGCAGCCATACCCACAACTTCACAACCAGCTACACGAATTGCTTCAACTGCTTTAAGACTGCTACCTCCTGTTGAGATGAGGTCTTCGATGACAACAACTTTTTGTCCAGGTTTTAGATTACCTTCGATGAGGTTCTCAAGACCATGATCTTTAGGGGTAGAACGTACATATACATAAGGGAGACCTAATGTATCAGCTACAAGTGCGCCTTGAGCGATAGCTCCTGTTGCAACCCCTGCAATTGCGTCAACGTCTTGGAAATTTTCCATTATAATGCGGCATAGCTCAACTTTGATGAAGCTACGAACATCGGGATATGACAATGTTTTACGATTGTCGGTATATATAGGTGAATTCCAGCCTGATGCCCACACAAATGGGTTTTCTGGTTGAAGCTTGATAGCACTGATTTTAAGTAACTTTTCAGCTAAAATGCGATCTAATTGTTTCATGATAATATATTATTATGTGTAAAGATAATGCAAAGTTAGTGTAAGATGCGAATAATTGCAAATATTTAGAGGAATAGCTACATTTGTGAAATGAATTATTTACTTAGGATTAAAATAATATGGTTTTGGTCAAAAAGTCGAAAAATTCTACTAAAATAGGACTTGTGTTGGGTCATGATTAAACCTTTTGGTGTATAATTGTTCTAAAGAGAAAAAATAAACCTCTAAAATTAAATTACAATGAGACGATTTATTAGAAGTATTACAATAGCATTCATGTGTGGAATATTGGTAGTTCCCATGGTTGATGCTCAAGAACGTCGAGGCTCACATCGCACAGAAAGTACTACATCAGGACGTCGATCTACATCAGGACGTCAAAGCACGAGTCGTAGTAATAATGGTGGAAACTCACAACGAGGAACTAAAAGCAATGGTGCGCCATCAAGCCGTAGCTCTCGACCTAATAAGGGGACTTCTAATAATCAACGTTCTCAAGACGGAAGAACTCAACCCGGGCAGGTAAATCAACCGGGTGCAAATTCTCAAAGAGTAAATAACAATCGAGGAAATCGACCTGGACAAAGACCGGCTTATGGACAACAACGCCACAATCGTCCTCCACGAGTGGTTCCACAGGCAAGACCGCACCGTCCTCCTCACCATCATTATCACCGCCCTGTGCCGCCACCATCATTCCGCCCTCATCGTGGATGTCCTGTAATTCATGGTATTCTTGGAATAACATTTGGAACAACTATAAATATATCATTGAATTATTTGCAGAATAGGGGTTATGTTGTAGATGGATATACCGGTGATGTTGTGTATTTGCGCAATGTAAATGAAATGTCATTTCTTTGGCCTGATGCAACGCTGTATTATGGTACAAATGGTTTAATAGGCTCACAATTCTCTTATTCGACCAATTATTACGACCGCACTCGATATAACCAAATATATTCAACATTTGTAACACGCTATGGCGCTCCGGTGAATTATCAAGCAGTGAACAATGGATATATTGCTACATGGTTTGGTTATGACAATGGCTACATTTCATTAGAGTTCAAACCTGTGTATGGAGCAGGAGGACACCTGCGGTACTACACTACCCTCAGCTTCGGATTATAAAAAAGGATTGTCTTATTATAAAGCCTGCAAGACTAAATACAGTCTTGCAGGCTTTGTTTTAATAAATTTGTAGTAAAGCATGAAATTATAAAACAAAATCATTATTTTTGTGTTTGATTTTCGTTTTTTATAAAACGTAAAATTTGTTTTTATTGGAAAACGTTTACGTATGAATTTATCTTCGTAGTGCTGAACTTCGCAACTTTAACACTCTAATCTGAAGATCATGCAGTAGATGTTTGCGTTTGTATGTCTTACACAAGATTGTGTGAGTTATATTGGCGTAGGCTTCTACATTGCTATCTTAGATTAGAAGGCATGCGAAGGCCTAGCGCACAAGATTAGCAATGGTAATGATCCCTACGCTTTTTCTTTAAAAATAGATTATGTAATTTTTTTGTAATGTTATATATGGGGATTGTATAACAAAAAATCTGAATCATATGGGAAATAAAAGACGATTATTGTGTTTTTTTACGCTTCTATTATCGTTGATTCTATTTGAAAAAGTAGAAGCGTATAATTTTATTTCTGATGGGTTATATTATAATATAACATCATCAGCTTCTAAAACGGTTGGGGTTACGTATAAAGACACATCCTATAATTCTTATTCAGGAGATGTAATTGTGCCTGAAACCATAACATATAATGGTATGGTATATACCGTCGAATCAATTGAAGCAAAGGCATTTTATGATTGTTCAGAATTGAAAAGCATTAAGTTACCGGAAACAATAACAAGAATTAACGATAATGCATTTTTTGAATGTGTTGGATTGGATTCTATTGTAATTCCCAAGAATGTTTCATATCTCGGGACAAGTGCACTCCATTTTAAATATGGAGCGGTAAAAGTTATAATGAAAAGTATAACCCCTCCAACGATAAGTAGTGCAGATGCCGGCTCATTCAATGGCGCGCATCAAACAATATATGTTCCTAAAGGCACAGGCCATACTTATAAGAATACTACAGGATGGGATAAATTATTTATAATAGATGGAGATTATCCTACTGTTGTATCAATCCCAAATTTACAAGCCGGTCAATTAGAAACGGAAATATTAAAACAAGTTGATTATCTTGATTTAGTTAATGAATTGATTGTTGGGGGGGATTTAAATGAAGCTGATTTAGCAGTAATAAAAAATAGGATGCCGAATCTAAATCATATAGATTTAGGTAAGGTTAATATTTCATCTCTACCAGAAGCATATTTTAAAGGGAGGTGGTTTATGCGAAAAATAGTTCTTCCCAATAAATTAACCAAACTCCCGACTAGCTTATTGAATAATTGTTATGTGTTGAATTCAATCGCAATGGCAGAGGGTGTTATAGAAATAGGGGATTCCGCATTTTATAATTGTTACCAACTACCAGAAGTTAAAATTCCTACCTCTGTAGAAAATATCGGAAAATATGCTTTTTATAATTGTAATAAGATTGCCGATATTACATTGTCAGATAATGTGAAAAACATTGATGTTGGTGCTTTTCAATGGGTGTCTCGGTTTGTGACATCAATAACAATCCCTTCATCAATATCAGAAATCAGCTCATTATGTTTTGCGAATTGTACAGCGTTAAAGGAATTGATATTGTCTGCTAATATAGCAAAAATACAATCAAAAGCGTTTTCCGAATGTTCTAATCTTGGAGCTATAACTTGTTTTGCTGTAAATCCACCAATTGTTGAGTCTGATGTATTTGCTGATATATATAGTAATGCAATATTATATGTTCCTGCATCTTCTATGACTTTATATGCAGACGCTGATGTTTGGAAAAATTTTAATATTCAACCTATCACAGATGATGTAAAATCCATAAATGTTAGTTTCCCATTAGACAAGGCAGAAACGTATAAAAATATGACACTTGAAATTGTAAATACAACAAGTGGCATTTCTCAGAAAATCACAACATCGGGATTACAATCATATACGTTTAGCGGATTAACAAAAAATTGTAATTATAATATATTATTATCAACACCCCAAGGTGTTATAATTGGGGAAATAAAAAACGTATTTTTGGGTACAGAGGATATCCAAGTCACATTTGCTGATTTATTGCCATTGTATGATGTAGAATTATTTATAAATACACCAAATGGTACAGATGTAAGAACAGAGAGTGTAGTATCTTGGTATGATAGTAATGATGTGTTTATTTCAAAAAATACAACGATTAAGTCAGTATTGTCAGGAACTGAACTAAAATATAATATTACATTAAAGGACACTCTTGGACTAATTTATGAATCACCAATTAATCAAAAATATATTGTAAATGATAGCGTAAATGAGATAAAACATACACTTGTACCATATAAAAAGGTTATCCTTTCAGGAATGGTTAATGAAACAATAGGTGGTGTCGTTTCTGACGCTACTATTGTTGCAAATCAATGCTTAAACGGGTCGAATTCAAAAATAATAACAACTAAATCCGATGAAAAAGGAACGTTTGAGCTGATCCTTAGCAATGTCCCTACAACGATTGTAATATCGGCACCGGAATATATTAGTGAAAAAATAGAGATAGCTGAATTTACAGATACAATAAATCTCGGAAGAATTATATTAAAACCTATATCCGGAGCAGTAGTCTCGTTAAGTCAACAATATATTTCAAGTGTAGATGCAGAAAATCAAGAAAAGACAAATAATTGGACTCCAGATATTAAAAATATTGCATATACAGTATATAATGTTACTCAAAATAAAGAGATTAAAGAGATTGTTACAGAATATTCGCGAATAGTTTTGCTTGAAGATGTTGCAGTTGGAGATTCATTGACAATTACTGTGATGAGTAAAGTCAATGAATTTAAACCTGTAAAAAGTGGGTGTCTAATTAGTGAAGATAATGAGGGCGCTGTAACGCTATGTATTACGGAATTGGGAAGATTAAAAGCGTCTTATAATGACGCAGATAATGAGACGATAACAGGTGTTTTATATGATTGTAATGGAGAATTATATAAAACACAAGATTATTCAGATTGTATATTGTCAGTAAATAATCTTGCCGATGGTAATTATTCTTTGGTTACAATGGCCAAAAGTAAATTTTTTAATTCGATATTGAAATTATCAGAATTAAAAGCATCTGCACTTATCGCGGGAGAAGATTATTTGATAAATGATGTTATAGTAAGTAGTGGAGTAATAACAGTAGTAAGTAATGATGTAGTTCCTCCATTGGATGAAAGTAAATTATATTATACTGGAGACGGAACATCGTTTACTGTAAATAAACCAACAATAGTAGCAGGTAATTATTTGACATTTAAGGCATCTCTTGACTTTAAGGAAGAATATGCTGATAAAATTTCTAACATTAGTTTGGTTATCGATTTGCCTGGAAGTTGTTCATTTGCGAGCAATTCTGTGATGGTAGGGAAAAATATTGCCCCTTATCAAATAAACGGGAATACAATAGAAATTCCTATAACAGACTGCACTGAAATAGTGAAATTCTGTGCTGTCCCATCTGAAAGTGGCGAATTTGCACCTAATGCATTTGCGGTCTTTAATTATGATGGAGAAACGATAAAACAACCAATTGGTTCGGCTCTGTTTAATGTTAAGGATGTAAGTATAATAGTCCCAGAGATAACAAGAGAAACATCGGTTTCTGTTAGTGGTACAGCAGTTGGACATTCTATCGTTGAAATTTATGATAATGACGTGCTTGTAGGAAATACTACGGCTCTTGCTACGGGTGATTGGTATTCTAAGATTGATTTGATTAACGCATATAATCTTTCTACCCACTTAATATATGCTAAAATAAAGACGCCACAGAATGTATTATTGCAAACAGAGTCAAAACAATGTCAATATGACTTTAACGCAATAAAAGCTGAAAAAGTAACAATGTTGAATACAATTCACATTGCGGGGACAAGTGATGAGTACGAAATCCAAACTGTATTTGATTTGATAAATCCCGAAAATGATGTAAAATATTATCAATATTGGCCTCAATATCCGGAATTTACATTTTTGATTGATTTTACAGAAAATGATGTCACAAAAGTTTCTGATGTAAAATTGCATGTATTCTGTGATGATAATTCTTGTTCGATACTGACTCCAACTTTTGATGATAAATTAGGGAAGTGGGTTGCGTCAGCAAAATATAATCAGCAAAATCTGCCTGTAAATGTTGCTGTGGATTTTGTCGCAAAAACAAAATATTATATTGATGGTGAATATTTAGATGAAATTTGTAGAGATAATGATAAATTTTATTCTGATTACAAATTTGATATAGCAAGAACTGATAGTATTTGTGAGTTAATAGATGAAGAATTTGCAAAGGATAAATTGGACTATGAGAAAATAGAAACATTGATAAACTCAATTAATAATAGCGAATTTATTGTCAATAGATCAGATGTGGATTCTTTATTAAGTATAAGTGAAGATGTGTTCGATGCAGAATTAGATAAATTGTTGTTGGAAATGGATAGTCTATGTGTAGACAATTTATTTTCAGTAATTGATTCTGTAGTTTGTAATTATAATCAATATGGCATTTTTGATTGTGGTAAGAAAGATGGGCTGCAATATATAAAAAAGGTTCTTCCTTGTGCTGATACTTCTGTAGATTCGCTTATTAGAGAAGGTTATACAAAAATAAATGTTACTACAGATGCATTAATTTATGAATTAATTTCAGAAACTAAATATGATTATGTTGATATAACCCATAATAAGAGAGTAATTATAACCGCAATAGCAGACAGCTCTCCCACAATAATGCTATTTGATACTAGTGCTAGCGATGATAATAAAAATGAAGTTATAAAAGAATATATTCAAGAAAAATTAGAAGAATTATTGACAGATGATGATGTTTTAGATCAGTTCTATAATAAGGTAAATCCTTTAAGAAAAGAGAAGTTAGAAAGATTAGATAAAGTACAAGAGTCTATTGAAAAAAGGATAGAAGCTTTGAAAGATAAAGTAAAGAACACAACAGGAGATGATGCTATAAATTACAATAAAAAGATAAAAGATGCGAATAAATCTTTACAAAAGGGAGAGAAATTACGAGGCAAAATAAATAGAGGCCATGGTGTAATTCGCAAATTTACTCAGATAAAAGGTCTCCTTGAAAGATGGGTTGGGTATTATAATGACTTTATCGATGATGAGGCTGATTTGAGCTTATTGAAAGTTCCAGAATGTGCATATGACGTGGTTCCAACTGCAGCATATATGGTTGATGAAAAAATAGAAAACTTAAAGTCAAAATTTAATTCCTTTTATAGAAATAGGTTTATACGTAATGCTGCTTTTAGTGCCACTGATTTGGTTGATCCATGTATTCCAATGACTGAATATGTATTAGATCAGGCTGCAGATGTAGAATCATTTAGAATTGAACAATTCAAAAACGAATTTAACTCTGAGCGAGTGCAAATAATGAGAGATATAGAAGATTTGAAGGAAAAATGTAATGATAAGAAGAACCCGAAACCAAAGGAACAGCTACAGCCACAAGGCGGAAATAAGGAACCTCAGATTGATCCATCAGGATTTGTATATGAAGGAGTAGAAAGTAATAGATTGGATGGTGTGACTGTTACTTGTTATTATAAGGAGATGGTTGAGGATATGTATGGTGATGTACATGAAGAAATTGTTATGTGGAAAGCCGAGGATTATGCTCAAATAAATCCAATTATAACAGGAAAAGATGGAATGTTCCGTTGGGATGTACCTAAAGGAATGTGGCAAGTTAAGTTTGAAAAGGAGGGATACCAAACAGTTTGTACAGAATGGTTGCCGGTTCCTCCTCCTCAACTTGAAGTTAATGTAGGGATGGTACAGGTTACACAACCAGAAGTAATTTTAGCTCAGGCTTATGAAGATGGAATTGAAATTGAATTTGATAAATATATGTTGTCAAATTTATTGAATTTATCGAATATTTCAGTAGTTCAAAATGGTGATACTATTTCAGCAGAAATAATACATTTGAATATTGACGATTCTTTATCATCAAAGATTAAATATCAATTTGCTGAACCTTTGTTAAGCGGAAGTGATGTGAAACTTGTGGTAAATAGGAATGTGCGCAGTTATGCAAATGTAAAAATGGGAAAAGACTATACTCAAGAATTTGAGATAGTTGTACGTCCGTCAATCAGTGCTCCAGAAAAAGTCGAGGTTATCTATAACAAGAGTAATGATATTGTATTATCGTTGTCTAATTGTATAGGCAAAAAAGTAATAGCATCATTGGTCTCTACAACGATTGCTACAATTACACCGAATGAGGCAGTTGTTGATGAAAATGGGAAAGTTACGTTTACAATAAATGGAGAACTACCTGGATTAACTATGGCGCAATTTAATGTGGAAGGAGAAAATTTAAGTGCAGAAACAGAGGTTGCTGTAGTTAGAAATGAAGATCGTACAATTCAGCGCAACTATGAATTATTGGCAGGGTGGAATTGGATTTCTGTTAATGTAGAGGATGAAAAAGTTTCAAATCTTCCAGTTTTGTTTGAAGAGGTGAAATCATCATTTGATAAGGCAATCAGTGTTAGTGAAGAACTATCTTATGATGAGCATAACGGATTTGTTGGAGAACTTTCAATGTTTAACGTCGCACGTGGATATAAGGTGAAAATGTTGAAAGATGAAGTTATATCAATAAGTGGTAAGCAAAAGGATATGACAGTATCTCTTAATCCCGGATGGAATTGGATTGGTTATACTCCACAAGGTGTTTTGCCTATTAAATCCGCTATAGACAGTTCTGTTGCAGAGTCTGGCGACATAATTATGGGACGTAATTCGTTTGCTATTTATGATGGAGAATCGTGGAAAGGTACACTTGAATTATTAGAGCCGGGAATGGGATATATGTATTATTCTTCGTCGTTGAAATCATTTAATTATTCATTAACTGATGAAGAAACAGCAATTCCATCAATTGAACCAACTGTTTATGGAGAATGGGTGTGCAATCATATGCAATATCCTGATAATATGCCTGTGATTGTAGAAATTCATGATAAAAATGGCAATGTTGTAAATCCTTCTCAATGTGTTATTGGTGCTTTTGTCGGGGATGAATGTAGAGGAATAGAACAGAATATTAATAGTTATAGTGTATCATTTTTAACTGTTCATGGAGATGTTAAAAATGAATCTGTATCATTCCAAATATATGATATTTCGACAAATACAATATATCTTGCAAAACAAACAGTCGGATTTGGAGATGCATTGGTTGGATCATTAGAGAGTCCGTTTGTATTGGAATATGGCGAGGTTTTAGGCGTTGACAATATCGTATATAATACAGAAATGTCGATATTCCCCAATCCCGTAAAGGATATATTGAATATCAAAGGGGAATACACTTTGGCCTCAGTTAAAATTACAGATATGTCAGGAAAAGAAGTGATGTCTGTTTTAGAAATGCCGGTAGTAGAAGGAATAGATGTATCTTCTTTAAATAATGGAATTTATTTAATAACAATTATTTCAGAGAATGGTAAAATCTATAAATCAAAGTTTGTAAAGGAATAATATTTGAATATCTATATTGTAAAAAATAGCTTCTGAATTTTCAGAAGCTATTTTTTTATGATGTATGATAACTTTTTTATTTGTCGAGGTTTTCAGAACAGCCGACTTTGCTGAGTACTGCAGCATCAAGGACAGCCATTGTTGTGAGATTGATAATATCTCGAACAGGAGAATCGACGCTGATGAAGTGTACCGGCTTGTTCAACCCGATTTGGATTGGTCCGATAGCTTCGCCAAGTCCCATTTCAAGCATCATGCGATAAGCTGTCTTAGCTGCGCTTAGATTAGGGAAAATCAACGTGTTAACATCTTTTCCATTCAGTTTATTGAATGGATAGGCCTTGTCTCTTAGCTCTTTGTTGAGTGCATAATGTACTTGCATTTCACCCTCAATTGGTAATTCGGGGAATTGTTCTTGCATTTTGGCAACAACATTATGAGCCATGCGACTTTCGTTATCTGTATTAGAACCGAAATTACTGAAAGAAAGCATAGCCATTATAGGCTCGTGGGCATAGTATTCAACGGCATATTTAGCCAAGCGAGCTATGTCATAAAGAGTTTCTTCATCTTTAACGTCGTTGATTGTTGTGTCGGCAAGGAAATATGTTCCACGCTTAGTGTTCATGATGTGCATTGTTGCAAAATGATTGTAGCATGGGCGTATTCCTACAACCTCTTTAGCAATGTCCCCGGTGTTGTGGCTACCTGAATAAGTTCCGGCTATAATGGCATCGGCTTCTCCTGTTTCAACCATCATCATGCCAAAGTAGTTGCGGTCAAACATCTTTTCAAGAGCTTCAGGATAGGTAACCCCATTGCGTTGATGCTTTTCTGCAAATTTGGTTGCATATTTATTGCGACGATCAGCTTCGCGGTCATGACGTAGGTTTACAATTTCCATACCCTCAATGCTGATACCAAGACGTATTGCACGTTTTTGTATCATCTCTTCGTTGCCAAGTAGTACAGGGATACAGATGCCTTCGTTGGCAGCTGAAACAGCAGCACGAAGCATGTTGTCAGTGTTTGCTTCAGAGAATACGACGCGTTTAGGATTGCGCTTAGCTTCTTCGGTAAAGCGACGCATGAGTTTGTTGTCGCTACCCATCAAGTGACGAAGTTTATCGTTGTATGCTTCCCAATCTGTTATAGGGCGAAGAGCAACTCCTGATTCCATTGCTCCACGAGCTACAGCAGGTGCAACAGTTGTAATCAAACGTGGATCAAGGGGTTTAGGTAATATATAGTCAGGACCAAATTTGAGGTCTGTCATATTATAGGCTGCATTTACGACTGACGGAACAGGCTGTTTTGCGAGTTCAGCAATAGCGCGAACGGCAGAAAGTTTCATTGCTTCGTTGATTGCTGTAGCTCCACAGTCAAGAGCTCCACGAAAGATATAGGGGAATCCCAATACATTGTTGATTTGGTTGGGATAGTCAGAGCGTCCGGTAGCAAAAATCAAGTCGGGACGAGAGGCGATAGCTTTGTCATAGGCAATTTCAGGATCAGGATTTGCAAGGGCAAATACGATAGGATTTTTTGCCATCGATTGTACCATTTCAGGAGTAACCACATCTTTAACTGATAGTCCTAAGAATACATCGGCATCTTTCATCGCTTCTTCAAGAGTGTTGATGTCTCGATCAGTTGCAAATTCTTGCTTTTGCTTGTTTAGGTCGGTGCGTTTTTTGTTGAGAACCCCTTTGCTATCGCACATTACAATATTTTCAGGTTTGATGCCTAATGCAATATAAAGTCGTGTGCAAGAAACAGCTGCTGCGCCTGCTCCGTTTACAACAAGACGAGCTTCTTCAATTTTTTTGCTTTGGATTTCAAGGGCGTTCAAAAGTCCGGCGGCTGAGATTATGGCAGTACCATGTTGGTCGTCATGCATTACCGGAATATCACATTCATCTTTTAGTCTGTTTTCTATTTCAAAACATTCAGGAGCTTTAATATCCTCAAGGTTTATTCCTCCAAATGTTGGTGCAATAGCTTTTACTATTTGGATGAATTTTTCAGGATCTTTTTCGTTTACCTCAATGTCAAAACAATCTATACCTGCAAAAATTTTAAATAATAGAGCTTTTCCTTCCATTACAGGTTTACCTGCCATTGCCCCTATATCACCAAGTCCAAGAACGGCAGTTCCGTTAGAAATTACAGCAACGAGATTGCCTTTATTGGTGTATTTATAGGCATCATGTGGATTTTGTTCTATTTCAAGACATGGGTATGCTACGCCGGGAGAGTAAGCTAATGCAAGGTCGTTTTGAGACGAATAAGGTTTAGTTGGGATAACCTCGGTTTTGCCCGGTTTACCTTCAAAGTGGTAATCCAGAGCCATTTCTTTTGTAACTTTTGGCATAATTGTTTTTCTTAGAATCTTGTACTATATCAAGAACAATAAACATTGCGTTATTGTTGCTTTTGGAAAATTAGGTGCAAATGTAATAATTATAAATTTATTTTGCGTTATGCTTTTGTGAAATATTTTGATAAAATGATGCTTTTTTGTGCTAAATTTTACGAAATGGAGATTGGAACTTAATTAAACATTGCAAATTGTTAGTTTTCTGTTGTAAAAGATTGGTCGCATAACTGAAAAATATTAGGCAAATAGTGATTAAAACAAATAAATCATTGTATTTTTGTGCCAAAATAATTACACCATGCTTGAGTTAAGTGAAATATATCGTGCGGCTCATGTGTTGAAATCAGTAGCCCGACACACAGATTTGATTGCATCGCCTAAAATCAATCCATTAGGTCAGATATATCTTAAACCAGAAAATTTACAATACACCGGCTCTTTCAAGTTGAGAGGAGCCTATTATATGATTTCTCAGCTGTCTGATGAGGAAAAATCTAAAGGCGTTATCGCTTGCTCAGCCGGAAATCATGCTCAAGGTGTGGCATTAGGAGCCACTCGCAATGGTATTAAATCACTTATTTGTCTTCCGGCAGGGGCTCCTATCTCTAAGGTTGAAGCGACAAAAGGTTATGGAGCTGAAGTGTGTTTAGTGCCCGGAGTGTACGATGATGCTTATAAGAAAGCTTTGGAGCTACAAGCAGAACATGGATATACGCTCATTCATCCATTTGACCATCCACAAGTGATTGCCGGACAAGGAACTATAGGACTTGAGATATTGGATGATATGCCGGATGTAGATGCAGTGGTTGTTCCAATTGGTGGAGGTGGACTAATATCGGGAGTTGCTTATGCAATAAAGTCATTAAAACCTAATGTTAAAATTTATGGCGTGCAAGCAGAAGGAGCTCCGAGTATGGTAAAATCGCTTGAAAGTGGACACATCCTTCGCCTTTCTGATGTTTCAACTATTGCCGATGGTATTGCTGTTAAGGAACCGGGGGTAAATACATTTGATATATGTCAAAAGTATGTAGATGAGGTGGTTACAGTTTCTGAAGATGAGATAGCTGCGGCTATATTAGCCTTGATAGAACAGCAAAAACTTGTGGCAGAAGGAGCAGGGGCTGTATCGGTCGCAGCTGCAATGTTCGATAAAATTCCTATTGAGGGAAAAAAGGTTGTGTGTGTCGTTTCAGGAGGAAATATAGATGTAAATTTCTTGAATAGAGTAATTACTCGAGGCTTGACAAAAAGTGGACGAAATTGCTCGTTTACCATCAAACTATATGACAAGCCTGGGCAATTGTCGGCTGTATGTAGTATCATTGCTCGTCTTGGAGGAAATATCATATCGGTAAATCATGAACGAACAAATGCTGGCACGCATATCGCAGGATGTACTATCAGAGTTACATTGGAAACTCGCAATGTGGATCACATCGCTACGATTTTGGCTGGATTGACCGATGCCGGTTATGAGGTGATTGATTAGCATAATTTCTATTTTAGTTATTGTTTAGTGGGATAAATTGCTTGTATTTCGCCTAAAGGTGGAATATGTTGTCTTTTTTTGCTTTTTTAAATAATGTAGATTATTTAGAAAGAGTAATAAATTGTAAATTTGTACCTCGTTTTTTTACGAAAAATAAAATAACAATTATTCTTAATATAATTTATGAGATATCAGTCTTTTAAAGCAATGATTTTGGCTTTAGCGATTGCGTCTCCGGTAAGTGTGTTTTCCCAGGAGACAATTTTGTCTGACACTCTTGCTTTGTCGCTGGATAAATGTATCGCTATTGCATTAAATGAAAACCCAACCATTAAGGTTGCAGACATGGAAATTAAACGTGTCGATTATTCAAAGAAAGAAATCATAGGTCAACTACTACCTACGATTAGTTTTGATGCATCATATAATCGCACTCTGAAAAAACAGGTTGCCTATATGAATATGGATGCATTTAAAGGTTTAGGTAGTTTGGGAGGTGGCTCTTCTTCAGAAGAAGGAGCAACCGATGAGTCGGCAACAGAATCAGCAACAAGCAAAAGTAGTGGTGGCGGTATCAAAATGGGATTGGATAACTCATATTCCTATGGTTTTTCTGCGTCAATGCCTCTGATTGCACCGCAATTATGGAAATCATTGAGTCTTAGCAATACTCAAATTCTTCAAAATGTAGAATCGGCTCGTAAGTCTCGTTTATCATTGATAAGTCAAGTGAAGAATGCCTATTATGCATTGTTGCTTGCCGAAGATTCCTATAATGTGATTCTTGAAAGCTATGAAAATGCCAAGTTTAATCATGAGGTATATCAAAAGAAATATCAAGTGGGGGCTGCTTCGGAATATGATGTGTTACGTTCTTCTGTTGCTATGAAAAATGTTGAGCCGGAACTCGCTCAAGCTGAAATAGCAATAAAACAAGCCCGCTTGCAACTTGAAATCTTGATGGGAGTGGATGTAACAATCCCTATTAAAACAACTACAAAACTTGCCGATTATGAAAATACAATGTATGACAATACATTGTCGTTAAGTCGATCAATTGTTGATAACAGCGATTTACGTATGTTGGATATTCAGACAAAGACATTGAAAGATGCATTGTCGGTACAGAAAATGTCATTGTTGCCAACACTTGCTCTTGTTGCAAATTATAATTGGACATCGTCAACAAATGGCACTCCGTTTAAAGATATGATATGGAATCCCTATTCTGTAGTGGGAGTAACCTTGTCAATCCCCATATTCCAAGGTGGACAACGCTACTCTCGCATCAAGCAAGCTTCTATACAAGTTCAAGAAATGAAATGGCAACGTGAAAATCTTGAACGTACATTAAATATGCAGGTGGATGTTGCGATAGACAATATCCAGATGAATGTTAAGCAAATAGCATCAAATTCTGAAAGTGTTGCACAAGCTGATAAGGCTCACTCAATAATGGAGAAGAGCTTTGAAATTGGTGCGGCATCTTATCTTGATTTGAGAGATTCTGAACTCGCACTCACTCGCGCTCGACTTGCTTACTATCAATCAATATATAATTATCTCGTGGCAAACAGCAATCTCGAATTGCTATTGGGAAATGCCGATATTGAGAAATATTCAAATTTGAACGAATAAAAATTAAAAGAACAATTATATCATGCACACAAAGAAAACTATCATCAGAACATTTTCATCGATGTGTTTTGCTGTAGCTCTCGTAGCATGCGGCTCAGGTGAAAAAGAAGCAGCCACAACTGCTGTTGTGGAAGAACTTCCCAAAGTAGAAATCCAGAAAGTATATTCTCAAGATGTTAATCAGATTGCTGAATACACTGCAACAGTAGAAGCCTATAAGACAAATAATATAACAACATCTACCCCTAACCGCATTAAAGATATTCTTGTAGATGTCGGCTATAAGGTGTCGAAAGGTCAAAAAGTAGTTGTCCTTGACAATGTGAATATAGAGCAATTAAAAGTGCGTCTTGATAATACCGAACGTGAGTACAATCGTGCAGTTGAATTATTGAACATTGGAGGAGGAACGCAACAAGCTGTTGATCAATTAAAAACAGAACTTGACGCCGCTCGTCGCCAATACGAAAACATGGTGGAAAATACCGTACTTGTTTCGCCTATAAATGGTGTTGTAACAGCTCGCAACTATGATCCCGGAGATATGACCGGCGGAGATCCTATATTGACTATCGAACAATTACGCCCTGTAAAAGTGCTTGTAAATGTATCTGAAGGAGAATTTACTAAAGTACGCAAAGGAATGAAGGTTGATATCAAACTTGATGTATATGGTGATGAAGTATTTACAGGAACAGTTTCGTTGATTCACCCAACAATCGATCCTGAAACTCGCACATTTACAGTTGAAATTGATATCATGAATAATGACGAGCGTGTTCGCCCCGGTATGTTTGCTCGAGTAATTATGAACTTTGGAACATCAAATCGTGTCGTTGTTCCTGATCGCGCTATTGTTAAACAAACAGGCTCCGGTGACAAATATGTATATGTTTATAAAGATGGTAAAGTGTCATTTGATAAGGTTGAACTCGGACAACGCCTTGATAATGCCTATGAAGTAATTTCAGGTGTTGAAAGTGGAGCTGATGTTGTAATCAATGGACAATCTCGTCTCGCAAATGGTGTTGAGGTTGAGCTAATAAAGAAATAATTATTATTCAATAACAAGAAAACAATAATTAAAATATGAGTATATATTCAAGTGCGGTAAAACGCCCTATCATGACCACGTTGTGTTTCGTGGCAGTAACGATTATGGGGCTTTTCTCGCTATCAAGATTGCCTATTGACTTGTTGCCTGATATAGAGACTAATACTATATTGGTAATGACAACATATGATGGCGCGAGTGCCCAAGATATTGAGCAGAATGTAACACGTCCGCTCGAAAATACATTGAACTCGGTAGAACATCTGAAGCACATCTCATCAAAATCGCGCGAAAATATTTCGGTGATAACACTTGAATTTGAATTTGGTTATGATATTGACGTATTGACAAATGATGTGCGTGATAAACTTGATATGATTTCAAGTTATCTCCCTGATGATGCTCAAACACCCATAATCTTCAAGTTTAGTACAGATATGATTCCTATCATGCTTCTATCTGTTCAAGCAGAGGAAAGTATGCCAGGACTGTATAAAATTCTTGATGATGCGGTAGCTAATCCATTGGCGCGTGTCGATGGAGTAGGTTCGGTGTCTATATCAGGTGCTCCTAAGCGCGAGATACATATTTATGTAGATCCGGTGCGTCTTGAAGCATATAATCTTTCAATTGAGACAATATCATCTTTGATTGCTGCTGAAAACCGTAATATCCCCGGTGGTGTGTTTGATATTGGCTCTGATACTTATTCATTGCGTGTGCAAGGCGAGTTTGACACACCTGAGCAGATGCGCAATATCGTGGTAGGTTCAAAAGATGGAAAAAATATCTATCTTCACCAAGTGGCTCGCATTGATGACTCTCTTGAAGAACGTGCACAAAAAACTCATACTGATGGTAAAAAAGGTGCAATGATTATTATCCAAAAGCAATCAGGAGCTAATTCTGTTGAGATTTCAAATAAAGTGCTTGAAATGCTTCCGGATTTACAAAAACGTTTGCCATCAGATGTTAAACTTGGTATGATTGTCGATACATCGGAAAATATCAATAATACAATCGATTCTCTTGTTGAGACTGTGTTGTATGCGTTGTTATTTGTCGTGATTGTGGTGTTCTGTTTCCTTGGGCGCTGGCGTGCGACAATGATTATTTGTATCACAATACCTATTTCATTGATCGCATCATTCATCTATTTGGCAATGACAGGGACGAGCTTGAATATTATTTCGCTTTCTTCTTTGTCAATATCAATTGGTATGGTTGTAGACGATGCGATTGTGGTACTTGAAAACGTAACAACGCACATTGAACGAGGTAGCGATCCCAAGCAGGCGGCTATTCATGGTACAAACGAAGTAGGTATTTCGGTAATTGCATCTACATTGACGCTTATTGCTGTATTCTTCCCATTGACACTTGTTACAGGTATGACAGGTGTATTGTTCCGTCAACTTGGTTGGATGGTAACAATCATGATGATTATTTCAACGACATGTGCATTGTCATTGACACCAATGCTTTGTTCTCAATTATTACGTAAAGGGGTTAAACATGGAAAAGTATATACAATATTCTTTACACCAATAAACAAAGCGTTGGATGCCCTTGACCGAGCTTATGGACGTTCATTGAACTTTGTTGTTACACATAAAATATCATCAATAATTGTGTGTACTGCAATTTTTATTTTGTCTATTTTCTTATTACGTTTTGTGGGAACAGAGTTCTTCCCCACACAAGATAATGGACGTCTTGGAGTGTCTCTTGAGTTGCCTATTGGTACTCGAGTAGAGATTGCTGATGAGGTAACAGCACGCTTGGCAAATGAGTGGCGTGAGAAGTATCCCGAAATCAAGGTTCTGAATTATACAACAGGTCAAGCATCAAGTGATAATACTTTTGCTTCTTTGCAAGATAATGGCTCGCATATCGTGTCAATGAATATTTCTCTTGTAGACCTTGATGAACGTGAACGTGGTATTACTGAAATTGCTCAATTGATGCGCGAGGATCTTAAAAATTATCCTGAATTTAAGAAACAACAAGTAAATGTTGGTGGTAGCCGTGGAGGCGGAATGGGGGGACAATCAACAATCGATTATGAAATTTATGGTTATGACTTTGAAGAGACTGACTCAGTTGCTCAACAATTAAAACGTATTCTTCAAGGAATAAAAGGAACTGCTGATATTATAATATCACGCGCTGACTATCAGCCGGAATATCAAGTGGATTTCGATCGTGAAAAATTGGCAATTTATGGATTGAATTTGCAAACAGCAGCAACATATCTTCGTAATCGCATTAATGGTAGTTTGGCTTCTCAATATCGTGAAGATGGAGAAGAATATGATATTAAGGTGATGTATGCTCCTGAGCATCGTACATCAATCTCAGATATCGAGAATATACTCATTTATAGCCCTTCGGGAAAGGCAGTGCGTGTGAAAGATGTTGGTAAGGTTGTAGAACGTTTCTCTCCTCCGACAATCGAACGAAAAGACCGCGAACGTATTATTACCGTATCTACTGTTATTGCAGATGTTCCAATGAGTGAAGTTGTCGCTGCATCACAAGCCGAAATCGATAAAATGGATATTCCTGCCGGTATTAATATTGAGTTATCAGGTAGCTATGAGGACCAACAAGAGGCCTTTGGCGACTTGTTGATGCTCGGCTTGCTCATTATTATCTTAGTATATATTGTGATGGCAGCTCAGTTTGAATCTTATGTATATCCTGGTATTATTATGACATCATTGCCATTTGCATTTACCGGTGTATTCTTGTTGTTATTCTTGACAGGGCATAACCTAAATGTAATGTCAATGATTGGAGCCATCATGTTGATTGGTATCGTAGTTAAGAATGGTATTGTGTTGATTGACTATATTTCGCTTAACCGTGAGCGTGGAATGTCGATACGTACGGCAGTTGTTAATGGAGGTGAATCTCGTCTTCGTCCTATCATTATGACAGCATTGACAACCATTCTTGGTATGGTGCCTATGGCAATTAGTACAGGGCAAGGAGCAGAAATGTGGCAACCGATGGGCGTCGCCGTTATCGGTGGTTTGACATTCTCAACATTGTTGACATTGTTCTATGTACCTGCAATGTATTGCTTGTTTGCGTCTGTAGGTGTTAAACGCACACGCAAAGCATTGCGCAAGGCTAATTCTTAACCCCTAAATTTGAAATTACAATGAAATCTATATTTATAGCATTTGACCAAGCCTACTATGAACGCATTGTAGATATGCTTGAAAAAACTAATTGTCGTGGTTTTACTGCATGGCAAGAGGTACAAGGTAGAGGGACAAAAAACGGAGAGCCACATTATGGCTCTCACGCATGGCCCTCAATGGCTTCTGCAATTATTACCTTTGTTGAGGATGATCGTGTTGATGTGGTGCTTGAAAAATTACATCAAATGGATGTTGAAACACCCAAGCTAGGGTTACGTGCATTTGTGTGGAATGTAGAAAAATCAATTTAATGCAAATTTTTTCTCGAAAAATTTGCATAGTATCAGAATAAGCAGTACTTTTGTACTGCAATTGCGCGCGTGGCGTAATTGGTAGCCGCGCTAGACTTAGGATCTAGTGTCGTGAGACGTGGGGGTTCGAGTCCCTTCGCGCGCACAACGCCAAGAAGGAGGAAAATTTTAACGAATTTTCCTCCTTTTGTTTTAGATTTTTATTGCTATAGAATGAGGAGAATTGAGTTGCTGGCGCCGGCTCGTGATGCGAGTGTGGCAATTGAGGCTATAAAGTGTGGTGCTGATGCGGTGTATATCGGCGCTGATAGTCATGGCGCGCGTGCTGCAGCCGGAAATACAGTGGAGGATATTGCTGAGGTTGTAAAGTTTGCCCACCAATATAATGCTCGCGTATATGTAACTCTAAATACCATCATCTATGAGAACGAGATAGGGGCGGTGGAGAAACTCGTTGCCCGATTATATGATTCGGGTGTAGATGCTTTGATAGTGCAGGATATGGGTGTGTTGAGAATGAATATTCCTCCCATTGCGTTGCATGCAAGTACTCAATGTGACACAAGAGATGCACGCAAAGCTGTTTTTCTTGAAAAAGTGGGCTTTTCTCAGATTGTGCTTGCACGTGAACTCTCGTTGCAAGAAATAAACAAAATATATCAAAGGGTGAATGTACCTCTTGAAGTATTTGTTCATGGAGCATTGTGTGTGAGCTATAGTGGCGATTGTCAAGCAAGTTGTGTGGCGATGGGGCGTAGTGCCAATCGTGGTGAATGTGCTCAAATGTGTCGCTTGCCTTACACGTTGGTGGATAGTAATGAACGTGTGTTGATTGAAAACAAACACTTATTGTCATTGAAAGACATGAACAGAAGCGCCTATATTGAAGAAATGATTGAGACCGGTGTTTCATCGTTCAAGATTGAAGGTCGATTGAAAGATGTGGGCTATGTAAAAAATACTGTTGCTTATTATCGTCAAGCGATAGATAAGGTTATTGCAGATAATCCCGGAAAGTATCAGAGGGCATCGGTGGGGCATAGTATATATAATTTTTCCCCGGTATTGGCGAAAAGTTTTAATCGCGGATTTACTGATTATTTTTTGCAAGCGCAAGACGAAAAAATCGCTTCTATAAATACTCCAAAATCACAAGGCGAGAAGGTGGGAGTAGTAAAAACTGTGAGAGGAAAAGAAATTATTGCATCGCTTGATAAACCATTGAATAATGGTGATGGTCTCGGTTACTTTGATGAGAATGGCGTATTAACCGGCTTTAGGTTAAATAAGATAGAGGGAAATAAACTATATCCGGCAACAATGATAAACTTGAAACCTGGCACGTTGTTGTATCGCAACAAGGATAAAGCATGGGACGATTTGCTAATAGCTGATGGCGTTAGTCGCAATATTGCAGTGAAAATGGTGATAAAATCTACTGCTGACGGTATAGCATTAGACCTATATGATGAAAGAGGTAATAATGTATCTCTTCCATTGACTGTTGAATGTCAAGACGCAAAATCGCCTCAAGAGGAATCTCGTCGTCGAGTGCTTTCAAAGACAGGAAATACAATTTATCGAGTAGAAGAAATAGAGGATAATTTAGGAAACGTTTTTGTCCCGGCATCAGTGTTGACCGACTTGCGTAGAAAAGCATTGGATTTATTGGACAAAGTTCAAATTACAAGATATAAAACAGATAAAAGAATAGAAGAAGACAGATCGGTATCGTTACCATATGGCAATGTGTTGACTTATCATGATAATGTCGCTAATTCTCTCTCTCGCGAGTTCTATTGTGAACATGGAGCAACGCAAATTGAATCAGCAATAGAAGTTCAGAAAGAGATAAATGGTGAGATTGTGGTGATGAACACACGTTATTGCTTGCGTCGTGAAATGGGGTGCTGCCTGAAGAAACCGAATGGGAAAAAATGGGATGGCCCATTATATTTGCAGTCGGCAAATAATCGTTTTCGCCTTGATTTTGATTGCAAAGAATGTCGCATGAAGGTTGTATATCTTGGATAAGTGGATATAATTGACTAAATTTGTCTGAAACATAAACTTATGATTATGAAAAAAGGTTTAATTCTCGTTACCGGCGGTACAGGTTATATAGGCTCTCATACAGTAGTAGAATTGCAAAATTCGGGCTATGAGGTTGTGATTGTGGATAATTTGTCAAACAGTAATCGTGATGTCCTTGATGGAATTGAGCGCATTACAGGACAACGACCTGCCTTTGTTGAGGCAGATTGTACTGATATGGGTGCAATGCGAGAATTATTTGAAACCTACAAAGGTATTTCAGGAATAATCAATTTTGCAGCAAGCAAGGCTGTGGGAGAGTCGGTACAGAAGCCTATCCTATATTATCGTAATAATCTTAATACATTGATGAATTTGCTTGACTTGATGGGCGAATATAATGTAAAAGGGATTGTTTTCTCTTCTTCATGTACAGTTTATGGCGAGCCTGACGAAAATCCGGTAACAGAAGCTGCTCCTATAAAAGTTGCAACATCTCCCTATGGTAACACAAAACAGATTTGTGAGGAGATTATAACTGATGTTATAAATTCAGGAGCTCCATTCAAAAGCATCATATTAAGATATTTTAATCCTGTGGGGGCTCATCCATCGGCTGAGATAGGGGAGTTGCCAAATGGCATACCTCAAAATCTTATCCCATTTTTGACTCAAACAGCCATTGGAATAAGAAAAGAATTAAGTGTGTTTGGCGATGATTATAACACGCCCGATGGTTCATGTATTCGAGATTTTATAAATGTAGTTGACCTTGCTAAAGCTCATGTTATTGCGATTGAACGCATGCTTGAGGATAAGAGCGAAGAAAAAATAGAAACATTTAATCTTGGTACAGGAATAGGGTTGTCGGTAAAAGAATTGATTTCAGCGTTTGAACGTGCTACAGGGGTTAAGGTGCCACATAAGATTGTTGGCCGTCGAGTGGGAGACATTGAGAAAGTGTGGGCCAATCCGGAGTATGCCAATAATGTGCTTGGATGGAAAGCAGAAGTTCCCATCGAGGATACAATGTGCTCAGCATGGGCATGGCAATGCCGTCTTCGCGAGCGTGGCATAATGTAAAATCTTTTATTTTAGTAGAGAGAGCCCCATTTCTTGTGCTTTTTCAAGCATAAGGGAATATGCGGCATCTCTTTCATTGGGAATAATGCCATCAAGGATGGCATTTTTTATATGCTCTTTGAGAGTACCCACTTCGCGTGATGGTTGCAATCCAAAAAGTTCCATGATTTCCTCTCCGCTGATAGGTGGTTGGAAATTGCGAATGCGGTCTTTTTCTTCTATTTCGACGAGTTTTCGACGAACAATAACGAAGTTCTCTAAGAAACGCTTAACCTTTTCTTGATTTTTAGATGTGATATCGGCTTCGCAGAGTGTCATCAAATCCTCAATATCATCCCCGGCATCAAATAGGAGGCGACGTACTGCCGAGTCGGTAACCTCGTCTTCAACCAATGCAATAGGTCGCATGTGTAGTTCGACCATCTTTTGAACATATTTCATCTTCTCGTTTAGAGGGAAGCGCATTTCTTTGAATATGCGAGGTATCATTTTTGCGCCTATGAAATTATGATTATGAAATGTCCACCCGATGTTATCGTCCCATTTCTTTGTTACAGGTTTAGCGATATCATGTAGTAAAGCCGACCAACGTAACCACACGTTATCGCTTTTTTGTGCTACATTGTCAAGAACTTCAAGAGTGTGATAGAAATTATCTTTATGCCCTCGACCGTTAACAACTTCGACTCCTTTCATTGCTGCAAATTCCGGGAAAATGAGTTTAAGTAATCCGCAACGATATAGTAATTCCCACCCAATAGAGGGTTTAGACGAAGCCATTATTTTCATTAATTCATCCATCACTCTCTCTTTGGAGATAATCGTAATACGAGAGGCATTTCGAGTGATAGCATTGAATGTTTCGGGGTATATAGTGAAATTTAGTTGAGTGGCAAAACGTATAGCACGCATCATTCGCAATGGATCATCGCTAAATGTAATATCAGGGTCAAGGGGTGTACGTATAAGTTTACGCCCCAAATCCCCAATGCCATCATATGGATCAATTAGCTCCCCAAAATGTGAGTTATTAACGCATATTGCCATAGCATTTATTGTGAAATCACGACGTGAAAGATCATCGTCAAGAGTGCCATCTTCAACTATGGGTTTGCGGCTGTTGCGACGGTAAGATTCTCGACGTGCGCCAACAAACTCAAGCTCAATCCCACGATATTTGACTTGTGCTGTCCCGAAATTTTGGAAAATGCTTAAGTGAGTCCCTTTCCCTAATTTTTGGGCCAAAGCTTGAGCAACCTCAATCCCGCTCCCAACAGTAACGAAGTCAATGTCCTTTGATTTTCTATCAAGGAATAAATCGCGCACATATCCACCGACAGTGTAGCATTTGCGGTTTAGACTGTCGGCCATCTCGCCTACGGTGTGGAATATTTGAGTATCTATTTTTTTTGCGATAGGATGCATCAGTCAAGGTTTATTATTTCTTCGGGCGCATTAGTTATAGATTTCATCCCTTCAGTAGTAACCACATAGGTGTTTTCTATGCCTACAGCTCCCACTTGTGGAATAACAAATTTAGGCTCTAAGGCTATTATGTTGTTTTCTTCTAAGATGTCTTTGCTACGAGGTGCAATAACCGGTAATTCATTAACTTCAATGCCAACGCCATGTCCAACGAATCCTGCATGTTGTCGGTGTCCCATGAAATATTTGTCAAGATTCACTTCTGTTGCTATTGCTAATGCTCTTTCAAAAAGCTCTTTTGCCGGAGTTCCCGGTTTGCCCATGGTGGCAAGTTCATGGTTGATGCGTTGAGAGCATTTATGCGCTTTCTTTGCAAGTTCGCCAATTTCTCCAACAGAGAAAACACGAGTCATGTCGGTCATATAACCGGTGAAATTTCCATTTAAGTCAACCATGATTGAATTGCCTTGTGTGATTGTCGTTCCGTTGCATCCAACAGGAAGAGATGGATTTAGTCCTGCACCACCCATTGCAAAGTCATAAGGGGAGGGGTTGTCGGCATTTTCTCCTGCGATTAAGTTGCCCATGAAAATTTCCATTGAATCTCCATTGATGCGAAATTGTCCCAAGCAGCCTTCAAGGCGGGAAAGACGCTCTATTTCGATTTGAAGTTCAAGATCGGTCATACCTTTTCGATAAACCGATGGTATTTGGCTATATGTTTTTGCATGTTTTTCTCCTGATTGAATTAGACATTCTATTTCAAACGGAGTTTTAGTAGCGCGTACATTGCGCAATATTCCAGATGCATTAGTTATTGATGCGTTAGGGAATATTTTTTTTAGGCGTTCAATAGTTGAATATGTAGTAGTATCAAGTTCTAAACCAATGGTTGATAATTTTGAGATGTCAATGTGCTCTACTATTTGTTCAGGTTTATTGATATATATTATATTGTTGCCATTTAAACCAACAGGGCGTCTTACAAAATAGATTGCATCCCCGATTTGAGGGATAAAAACATATCCATTAAAAATATATCCGGCAGTATAAAATAGATTTGCGTTACTATTTAGTATAATAGCATCTATTCCGGTATTGACAAGACGAGATTGTATTTTAGATATTCTAAAATCAATTTCAGATGAAGGAATGTTTGTGTTAAATCCCATAATTATTTTGATAAAAATAATTCGACAAATTGGTTAAAGCTATTTACTGTATATTCTGCATTGTTACATTTGCCAAATCCATAAGATGCAAATATCATAGGAATATTAGCGGCATGAGCATAGTCGCAGTCTCCTTGTGTATCTCCCATGTAAATGGGTGCGTTGAGGTTATAGCGGTTAATGAGTAGTTTTATATTCTCTGTTTTGTTTAGGAGTGTTTCTCCATGAGTGAGAGTGTCTTCAATATAGGGTGTTAGTTTGGTGAACGCAAGGAAATTTTTTAATCCATCGGCTCCGCAGTTACTCACCATAAACATCCGATAGCTTTTTGAGAGTTCTTTTATTCCTTCAAAAACACCGGGATATAATATTCCTCCAAGTTTTGGCATCATTAAAGCTTCGTTTTGATCTAACTTTTCAAGGAATAATTTAGAGTCAATGGGTGTTGTAACAATGTGAGCAAATATTTCATTTATTGGCATTCCCATACATTCGAGTAGATTTTGTCGAGAAACTTTAATATCAGGCATGCCCATTTGCACGAATGTCTCATCCCACACTTTGCAATAGGAATTAACGGCATCCCATAAGGTGCCATCCATGTCGAATATTATACTATCGTAAGGCTTCATTGTTCTGTATTGGGAATGAAAAATAGACCGATTTGTTCAATGTCTTTTAATGTGTCAACTCTCATTATATGTCGGATACTGAAGTAATCTACTTTATTAATTTCGATGTTTTCAGAGATGTTTTTTTCTATTTGAATGCTTGGCCCTATTCCTTTGCCATGCCATTTGCCATATATATCAGCAAGAGGGATATTAATTGTGTCGCTTTTTATTGTGGAGTCATTTATGGGGTAATTGATTTCCACCCATAAATTACTATAATGATAATTGTTATTGTGGCGTAATGCTATGGATAGATTTCCTTGTGTAACAGAATCGGTTATAGTCGGAATAAAATTTATTGTGTCGTTATATGCCCAGCCTTCTTTAGGTAAATTCCTAAATTCACTATAAGTATTGTGCCCGGAGGTGCATGCCCCCAAGCACAATGTTATTAATGTAATGATGAATAATTTATTCATTGTTGGAATTTCCTGTTTTATTCTCGTTGTTTCTCTGCCGATATTGTTGCCCGTTGTTGCGATTTTTATCGCGACGTTTATTATTATTTTGATTATCTGAGCGCTGGTGCTGTCGTGTTGGCCCTTGTGGGTTTTTGTTATCACGACTACCATTGTCGTTTTTGCGTTTCTTTTTCTTGTTTTTGTCAAAACGGGTAACGCTATCTTGCCCAATGATATCTCCAAACTCTTTGTTTTCTTTAGGCTTTTCATCTCCATCCCGTTGCAATTTCAATGGTTTTTCGCCCTGTTTGTTCATCGCGATGATTTCAAAAGCTCTGTTGGCATCAATTGTAACAAGATTTGCTGGGATTGACTTATCGGTAGAGTAGGTTAATTCGCGCTTGAAAATATCGGTCTTGAAATGATAATATGTAGCATCGGCTGTTTCAAGTTTGACATCTCTTGAAGGAAGGTGTTTAACACTTTCTACATAGGCGTCAACTTCAAAGTTGAGACAGCATTTTAGTTTAGCGCATTGTCCTGCAAGTTTTTGTGGGTTCAATGAAATGTCTTGATATCGAGCCGCACTTGTTGCTACTGATACAAAACTTGTCATCCAACTTGAACAGCATAATGGACGTCCACATGGACCGATACCACCTATGCGACCTGCTTCTTGGCGAGCTCCGATTTGTTTCATTTCGATGCGTACTCTAAAAGTTTCGGCAAGCACCTTGATGAGTTGGCGAAAGTCAACACGCTCGTCTGCGATGTAGTAAAAAATTGCTTTATTGCCATCACCTTGATACTCAACATCTCCAATTTTCATGTTGAGGTTAAGACTTTCTGCAATTTTTCGTGAACGTATCATTGTGTCATTTTCCTTAGCCTTAGCTTCTTCAAACTTTTCAAGGTCGGCTGGCTTGGCTTTACGGAAAACGCGTTTAATTTCTGCATCAGGCTTTATGTTTGCCTTTTTCATTTGTAGAGCCACAAGCTTTCCTGTTAGCGTTACTGTGCCTATGTCGTGACCGGGAGAGGCTTCAACGGCAACAATATCGCCAATTTCGAGAGGAATGTTTGTGCTGTTTTTATAAAAACCTTTGCGAGTATTTTTAAATTGCACCTCAACCATATCAAAATCGGCATAACCGCCGGGAATATCATTAAGCCAGTTATAGCAGTTTAACTTCCCGCGAGGAGGGCATTTAGTTTTTTTCTCGCAACTGTTTTCTATTGCAAGATTTTCCTCTTCTTGTGTAGCAGAATTATTATTTAAATCGTTATCAGTCATTGTAGGTGTTATTTAGCAAAGCTCACAGAGCGAGTTTCACGTATAACAGTGATTTTTACTTGTCCCGGATAAGTCATTTCGTCTTGTATGCGTTTTGCAATTTCAGCTGATAGCTTTTCTGTCTCTATGTCGTCAATCTTGTCGGCTCCAACGATAACGCGCAATTCGCGTCCAGCTTGGATTGCATATGTTTTGATTACTCCAGGGTAAGAGAGTGCTAACTGCTCAAGGTCGTTGAGACGTTTGATATATGCTTCAACGATTTCGCGTCGAGCGCCTGGTCGAGCGCCTGAAATGGCATCGCACACTTGAACGATGGGAGCTAATAGGGTAGTTTGTTCTACCTCGTCATGGTGAGCTCCAATCGCATTGCATATTTCGGGCTTTTCTTTATATTTTTCTGCAAGTTTCATACCATATATTGCGTGTGGCAATTCTGGATCCTCATCGGGCACTTTGCCTATGTCATGGAGCAATCCGGCGCGACGTGCTTTCTTTGGATTAAGGCCGAGTTCAGAAGCCATGATTGCACAAAGATTAGCTGTTTCGCGAGCGTGTTGAAGGAGATTTTGCCCATAGCTTGAACGGTATTTCATCTTGCCCACAAGACGTATCAAGTCGGGGTGTAAGCCATGAATGCCAAGGTCTATTGCTGTACGCTTACCGGTTTCAATTATTTCTTCTTCAATCTGTTTCTTTACTTTAGCAACAACTTCTTCAATGCGAGCAGGGTGGATGCGACCATCAGCTACAAGTTGGTGAAGGGCTAAACGTGCTATTTCGCGACGCACGGGGTCAAAGCCTGAAAGAACAATTGCTTCAGGGGTATCATCAACGATGATTTCAATTCCTGTAGCAGCTTCGAGAGCACGAATGTTGCGACCTTCGCGACCAATGATGCGACCTTTTATTTCGTCAGAGTCAATGTGGAATACAGTAACGGAGTTTTCGATAGCTGTTTCGGTTGCAACGCGTTGGATAGATTGTACGACGATGCGTTTAGCTTCTTTATTAGCAGTCATCTTTGCTTCATCCATGATATCGTTGATGTAAGATGCCGCAGCGGTCTTAGCTTCATCTTTTAATGATTCGATGAGCTTTTCTTTTGCTTCTTCTGAAGATAGTCCGGAGATGTGTTCAAGGGTTTCCTGAGCGACCTTTTTTAGTTTGTCAAGTTCTGCTTTGCGTAGTTCGACTGAGTTTAGCTGATTTTCAAGAGTTGCTTTAGTCGCTTCAATTTCATTTTTAGCGCGTTGATTTTCGCTTTGTTGTTGATTTAACTGAAGCTCACGTTGTTTCATGCGAGCTTCTGCCGATTGAACTTTTGCCATGCGAGCATTAGCGTGTTTCTCGGCTTCAGCTTTTATTTGGATTTCAGCTTCGCGCGCTTCAAACAATTTGTCTTTCTTTATGGCTTCAGCTTCTCTATTCGCTTCTTCGATTATGGCTTTAGCTCGGCTTTTTGCGATGGACTTTTGAATCGCTATCGTACCAATGATTCCGATAGTAAGGGCGATAAGTCCGATTGCAACGTAAATTAAATAATCTATCATTTCTGTTTCGTTTATAGTTTATATTAAAAATGCACTCTCTATCACGCGTAATCACGTGATGGATAGTGCAGTAAATTTCCCAAATTAATAAACTTAATAAATCAAGCGCTATTGTGGGTTTATTCCTCTTCAGCGTCTGTTTTAAGGAGATATTCGTTTAGTTTTTCTTCAAATTTCTCCAATATATCGTTTGTTTCATTCTCCCGATTTGATAGTGTTTGGTATAGCTTTGCAAATTGAAAAGCCACCATTCCTAAAACCTCATTTGAGGTTTTATCTTTAAATTTCTGACACCATGCCGACCACAATTGATTAACATTGTATTCAGCATTTCTGATAACCTCTTCATCTTTCATCTCTATGGCAAGAGGTATCGGAGCCAAATCGGCTATGCGTATTGTTATGTTAAGTTTATCTCTCATTGCATCATTCGCTTAATTCATTGATGCATTTATCGATTTCCCGCACTAATCCGGATAAAACAGCTCGGCTCTTTTCTACATCTTTGTGATCGGGAGTTATTGTTGTTGCAATTTTGAGGTATTCGATTTCTTGCTTTAACATCTCGATCTCTTTTTGTCTTGATATTAGAAGATTGTTAAGCTCTTCTATGCGAGCATCTGCTTGTTTCTTTTCAGACACTACAATGGTATACTTTTCAATAAGTAGTTCTGCTTTGTTGCTGATGCGTTCAAGTGTTTCTTGTAGATTGCCCGCCATTTTATTCCAAATTTTTACAAATGTAGTGATTTTTTTCTGTTAAGGATATATCTTATGTGACTTTTTTTTTGCGTTAATAATGTTTTTTGAGTTTTTGTTTATAGTATAGGGCTTAGTAATCGAAGAATTGATGCTAATGCTTTGTCAAATATTGGCCGTTTTCTCCATCTTGCTGAGTTTATTCTGATGCTTTGAGCTAAATCATTGTTGAAAATGTCGATCATTTGTTGATTTATCGCTTTGGAATAGATGAACATATTTCCCTCAAAATTGTGCTCAAAACTTCTGAAATCAAAATTAGTAGAACCTATAGTGCAAAATTCGTCATCAATAATCATGGTCTTGCTGTGTAGCATTCCTGCTTGATATAAATATATTTTTATCCCAGAATTTAAGCACTCTTGGACATAGGAGAATGAAGCATGTCTCATTATTATCGAATCAGGACGACGTGGTATCATGATGCGAACATCCACTTTTGATAATGCCGCACTTTGTAGTGCTTTTAGTAGATTTTCGGTTGGTAGGAAATAGGGTGTTTGTATATATATGCGTTTCTTCGCATTGGTAATTGCTTTTAGGAATATAAATGCAATATTAGGCCATTGGCTCGTCGGTCCACTCGTTGCCATCTGCAATCCCACATTTTCAATATTACTGATTGCTTTAATCTCCTCTTCGATTAGTGGTTGTCCCATAAATGACCAATCAACTGCAAATGAATATTGAAGGGTTCTGATGGCAGGTCCTGTTATGCGCATGTGACAATCTCTCCACACGCCGTTTTTAATGCCATTGATGTACCGATCGGCAATATTCATTCCGCCTATATATCCTATTTCTCCATCGATAATGCATAGCTTGCGATGGTTGCGCCAGTTGATGCGTGTCGCAAATGGGGGAAATGCCACTTTGAAAAATGGGAATATTTCTATTCCTGCATCTCTCATGTCGTTTATAAAACGTTTTTTTACATGAATTGAGCCGATGTGATCATATATTACTCTGACTTTTATTCCTTCAGTGGCTTTTTTGATGAGGATGTTCTTTATGTGGTTGCCAATTTCATCACTTTCAAAAATGTAATATTGAATGTGTATGTATTTGGTTGCTGTAAGGAGGTCTTTTTCTAATGCTTCAAATTTTTCTTTCCCGTTAGAGTATATCTTTACAGCATTCCCGGGATAAAATAATGCTCCGGTTAAAGAATGGGTGAGCTTTATTTGTTGGATGCTTTCTGTTGTTAGATTGCCTTCAAGGGTGTTATAGTCAATTTTCCATTGAATATCGTTTTTCTTTAGTTTGCGTTTGTTACGGCGCGATATCATGCGGGTGTTTTTGATGTTTCGCCCAAAGAAAAAATATAAAATAAGTCCCACCAAAGGGAGTAAAATTAGTATAGTTAGCCAAGCAAGAGATTTTACCGGATTGCGATTTTCCGATAAGATGATGACTATTGTACTGACGATTGAGAATACATATAGTATTACCAATGACCAATAGAATAGTGGATGGTTTATGAATGCTTGGATTGTGTCCATTGGTTAGTTTCGGGTTTTATTTTGCTAAGATAGCAAACATATTTTAAAATTATGCATGATTATATTTTTTTTAGGAATAAGAAAAGCGCACTACTGAAAAAGTAATGCGCTTTTAGGATTATGTAATCTCTGAATTATTCAGATACTACTTCGAAAGGAATTTCTACGCTAACTTCTTTGTGAAGTTTAATAGTAGCGGTGTATTTACCAACTTCCTTGATAGCACCTTTGATAGAGATGAGTTTGCGATCGATGTTGTGACCGGCTTTTTCAAGAGCTTCAGCGATTTGGATGTTGTTAACTGAACCAAAGATGGTGCCTGTTGCGCTTGTTTTTGCTCCGATAGTAAGAGCTACGCCTTCAAGAGCAGCTGCGATAGCTTCTGCGTCAGCTTTCATCTTAGCAATTTTGTGAGCGCGTTGACGTTGGTTTTCAGCCAAAACTTTAAGAGCAGAAGGAGTTGCTATAACTGCTTTGCCTTGGGGGATGAGATAGTTGCGACCGTAGCCGTTTTTAACTTCTACTACATCGTCCTTGTATCCAAGGTTTGTGATGTCTTCTTTAAGTATAATTTTCATAATTATTGTCTCCTAAGCTTTAAAGTTATTTCATCAAGTCAGTAACATAGGGTAGAAGAGCCAAGTGGCGTGCACGCTTAACGGCTTGAGCAACACGGCGTTGGAATTTCAAAGATGTTCCGGTAATGCGACGAGGAAGAATTTTTCCTTGTTCGTTAAGGAACTTTTTAAGGAATTCGGGATCCTTATAGTCAATATACTTGATTCCGCTTCTTTTGAAACGACAATATTTTTTCTTCTTAACATCCACTGATAGTGGAGTGAGGTAACGAATTTCTGATTGTGCTTGTGCCATAACTTAGTTCTCCTTTACTTCTTCTTTAGCGTTAACTTTAGATGCTCTCAAGCTGCGACGTTTTGCTGCATATTCAGCTGCATACTTGTCAAGACGGAATGTGAGGAAGCGAAGAACGCGTTCGTCACGACGATAAGCAGTTTCGAGTTTTTTGATTACTTGTGGTTCGGCATCAAACTCAATAAGAGTGTAGAATCCGGTTGACTTTTTGTCGATGGGGTAAGCAAGTTTGCGCAATCCCCAGTTTTCTTTATTCACGATAGTTGCTCCTTTGTCAGTAAGCACCTTTGCGAATTTTTCTACCGCTTCCTTCATCTGAGCATCAGACAAAACGGGAGTTAAAATGAAAACGGTTTCGTAATGATTCATGTTGTTTAACTTTGAATTGATTAATTAATATGTTAAAATCGGATGCAAAGGTAATGCTTTTTTTGTTATTATGCAATCTTTTAGCTCTTTTCTGAAAAATAAAAGTAGTGGCATTCTTTTTATGCCACTACTTTGGATATTATAAAATGGATTAGATAATCTATTTTATTACAATGCGCTCAGTAATTGTGTTGCCCTTGTTTTGTGCTTCAATTATATATATTCCACAAGGAAGAGCTTTTAGATTAATCGATTTGCAATTGTTGGCAGTTGCTACTAATACACCGGCTGTTGAGTAAATATTAACTATCTCGGCTGTGTTAGATAAAGTAGCAACGCGATTAATTACTTTAACAGAGTAGGTCTCTTCTATTTCGATTTCGGAATTACCTGTTAAGGTTGCATCGCTAATGCGATAAGCCGCAAGTCCGTTGTTTGGAACATAGATATATAGAGTTAAAGATCCATCGGCATTGTTTTGTATGGCAGGGATTGCACCAAAGTATGGGTTGCTACTATTTCCGAGCCCATATTGTGGAACTTTCCATAAAATTTCCATTGTTGAGAAATTGAAATTATCGGGGTTGTGAACTATGGCAAAGTCGAAAAAGCTTGCAGAATTATCATTATATGCATATATATATAATGGTTTTCCTGCAACTTCACCGGTACACATCCCTGCTCCTAACATACCATCAGGCTTAATTGCTGTATTTGAATCAAAATTATCTGATACTATAGCAGATGAAGAGCCATAACTATATAATGTGGGGTATGATTCAGAGCCATCAACAATTATTCGAGTATCATCAATTGGCATTACTCGTGGTGCGCTACCAAAAGATGATGCTGATGCAGGATAATAAGAATTCGCATCACGATATACTACTGACCATGTGCCTGAAGAATTGCGTGTCCAACAGTATATGCGTTTTCGATAGTCATAGGTTGATGTTGATTGCCCTGGACGTTGTGGTCTTGTTGATGAAGATGTAGAATAGGATGACGCAGAAGCTGCTGCACCATATACTCTTGCTCCAGCTTGAGTAATATCTCCATAGACCATGCAGTGGTCCATACGAATAGAAATGCTGCTAATAGAAGATTCGAACATGCGTGTTGTAGCTCCTGTGTTTATATCGACAGTACAAATAGTCATCTGTCCTGAAGTGCTGAATGATGTTGCCATATTGCTTATGCAAAGATGACCACCACCATCAACAAACACGTCATTACATGGATATCCTAAAGAATAACCGTTAGATAATGTTAGATAATCACCGGTAAGAGCAATTGTTCTTAAATAAGTACCGGTCTCTCCATCAAATTCAAGTAGATAACCAGCTCCGTTTGCGCGTTCTGAAATATAAACTTTACCATTAAGTGTAGCCATACCTCGTTGGTCGCGACCTAATTGCTCATGTAGGTTTGATGTTGCATTAGAGCTAATCCAAAGGTTTTCGATTTTTAAATCGGAAATAACATCGTAAGTGCCTCCATCGGGTTGGTTTGTTGTTGGTCCCGGGTCGATTGTTGTAGTTGGAGTTACAAATGATTCAATAGCTGATGTTGAACTGCTGTAGCCACTTTTTGATGCAGTTACGCGCCAGTAGTATTTAGCACCTTCATTCAAACTTAAATTAGATGATGAATAGCTGTTTGAAGAAGTCTCGATTGTTTGCATTACAGATGCAAATGTTGCAACAACAGATAGCTCAAGCGTGTATGTTGCACCTGAAATTGCACTCCAGGAGAAATCAAATGATTCGCCAACAGTAGCTCCACCAATAGGGCTATAGAGTGTTACGGTAGATAGGGCTTCCATCGGTGTTGTAAATGCTTGTGCTGCAGTTGTAGAACTGTTATATCCGCTAACTGCAGCTTTAACACGCCAATAATAAGTGGTATTAGGTGCAAGACTGAAATTATTGGAAGAATAGGATGTTGCTGTAGTTGTAGCCGAAAAATCAACGGAAGAGAATGTTGATGATTTGGATATTTCAAGCGTATATGTTGCACCAGAAATTGTGCTCCAAGAGAAGTTAAATCCATTAGCAACAGTTGCACCTGCCGATGGAGAGGTTAGAGTTACCGCATCAAGATTGGGAGATGCCGTTTTAAATGAATAGGTTGCTGATGTAGAACTATTATATCCATCCTTTGCTGCTTTTACTCTCCAATAATAGGTCGTTCCATCTGATAGAGTGAAATTATTAGAGGAGAACGATGTTGCTGTTGTTGTCGCTGACATTATACCACTTGTAAATGTAGTATTCGTTGCAATTTCAAGCGTGTATGTCGCTCCCTCGATTTCGCTCCAAGCGAATTCGAATCCACTGGTAGTTGTTGCTCCGTTTGATGGCGCTGATAATGTTACTGCTACAAGGTCTTCATCGGGAGTATCTGTCGTGCCGGAGTAAGCCAATTTGTATGCAGCAATACCATTATTTGGAGAATATACAAACAATGTCATAGAGCCATCGGAATTGCTTATTGTCGCAGGCTGTGCAGAAACATAACCATTTGCTTCTGAACCGAGACCTGCCGATGGAACAGTCCAAAGTTCCTCCATTGCAGAGAAATTGAAATTAGAGGGATTGTGTACAACGTTAAAAGATGTGGGAGCAATAGCTGAAACATATGCAAATATAGGCTTGTCAGCAACAGTACCGGTGCATAAACCATTCCAGTTGTCGGCTGTAGGAGCAATAGATGTGTTGTTGGCAAAACTATCATTTAATGTAGCTGTTCCTGATGCATTGAAAGTGTATAGCGTAGGAGCAGAATTGTGTCCATCAAGAACAAATTGGGTAGAAGAGATGGGCATAATGCGAGGAGCTGTGCTATTGTTAGTAGCCTCTGTTCCTGCATTTGTATAATATGAACCAATAGATGTGTATGCTGCAGTCCATGTGCCTGAACTATTACGGGTCCAACGATATACATAGTTGCTGTTTGCTGCTGCTGCCCACACTTGTCCTCCGGTAGAGGTTACATCGCCAAATGTTGCAGCATAGTCGATGCGAGTTGCATTTGAATGTGTCGCTTCAAAGACACGAGTTGCAACACCTGTAGATAAATTTACAGTACAAACAGTCAATGGCGCAGTTGAACTATTTAATGTCATGTTGCTGATACATAAGTTTCCTGCACCATCAACAAAGATGTCGTTACATTTATAACCCAATGAAGTGCCACTTGAAGATGTTGCATAGTCACCGGAAAGAGTGATCGACCGGAGATACTCTCCGGTCTCGCCACTGAATTCATAGATATAACCATCTCGATGAATGATGTATAGATTGCCATTATAGGCAGTCATTGAACGTTGGTCTCCTCCAAGTTGTGATGGGAAATTGGATGTGTTGACTGAATATATCCAAAGACTTTCAATTGAGAAATTATTTATTGAATTATATGTCGCAGGGTCTTTTGTTAGTGTAGTAGTACTACCTGAACTGCTACCACTATTATAGGTGGTGAATGACCCAACCCATGAAGTAGAGCCTACATATCCGTCTTTAGCGGCTTTTACGCGCCAATAATATTTTGTGCCTGTTGCAAGATTGAAAGATGTAGATGAAACTGTCGTCGATGTTGTTGTTTTAGAGAAATTTACAGTAGAAAAAGATGAAGATGTCGAAATTTCAAGAGTATAGGTTGCTCCATCTATAGCATCCCATGTGAAATCAAAGGTTTCTGCAGTAGTTGAACCATCTGTCGGTGTGTGTATTGTTACTTGTTCAAGTTGTTCAATTGTAGAGCCACTCCCAAGCCATGTTACGGTGTATTCATTGCTGTGGCGGTCGACAATAGAAACTCCAAGTTGATAGCCCGATGTGTATCCACTCACGTCAAATGTTGTACTATAGGGGTTGCCTATAAGATATTCTGATGAAATATCTGTTCCGGGAGTGATTCCATTAGGAACGGCATATACTGCATATCGCATATTGTCAACTCCTGTCCATGAAAGAGTAGTGCCAGAAAGAGCCATGTTTGTTACGACGCCTGGATCACTTGCACTTTTCCATGTCATAGTCGGTTGCAATGCTTTGTTTTGGAATTTATTTGCAAGTAGATATTCGGCAAGCCCTTGATATTTAGAAGAGAAATATCGAGAGTCAAATAGAACAGCTCCGGGGGCGTTCAAACCGTCATAATCACGATTTAGTTGTACTTGGGTTGCGATTTCAGACCAAAATGTGGTTGTATTGGTTTCTCCGATAGGTTCAAGGTTTTGGCTTGAATAGAAATGGCGACCAAATACGTTGGCACATACATCGCTCCACCAATTAATAAGTTTTTCATATGGATTTGTGGAGTGATATGTTTCCCAGTAACATTGAGGCGATATAAAGTCGATAGTACCTTCGTTAAGCCAAGCTAATGGATCGGAATATATACCGTCATATTGCCAGTCGCTCATTCCACTGACAAGACTTGTGCTAATACCATATTTTGAAGCTGATTTATAAGCTACGCCGGCAGGAGCGATACCAAATTTTACATACGGTTTGGTTGATTGAATCATGTTATAAACCTTTCGCACCATGGTGTTTACATTCTCACGACGCCAATCAGCTTGAGATAAAGAACTTCCGGATGATTTCCATAGATCGTAGTCATATCCCGATCCTGTTGGGGTACCGCTTGAGTAAAAATAGTCATCAAAAACGATGCCATCGACATCATAGTTAGTGATTATTTCTTTACAAATATCAACGATGCGTTGTTGTACCTCTTCCAGCCCCGGATTTAAAATTACATTGGAGCCGTATGTCAATAGCCAATCGGGATTATTTTTCCTGTAGTCAGCTGTTCCCCATGTCCCTGCTGATGATTCATAGCGATAGGGGTTAATCCATGCATAACATTCCATGCCTCGTTTATGACATTCAGTAACCCAATATTCAAGTGGATCATATGAAGGTGCACTCCCTCGAGTTTCTGTTAAGTAAGACGACCATGGTTCATAACTTGAATTATACATGGCGTCACTCATACCACGCACTTGAAAATATAATGCATTAAAGTTACATTCATGCATTTTTTCAATAATAGAGAGTGCTTCTGCTTTTTGAGACGCGGCTACAGATGTGCCGGTACCATAGGTTGTTGGCCAACAAAGACGCCACACTGTACTAATCCATGCTGAGCGGTGCTCGCGTTTGGGGGTTGTTGCTGCCTGAACAGGAATTGCTAAAATGAGAGCTAATGCAATTAGAGTCAGGTTAAGAAATTTACGTTTCATGAAATTATAGTTATAATATTTATTTTTCAGGTAGTAGTTGCAGTGTAAAAACCTCGCAAATTTACGAAAAAGATATTAATATACAATATATTATTTACTTATATAGATATTTGTGCAATAATCATCGATATTAATGAAAATTAAACTCGATGATTATTGCTGAAAACTATTTATGATTTGAAATAATCAACTTGGATTTATTTTAAAATTACTTTTTCTGTTGTCGATACATTATTATGTATGACGTGGATGAAATATATTCCTTTTTCTGAAGGGAGTGATAATGATGATGTATTGCAAATATCTGAGATGAGAATTCCGGCGGAATTATATACCATTACATGATCAATTATAGTTTCAAAAATCAAAGCTTTGTCTATTATTTTAAATGCAGTGTTATCGTTATTGAAATTAATGGGTCCTTCTCCTGTTACTATATGATTGGCAATAGAATAAGCTGCCATTCCGTTTGATTCGGAGTAAAGATATAATATTGTGTTTTGTGTTGTCCCAAAGGTGTGTTGAAGATAGTCAACTGCCATGCTACGATCATCTCCGGTGTCAACTGAACCTAAAGATGCGTTTGGAATGGACCATAATGACGATGCTCCGGTAAATGAATATTTATGGTCAGAAGCGTTGTCAGATAGTTTTGCAATATTTATCTTGTAGCCACCGCTTGCGTAATCACTTGACGCGTATGCAATATATGGCTTGTTGTTGTGAGTGAAGAACGTTCCTCCACTGCCATAGCTACTTGATGGTGCTACTGCACTTGCTTGAGCAAACGAGCCAAATGGCGTGCTTTGTCCCCATTTATATAGTGTAAAATCGGTTCCGTAGCTATCAATATAGAAATACTCTGAGTCAATAGGGTATATGCGAGGAGCACTTCCAAAAGATGTTGCTGTTGATGGATAGAAACTTGTTATGGTCATGGATTCTGATGATTGCTCAACACCATCGATAAAATGCCAACGATAAACTGTATTTCCATTTGTGCTAACTGCAAAAATAAAAGCTTCTCCCGATGTTATATCTCCATATACATTGAAATGTTCTATTTCTCCAGATATCTCTATCCCTTTGATAGATAATTTTTGCTCAGCAATCTCTAATTTAAATTCTCCTGATCTTGCATCTGATGCAGAAACTTGTGGCTTTATAATAGAAATTTGCATATAGGATGGGTATGTATTATAGTCCTTAGTGTATGCGTAACTATGTCCGTAGAAACATAAATTATTTCCTTCATCGCAGAAAAGTCCATTGCAGAAATAATGAGAAGGCGTGTTCGAGTAATATTCTGATCCAATATTTAAATCAAAAGTCGCTATATATTTACCTGTCGCAGCATCATAATAATCAATATGGCAATCAGTTCTCTCCTGCCATGTCGCGTTAGCTGGAGAATTGTCGTTGGAGAAATGACGAGAAACGTATATAATGCTTCGACCTCCTTGGTCGCCATTTTGGTCTTTTCTAACGCAGAAGCCTGCAGCGTCATATCCGGTATTTATAGTTGGTGAACCTATTGTTTGGGAATTAATCCATAGGTTGTTGATAACAATCTTCTCGGAACTTGAACCGGAGATTGACTTGCTTGGATATTCATCTGTGTCGCGATAGATGTTGGTTGCTGTGCTTTGTCCGCTAACGGTGAACTCTCTTGTGGTTGAATAGCCATCATGAGTTCCTGTCTTAGTAGAGCGCACACGCCAATAGTAGGTGTTATCATAAAATACCGATATAGGTAGTGTGTATTGTTTATGTGGTGTCCCGCTATTGTCATACTCTATTTCCCATCGAGAGTCTCCGCTGTAAAATATTGTTTCAAAATTTGGCTCAGTTGAGATTTCAAGTATCATTTTAAAGTCTCCGGGATTATCTGTTGGCTCGGAATCTACTGCAACAAATGAAATATCTGTTGATAGTTGAGCTTTATCTACCGGTAAAATTATGCGAATATGTGATAGTGTGGGATATGATGGAGTTTTGAATTCCCAGACATCGGTAGTTGTTGTGATGTATCCACTTTTGGTCGCTGTTACGCGCCAGAAATATGATGTTAGTTCTGGAAATTCTGATAGGTCAATAGTAATGTTTGTCTCATCTGAATTTTTACTAATCAGAACATTTTCAAAACTTTCAGAGTCGCTGATTTCAATTAAGTAGTTAACATCAGAGGAGAACTCGCAATTCCATGTGAATTCGTGGGTGAAATCTTCAATAGATGCTTCATTGGCAGGTGAAACAAGGTTTAGGTTGATTGAATGGCGAGTTGGAACAATAAATGAGCGAGATGCTGATGTTGTTGATGCATATGAGTCATTATAAGCCTTTACTCGCCAATAATAAGTTCCATCGCTTTCCAACGAACAAACATCCATCGTTATTGATTTCTCTGTAGTTGTCGTTGACGTAATTATATTAGAGAAATTAGAATTGCTACTAATTTCTATAACATATTTAGTGTCTTCTGAGATTTCCAGAGGTGAGTTCCAAGAAAATTGTTGTGTAAATAGGTCTATACTTGCTTCATTATTAGGAGATATAAGATCAAGCCCTTCAAGTTCAAGAAGTGGAGCACCATAATAGGAAGGCTCCCACTCTTTACATAATCGGTCAAATGGGACAACCGCATAGTAGTATTGGTCTTCTGATGTATAGGATGAAGGAATTGTATATGAGTTGTTGTAAGATACGCCAAGCAGATACTCAGATCTAATGCCTTTATTTTGATCATCAATTGCTGATTTTGCATCAGCAGGAGATATTTCTCTCGGTATTGCGTATATGGTATATTTTAAATCACTACTAAGGTCTGTCCATGTTAAAGTTGTGCCATTGCGATTAATATTTGTTATGGAGCCTGGATTATCAAGGCTTTTCCATGTTATTTCTGGTGGCAGTGATTGGTATTGAAATGAGCTGGATTTTAAATGATTGCCAAATCCATTTGCTTTATGTCCAGAAATGTAAGATGCGGAGTAAAAAATACAACCAGGAGCATAGTTGTTACTATATTCTCTGTTAAGATTAACCTGTTTTACTCTTTCGTTCCAATTGTCTTCAGAGTTACTGCTACCAAAAGCTGAAATTGTGTGACTGACATAACAATGGCGACCAAACAGATATGCAACATCACTCCACCAATTACATAAAGGTCCGAATGGATGGCCTTCTTGTGTTGTTACCCAATATATTTGAGGTGATATGTAATCAATATATCCCCCTTTTAACCATGCAATCGGGTCAGAATAGATTTTATTATATTGGGTGTCATCTGTGGTTATGTTATAGCTATCAAGAGATGGGATGTCAGCATGAGGTTCGTTTCCGTCTCCTCCATTTCCACCTCCAATTCCGGCAGGACTAATGCCAAAACGGATAGCTCCGTTTTTTATAGTTTGTAAATCATCATAAACGAGCTTAAGGGTCTTGTTTATGTTGTCGCGACGCCAATCGCCCATCGTCATAGTCCCTCCTGAAGAAAGATAGTTTTCATATAATGAGTAGTCTGATGCTGTATTGTCTTCCGGAATATATTCAGGGTTATAAAAATAATCATCAAACATTATACCATCAACGTCGTAATTTTCAGCTATTTCATGACATATGTCTTTTACGCGTGTTCTAACTGATTCTAATGCCGGGTTGAGGATTGTAACTGTTACTGATGAGGTAGTGTGTGTCATTAACATCCCATTGTTGCGGTAGTAATTGTCATAGCTTGTTGTGTTTGATGTCCCACTACCTGCATCAAAGCGAAAAGGGTTTACCCATGCGTGGCATTCCATGCCACGAGCGTGTGCTTGCTCAATACAATATTCTAAAGGATCGAAATTTCCATATGGAGTCCCTCCACGAGTACCTGTGAGATATTTGCACCAAGGCTCGTAGCTTGATTTGTACATAGCATCGCACATTGAACGAACTTGAAAGCTAACAGCATTAAAACCAGCATTTTTAAGATTGTCAAGTAATTCAACCAATTCACTTTTTTGTGTAGCTACGCCATTGGCATATGTTGCGACTGATGTTGTTTGAGGCCAATCTATAGCATAAACAGTAGCAAGCCATGCTGATCTAAGTTCTCGTTTGGGAGTTGTTTCTGCTGCGGTGGTAGATAACGCAAAATTTAAAGTTATGATTAAAATGAAAATATTTAAAATATAAATCCTTGTTGACATGATATTTTATTCCAAGTATAGTGTTTTGCTTTTATTTTGCGAATATAGACATAAATTTTGAATATTTTAATAAAACAAGGTGATTGTTTTTTTATTTTTGGATAAATAGCCTTGTTAGAAGGATAATGTTAATAATTTGTTGTAGTGAGAGTAGTACCTGATGAGTGGGCTGAGAACTCGGGAGCATATTGGCTTTGTATAGAGGATATGCCACTTGAGAATGTTCCGGAGTTGTTTACATATACTTCATAGGATAGCAGATATGTACCTTTGGGGAGATGATTGACAAACATATTAGTCGCGACATCACGATTTTCACGATAGAAATATATTCCCTCGGTGAAGATGGGGGCGGGGAGTTGCTCTACTGGCTCAAAACATGCAGCACGATTGTCTATAATTGCAACATACTCCATGTCTTGTGTTGTCTTAATCACTAATTCTATTTTAGCCTTATCTCCAACTTTAAGACTGTCGGTATATTCCCATTTAATACCATCGGGTGTTGAAATTTGGCGATAGATGCGTCTCTCAATAGAGACGGCATCGCATGATGAAGCATTTATTTCTCGGCTCTCTTGGGTGTATTGGCTGTATATTGCTCCCCATGATGGAGTTTTTGCCGGTTTGATAATGGATAACATTGCATCTGAGGGGTTCATGTTTGAAATATTCTCGCGGAAATATCCTGTAATGGATTCGAAATTAGATGGCGAAACAGGACGGTTTCCAATTTTAACAAATGAGCCTTGTGCCGTGTGGTGCCATTTTGTGCCGGAATACAATATAGATGTTATTACTTGTGAGGTAGTAATCGATGTCCCCCAGTCAGTGGCTTCTTTTTGGAGAATGAGCCATTGACGTATCTTGTCGATGTCAGAGCAAGATGGCTCTATTTTATTGAAAGCATCGAGGATAATAGATGTACAGCCAATCTTATCCAATGAATGATAGCTGATATTTTCTAATGATGGCCACCACATGCCTAAAGATGCCGATGATTTTGAATATTCTCTGATTGAGTTGAGAATTTGCCGTGCAGTGGAATGATAATTGTGATTGTCGAGGATGATTGCCGCTATAGCTTTACCTGTAATATTTTTTTCTCTCCATTGAGAAATTAGGCGTTGTATAGTGGCGTTAGTTACGCGCGTGGCGGCAGTCGATTGTTTGATGTCAGGGAACAAGTCTCTGATATATACATAGTGGGTGTAGTCCCGAGATGAATTTTTTGCATATTGACGAGCATTTATATCATCTATGTATTTGACGGCATTGTTAATCATTTTGTTGAAACTCTTATCGTTGGGTAAAAATCCCAATTGCTTGAGGTCGCTATACATTTCAAGAATGTTCATTGTGCACCATTCCGATGGTTCGTTTGTCTCAGTAATCCATCTCCATCCGCCTTTGCTGTGTTGTAACTTTTCGAGGAGTTTGATGTTTTTGGCGTAAACTTGTTTTATTTCGTTCTTGTCAAATAGGAGCATTAGACGAGTCATGCGCTCTGTATCGCTACGGGCATCCATTACCCATGGTGTTGAATTTAGCAGTATCGTTTTTAAGTCTTGATTTCGTTCTAACATTGAGGTTAATGTAGAATCAGACCGGTCGGATTGTTGCCATTGCTTGAAAGCAAGGGCTATTTCCGGATTGTTGCGAATGATACCTTCAGCAACTGCAGTTGAGAAAATAGCTGCCATTGCCGACAATGATGTGCGTGATTCGTCGGTACGCATTCCGGGTAAAGCCGTTACACAATACCATACAGGGTTTTCGCAATATTGTAGCGTAACTCGAACATTGTCGGGCATAGGTGGTAGCTTCATTTTGAATAAAGTGGAGTCAGGCGCTATATAGAATGGCTTTGTTTCAATGACCGGACTTGTTGAAGGGAGAATCGGTATTAAGGATTGTTCACCATCGGCAAAATCATTAGTTGATGATTTGATGCGATAGCCGATAAATGGCGAATCATGTGGCGCCGTAATATATGTTGTAACTACAGCAGATTGTGCAGGCTCAATGATGTTATTATGGTTGTAATGATGTATTGTCTCGTTGGATGTATAGTCAAATATCTCAATTATGGTATTAATAGATTGAGTAGAGTCGGAATTATTCATAATGGATGCTTGTATCTCAACGATGTCTCCAGAACGAAGGAATCGTGGCATATTAGGCTGTACCATAATGGGTTTGTTGGCTACAACGTCAAAAGATAGGTTAGATGTCAATAATTCGCGATTGTAGGCAATTGCTTTGAATGCCCAAGTTGTGTTGGCATTAGGTACTGTGAATTGGAATGAGAGATGCCCTTCGTCGTCAGTCAATAGCATTGGCTCAAAGAATGCGAGTGGCTCTTCAACCGCACGATAGGAAAAATTATCCTGTGTTTGTGAATTGTTGCTCTCGGTCATTTTGTTCGATGCCGTTGCTGATTCGTACTCGGCCGATTCTTCTGTCTCGACGATAGAATCAACGTTGCCCATATCGCTTGCCATTGTGGTCATCGCTCTTGGACTAATTCCCATGAGGTTATAAAAATTTCGTTTTACATTTGCAAGGCTATATCTATAGGTGTTTATTTGTGGAATTAAAAGTTGAGGACAAGTTAAACTGTTGTTTAAATCAGTATATGCACGGTAGGAGAGATTTCCTTGATAGGCGTTTGACAGAGATAGTGATTTACCCCTTATTTGTTCGATAGGAAAATCCCAATTCCATGAAATCTCTTTAATCTTGTCAAGGGCTTTGGAATACATGTCGAAAATTAGAGCCGATTTAGAACCATTTCCGGTGTTATCGGTAACTCTGAATTTCCATATTTCTTTTGCTCCGGGTGTAATTTTATTGCGGAAACTTTCCGCTTTGAGGGTTATGCTCGGAGTCGAATTTTTTAATTCAATTTCGACCTGATTTGTAGTGCATTTATATTCGTAATAATTGCGGAACGAAACGGTTAAATTGGTTGTGCTGTCAGGTAGCGATATTTCAAAATGATGTAGCCCTTGAGTAGGTGTGAGCCATCCTTTTGAATACAATTTATTTTTGTCCCAAATATAATACTCGATATGGCAGTTGTTGGCTGTCGTTCCATATAGAATATTTGCTTTTTGCGTACTATCAATTATATATTTGGTTACCGGTATCCATAGTGAGGTTTCGATAGGGGGCATTTTATCGCTATTGCGATATAGACATATGTTGTCAATGGTATATGGTTGTGCAATAGTGCTATCGGCAAGAGAAAATGTAAATGAATAACATCCGCTTGGTACTGATTTTAAATCAATAATGGGTTGGGCAGAGTGGAATTCCCCTTGATGAACTATTTTGCCGTCTTTTTTGATGAAATAATTAATGGTGTCATCAATCGTTTTATCGTTTATGTCGGTTAATTTAAAGTTTAATTTTAGGGGATTTGAAACCTCGATATTTTCATCAAGTGAAACCAATATGTTGTATGTTTTCCCTAATGTAAAAGTCTTATTTGTTTCTTGACTTTCTCCATTAGATGAAGTTGCTGTGATTTTTGCACTGAAAATTCCGTTTGGAATAGGCGAACTTTCCAATAGTTCAGCCGGTAATGTGATTTTTAGTTTGCCGTCAGCATCAGTTTTTGTTTCTGCCGAATAAAAAGAATTAGGAGATGTTGTGCGCCACCAAATATTGCGAGGGGATACCGATAAGTTTAGATTAATGTCAATGCCGGCAAGAGGAAATCCTGAATAGGTTTCAGCTTTACCGATCAGAGTAACAGCTCCTGTTTCCGGTGAGTTTTTTAAAATTTCAGATATGTGTATAAAATAAGTGGGTAATTTATAGTCATTTACAGTGAAATTGGTGCCGGCAATATAATAGTCGCCTTTTAATACGGATATAATCCATGTTCCTAATAATCCATCGGAGGGGAGTTTTAGGTTATGGGATATGCGTCCCCACTTATCAGTGCGTAGAGAAATAGTATCTACCTCTTGGTGATTTGGGTTGTATAATTTCAGTAAAATTGTTTTATCGGTATATAATATGTGCTCGTTCTCTTTTATCTGGTATATAACGGTACTTATTTTTAATGAATCACCGGGATGATATACGGCTAAATCAGTAATACACTTACCTCTTAGCGTTTCAGCGTTCTTTTCTTCGTGATAAGAGTACATATACTGAGTGTTGGATATTTCATTGTCTTTACGGGCAATTAAATTGCAATTGCCCGTAAATTTCAATTGAGCCTGTCCCAAAATATCGGTTGTAGCTAATGTTGAAACAAGTTTATTATTAGATGTTTTGTATATGTCGGCATTATTGATTGGTTGCCCAGTTTTGGAATTAACTACAGTTGCCCAGTTTTTAGAAGCATATTTAGATGTCATTAACGTTAAACTGCTGCAGCGTATAGTACTGTAGTATTGTTTGTTGTTGATTTCTTCACCATTAATAATGGGAACGAGAAAATAATATCCTGCTTGGTCAAAAGGTATTTTTATTTGATGTTTTTCTCTATATGGGATTATAGAGTCAGACTTAACATCAATAGAGTTTATCAGCTTTGCTTGTGTCTTTATTTCGCTAAATGAATAATTATGTCTGATTTTGCCTTTATTGTCGGGTATGCGATATAGGTTAATTTTGAATTTTGGCGTATTATTATTTTCGATAGATATATTTAATGAGTCTCCGGGAATAATGTTTTTAGGTGTATTGATCAGAATGGTTGAACGTGACATCTCGTTGATGAGGTTTTCAAGGCAATTACGACGAGTGTAATTAGGGAATTTTTCTAAATAAGAGTTGATGTTATTAAATAACCATTTTTCTTGTGGCATATTTTGGACGTATCCATACATGGATATCAGAGCTTCTGCTGAATATTCGCTATTGATATGATTGAGATATAATTCTTGTAATAGATCAAATGTCGTTTTATTATTGGAATTATATACGGCGTCATTTAAAAACGTAATTCGTGCAATATCGCAATCAATGAAAGCAGCTTGTCGGTCGGCATTTAGTTTAAGTAGATTTTGATATAATGAAAGTATGCGTTTAACGATGGGTGATGTATATGTAAATCTTAAATTAATAAATGAATTATAATCACATAACCATCTTATTGGTAATGTGTTGAAGCTCTTGTTGTATGCGGCTATTTTCTCAATTATGTGTCGAGTGATAAAGTCGTATAGTGTGGGGTAAAATTGAAATGTGAGTGAGTTGTGGGTTATTATTGACTCGTATTCTTTCAATGATGATGCTTGCAAGGGTGCAGGATTTAATAAGGCAGAGTCGCATAGTGCTAATATTTTGTACTTGAATTGGTTCCCATCCCAAGTGTTGTAATCTTTGGGTAGCGGAAGTAGTGGGTTGTCTCGTTTATCGAATTTCCATCTGTCAGAGTTATATATCTCGTCATAAATATCTAATAATAGGATATTTAAGATGGCTTTAATACATGGATCTTTCTCTTTTTCGGTGATTGATTCAATGCGCTCAATTGTTTCCGGTAGATTATCGGCATCAATAAGAGACTGAGCGATAGAATATTCAATAATAGATTTAATCAATGCCTTTCCATTGCCTGTATTTAAGGCTGTTGTGATGTTTTTATCTGCATTATTTATTACTTGTTTAGGGTAGGCAAAATTAGGTTTACGATTAGGTAGTTGTGCAGATATTGTAAGTGCTAAAATTAGAAATAATAAGGTGGTTATTGGTCGGATTATTTTATTCATAGTAGTCGTTTTTTATGTAAATATAAACCCCACAAGATTATAACATCGATTGTGGGGTTATGGTTTATTACCCTAAATCTCGTGCTGAAATTTGGGCTTATAGTATTAATCGTTTTTCTCTTTTCTGTTTTTGTTCTTTTTGTGTTTGTCGTGTTGTCTCATTAGGTGACGAGTGTATTTATCCTCGGCTTTTTTTAGCAAGAATAATTGTTTTTTAGTCAACACGTTTTTGAATTGTTCAAAGTATTTAAGTTCGATTTGTGCTTCTTTGTATTTGAGCTCAAATAGAGCTTCGGCGGCTTTTTCATATTCGATATCAGTTACATCAGCATCCTTTTTACTTAATTCGCGTTGCAATTTGCGAGTGCCATGATGTAATTTGAACGTTTCATCCTCCATTGCGTCGTAGATGGGGAAGAATGTTTCTTGTTGTTCTTTGTCCAATGCAAGTTCTTTGATGAGAAAATTATGTTTGTATTCTCTCATTTCCTTGAACCATTGTTGGCGTTCCTCTTTTGATTGCTTTTTTTGTGCGTCAACTGTTGATAATTGAGCAAACAAAGAGATTATTATGAATAGAATAGAAAGTCTTTTCATGATTGAAATGCTTTATTTAGTAAGACGCATAAGTTATAAATTCAGAGGTGTTTATACCTTCGTTATACATGTCCTCAAGGATTTCGTAATCGTCGATTTCTTCTTCGTAATAAAAATCTTCGGCAAATGCATCATCATTAATCGCTGAAATTAAAGCTGAATTATTATCTATTGAAAGATTTGCATCAGATGATTGCATGAGATTGAATATTTTCATCATGCACCATATTCCCATGAACATTGCCGCAAGATATATGTAGGGACGCATCTGTTGCCAACGTGAACGAGGCAAGACTTTTGGAGGTTGTTCATTTTCAAAGTCTTGTGCGGGTAATTCTTTTGCCATGCGGCTGGCAAAATCGGCAAAGTAACCTTCAGGAACTTTCATTCCTGAGTCGGTGCCTAATTTTGTGAGAATGTCGCTTTCGTTCTTCATAACTAAGATGCTTTACGTTGTGTTAGACAATGATTAAACTAAAAGGTTTAATCATTGTCATTAAAATATTGTTCAATTTTTTTTACTGCGATGTGATATGAGGCTTTAAGTGCGCCAACTGATGTGCCTAATATTTCAGACATCTGTTCATATTTCATATCATCGAAGTATTTCATGTTAAAAACCAATCGTTGTTTCTCGGGTAGAGATGCAATAGCCTTGCGCAATTTAAGTTTTAGTTCATCTCCATCGATATATTCGTCAGATTCAATTGCATTGATGAGGAATGATTCTTCGTCATCAAGAGAGAGATTCATGCGCTTGCGCTCTTTTTCGAGAAATGTAAGGCTCTCGTTGATTGCTATTTTATATAACCATGTCGATAGCTTTGCATCGCCTCGAAATTGGTCAATTGAAGACCATGCTTTGAGGAATGTATTTTGGAGTATATCGTTGGCATCATCATGGTTTTGCACCATGCGACGTATTTGCCAATATAGGGATTCTGTATACATGGCAATGACCTCTCCAAAAGCATCACGGCAAGTCGAACCGTCTCGCAATCGGTCTATTAATTGAGGATTTTCTTTTGGAATTTCTGTCGCCATTATTGTTATAATATAAATGAGATGTAAAAGTAGAGAAAGTTTTTTAATTTTGCATTAAATTACTATTTAAATGTTGTGAAAGTTATGGAAATCGCATTGTCGATAGAATCAATATTGGTTGCTTTGGGACTTACATTGGTTGCCGGTATGTCAACCGGTATAGGTAGTTTGATGGCTTTTTTTACAAAAGCGACAAACACTCGTGTATTGTCGGGCGCATTGGGCCTGTCGGCGGGAGTAATGGTATATGTCTCGTTTATGGAACTTATTCCGGAAGCTTTAGATGGTATTGAAATTGTGTATCCCGGAAAGGAGGGGATGATATATGTGCTATTGGCATTTTTTATAGGAATGGGGATTATTGCGGCTATTGACTTTTTTATTCCTGAAGATGAAAACCCCCATGAATTTCATTTTGTCAATGATGCGGGAGGTAATGGTAAACCTAAAGAGCGTCTTAAACGTACCGGTTTAATGCTTGCTTTGGCTATCGGTATTCACAATTTTCCCGAAGGAATGGCTACTTTTGTCTCTGCTCTCGATGGTTTGGATGTTGCATTGCCCATCGTTATTGCTATTGCGATACACAATATACCGGAAGGTATTGCGGTATCTGTTCCCATTTATCATTCGACCGGAAGTCGTAAAAAGGCATTATGGTATTCTGTGATGACAGGATTGGCGGAGCCGGTGGGTGCATTGTTTGGTATGCTATTCTTATTGCCGTTTTGGACTCCGATTGTAGGGGCATTGTTGTTAGCTGCTGTTGCCGGTATTATGGTGTATATTTCGTTTGATGAATTATTGCCGGGTGCTGAGGAGTATGGACACCATCATTTTGCAATAGGGGGGGTAATACTTGGAATGGTGATAATGGCGTTCTCTTTGCTGTTGTTCTGAAAATCTCACTATAAATAGCGATTGTGCAAGATGAATAGAATTATTAATTTTGCACAGTAAAATTGTGTAGATGAGAAGAGAGTATATAATTACGATTATAGTATTGTGCTTGTCGGTAGTTGATTTGTGGGCACAATTAGGTGAAGCTGTCGCTGATACAACATTGACATTGCAAGAAATTTCTGTCTCAGCAATAAAGCAATCTTCAAATATGAGGGTGCAACCGATTACTTCAACTATAATAGGAGGAGATGTAATCGAACGATTGAATATTGACGCGATGAAAAATGTGAGTGAGATGGCTCCTAATTTCTATATGCCTGACTATGGTACTCGCATGACGTCGTCAATATATGTGAGAGGACTTGGAGCCCGCATAGATCAACCGGTAGTGGGGTTAAATGTTGATAATGTACCATTCTTAAATAAAGATAATTATGATTTCGATGCTGTTGATATAGAGCGCATTGAGGTATTGCGCGGACCGCAGAGCACCCTATATGGTCGTAATACGATGGGAGGGTTGATAAATATATATACTTTATCGCCGATGAAGTGTCAAGGGCTGCGATTATTGGCCGAGTATGGCAGTGGAAACTCATTAAAGACTGCGGTGTCTTATTATACGAAGATTCAACCACGCTTGGCGATATCATGGAGCGGCTATTATTCTATGACGGATGGCTTTTTTGATAATAAGCACTCCGGTTCTGATTGTGACACAGAGAAGCAAGGCGGATTTAGATGGAAAACCCAGTGGCGAATAGCTGATAATGTCAATCTTGAAAATGTGGCAAGTACTCAGTTTTCCCGTCAAGAAGGTTACCCCTATGCTTCTGTTATTACAGATGAAATTAATTATAATGATACGTGTTTCTATAAACGCACAAGTATTACTGATGGTCTGACTATTAAATGGCTGAATGATAAATTTACGTTGTCAAGTATTAGCAGCTTTCAATATATCGATGATGATATGACGCTTGATCAGGATTTTTTGCCATTGGAGTATTTTACACTGACTCAAAAGCGCAAAGAGTGGGCATTGACTCAAGATTTTGTGGTGCGAGGGAGTGTGGGTAAATACAATTGGTTGGGTGGATTGTTCTGTTTCTATAAGTCGTCGGATATGAGTGCCCCTGTAACGTTTAAGGATTATGGTATTGATCAATTGATAGAAAAGCATCGAAATGAGGCAAATCCATACTATCCTGTAAATTGGGATGATGAAACGTTTGTATTGGGGAGTGATTTTAAGACTCCTACATGGGGTGTGGCTATTTATCATCAGAGTAGCTATAAAATAGGCCGTTGGAACTTCTCGGCCGGAATAAGGCTTGATTATGAGCGTGTGGCATTGGATTATCATAGCTATTGTAATACATCTTATACGACTTATGATTGCACTGATACTCAAGAATTGGAGAAGGTGTTTAATAATCATGAGGTGGTGATTGATGATCAAGGAAGCTTGAATAAGTCGTTTGTGGAACTACTCCCTAAAGTTTCGGTGGTATATAGTTTTTCGCCACTGAATGAGTCTAATATATATGCTTCTGTGTCAAAAGGGTATAAGGCCGGAGGATATAATACGCAAATGTTCTCAGATGTTCTTCAGCAACGCATAATGAAACTTATGGGGCTTGGAATGAAATATGATATTGATGATGTTGTCGGATATGATCCGGAGGAGAGTATTAATTATGAACTTGGGGCTCATTTGACTACAAATAATGGGATGTTTAATGCAGATGTTGCGTTGTTTTATGTCGATTGTCGAAATCAGCAATTGACAATGTTTCCTGACGGTACAACAACAGGACGTATAATGGCAAATGCCGGTAAAACTCGCAGTTATGGATTGGAAACTTCTGTTGTATATCGCCCTTCTGCAAAATGGATGTTTAATGCAAGTTACGGATTGACTGATGCGCGATTTGTTGAATTTAATAATGGAAAAAATGATTATAAAGGGAAACGTATTCCCTATGCTCCTCGAAATACAGTGTTTGCCGGAATGACATATCGTCAACCATTAAATGCAAAATGGATTGATGCAATGTCTTTTAATCTGAATTGTAGAGGAGTAGGTTCGATATATTGGAATGAGGAAAATAGTGAAAAACAACCATTTTATGCTTTGTTAGGTGCTTCAATGAGGTTGGAACATGCTCGATATTCAGTCGATTTGTGGGCTGAGAATATTGCCGACAAAGAATATAAAACATTTTATTTCGTTTCTATTGGAAATGGATTTTATCAGCAGGGGAAGCCTGCAAGAATGGGGGTGACTTTACGGTATAATTTTGAAATGTAATTTAAAACTAAATAAAAATGAAAACTATTAAATCTCTTTTATTGTCGCTTATCTCTATTACGGTTTTTGCGTCATGTAGTAATGATGATTCTGAAGCAAAAACAGTGCAGTACTATGATGATTGCTTTCATCATGTGTATAACGTAATGTCAGGGGAATATAAAATTTTTGAAGCTCCTCAGTATGAATTCGAATTCAATTATACTGATATAACAGCAAATGTAAAAATTAAAAATGTGAAATTTGCCGATGGAATGCCTGCAATCAATATGACATTGGAAAATTTAAAATGGAATATCAGTAATGGGTTTAAGGTAATTAATGCAAATAATGTTATTCCGGTAGTGGATGGCAATGCAATGCCGGAATATATGCTCAATAGTGTAAAAATTGAGTTGTTGGACCGTTATGTGGGTGTTTATTATGAACCAATTGTGAATGTGTACTTTGTGATTAATGACATGTTTAAAGTAACTGCCGTACAAGAAGATATTTTGTATTTTGGTGAAACAAGCGTAACGAGTATGTCTGGTGGTAATCCCTATACTATAAACACTCCTGTGTATCAGTTGTCGATAGATGAAGATATGATAGCAGACCTTAAAATCGCCGGTGCTAAATTTGCACAAGGTATGCCTTCGTTAGATATGGAATTTGAAAATATTCCTGTTGAGATAAGCAGTGGAGTGGGATATACTCTCAAATGTGAAAGTCTTATCCCTGAAATAAATGATGTGCCATTCCCAAATTATCAAATTACTAATTTGATAGGTATGGGAACATTTTCCAAGGGATTGGATTTGTCGTTTAATTGTGTGATGACTAAAACAATGGACGACGGCTCGGTTGTGGAGTTGCCTCCATATAAAGTGGATGCTGATTTGCATTTTGAAGTTCCTGCTGAATAATAATTTAACAACATAGTTCTTTTAGTGCGTGGTGAGACGAAGTCTGGCTACGCACATTTTCGTTAAAAAGAAATTTATTTGTGAAAAAAGGAAAATAATATCATAGAGTAAAGGTGTATAAAATATAATATTTTTGTATCTTTGCATGTGGAAAAGCAGACGATAACGTGTTAAAATGATGCGTTATTGTCCTATTTGCGTGGAAATCAGATTGATGTGCGTTGGCTTTCTTGTGACAAAGAAGAAAAATAAAATGATTTAATATATGGTATCATTAGCAATTTTTGGTATTCAAAGTTCAACGCTCGCCGTTACGGCAGCACTTACAGGTGTGGCATTAGTGGCCGCTGCGTTGTGGATGGCCGGGCTACTGTCTCCAAGGTCATTCAACCCTCAAAAGGGAGAAGCTTATGAGTGTGGTATTCCCACTCGTGGCGAAAGTATGGCACAATTCAAAGTCGGATATTATCTGTATGCGATTTTGTTTTTGATGTTCGATGTTGAAACTGTGTTCTTATTTCCTTGGGCTGTAAAAGTTAAAGCGCTTGGGACAGATGGTTTGACAGCGATTGCAGTATTTTTTGGAATTTTAGTGTTAGGTCTTGTATATGCCTGGCGGAAAGGAGCTCTTGAATGGAAGTAACAACCAAAAGCATGCCTTATGAGGCATGGAAAGACAACGAATATATCGAAAAACTCGTTGACGAATTGCGTGCAAATGGCACAAATGTTATTGTTGGCTCATTTGATAAGTTGATAAATTGGGGTCGCTCTAACTCAATATGGCCATTGACGTTTGCTACAAGTTGTTGTGGTATCGAGTTTGTGTCTTTAGGTGCTGCTCGTTATGATATGGCTCGTTTTGGATGGGAAGTAGCTCGTTCATCTCCACGTCAAGCTGACTTTATGATGGTTGCAGGTACAATTGTTCACCGCATGGCTCCGGTTATGCGTCGTTTGTATGACCAATTGGCTGAACCTAAATATGTAATCGCTTGTGGCGGTTGCGCTATTTCAGGAGGTCCATTCCGTAAATCATATCACGTTGTTAAAGGTATCGATGAGATAGTTCCTGTGGATGTCTATCTGCCAGGTTGTCCACCTCGTCCTGAAGCAATGATTTATTCTATTATGCAATTGTCTCGTAAGATGAAAGTTGAGAAATTCTTTGGAGGTGTTAACCGAAAAGAAAAAATTGCCGATTTCTTGGCTGCTCATCCTGAAGAATCATTGAATTACTAAGAGTCATAGCATACATTAATTAATATAGATAAAGACAAAATTAGATATGGCAAATATTCAGGATAAAATCGCCAAACAATTTCCCGAAGCAACATTTGAGGAAGGTGAAATCTTATTGGTAAATATTCCCGATGCTAAATGGCATGACCTTGCTAAATTCTTGAAAGAGGATGCCGATTTGCATTTTGATCATCTTATTACAATTGTTGGTATGGACTGGGTTGATAAATTCGGATGTGTTTATCAATTAAACTCTACCAAATATAATACCCAAATATCGGTAAAGGTTGCAACTGAAGAACGTGAAAATCCCATGATTCATAGCGTTTCTGATATTTGGAAAATTGCAACAACCTTTGAACGTGAAGTATATGACTTCTTTGGAATTATTTTTATTAATAATCCTGATATGCGTCGTTTGTTCCTGAGCATTGATTGGAAAGGATATCCATTGCGTAAAGATTACGATATGAGTCCTGAAAACAATCCTGTGCCAACAGAAAACGAGCGTCAAGAAGATGTAACATATTCTTATGTCGAAGATGAAAATGGTAATGTTGAAAAGAAAACAATTGCTATTTTCCAACCTGAAGATTATGTTGTAAACATAGGTCCTCAACACCCTGCTACTCATGGCGTATTGCGCTTCCGTACAGCTGTTGATGGTGAAACAATTAAAAAAATTGATTTCTATTCAGGATATATCCATCGTGGTATTGAAAAATTGTGTGAAGGATTGACTTATCCTCAAACGCTTCATTTTATGGACCGTATGGATTATTTTTCTGGACACCACTATCATCACGCGTTGTGTATCGCTTATGAAAAAGCACTCGGTATCGAAATCTCTCGTCGTGCACAAGTTATTCGCGTATTGATGGATGAGTTGGCACGCATTGCCTCTCACTGCTTGTTCCTTGGTACGTATTGTATGGACTTGGGTGCTACTACAATGTTGTTCTATACATTGCGTGTGCGCGAACAGATTCTTGATATAATGGAACGTACATGTGGTGCTCGCATGACATTCAACTATGGATGTATAGGTGGTGTAATGCAAGATCTTCATGAAGACTTCGTGAAAGATGTAAAAGAACTTCTTGCGGTGTTGCCTAAAAACATCAAAGAATACAACGAATTATTCATAGGCAACGTAATTGCAAAAGGACGTCTTGAAAATATAGGAAACCTTACTCGTGAAGATGCTATTTCTTATGGTGTTACAGGTCCTTCAGGTCGTGCATCAGGTTGGGCTTGTGACGTGCGCAAGACACATCCTTATAGCATTTATGGCGAGCTTGACTTTGAAGAAGTCGTATATACTGAAGGCGATTCAATGGCTCGTACAAAATTGCGTATCGCTGAAATGGAACAATCAGCTAAGATTATCGAACAATTGATTGATAATATTCCTGATGGAGAATATTGCGTGAAGGTGCCTAAAGTAATCAAGTTGCCTGCTGGCCGTTGGTTTCAACTGGTAGAAGGCTGTCGTGGTGCATTTGGCGTATATATCGAAAGCGATGGCGGTGCATCTCCTGTGCGCTTGAAACTTGCTCCTCCATGTTTGCCATTGGCAAATGTTGTTGACCACATAACACAAGGCTACAAGATTGCCGACCTTATCACTATCGGTGGTTCATTAGATTATATTGTTCCCGATATTGACCGATAAACTTAAGAATAATATAGTAATTATAATAGATTATGTACGATTTATCAATTATAACCAATTGGATTCATGAGTTATTGCTATCGGTAATGCCGGGCTGGCTCGCAACAACAATCGAATGTGTCGCAATAGGTGTTGCACTCCTATTGGTGTATGCATTATTAGCATTGTTCTATATCTATTTTGAACGTAAGGTGTGTGCGGCTTTCCAATGTCGTCTCGGTCCTAATCGAGTAGGCCCTCTTGGATTGTTGCAATCGTTTGCCGATATGTTCAAAATGCTTATCAAGGAAATTATCACACTGAAGAATGTAGATCGTTTCTTGTTTGCATTAGCTCCTTACTTAGTGATTATTGCATCAATGTTGTCATTCTCTGTGTTACCATGGGGTAATGGCTTGCAAATCATTGATTTCAATATTGGTATATTCTTCTTGATTGCTGTATCTTCAATCGGCGTACTTGGTATTTTACTTGCTGGATGGTCAAGTAATAACAAGTTTACACTTATCGGTGCATTGCGTTCAGGTGCTCAAATGGTGAGCTATGAGTTATCTATTGGATTGTCGGTATTGACAATGGTCGCATTTGCCGGAACAATGTCTGTTACAGGTATTGTTGAAGCACAAAAAGACTTGTGGTTTATCTTCTCGGGACACATTCCCGCTATTATTGCATTTGTCATTTATCTTGTAGCAGGTACAGCTGAAACTAATCGTGGTCCGTTTGACCTTCCTGAAGCAGAAAGTGAGTTGACAGCAGGTTATCACACTGAATATTCGGGTATGCACTTTGGCTTCTTCTACTTGGCTGAATATTTGAACCTATTCATCGTTTCCGGTGTTGCAGCATTACTATTCTTTGGTGGATGGATGCCATTGCACATCCCGGGATGGGACGGATTTAATGAAATTATGGACTACATTCCATCGGTATTGTGGTTTGTAATCAAAGCTATTGTAATTTCATTTGTTATTATATGGTTTAAGTGGACATTCCCACGTTTGCGTATCGACCAATTGCTTAACCTTGAATGGAAATATTTGCTTCCAATCAACTTGTTTAACTTGGTATTGATGGTACTCGTGATTGTTTATGGATTGCATTTCTAAACCATTGAAAAGAATTAATAAAAACCTGATGATTTCGTGAATATGAGCGACAAATTTGGAAAAATAGCCCAAGTTATCGGACCGGTAGTCGATGTGACGTTTGAAGGAGAAGGAAATACTATCCCTCCCATTTACACTGCATTGAAATTAGACCGTCCCGACGGATCAGTGCTTGTACTCGAGGTTGAACAACATATTGGTGAAAATACTGTGCGTTGTGTGGCAATGGATAGTACCGATGGGTTGCAACGTGGTATGAGAGTTGATAATCTTGACCGTCCTATTGCGGTGCCTACCGGAGAACAGGTAAAAGGGCGTTTGCTCAATGTTATAGGTGAGGCTATTGACCACCTTCCTGAACTTGAACGCGAGAATCTTCGCCCTATCCACCAACCTGCACCTGATTTCGAGGATCTTACTATCGGTACAGAAATTCTTTATACAGGTATTAAGGTTATTGACTTGCTTGAACCTTATAGCAAAGGTGGTAAAATTGGACTCTTTGGTGGTGCCGGTGTTGGAAAAACAGTGCTCATCATGGAGCTAATCAATAATATCGCTAAGGGACACAATGGTTTCTCTGTGTTTACCGGTGTCGGAGAGCGTACCCGTGAAGGTAACGATTTGCTCCGTGAAATGATAGAAAGCGGTGTAATGAAATATGGTGATAAATTTGCCGAAGGCATGGAAAAAGGCGAGTGGAATCTTGCCGATGTTGACATGGAGAAGGTGAAAGAATCACAAGCTACACTCGTTTTCGGTCAGATGAATGAACCTCCTGGTGCACGTCTTCGTGTAGCACTTTCGGGTTTGACTGTTGCTGAGCAATTCCGTGATCAAGATGGTGGCGGTAAAGAAATTCTTCTCTTTATCGACAACATTTTCCGTTTCACACAAGCCGGATCTGAGGTGTCGGCATTGCTTGGTCGTATGCCATCGGCTGTGGGCTATCAGCCTACACTTGCGTCTGAAATGGGTATGTTGCAAGAACGTATTACTTCAACTAAGAACGGATCAATCACATCAGTACAGGCAATTTATGTGCCTGCAGATGACTTGACCGACCCTGCTCCTGCAACAACATTCAACTTCTTGGATGCAACAACAGTATTGAGTCGTAAGATTGCAGAGCATGGTATTTATCCTGCTGTTGATCCATTGGAATCAACTTCTCGTATTCTTGATCCAAACATCATCGGAGAAGAACACTATAATACAGCTCAAGCCGTTAAGCAACTTCTTCAAAAATATAATGAACTTCAGGATATTATTGCAATCCTTGGTGTTGATGAATTGTCTGATGAAGACAAATTGGTTGTTGCGCGTGCTCGTCGTGCCCAACGTTTCTTGTCTCAGCCATTCCATGTTGCAGAACAGTTTACCGGTCTTCCCGGCGTAATGGTGCCATTGAGCGAAACTATTCGTGGATTTAAGATGATTCTCAACGGAGAGATGGATGAATATCCTGAACAAGCATTCCTTAACGTGGGTACTATTGATGAAGCTATTGCTAAGGGACGCAAGTTACTTGATGAAGTTAAATAATTAGAGTCATAACTATGATACTTAAAATAATATCGGCTGAAGATGTGCTTTATTCAGGGGAGGTAGATTTAGTAAATCTTCCTGGTGAAATAGGTACATTTACCGTATTAAACAATCACGCATCATTGATATCGACTCTTGTCCCCGGTAAAATCGTATATGATGAAAAAGGGACACGACGTGAGATTGTAATAAATGGAGGTTTAGTCGATGTTGATAATAACATAGTATCGGTGTGTATATATTAATATGAAAAAAGTATTTCTCATATGGGCTGTTTTGATTTTGGCATTTATAATGCCAAAAAGTCTTAGCGCATCAAGTGAGGGTGGAGAATTGGCAATTAAAGAGACAATTTTTCATCACTTAGGAGATGGGTATGGATGGGAAGTACCATTTTCTCATCATCACCGCATTCCTCTTCCCATAATCGTGTGTGATAACGATGGAGTATGGCATTGTTTCATGTCTTCGCGTGTAGCTCATGGCGAAACCTATGACGGATTTTATATCGCAGAAAGTGGTGATTATAAAGGGAAAGTTGTAGGTCGTGATGCTAATGGGACAGAGTACCGTCCTATAGATTTGTCAATTACCAAAAATGTGTTGGCATTGTTTATATCTGTATTTGTTGTGTTGTTGTGCGTGATGAGTGTTGCTCGTTGGCACAAACGCAATGGCTATAAAGCACCTCGCAAAGGGGTAGGGGCAATTGAAGCTCTCATCTCATTTGTCTATGATGGTGTAATTAAATCAACATTAAAAGAAAATGCACGTCGTTTTGCCCCTTATTTATTGACTGTATTCTTCTTTATCTTTGTGATGAATCTTTTAGGATTGATCGTTATATTCCCAGGTGGGGCCAATTTGACCGGTAATGTTGCCGTTACATTAGTATTGGCAACACTCACATTCTTGGTTACAAACATTTTTGGAACAAAGCACTATTGGAAAGATATTTTCTGGCCTGATGTACCTTTGTTGCTTAAGTTCCCATTACCAATTATGCCTGTTATTGAGATTTTTGGTATGTTTACCAAGCCGGCAGCGTTGACAGTGCGTTTGTTCGCAAATATGATGGGTGGACACATGATTGTTATCGCATTAACAATGTTGATATTTATCTTTGCACCAATGGGAGCAGCAGTTGCAGGTGCTACAACTGTAGTGTCTGTGATATTCTCAATATTTATGTTGTTGATTGATGTTCTCGTAAGTTTTATCCAAGCTTATGTGTTTACTATGCTATCAACAATATTTATTGCGTTAGCACAAGAAAATCCTCATCATGAAGAATAATATTAAAGAGAAAAATAATTAAATAATAAATTAACAATAATAAAATTAAAAATTATGTTAGCAATGATTTTAGCAGCCGTTGAACCTCTTTTAGGTCTTGGCGCAAGTATTGGTGCTGCTGTAGCAGCTATTGGTGCAGGTATCGGTATTGGAAAGATTGGTGCAGCTGCGATGGAAGCTATTGCACGTCAACCAGAATCAGCAGGTGATATCCGTAGTAACATGATTGTTATTGCTGCTTTGGTGGAAGGTGTATCACTTTTCGCTGTTATCGTTTGTCTTCTTGCGTTATTCGTATAATAAGAAACTCTCAGTATGGAACTATTCACGCCTGATTTCGGCTTGATATTCTGGATGTTTGTATCATTCGCTGTGCTTTTCATTTTATTATGGAAGTTTGGATGGCCTGTGATACTTAATGGAATTGATGGTCGAGCTGACCTCATCGATAAAGGTGTGGAGTACGCTCAAAATGCAAAAGAGCAACTTGATCATGCACGAGAGGAGGCTGATAAATATATAGCAGATGCGCGTCGCCAACAAGCAGAATTGTTGCGCGAAGCCGACAAAATGAAGACTCAAATTATCGAAGAAGCACGCGAAGCCGCACAAAAAGAAGCTCAAAAAGTGATGGATGCCGCTAAAGTATCTATTGAGCAATCTCGCAAAGAGGCTGAGCAAAACTTTAGAAACGAGGTGAGTGTTTTTGCTCTCGATATTGCGTCAAAAGTCGTAAGAAATCAACTTGTTGATGAAAAAGCACAGACAAAGTTGGTTAATACTCTGCTTGATGAAATAGAGAAACAAAACTAAAACGCAATGAACGAAGGTCTTATTCCACGTCGATATGCTAAGGCACTTTATGAATTTGCTACTGAAAAGGGCGATTCAAAAAGTATATATGGTTTGATGCAGTCTTTGGCTTCAGCTTTTGTTGCCGAAAGTTCTCTTCAATCAGTAATGAGCAATCCATTTATTGCTACTGACGATAAGATTAAATTGTTGGTTACTGCTACCGGTGCCGAAAAAGGCGATAAAGTATTTAACGATTTTATCTCTTTGTTGACGACCAATAAGCGTTTGGATATGTCTCGAGAAATCGCATTAGCTTATTTGGATATTTATCGTAAGGCCAATAACATTTATCTTGTTGAAGTAGTAACAGCATCGGAGTTATCCCATAACGATGAGTCGCGTCTTAAAGCATTGATCCAAAAACACCTTAATGGTGGAACTATGGAATATTCAAGTCGTGTGGATAATGAATTGATAGGTGGTTTTGTCGTAAACATTGGCTCTGAGCGTTTGGACGCTTCTATAAGTAATGAATTAAAACAATTGCGTTTGAATCTTTTAAGTAAATAAAAAGAATGATAAACCCCAGCGAGATTTCGGAAGTTTTAAAACAACAACTTGAAAACGTAAATACTAAAGTATCGTTTGAGGAAGTTGGTACAGTCCTTGAGGTAGGTGACGGCGTTGCCCACGTTTATGGACTTGATAAAGTGTGCGCCAACGAGCTCGTAGAGTTTGAGAACGGCGTTAAAGGTGTTGCTCTCAACCTTGAAGAAAGCAACGTAGGTGTGATATTGCTTAATAACGTTGACAAAGTTACCGAGAACATGACTGTGCGCCGTACCGGCGAGATTGCTTCAATCCCTGTGGGAGAAGGTCTTTTAGGACGCGTCATAAATGTTTTGGGTGAGCCTATAGATGGTCGTGGTCCAATTACAGGAGAGCGAATGTTGTTACCCCTTGAGCGTAAAGCTCCCGGTGTAATTTTCCGTCAACCTGTAAAACAACCATTGCAAACAGGTATCAAGGCTGTTGACTCAATGGTCCCCATCGGTCGTGGACAACGTGAGTTGATTATCGGTGACCGTCAGATTGGTAAAACAGCAATCGCAATTGATACCATCATCAATCAACGCAAAAATTTTGAGGAGGGGAAACCCGTATATTGTATCTATGTAGCGATTGGTCAAAAAGCATCATCGGTAGCTGCTATTGTAGAAACATTGCGTCAACATGGTGCAATGGATTATACAGTTGTTGTAGCTGCTACTGCTTCTGACTCTGCTGCAATGAGATACTATTCTCCATTTGCTGGAGTTGCAATTGGTGAATATATTCGTGACACAGGTCGTGATGCCCTTATAGTGTACGATGACTTGTCAAAACAAGCGGTGGCTTATCGTGAAATTTCATTGATTTTGAAACGCCCTTCAGGTCGTGAAGCATATCCAGGTGATATTTTTTACCTACATTCTCGTTTGCTTGAGCGTGCAGCTAAGATTATTGATAACCAAGAGGTCGCTTCAAAAATGAATGACCTTCCTGAGGTGTTGAAACCACTTGTAAAAGGAGGTGGCTCATTGACAGCTCTTCCTATCATTGAGACACAAGCAGGTGACGTATCGGCATATATCCCTACAAACGTAATTTCTATTACTGACGGTCAGATATTCCTTGAAACAGCATTGTTCAACCGTGGTATTCGCCCGGCTATCAATGTTGGTATCTCGGTATCTCGTGTAGGTGGTAATGCTCAAATCAAGTCAATGAAGAAAGTTGCCGGTACATTGAAGATTGACCAAGCTCAATTCCGCGAACTTGAATCATTTACAAAATTTGGTGGTGACATGGATGCCGTAACAGCAAGAGTTATTGATAAGGGACGTAAGAATGAACGTCTGCTCATCCAACCTCAATATCAACCTGTTGCTGTGGAAGAAGAAGTCGCTGTAATATATTGTGGAACAAAAGGGTTACTTGAGAAAGTGCCAATGGATAAAGTTTCTGAATTTGAGAAACTATTTATTCAATTACTGCATGTGAAATATCAAGATGCCCTTGATGCTATAAAGAAAGGTCAACTCTCAGATGATGTTACTGATAAGTTGACATCTGCGGCACAGGAGATAATAAGCCGTTATAACTAATTGAGAAAGAAAAATTCTGAATGGCAACGTTACGTGAATTAAAAGGACGAATAGGCTCGGTTGCTTCTACTGAGAAGATAACAGGGGCGATGAAAATGATTTCATCGGCAAAGATGCACAAAGCTGAACAGGCATTGCGTCGTCTATTGCCTTTCCGTCAGCAGATAGAAACAATTATAGGTAATCTGTTGTCGGCCGATGCTCAATTCTCGTCTCCGTTGCTTGAAACTCGAGAAGTTAGACGAATAGGTATTGTTGTCTTTGGCTCTGATGATGGTCTTTGCGGAGCTTATAATGTGAATATATTTAAACGACTAATTGAAATAATTACTGGATATAAATCTACTTTCGGTAATGATGTTGAGATTGATATTTACACTGTGGGCTCAAAAATTGCTAAGGCTGTAAGAAAAATTGCTAATGGCAAAATTCGCATGATTTCAGAGAATGGTGTTGATTCAAAATCTGAAAGTGGCGAGGTTAAACTTTTTGTGGCATCATTGCAAGAAAAGTTCATTGTAGGTGAGGTTGATAAGATTGATTTCTTATATATGAATTTTAAAAGTATCAGCCGTCAAGTCTTAAAATCAGAACAATTACTCCCTGTTGTTCAGGAGTCTTTCTCTGACTTGAATACAAATGTACAGGTGAAACCTTACATTTTTGAACCAAATGCAACAAAGATATTTACATCGGTATTGCCATTGTTCCTCCTTTCGGTGATGCAAGAAGTGTTTACTGAAAATAGAGCATCGGAGCAAGCTGCTCGTGTGATGGCAATGCAAAGCGCAAATGATAATGCGAAGAAATTGCTTGAACAATTGCGATTGGAATATAATAAACTGCGTCAACAAAGTATTACAACAGAGTTGCTTGATATTGTTGGCGGTCAAATAAAGAATTAAAAAAACAAATATATAAACTAAGATTTATACATATCTATGGGTAGTGTAAAAGATTATTTTTCATCATTAGGTTCCGGGTTGGCAAGCCTTGTAAAAGGTATGCAAATTACCGGAAAAGAATTTATTACACCTAAAATTACTGAAAAATATCCTGAAGATCGTGAGACTGTAAAAGTTCCAGAACGCTTTCGTGCAGTCCTCACTTTGAAGTATGACGAAGAAGGTCGTCACAAGTGTATTGCCTGCGGTATATGTCAACGTAATTGTCCTAATGACACAATTACAATTACATCAAAGATGGTTGACATGCCTGATGGGAAGAAAAAACGCAAGTTAGACAAATATGTTTATGACTTGGGTAGTTGTACCTTCTGTCAATTGTGTGTAACAACTTGTCCTCAAGATGCACTTGAATTTTCAAATGATTTTGAGCAAGCAGTATTCACTCGTGAAAAACTTGTGAAACAATTGAATTATTTGCCGGAAAAAGAAGAGCCGGCTCCGTCGCCTGAAGAATTGGCTAAGGCTGCTGCTGAACGTGAGGCAAAAATTGCTGCTGCAAAAGCTGCTGCTGAGGCTTCTGCAACAGATGTTAATACTGAAAATAAAGAAAATTAATCACATATATGGAATCAGTAGGAAGTATCATTATGTATTTGATAATTGCATTAGCAATTATAGTATTCTCGGTACTTGCTGTCACTACACGTAAGATTTTGCGTTCGGCTACTTACTTGTTGTTTACATTGTTTGCTACAGCTGGCATCTATTTTATGATGGATTATCAGTTCTTGGGCGCAGTGCAAATAGCTGTATATGCCGGAGGTATTGTCGTATTGGTTGTCTTCTCAATCTTGTTGACAAGTAAACCAGGTGACAAAGCCGAGAAACTTGCTTCAAAAAGACGTGCTATTGGTCTGTTGGCTGCATTTGCAATGCTTGGCGTTTCAGGCTATGCATTGTTGAGTCGCTGTGGATTCTTTGCACAACTTCCAGCAATGGGAGATGTTACAATGGATCAAATCGGGGATCAATTGTTAGGAACAGGTCAAGGCGGAATGCTTTTACCTTTTGAAGCAATCAGTGTGTTATTACTTGCATGTATAATCGGTGGCATCGTAGTTGCTCGTAAAAGGTAGAAGATTATGGATATTACATTAATGTACTACTTAATCCCCAGCCTCGTAATGTTTTGCTGCGGTGTATATGGGTTCATTACCCGTAAAAATATGATTGCGATATTAATCTCGCTTGAGCTTATGCTTAATGCGGTTGATATTAACTTTGTCGTGTTTAATCGTTTCTTGTTTCCCGGACAATTAGAGGGTATGTTCTTTACTCTTTTTGCTATTGCTATTGCTGCTGCAGAAACAGCTCTTGCAATTGCAATTATTATAAATATTTTCCGTGTTGCTAAGAATATTGATGTGCGCGATTTAACTAAAATGAAATTTTAAACGCTATGGATCAGATTACACCATTATTGATTTTGGCATTGCCTTTGTGCATGTTCTTGTTCCTTGGATTGGCAGGTAACAAGATGAGCCATAAGATGGCAGGAATTCTCGGTACATTGGGTATGGGAGTAACATTGATTCTCGCATATTCAACAGCGTTTACATATTTCTTCAGCGGAAATCCCGATTTTATTGACGCTGCCGGCAATCGCTTGCAATCTGTTATTTTTGATTTTACTTGGTTAGAATTTACTGAAAATCTTGTAATCAAGTTAGGCTTTTTATTGGACCCTATTTCAGCTATGATGCTTGTTGTAATTACAACAATTTCATTCATGGTACATTTGTATAGCCTTGGTTATATGCATGGTGAAAAAGGTTTCCAACGCTATTATGCATTCTTGTCGTTGTTTAGTTTCTCAATGTTGGGACTTGTTGTTGCAACTAACATCTTCCAAATGTATATCTTCTGGGAGCTTGTGGGTGCTTCGTCCTATTTGCTTATCGGATTTTATTATACAAAACCGAGTGCAGTTTCAGCGTCAAAGAAAGCATTTATCGTTACTCGTTTTGCCGATCTTGGCTTCTTAATTGGTATCCTAATCCTATCATTCTTTACAGAAACATTTAACTTCATAGACATGACAAGTGCTCCTGAAAATGTGCTTGCGAGCACAGGTGGTGCTACTTTCATGGGTGCTTCAGTATTGACATGGGCATTAGTGCTAATTTTTATGGGTGGTATGGGTAAATCAGCAATGATGCCTCTACACATTTGGTTGCCTGATGCGATGGAAGGTCCAACACCGGTATCTGCTCTCATCCATGCTGCAACAATGGTTGTTGCCGGTGTGTATTTGGTGGCTCGCATGTTCCCGGTTTACCTAATGGAAGAAGCAGCATTGACTATTGTAACTGTTGTGGGTGCATTGACTGCATTATATGCAGCAATAGTAGCTTGTACTCAAGTTGACATCAAGCGCGTACTTGCGTTCTCTACCATTTCTCAAATTGCATTCATGATGGTTGCTCTTGGAGTTGCTCGTCCTGAAATTCACGAAGGAGTAGGTTATATGGCTTCAATGTTCCACTTGTTTACCCACGCAATGTTTAAAGCATTGTTGTTCTTGGGTGCCGGTGCATTGATTCATGCTGTTCACTCTAATGATTATACAGCGATGGGTGGTCTTCGTAAGTATATGCCAATAACTCACATAACATTCCTTATTGGCTGTCTGGCAATCGCTGGTATTCCTCCTTTTGCTGGTTTCTTCTCAAAAGACGAAATCCTTGTGGCAGCATTTGAAAATAACATGTTGTGGGGCTTATGGATGACTGCTGTTGCCGGTCTTACAGCATTCTACATGTTCCGTTTGTACTATCGTATATTCTGGTGGAATACACCTGATTATGAAAAACATGGACATGTGCCTCATGATGCTCCTTGGACAATGACTCTTCCTTTGATAATTCTTGCTACTGTCTCTATCGTTGCCGGATTTATTCCTTTCGGAGAATTAGTAACATGGAATCGCGAAGCATATCACATTCACCTTAATTGGACAGTTGCAACAACAAGTGTCTTAGTTGCTGTAGTGGCAATTTTGATTGCAACAGTAATGTATCGCAAAGAAAATGCAATCTCTGATAAGATTGCTAATAGTGTTAAGGGATTGTGGACTGCTGCATATAACAGATTCTACTTTGATGAGTTATATATATTCATTACTCACAAAATCATCTTTAACTTGGTGAGCCGTCCAATTGCTTGGTTTGACCGCCATATTATCGATGGAACAATGGATATGTTTGCAACAATGGCTCACAAAGCATCCGGAGCAATCAAAGGCTTGCAATCAGGAAGTATACAAACTTATGTATTGGTTTATCTTCTCGGAGCATTGTTACTTGGTGTTGTAACCGTAGTGTGTGTTATGTTATAAACAATAGTGCTAATTGATAAATATAGTAACTTATGTTTGAAAATATATTAATCTATTTTGTGGTAATCCCCTTGGTAATGCTTGGAGGACTTGCCCTATGTAAGAATATAAAACAAATCCGTGCGGTGGCTGTTGTCGGCTCTCTTGCATTGGTAGGTTTGTCTATTGCACTGTTGCTTGGATATCTTGAACAACGTGCAGCAGGAGCAACTGCTGAGATGTTATATGTAGATTCTTGGTCATGGTTTGCTCCTTTGAATATTAACCTTGCGGTGGGTGTTGATGGTATTTCTGTTGCAATGTTGCTTTTGTCAGCAATCATTTTGTTGACAGGCTCATTTGCGTCATGGAAAATTGAACCACTACCTAAAGAATTCTTCTTGTGGTTGATATTATTGTCAATCGGTGTATTCGGCTTCTTTATTTCAATTGACTTGTTTACAATGTTTATGTTCTATGAAGTTGCTCTTATCCCGATGTACTTGCTAATTGGTGTATGGGGTAGTGGTAACAAGAACTATTCGGCGATGAAGTTGACGTTGATGTTGATGGGAGGCTCTGCATTCTTGATGTTAGGGCTCATAGGTATCTACTATCATTCAGCTCCGGAAGGAGGACAATTGACATGGAACATCATCGAAATTGCTCAAAATAATGCGATTGAAAAAGACTGGCAATATTTCTTGTTCCCAATGACATTCGTTGGCTTTGGTGTGCTTGGCGCAATGTTCCCATTCCACACTTGGAGCCCTGATGGTCACGCATCTGCTCCAACAGCAGTATCTATGCTTCACGCAGGGGTATTGATGAAACTTGGGGGATATGGATGTTTCCGCGTAGCAATTTATTTGATGCCTGAAGCAGCCAATGAACTTGCTTGGATCTTCTTGATATTGACAGGTATTTCAGTTGTATATGGCGCATTTAGCGCATGTGTTCAAACCGACCTTAAATACATCAATGCTTATTCTTCAGTGAGCCACTGTGGACTTGTATTGTTTGCTATCTTGATGCTCAATACAACTGCGATGACAGGTGCTATCATGCAAATGTTGTCTCATGGTCTTATGACAGCATTGTTCTTTGCATTGATTGGTATGATTTATGGACGTACTCACACTCGTGACATTCGCATGATGGGTGGTTTGATGAAGATAATGCCATTCTTAGCTGTTTGTTACGTTATCGCCGGTATGGCATCATTAGGACTTCCGGGCTTGAGTGGTTTCGTTGCTGAAATGACAATCTTTATTGGCTCATTCCAACACACCGATATGTTCCACCGAGTATTTACAATTGTTGCTTGTTGCTCAATTGTAATTACAGCGGTTTACATCTTGCGAGTTGTTGGTAAATTGTTGTTTGGACCTGTTCAAGATAAACATCATCTTGAGTTGACTGATGCAACATGGTGGGAACGCTTGTCAACAATCACTCTTATTGTGTGCGTTGCTGCAATTGGATGTTTCCCTAACTTCTTCAACGATTTGATTAAGTTCACATTCTCTCCAGAGATATTCACAGTATTAGGTATCAATTAAAAGATTAATAAGAAATGGATTACTCACAATTTTTAGCAATGAAGCAAGAAATAGGATTGTTAGTCGTATTTCTATTAGTCTTCCTCTATGACACATTTATGCCTAAGAAAGCGCAAAGTAACTTGCCGGGTGTAACTTGCTTGTTCTTCGCGTTGTTTACAGCAGCATGTTTCTGCCCTTGTCTTTTGACAAATGCAGAATCATTCAGCGGAATGTATGAATCTTCGGCAGTTATTGTAACTATCAAGAATATATTGAACGTTGGTGTGCTAATTGTTCTTATTCAATCAATGAAATGGGCTAATAGCGAGATGCAAATCATGCGTCGAGGCGAGTTCTATGAATTATTACTCGTTACATTGTTTGGTATGTATTTGATGATATCAGCTCGTCATTTCTTGTTGTTTGTAATAGGACTTGAAGCTGCTTCTCTACCATTGGCTGCAATGGTGGCATTTGATAAGAAACATTATGAAAGCCATGAAGCTGCCGTTAAATATATCATGACAGCAGTATTCTCTTCTGCAATCTTCATGATGGGATTGTCATTTGTATATGGTTTGACAGGTACATTGTATTTTGATGGAATTGCTAATGCTATAGTAGGCGAGGATCAATTAAATGTATTGTTAATCGTTGCTCTTGCATTTGTGATATCAGGTGTTGGTTTTAAACTTTCTCTTGTTCCATTCCACTTGTGGACTGCTGACGTTTATCAAGGAGCTCCAACTTCAGTAACTTCTTACTTGTCAGTTATCTCTAAAGGAGCAACAGCATTTGCATTCCTTGTAATAATGGTTCAAGTGTTTGGTACATTGTATAGCCAAGTGTGGGAATGGATGTTGTATGGCTTGATTATTCTCACTATCACTATAGGTAACTTGTTTGCATTGCGTCAAAGTAATATGAAACGTTTCTTGGCGTTCTCTTCAATTTCACAAGCTGGATACATTATGCTTGGTGTTATTGCTTTGAATACTACGGGAATGGCATCATTATTGTATTATATCCTTGTTTATATCTTCTCTAACTTGGCTGCTTTCGGTGTAGTTTCTGCTATTGAAAACAAAACAGGCAAATTGTCAATGGAAGATTACAATGGATTGTATAAGACAAATCCACGTTTGTCATTTGCAATGATGCTTGCAATGTTCTCTCTTGCTGGTATCCCACCATTTGCTGGATTCTTCAGCAAGTTCTTCATCTTTACAGGTGCAATCCAACAAGGAAGCATTGCAATCTATGTACTTGTGCTTATTGCATTGATTAACACAATCCCCTCATTGTACTATTATTTACGTGTAGTGAAGGCAATGTTTATTAACGACAGCGAAACGCCAATTGAATCATTCCGTTCTGCAACATCAGAACGCCTTGGCTTGTGGATTAGTGTAGGTGGTATTATCTTGCTTGGAATCGTAAGTTGTGTATACAACTATCTACTTGATTTGACAGCACCGAGTGATATGTTTGCAGGATTGTTATAAAAAAGAGAATAACTAATTAATATTTATAAGCGCATGAAATTTTCTCATGCGCTTATTTTTTTGTAAGAAATTTAAATTTATGTACTTTTGTGATTACAACATACCACTGAATAACTTAAATCCTAATTAATATGAGAAAATTATTATTTTCCGTCGTGTTGGCATCTGTTTGTTTAACATCGATATCAGCAAATGAATTACAAACGATAACCTTAAATAGTAAGGAATATTCTCTTAATGAATTAATTGTGCGTCAAGAAGGACCAGGTATTACTTATCGTCGTATTAGAATTCCGGATTATCCATTGAATGTGAATATGATAGAAGTGGATTTGACTAATCCATATAATCGAATTGAGACAATGCAGGCTTCTGAGACATTGTATAAAACGGAAACATTGGCTAATGCATACAAACGGTATAATACTGATGAAAAAAGAGTGATTGGTGGTGCAAATGCCAATTTTTGGTGTGTCTCAAGTCAACAGCCTTATAGTGATTTGTTGATAGGTGCCACATATAATGGAAACCTTCGCAATGGACAAATAATTACAGAAACTAATGCGTATTCTGACCAATGGGATGGCGGTCCTGCTCGCACAGGTGTGATTGCTATTGATACATCAAAGAAATTATATGTAGAGTCAATGAATTATAAGGGATATGTGAAGAATAGCAAAATCGGTAGCCCTGAAATAATTCAAGTAAACAAAATTGTTCGCGATGAAGAGATTGGGTTATATAATAGTTTTTATGGAAAGACAAAATCATTTATGCCTGCCGATCAATATACCGAAAATGGTGTTAAACACTTTAAAGTCGTTTCAAACGTAGCAACTGAGGTATATTTGAATATAAATGAAGGGCAATGTTGGATGGCAGGACAAGATATGATTTGTACAGTTGCTGCTGTTAAAACTGATGCTGGAACAGGAACTCTTGGTGACTATGATTTGTGTCTTGTCGGTCGTGGAACCAACAAAGATCTGTTGGCACAATTAGTCGTTGGCGATCAAGTAACTATTAATTATGGCTGGTCAACAGCAGATGGCTCGTCAACCCCTATAATCGAACAATTGGTTGGGGGTAATGCTATTGTTATGAAAGATGGAGTTTTGACAGGGCGCAATACTGACGAAACATATAATTCTCAAGTTTATTCACGCACAGGATATGGCTCAAGTGCCGATGGAAAAAAATTGTATATTATTGTAATAGATAAGGCTACTGATGCTGTTTATGGGACCTCGGCAGGATGCAGTACAAGTGTGATGTGTGAAATAATGAAATTCTATGGATGTGATGATGTCGTAACTATGGATGCCGGAGGTTCTGCTCAAATGATGTTGCATGGAAAAGTTATAAATAAGACAACAGAAAGTAGCCCACGTTCGGTTGCCAATGGGTGGTTTGTGTATTCAGTCGCACCGCAAGATAATACTATTGCTCGTTTAGCATTTGCTGAAAGGGAGTTAATAGCTCCTCCGTATTCATCATATACTCCTAAGATATTGGGATACAATCAATATGGGGATTTGGTAGATGAAGATGTACAAGGATTCACATTGAGTTGTGATGCCGCAATCGGCACATGCGAAGGAATGACGTTTACCGCCGGAGGTACAGCA
>JAFSCJ010000019.1 GCA_017436845.1 Muribaculaceae bacterium
AAACAAAAAAGGCACCTATCTTTCGATAAGTGCCTGAAACTATTCGTAAGTCTTAGTGATTATCACTTACCGTAAAAATTTGCTTTACCGCTCATTCTTATGATATGTGATAACACATATGCCCCCGTCTATTCAAAAAAAAGCAAAATATTAAGTTGGTGACCAAAGTATACTACTTTGGCACTCGCTTGTCAAGATAAAATTATGCTATTTCAAAAGTATTTGAAACAAGACTTTCTACTGTAATTCGATATGTGCCTTTGTCCAGTGGCAGATAAAAATACTCGTTTAAGTCAATTTCTCGTTGCTCTGTTTGATTTGAATTCATTATTAGACCTAGTTCATTCCAATAATGTTCTTTCTTTGTGCCGACTCTTTTCCATTTACCGTCAACCAATTTTTGAAGTGTAAAACAATCATCATCTCCAGCGATACAGTTTTCTTCACTACTAATATTGGTTATAGAATATTTAATTACTTTGTCAGTTAACGAGTATCTATCTTTTTCGGTAATAATTTTTAAATCATCCGAGGAATAAGGTTCTATGGCAATGTCGAAAAGTTCGTTGCTTTTGTTGTTTGTGCTTTTTTCAAACTTTATGTTTATAGCACCTATACCACCATTAATCTCGATAGATTCTTTGCCGTTTCCTTGATCTTTGATATTAGAAACATTTGAGCCATCGACAGTGATATTGCCTATACCTTTTTCAACATCAAGCCTGTAATCATCTTTATTACCAAGCACGATAATATTAGATTCGCCAACACCTAATTCAAATTCACATTCACCTATAAGTGCGGTTCTTAAATTAAGTTGACCTACTCCCATATTAAAATCAAGGTTGTTAAGAGTTCCATCAGAAATGGTGATTTTTCCTGCACCACCTTCGATGTCGGCAGATTGAGAGACCGTTAGCGTTGTAATATTTACTTCACCGGCTCCTAGCTCAAAGTTAATTGATTCAGAAGACAATTTATCAATTGTTAATCTACCCGCACCGGTAATTAGTTTTGCGAACTTAAACTCCGTTTCGGCAGGAACATAGATTGTAAGCACAGCACCTTTATAGTTGCTGTGTATTTTTTTAGTTTCCAAAATGGTCAATATTCCACCGTTTTCCTCGACCTTAAGATGTTTCAAATTGCTTTCTACTATGAAAGCATCACCTTTTTTTATATAGAGGTCAGCAGCATTGATTCGAATATTAAGGTTATTAATTACAGAAGACATTGAGTAAGTCTTCATATCATCGGTCACAGCGTCATTTCCAAAGAAACCGCCAAACAGTCCAACCGCGCTTAAAAGACCGCCAATAATTGCAACTGCAAGGAATATTGCGAGGGCAAACGCAACGCGTTTAATTATTTTTTGAAATGGTGTCATTTGATCTCAACACCTCCGAACATACAAGTGCCGCTTACATAGATAGTGGGCGCTTCTTTATGTACAGCAGTTTTATTTGAAATTCCACCGAAGATGCAATTTGAACTCACATTAACGTTTACACCATCAGGAACCAAAATATCAATACCGCCAAAAATTGCGGATACTTGAACTGCACAATCCTTATCAATGATAGCATTCCTTAAATCGCATTTAACTCCACCAAAAGCCGCAGTCAGCTCCGCACCTTCAAATACTTCGCCATCATAGTTTAAATCACACCCGGAAAAAGTGGCGCATCCTGTTCTTGGTTCTTTGCCTTCTGATTTCAGTTTCTTTATAATTTCATTGGCTTTGTTACCAAATATACCAGTAAACACAAGCTTAAATCCAACGATCACAATGATTGCAGGCACAAGTAGTTTCCACAACATAGAGAAGCTGAGAATATCTTGGCAACATAAAAGCAGAAATACACCGATTGCAATACCTATGATATTACCGGTCTTTTCACGTTCTGTAAATAAGCCTATAGCACTAGGAACAATGATGAACAGCGTCCACCATCCATCAAAAAATATATCAATATTCATAATATCAAATACATTTAAAGCTAAAATCACACCTGCGGCAATCAGTATGATTCCCCACAGAATTCTATTTATTTTTTTCATTTTCAATTCTCCTTACAATTAATCTCTTCTTGAACATTTTTCCGCATCAATAGCTAAGACAAGCATTAAAGCATACAATGCATCCTGCGGATTACCCACATCGATTACGTACGTGTCTGTCCAATTCCATATTTCCTTCGACACTGAAGCCACGTTATGTCCGGCAGAATTGATAATTGAATAATCCCACTCAAACCAATCGCCCTCAACATGCCAACCATTGTAATCGATGTTATACTTAGGCTTAAAGAATGTCAGTTCCTTGCTGATGCAACCCGCATAGCGATTAGCAACATACATTTCAAATTTTGGTAGCCAAGTTAAAATCTTTTCCTTGATATATCCAACCTCGTTACCGTTGGCATCATAAATGCGAAGAAGGTGTCCCCACGCAAGTTCGCCCTTAACGACAAACGTTGTGTTTCCTGCCTCATCATAAATATCGTAGCTGTCAAACCACGAAAAGAAGCGTTGTTTAAATAATAATTTCATTATGTTAGCTCCTTATTTTATTATTTATTATATCATTAATTAAAAATAAAAACAAGATTATTGCCTTGAACATAAAAACACACCCCGGAAGTTTTACAACGGAGTGTGTTTTTAACTATTTAGTTTCCATTAGATTTTTCTTCCAGAAAAGAGTGATAAAGAGCATTAGTCCGCTTGTCAAAGCGAGAATCACCCACAACCAAATATTGCTGTCATCTCCGGTTTGTGGTGATTTGATATCATCCGAGTCATCAGTCGGGACTTTGGGATCTTGAGTGTATACAGCATTGATTTCTGTATCAGTAGTGATGTTTTTACCATCTTTATCCCAAGTAGGAGCTGTTTGTGTGTAACCAGTCTTTTCGGGAATAGTCGGAGTAGTTGCATCCTTGCCATACTCTACTTCTGTAGTGGCAACTATTTGTCCATCTGCTTTATAGGTTACAACAAGCATTCTGCCTGCGGCGATTACAACTTCAGTGTCAGGAGATGCATTATAATTGCTATCGCCCTTAAGACGAACATAATATTTTTCGTCAGCAAGATTTTCTATTGACTCACCCGAAATCGCAGTATAAGTAGTTTCTCCGTTGACACGGTATTCCATTTTATCAGAAACATCGGTAATCTTGCCATCGTTCTTACCCGCAAAAGTCTCATTAGCTTTATTTACGCTCGGCGCTGTTTGATCAGCCTTAGCGATATTAAAATCAAAAACTAAATCGGTTGTAGAGCCGTCTGCCCATTCACAATTAGTAGAATCATTAAGAGCGACAATAACATCGTATGTTCCTGCATTTGTTTGAACATTACCCGTGATGGTATAATCAGCGCTTTCGGCTATGTTATAAGTCTGCTCTTGACCATTATATATAAATATACGATTGTCGCCGGTAGGTTTAGTAACTCTCTTTTTATTTACAGTTATAGGAACCTTAACCATTAAAGTTATGTAATTGTCAGTATCGTTTGGAGTAAAAATAGCATTAAACGAT
>JAFSCJ010000004.1 GCA_017436845.1 Muribaculaceae bacterium
TAGCGATGTAGCTGCCATCGGGGCTCATTGTTGCTGTGTTGATGGTTACACCTTCAGGAAGAGCCACTTTTTCTACTGAAGCGACTTTCAATTGTGCAAAACCATAGATTCCTGCACTTAACAACAATGCTGAAACAATTACTTTTTTCATGATAATTTTGTTAGTAGTTTTTATTAATTGATTTATGGTCTTAAAAATGATGCAATTTAGCAATATTTTTTCAATTCCAAATCTTATTACCTAAATTTTATACAAAAATAAACATCATATCGACAAATTGAGGGTTGAAAAGAGGAGAAAGGAAAGAGGACAAATCAGAAAGAAAAAAGCAGAAATGAGATAGTGGAGTGGAAAGAGATAGAGAGACTGAAAGGCTAAATTTGAATAGACGGTGGTAAGCGAAGCGCCACCACCGGATGCGAGCCACCGGCAATAAGCGTCGGAAAGACACCACTATGCCAATAAAAGCCCGCAAGGATATCAACCAAATAGCGTGTTTCCCACGCATTCATTTGCGTATCACACCCCGTGGAAATAACCCCACGGCTATTCAAATATAGACCTTCGGGCAATTTCTCATTTTTCATCTTTCATCTTTCATTTTTAACTCGATTGTGTTAAGTTTTGGCACAAGGGCAATATTACTTTTGTACTTTCATTATTAACTCTAAAAAACGACACAATTTTATGTTGGAATTCATCAAAACACGCGACCGCGATTTTATCGCGAAATGCCGGAAAATCTGTGATGGACTTTATCCCGGCGAGCACATCAGTTGCCACGAGTTGGTATATCGTGCTATCACCAACGGAGCCCCAAGCTATTATGTAACGTTTGACTATGCCTATCGCATGCTACGAACAATGCGTCGAGACCGTCTCCCACCTGGCTATAATCCCCTGAAACGGCTCATGTGGACTGAGATAGCTGAGAAAGCCGACCATTACAAATCACAAATGGGGATAAAGACCGATACCGAAGCTCTGTCAATGGTGCTTGCACGCAATTGCGCTTCTCAATTTTTCATAACTCCCAATTATGCCATCAGATTAATACAACAATTAAACCATGACCACAAGATTAAACATAATACCCCTCTGCTGTATGTGCCTTATCGCATGGGGATGCAACTCAAACCAACACGTTTCTGCCAACTCGCAATATAATAATGTATCTGACAGCAACTCGGTTGTTACAAAACAACATCTTGTTTCATCTTTATCTAATGACAGCCTTAATCTACAACTATTCGAAATTACACAATCAACCGACTCAATAGGCGTACTGACAGTGAAAGTTGCCCGACTTTCACGTTCTATCGACCGGATGATCACGACATGCGACAGCACAGTGTCTTCAACTACCGAATCCCACAACCACACCTCTCTTAAAACTGAGATATGTGATATAGAGACACAAAGTCCCACCCGACACCTTATCACATTATTTTCAATTGTTTCCTTGGCTGCTTTTTTAATATATTTAATACTCAAAAAATAAACAGCTATATAATCATGAACTCCTCAATATCATTAAATCTATCAACAACGGCTATCATAACAGAAATTTATGCGGCATCGGCTCTACGATGTCTGCAAAATATTGACAATGGACGGCGTCCGCCATTGCTCACTCGCGACCAAGAGCCTGCTTTAAGATTATTGGTGAAGGACTCGTTTGCCCACATTGTGTTGCGACTGCTCCCTCACATTGCCGAATGTAATCTGAATGAAGATAATGAAGGTGATGACAACAAAGATATCATCCTATCGGTGGATATAAATGTCCCTGCTTGTTTCCCATCATCAGCTACAATCACTCTGCGTCATGCCATAGAACACGCTATCGCCATGGACGCCCTGCACCTCTGCTACATGGGACATAACGATAATTTGAGCCGACGACACGCCTCTCTTGCCGAAGATGCCATAAGGAATATTACACAATTACTATCGGTCAGCGACCATAGTCGTGCTAAGATTGCGATGAATTGGCTATAGACTGAATGTCGGTTCCTGCAGGACTTTGGAAGGCACGCAACCCAAATGCCGGCAACATCGCATAGGCATGCTCAAGTATAGCTGCCTGTATGCGTTCATAGGTTATCCAATCCTGCTTGGCAGTAAAGAAATAAAATTCGATGGGTATTCCGTGGACCGAAGGTTGCAACTGACGCACAAGCATGAGCATGTCATGATTTACAAGCGGATGAGTTGAGATATATTGCTCCATGTAATTGCGGAATACCCTCATGTTGACAAGGTCTTCAGTTTCATGGTCTATACCTTTAAGCCAACCGCGTTGCTCAAAGTCGGCAAGCTCAGCTTCGGTGCTAAAACGCACTGTGTTTACATCAATCTCTATTGAACGTTTCACTCGACGACCACCACTATTAAACATCCCTCTCCAATTCTGAAACGAATCAGAAATGAGTGCGTAGGGAGGGATAGTGGTGATTGTCATATCCCAATTTTGCACCTTAACAGTAGTCAATGTAACCTCTTTAACTGTTCCGTTTGCGCCATATTTAGGTGCTTCAATCCAATCTCCGGGGCGAAGCATATCATTGGCCGAAAGTTGCACCCCGGCAACAAGTCCGAGAATGGTATCCTTAAACACCAAGGTCAATACTGCTGCCGCAGCACCAAGTCCGGTGAGAATAACCACAGGATTTTTATCTACCAAAATACTGATAATGATTATTACCGCAACACATATAAATATCAGTTTCAACATCTGATAAACGCCTTTCAACGGGTGGCTTGTTGTCTGTTGTTTCTCACACGAGACGAGATATAACGCAGAAATAAATGATGTTATCAAGCGTAATGCGGCAAGGACAATATAAATGAAGCACGATTTTGATATAATCGTCAACATCAAGGAGTTGCCCTCAAATACAAGAGGGAGAAATATGTATAATATTATCGGTGGTAACAGATGACACACTCCATACAATACATGGTCGTTAAACAGAATATCGTCCCACGTAGCAGCTGTTCTGCTCGTCAGCCGTCTGACTACTTTTGCCAAAATTTTGTGACAGAAGTGGTAAGAGGCAATGACCAACAAGATAATCAAACTTATAATTACCAAACGGCTGACTAAAAATAGATGGTCAGGAGCGACCCCCATCTCGGTCAACAACTCATTCAATTTTACCAGTATTATTTCCATATTATAATTTTTACCCTCGCAAAGATAACAATTTCAATGAATAATTTTTATTTTAAAAGACCATCTTTAGATAAATGAAAGACAAAAGCCACTCCCACAATTGGGAATGGCTTTTGTCTTTTTATGAATAGTGCATTATTCCTCTTCGTCGTCTTCTTTCATGTTGTGGTAAACATTTTGAACGTCTTCGTCCTCTTCAAATTTTTCAAGTAATTTTTCGATTTGAGCACGTTGTTCAGCATTCACCTCTTTTAGGTCGTTAGGGATGCGTTCAAATTCAGCGCTAACAATTTCAAATTCGTTTTCTTCGAGATATTTCTGAATGTTGGCAAATTCTTCAAATGCACCATAAAGGATGATTTCTTCCTCATCGGCAACTACTTCGTCAACACCATAGTCAATCAATTCAAGTTCAAGATCTTCTACCGATACACCATCTTTAGGTTTGATTTTAAACACGCTTTTATGCTCAAAAAGGAATGTCAAAGATCCTGATGTTCCAAGCGAGCCACCATGTTTATTGAAATAAGAACGAACATTGGCAACTGTGCGAGTATTGTTATCGGTAGCAGTTTCTACTACGATAGCAATCCCGAAAGGTCCATATCCTTCATATACGATTTCTTTGTAGTCGCCGGCATCTTTGTCGGTGGCTTTCTTAATAGCGCGTTCTACAGTGTCTTTAGGCATGTTTGCAGCCTTAGCATTTTGCATGAGCACGCGCAAGCGAGGGTTCATTACAGAGTCGGCACCACCGGCTTTTACAGCGATAGTGATTTCTTTACCAATCTTGGTAAATGTGCGAGACATATTACCCCAGCGTTTGAGTTTTCTTGCTTTGCGATATTCAAAAGCTCTTCCCATTGTGGTTATTTTTTATTGTATGGTTATTTATTTAGATTTATCTTAATGTTGCGCCAAGACGTTTTTCCAAATTAGTGATAATCTTGTTCATCACAGCCTCGATTTGCTTGTCTTGAAGTGTTTTTTCGTCATCTTGAATTGTTATGGCAATAGCATAGGATTTTTTGCCTTCGGGCAAATTCTTTCCTTCATACACATCAAAGAGAGTAACACACTTGAGCAGGCGACGTTCACTTTCACGCACAACGGCTTCAATTTGTTCCATTGTAATGGCATTGTCTATCAATAACGCAAGGTCGCGTTTAACAGGCATTGTCTTAGGCAATGCTGTATATGTAACTTTTTTCTTCAATGCCAAGCGCACAAGGGAGTTCCAATCAAGTTCGGCAAAGAATACATCTTGACGGATATCCATTTTCTTCAATACTGATTTAGCAACGATACCCATTTCGCCAAGTTCTTTTCCTGCACGTGTAACAATCTTCAACGATGCTGCAAAGATGCAGTTTTCTCCTTTCACCAATTGAATTTCTCGTTCTGAAACACCAAGACGTGCAATAACATTCAACACAATTGCTTTTAAATCATAGATTGTCGCAGGCTCTTCAGGTCGGCACCAATTACATGTGCGCATAGCACCTGTAAGCCACAATCCTAAACGGCTATATTCACTATAAGGAGCAAGAGGAGCCTCTTTTGTAGATTGTATGTCGGGGTTGAAATAATATACATTTCCAAATTCATACATCATCAAGTCGCTTGACTTGCGGTTGATGTTGTGGGCTGCCGATTCCAATCCGCCAAACAACAACGTTTGACGCATAACATTGAGGTCATTGCTCAATGGATTGAGCAATTTCACACAATTTTCAGCGGGATATGCAGCAAGACCTTTATAATAGCCCTCAGCAGTCAATGAATTGTTCATTATCTCATTAAAACCTACGGCTGTGAGCTGTTGACTTATTAGCTCGCGAAGGTCATTAGCACTATCGGTTAATGTCTTATAAGACAAACTTGAGTGAACTGTTGACGAGATTTCAATATTGTTGTATCCATATATGCGCAACACATCTTCAATCACATCGCATGGACGTTGAACATCAACGCGATAGGTAGGAACAAGAAGATCGATTTCGCCATCACGACGCGCAACAATCTCAATTTCAAGAGAAGCAAGGATTGAATCAACTGTTGCAGGCGCAATCTCTTTACCAATGAGAGCATTAAGTTTCTCATAAGAGAGTGTTACATGGAATGGCTTAATCTCTTCGGGATAGATATCCACAATATCACCACACACCTCACCTCCGGCAAGTTCTTGCACCATCAATGCTGCAAGTTTTACAAAATATAATGTTCCATTAGGATCAATACCACGCTCATAACGAAATGACGCATCGGTATTCAATCCATGACGGCGAGCTGTTTTGCGCACCGATGTGGGATTAAAATAGGCACTTTCAATAAAAATTGACGTTGTCGATTCTGTTACACCTGAATCAAGACCTCCAAATACTCCTGCAATACACATAGGGGCATTGGCGTTGCATATCATCAAATCATTTTCATCGAGTTTGCGTTCTACTCCATCAAGAGTTGTGAATGGTGTACCTGTTGCACAATTTCGCACTACGACTTTATCTCCCTCTATTTTATCTACGTCAAAGCAGTGTAGAGGTTGCCCCATGCCATGTAGTATAAAATTAGTAATATCCACAACATTGTTAATAGGGCGTTGACCTATGGCAGTCAAGCAATCCTTCAACCATTGCGGACTTTCTGCAACTTTGATGTTGCGTATTGTTACCCCTGAATAACGTGGACATGCCATAGTATTTTCAACCTCTACAGCAATCGCTCTTTCTGCCTTGTCAACCTTGAACGATGACACATCGGGGCGTTGCAACTTAACAGCTTCAGCATTTTGGGCAAGCCATGCACTCAAGTCACGAGCCACTCCATAGTGAGATGCAGCATCAATGCGGTTAGGCGTCAAATCCACTTCAAGGACATAGTCACTTGTGAGATTATAATATTCTGCGGCTGGAGTTCCTGGTTTTACATCATCATTTAATACGATAATACCATCATGTGATGTTCCGATTCCTATTTCATCTTCGGCACATATCATTCCCAATGACTCTACCCCACGTATTTTTGATCGTTTGATTTGGAATTCGTTATCTCCGTCATAGAGAGTGGTCCCCACAGTTGCAACCACTACGGTTTGTCCGGCAGCAACGTTTGGCGCACCACACACAATTTGTGTAGGCTCACCTGTTCCCAAATCTACTGTTGTGATGTGAAGGTGATCGCTATTGGGATGATCCTCACATGTGAGAACTTTACCGATTACGACACCACGTAATCCACCTTTTATTGATTCTACTTCTTCTACTCCTCCGGTTTCAAGACCGATAGATGTAAGTGCGGCTGCAAGTTCGTCAGGAGTCAACTTGAAGTCGATGTACTTTTTTAACCAATTATATGATATATTCATAAATAGAAACGATTTTCAGGGAATAGCCTATTTTGTGCAATTCATCCCATTATAATTCGTGCAAATTTACAAAGAAATTTTCAGTATCTCAATAAATTGCACTTCCTTTCAGTAAATTTACTTTACGATATCTTTCAACTTTTGGAATTATTGCTCATATTGAGGCATCGCACCCTCTTGAGTACAAACAAAAGCCGATACTTCAACAGCCTTCTGATGAGCTTTTCTTATAGTTTCGCCCTTCATGATTGAAGCAATAAAGGTTGCGGTAAACGCATCTCCGGCTCCCACTGTATCTACGACCTCAACCTTGGGCGTATCCAAATAAGAGAGATCGCCACCGACAAACACATAACTTCCTTTTTCTCCACAAGTCAAAATCAAAATTTTTAGGGTATATCGTGTCATAAGTTCACGACATTGAGCCTTAAAATCTCCACTAAGCGCAAATATCTCACCAACAATCGCCAATTCTTCGTCATTTATCTTCAGAATGTTGCACCGCAATAAGGAGTCATGAATGATTTCGCGCGAATAAAACTGTTGACGCAAATTTATATCAAACACCTTTAGTGCATCGTGAGGCATCGCATCAATAAACGAGTTTATCGCATGTCGAGACTCGGCATTTCGCTGAGCAAGAGTACCGAAACAAACTACACTTGTTGCCTGTGCAAGCCACAACAATTTTTCGGTTAATGGAATATTGTCCCACGCAACATTTTCAGTGATTTCATACTGAGGGACTCCCATATCGTCAAGCGAAACTTGCACCGTTCCGGTAGGAGAGTCGGTCTTTTCAAGCAGAGAATTAAGCCCCGCTCCTTTAAATGCAGTTTCTATTTCATGTCCTAAGTCATCATCTCCTAATGAACTGACAACGATACTTTGAAATCCCTGACACATAACATGATAGGCAAAATTGGCCGGAGCGCCACCCATTTTCTTCCCTTCAGGAAACAGATCCCACAAAACCTCTCCTATTCCAACGACAATACCGCCATTATACCACTCTCCACATTCTTTCGACAATCGCAATGGAGAAGCCCCTAAAACAGGGTGTCGCCACTCACAATCAAGGAGAGCAATGGGCATAAAAACAAAGTCCCTCAAATGCATGCGCGGGTGAGGCAATGTAAGTTCAGGCTTATTCATTATAATCCCATCAATAGAAACAATATCTATATCAATCTCGCGATCGATATAGTTTCCTGCACTATCGCGATGAGGAGTTGCAGATATTTTTTTCTCAATAGCTTGCAATCCATGCAACAACTCAATGGGAGTCATGTCGGTATCTACCATAATTCCAAGATTAAGGAATTCGGCATTGGACCTATACCCCCAGGGCTTAGAACAAAACATGGGCGCACGTCTTGCTGACGTATCGCACAAATGCTCAATATGGGCGACAGCCTGCTCTATCAGAGCATGGCGGTCACCCATATTAGAGCCTATGTTTATGTAGGCAACGGGCATCTATTTGATGTTTTTATAGAGATTTTTTTACTTCTACCTCTTCAAATGCTTCAATGATGTCTCCTTCTTGGATATCATTGTAGCCTGCAATGTTAAGACCGCAATCATATCCTGTGAGAACTTCCTTAACATCATCTTTGAAGCGTTTCAATGAGCCAAGTTCTCCTGTGTAACGAACGATACCATCGCGTATCAAGCGCACCTTGCAAGAACGTTTAATCTTACCTTCACGCACAATAGCACCGGCAATTGTTCCAACTTTTGAGATCTTGTAAGTTTGAAGCACTTCGGCTGTACCGGTAATCTCCTCTTTAAGTTCTGGAGCAAGCATACCTTCCATTGCATCTTGTACCTCCTCGATTGCTTGGTAAATAACCGAGTACAAACGTATTTCAACGCCATCGCGTTCAGCAGCACGACGAGCGGCAACTGATGGACGCACTTGGAACCCGATGATAATTGCATCAGAAGCAGCTGCAAGGACAACATCACTTTCAGAAATTTCACCAACTGCCTTGTGAAGAACATTGATTTGAATTTCTTCAGTTGATTGCTTGATAAGAGCATCTGACAACGCTTCAATTGAACCGTCAACATCACCCTTAACAATGATATTGAGTTCGTGGAAGTTACCCAACGCACGACGACGAGCAATTTCTTCAAGAGTCATACGCTTGTTGGTGCGGAGTCCAAGTTCGCGTTGCAATTGTTCACGCTTGTTAGCAATTTCGCGAGCTTCTTGTTCTGTATCCATTACATTGAATGTATCTCCCGCAGTAGGAGCGCCATTCAAGCCAAGAATTAATGCCGGAGTAGCAGGGCCTGCCTCTTTGATACGTTGGTTACGCTCGTTGAACATCGCTTTTACACGACCATAGTGTGTTCCTGCAAGAATTGTATCACCCACGCGGAGTGTACCATTTTGCACGAGAACAGTCGCAACATAACCACGACCTTTGTCAAGAGAAGATTCGATAATAGAACCTGTTGCTTTACGGTCGGGGTTAGCCTTCAATTCAAGCATTTCTGCTTCAAGCAACACTTTTTCCATCAACTCGTCAACCCCAAGACCTTTCTTTGCTGAGATATCTTGAGACTGGTATTTACCACCCCAATCCTCAACAAGATAGTTCATGTTGGCAAGTTCTTCTTTAATCTTATCAGGATTAGCTGTTGGTTTATCTATTTTATTAATAGCAAACACGATGGGAACGCCTGCAGCTGAAGCATGGTTGATAGCTTCCACTGTTTGAGGCATTACGCTATCATCAGCTGCTACAATAATGATACACAAGTCGGTAACCTTTGCACCACGCGCACGCATCGCTGTAAACGCTTCGTGACCCGGAGTGTCAAGGAATGTGATGCGACGACCATCGCTGAGTTTCACGTTATAGGCACCAATGTGCTGAGTGATACCCCCTGCTTCACCGGCGATAACGTTAGCTTGGCGAATATAGTCGAGCAATGATGTTTTACCATGGTCAACGTGTCCCATGACAGTAACAATCGGTGGGCGGTCAGTGAGTTCTTCTTCACTATCTTCCTCTTGTGCTATTGCTTCTACCACCTCAGCCGATACATATTCTGTCTTGAAACCAAATTCCTCAGCTACAATATTGATTGTTTCAGCGTCAAGGCGTTGGTTGATAGACACCATTACACCAATGTTCATACATGTAGCGATAACATTGTTAATGGGCACATCCATCATTATTGCAAGGTCGTTAGCTGTAACAAACTCAGTGAGTTTAAGTACTTTGCTTTCTGCTTCTTCGAGTTCGGCAGCTTCACGCTCGCGATTTGCAAACGCCTCACGTTTTTCTTTACGCCATTTAGCGCCCTTCTTTTGACCTTTACTTGTGAGACGTGCAAGTGTTTCTTTCACTTGTTTTTGCACATCTTCCTCATTCACTTCTACATGAACAGGACGTTTTGCACGGATCTCTTTTGCTGGTTTTTCATGGCGTCGTTCACTCTTGCGAGAGTTGCCTCCTTGATTATCTTGTTGCATCGATGTTTTTTCGATGTCAATCTTTTCTTTTCCACCAATGCGTTTGCGTTTTTTACGATCTCCATTGCCAGCTTGAGGATTAGCCGCTTGAGCAGCTTTATCTTTGGCAATGCGCTCGTTACGCTTCTCCTCTTTGGTCTTTTTCTTAGGACGAGTTTGCTGATTAATTGCCGAAAGGTCTATCTTACCAACGACATTGACTGTTGGTCCGGCAACAGTGCGTTTAAGAGTAAACACCTCGTTGTCAGCTTTTGGATCTTCCGGCTCTGGAGCCTTCTCCTCTTTCTTTTCACTCTTTGGTGCTTCTACCTTAACCTCAGACTTAGGAGCTGAAACTACCTCTTTTTTCACAGGAGCTTCAACTTTTTTCTCTACAGGCTTTGGTGCCTCTACAACAGGCTTAACAGGCTCTTGTTTAGGAGCAGCCGGCTTGTTTTCAACTTTTTCAGACTCTTGTTTTGGCTCAATCGGCTTTTGCGCAGGTTTACCGGCTGCAGAAAGATCAATTTTGCCAAGAATTTTAGGTTGTTGAGTGGGTTCAGCTGAAATCTTAATTTCCTCAACTTGTTTTGGAGCCTCTTTTGGAGCAGGCTTGCTCTTCTCCTTTTGGCGTTCCGATGAGAATTGAGCCGACTTGTTTTTTTGTTCCTTATCGGTACTAAACTCGCTCACCAAAAGATTATAGGCGTCGTCCTCAATACGAGCATTGGGATTATCATCGATTGAGATACCTTTTTTGCGCAAAAAATCAATTACCGTAGGGATTGCTACGTTAAGATCTTTTGCTACTTTACTAATTTTTGTTTTCGCCATATATTGTAAATGGGATTTACTTACTTATAATTATTCTTCTTCAAATTCAGCCTTCAAGATACTGATTATTTGATCTACTGTATCTTCTTCAAGGTCGGCTTTTTCGACAAGGATCTCACGTGGAGTTGAGAGAACTGACTTAGCTGTTACGCAGCCTATTTCCTTCAATGCATCGATAATCCATGCATCGATTTCATCTTTGAATTCATCCAAATAGATATCTTCTTCATAGGCTTCTTCAGCATCACGATATACATCGATTACATAACCTGTCAACATTGAAGCAAGTTTGATGTTCAAACCACCCTTACCAATTGCCAATGATACCTCTTCAGGACGAAGGAATACTTCAGCTTTCTTTTCTTCTTGGTCAAGACGAATAGAAGAAATCTTAGCAGGGCTCAACGCACGTTGAATGAACAATGATGGGTTAGTTGTGTAGTTGATAACGTCAATATTTTCGTTGCGAAGTTCACGAACGATACCATGAATACGAGAACCCTTAACACCCACACATGCTCCTACAGGATCAATGCGGTCATCATAACTTTCAACAGCAATCTTAGCACGCTCTCCCGGGATGCGAGCAACGGCGCGAATGTTGATAAGACCATCATGAATTTCAGGAACTTCAAGTTCAAACAAGCGACGCAAGAAATTTTCATGAGTACGAGAAATTGTTACTTTAGGATTGTTATTTTTGTTATCAACATTAATAACTACCGCTCTCACAGTTTCTCCCTTGCGGAAATAGTCGCCTGGGATAGATTCGCTCTTGGGTAGAAGCATTTCATTTTTATCATCATCAAGAAGAAGTGTTTCTTTTGACCATGTTTGATACACTTCACCTGTTACAAGCTCACCTTCAAGTTCTTTAAATTTAGAGTATATCGCTTCTTTTTGAAGATCAAGAATTTTAGATTGAAGAGTTTGACGAAGATTAAGGATAGCACGACGACCAAAGTCGGCAAAGAAAATTTCTTTAGTGTGTTCCTCTCCGATTTCCACATCAGGGTCTTGATCGGCACGAGCATCGCTCAAACTGATTTGTGTATTTGGGTCGGTAACCTCTCCATCAGGAACAACCTCAAGATTTTGGAAAATTTGAACATCGCCTTTATCAGGGTTCATAATCACATCGAGGTTTTCATCTGTCCCAAACATTTTAGAAAGTACATTACGGAAAGATTCTTCCAAGACACTTATCATTGTTGTCTTGTCAATGTTTTTTAGCTCTTTGAACTCGGCAAAACGCTCCACCATATTTGGAGCTTCCTCTTTCTTAGCCATAGGTAATTTTTCTTTATTTGAATTTTATTAAATATTTTACTGATTTTGTCTCGTTAAATTTAAAAGTGAGCGGTTCCTTTATCAGGGTTGGACGCTTAGCCCCTTCTTCTTTAACTTTCTTTTCTATCTCAAAAGTGAACTCATCATTACCCACCTCTGTGAGAACTCCGTGCAACTTGCGACCATCACATGTGAGAACTTCAATATCATTTCCAATATTTTTTAAATATTGACCACGCACTTTAAATGGAGCTGTCAAGCCGGCTGAGCCCACTTCAAGTTCATAATCCTCCACATCTCTATCAAATACCGACTCGATTTTGCGAGTTATGTTTACACACATATCGATATCTATACCTGTTTCGCTATCCAATTCCACAATGATAGCATTGCCTGGATTTACTTTTATATCCACGATAAACAAGTCGGTATTTTCAATCGCTTGTTCTACTGTTTGTGTTAATAATTGTTTGTCAATCATTCTTTTTGTTCACTTATCGATACAACAATAGCGTACCTTCTCATGGCACATAAAAACCGTGTGAAGGCCGCCGTTTAGTAAAAAAGAGAGGGAACTATCGCCCCTCTTAATCCTAATCGCCACAAAGGTATAACAAATTTTCGCGCTATGCAAGTGCATCTTTTTTCATTGCTCATATAATTAGCCCGGCATGACAAAATATTAGTTTTTTTACATATTATTTATATATTATTAATGCTTTTACAGTGCAACATGTATCCATATGCCCCCTTTTTCCCATATTAATTCCTTGTGAGGAAGCTTTCTTAATATAGCAAACAAACGTCTGTTTGCCGATATGCTACCGGTGGTAATATCAGCAGCACGTCCGCAAAGATGATAAGAGTGCTTTGCTCCACCAATGATCTCATTCAGCATACTGCTCCGATATCCGCTATTAACCTTAATGGGCTTCCCAAACAATTCGCGAGCAGGGTCCAACACTATATCTATTAATCGGCGCATATTTTCTACTGCATCTTTATCAGGCTCATTATCTATATTCATTCTCACAGCTGTATCGCTATCTGATAGTTCCTGAAGAGTAAAGTATTTCATAGCATTTTATTCATTTTTAGTTTTCACATTCTCATTCAACCACTCCATCAACTGCTTTGCCGAAGGATCATCAATTAAAGACTTTGCAAGACGAGCCAACTCCGCTAAATCCCCCTTGTTTTCCCCTTTTTCACAAATACTCTTAACCTCAATTAAAGCCAACGATATTGAGCCTATAAAAGTAAATACCGGAATAATGGGAACATCCCACGACAACGTGTTCCTGAGATAGCACACTACCGATATAACCATCACATCAATTAGCGTCAGCGATATCAGCGCATTAAAATAACGCGCCATTTTGTCGATTGTTCGTCGCAATGCTCGAGATGTACGCTGCTCTCCCCGCTTTCCAGCCTTGCGCCACCCACTCCACAAGTCGGCTATAACAGCAAGTAATACCCCCACATACTCAATCACAACAATCCCAAGCAAAATAAAAATAGTCTTTGTGTCAATCATATTATTAAAATTTAAAATTCACCCCAAAATTACCACCTACCCACCCCCTTCAACACGTCATCCCATCGCAATATGTATATAAATAAAAAGCCGGATGCGATTGCACCCGGCTTTGCTGTATATTAAGAAATATTGATTAGTCGATTTCTTGATCAGCTTCATAACCACCCATTTCGCGGATAGCGTTTTTCAATATTGCATATTGTTGGAATAGGTGATTTACAGGAACTTCGTTCTTAGTATAGTCATGCATTGGACTTTTCAAGAAGAAGCTCAAGAAACGTTGTGTACCCCAACGACCTGCACGAGCAGCAAGGTCGCTAAGAAGAACAAGGTCAAGACACAAAGGAGCAGCAAGGATTGAGTCACGGCAAAGGAAGTCAATCTTGATTTGCATTGGGTAACCCATCCAACCGAAGATATCAATATTATCCCAACCTTCTTTGTTGTCGTTGCGTGGTGGGTAATAGTTGATACGAACTTTGTGGTAGTAGTCAGTATATAAATCCGGTTGTTCTTCAGGAACAAGGATTGATTCCAAAGTAGAAAGTTTACTTACTTCTTTAGTGCGGAAGTTAGCAGGTTCGTCAAGAACAAGACCGTCACGGTTACCAAGGATGTTAGTAGAGAACCATCCTGCAAGACCTAAACAACGAGTACCGATGATAGGAGCGAAACCTGATTTAACAAGAGTTTGACCTGTTTTGAAGTCTTTACCAGCGATGGGCAATTTTGTTTTTTCAGCCATTTCCCACATTGCAGGAATGTCAACTGTTGTGTTAGGAGCACCCATAATGAAAGGAGCACCTTCAGCAAGAGCTGCATAAGCATAACACATTGAAGGAGCGATGTTCTCTTTGTCATCAGCTTTCATTGCTGCTTCAAGATCAGCAAGAGTATAGTGTACTTTTTTGTTTACCGGAACATAAACTTCAGTAGATGCAGACCAAAGAACGACTACGCGGTCAACTCCGTTAGCTTTTTTAAAGTTACGGATATCTTCACGAAGTTGTTCCATCATATCCCAACGATTCTTGCAATCTTTTACGTTGCTACCTTCAAGGCGTTTTGCAAAGTTCTTATCAAAAGCGGCTTTCATAGGAACGATCTTTTCAAGCTCGTCTTTAACAGGATTGATATCTTTTTCTTTCAATACCTCGCAGTTGATAGCTGATTCGTAGGCATTTTCAGGATATACGTCCCATGCGCCAAACACGATATCTTCGAGTTTTGTCATTGGAACGATTTCGTCATATTTCAAATATTTTTTGTCAGCACCTTTGCCAACACGGATTTTGTCATATTGAGTCATTGAGCCCACAGGCTTAGCAAGGCCTTTACGAGCCATCAAAACACCGGTCATGAAAGTAGTTGTAACCGCTCCAAGACCAACAACCAAGACACCGAGTTTACCTTCGGCTTTCTTTACGTTAACTTTGTTCATGATGATAAATTAATTATAATTTTATTGTTTAATTATTTCTGTTTTTGAGACTTTTCATGTTTGTTCATAAAAAATCACGTAAAAGTACAAGTTATTTTTTAAATGCAAATTTATTTCTATAATAATCTTTGCTTAATTTCCTTAACGCAAGTTAAAAATGCTCGCTTTTGGCAAATTTCTGCTAATTCACGGCAATTCAAAATCGGCATTTTCAAAACAAATGTTAACTCTACCTCAAATTAGGCACATTCTTGCAACTGCATCTTATATTTACTACAAATACTTTCGTGGCGTCTCATCATATACACCAATAGCAAATTCAATACTGTGAGTTCAAATACAAAATAGGCTATGGGGCAATCTAAGAGAACTGCCACAAACAACGCAATGCTACGCGTGTTAAAGGTTAGGATATTGGTATATTTCATTAATGGCTTACTGCTTGCTCTGAACCTTTCACGAAAATCAACAGGCACAGTTTCACCATAATGCGACTTCATACATCGGCGCAATTGTTGCATTTGGGGAGTGAGCACCTCTTGATTTGCCGTATAGTGGCGATAAAAAAACATGATTGTCTTTTTCCAGAAATTTCCTTTCCATGGTAATGTTGCAAAGTCATCATCAATTTGATCAGTTGTGGTCAACTCACTACCGGTCTCACCCTTTACAAAATAGAGATGAAATTGGCGATAGTAATCAGCAACGGCAGCCTGCTTGGCATGACACACCCCGGCAATAATTGCGACAACCCATATCACCCACTGATGTTCACCAAAAAACGTAGAAGTTTTGTTTATGCGCAAGCATAGCGCAACATATATAGCAATAAACCACAAGTCGCCACTCATTCCGTCGAGAATGCGCCCAAACTTAGAATACTGCTTTGTCATGCGCGCCAATTGACCATCAGCACTATCAAATGAATTGGCCCACACGAGTAACAAGACGCCTATCACATTTACCCAAAACTCAGGAAAATACATCAATATCCCTGCTCCGACTCCTAAGAAAATAGATGCTATCGTAATTGCATTTGGAGAAACGCCCAAGCGTCTCGCCAAGCGTGCCCACAGATACCCGATAGGACGATAAAAAATGAGATCTATTGACTCCTCAGTGTCCATTGACTTCAAGGAGTTGCGATAATCATTTCTTATTTCATCAATCTTTGACATCTACAAGCCACTTATGAGATATATTCAGTATAATTGTATATAAAACGTTTAAACGCCGGTAATTTCATCAATACAATCTCAAATAATGCAATGCCCACTACTGAGCATAATGCTCCTAATATCACATCTATTATATAGTGGTGGCATGAGTAAACAGCAGTAAACCATATCCCTATCATTATTATCGCGAAAACAACTCGCAACCACATTGCGCAACGTGAACGCAATGAATAATAAAATGCTATTACCATATATGCAGAATGGAGAGATGGCACAGCCGCAAATACATTGGCATTGCGAGAATACAATCCGTCAAACACCATCCAACCTGTCATTGCATCAAAACGACCTAATCCGGCAACATCTCCCGGAGTGCCAAGAATGGGTTCAAATCCATATTTTATCACATACCAAGGTGGAGCCGCAGGGTGAATGTAGTAACATGCAAACCCTATGAGGTTTACAAGCAAAAATACTATCGCAAAGTGTAAATATATCTTACGCTGACGGCTGAAATACAACCCAATCCCAAACATAATGGGTACAGGCACCCAACACAAATAGAACACTCCTGCCCAAAAGTCCATAAATGAACAATTATGAAGGTAAAAAAACTCATTTGGAGTGAGCACGCCTTGAGCTGTTGTAATTCCAAACAATGCTTTTTCGGCATCATAGAGTTCTTTGACATCAATGGGGTTTACTTCATAATTGGGCAACAAATTCATCCAATCATACGATATGCCAAACAATGCAAATGGGACAAGCGCCACAACAAACTTGCGAGTAGCGCCATTAAACAAAAACATTCCGGCAATCAAAAATGCAAGCAAGCCATGTTCTGGCCGCATCCCTATGCAAAATCCCGTAACACATAGCCAAATTGCAAGGCACACGACCAATATCACGCTCTCTTTCAGAGAGGGTAATTTTGTAATATTTTTCAACATCATCAACCTATTTTCTCATCAGTTGTTTGCGACAATGCATTATGCGGGCAAAAGCAGTGAGATTAGCAAATACCGCAATAATACCCATTGCTACAACAAGTATTAATATCGGGTCAAATGCCGGAACCTCGGCATTATAGCCATAGATACCACATGCAAGAGCTGCTACACTTGTTATAACAACACGCTCAGGACGTTGCATAAATCCTATTTTACATTCTATATCAAGACCTTCGGCACGAGCTCTCACATAGCTCACCATTATTGAGCCTATCAAAGCAAGGAATGTGATTATTGCGCCTATCTCATATCCAATTTCCATAAGGTAGTAAGTTATACCGCCTAATGTAAACAATTCGCAATAACGGTCAAGAACTGAATCATACATTGCTCCGAATGTAGATGTCATTCCGCCCAATCGTGCAACTTGACCATCAAGCATATCAAATAACGAGAAGATGATTATAGTCGCACCCGACCACGCAATCCAGTAGAACTGGTCAATTACAGTCTCCTGTGTTGAAGCATAAACCATCAATGCCGCAGCAAGCACATTTCCCAAAAATCCTATTGTTGTTACAACATTTGGAGTAATACCTATTTTAATCATCCCATATACAAGCGGATTTATCACCTTGTATATCAATTGCTGTAACGCATCTCGCATTTGTTTAAAAAACCTCTTCATCGTTATATTAGCGTTTTATTTTTGTTGACACTTTTTTTATTGAATCTTTTATGGGTACATTGCGAAAAACAAAATAACGTTGTAACATAAAGTTCCAAAATATTGAAACAATTAGAGACACCGCGAGTTGTGCCACCATGAAACAACCTTTATCAGTAACTCCCCAATCGGCAAGGAACGTCAAGCCCGATAATAGATTTGTAACAATATCTGTCCCAAATGAATTTAGCAACAGACTTCCTGTCCACACCATCGCATATTTTATTGCTACATATCGTTTACTACAACCTTTGGGTTGGAATGTCCATTTGTAATTTATACTGCAATTAACCACCCCTCCGGTAGCGGCACCTATTGCCTTTGCAATAAACGCATCCGGGATAACGAACGCAAACAATACGAAACTCAACCCCATATCTATCCACGAAGCTATCTGTGAGGAAACAGAAGCTTTCAAGAACATCAGAAGCCCTTTGGCTTTCTTTGGTTTCTCTTTTATATTTTCCTGTGTTTCCATGTTATCAAATGAAATAGTTTAACAATAATATTACTATCGCACCATACACTCCGGCAAGAACATCATCGGCCATGATACCATACCCGCTTTTAAGGTTTTCCATCTTTCTAACGCCTAATGGCTTCACCATATCAAAGAAACGGAAAAGAACAAATGCCACAAGGATTATGTACCATTTTGCGTCATGAGGGACAGCGAGCAACGTTATCCACATTCCCACTACCTCATCAATCACTACTCGCGAAGGGTCTTCGCCCCAATATCGCTCTGCAACTGTTGATGACCACACTCCCAAAATAGTGAACACCACAATCAAAAGTGCAGTTATCGTCATCCATGAACAATAGCTCAAGAAAAGAAATATTGGTAACCACACAGCAATTGCAAAGACAGCGCCCATAGTACCCGGTCCCCAAGGAAAATATCCGGCGCCACATGCAGTTGCTATAATTTTGTGTATGAGTGGAAATTTTTTCATCCTCAATATCTTTTATTTTCTATATTCTTTAATCTCAGCCATAATTGCCTTAGCAATACTTGAAGCTGCCTCGGCACGGCATGGCGCATAGCTTGGCCAGTCGTTAAAACTAATCAGTTTCACCTCGCCGGCAGCAGATATTATGCAATCACCACCATATATCTTCACATTCAATTCATCGGCTGTTTTTACACATAGAGTTTTTATCTTTTGCCCTATTGCTTTGATTGCTTCATTGCCGGTATTCAATAGTTCATAACCATATTTGCCTCCATTGGCAACAAACGGACAGAACCAATAAAAGAACGGTTGACCTTTCACGCCATAGAATTTCACTAAATCTCCTGTCAAATGTTTGCTTATAACAGCTCGTGGTATCCCTCGCAAAAAGTATTCTTGCAACATTTCTTGAGCCTCTTCTGCATGACGCACATAAGTTACATCCTCTTTGTGCATAGCATGTTGATCACCTCGCTTAATCCAGCATTGGGCAATATTGGCTTTCTGAAGACGATTTTTCACGACCTCATCGGTATTCACGACAAAACTTTCAGGATAAGGGATATTGTTTCCTAAAAGAATGCGTGTCATGCGCTCACGCACACAATTTTCTATTCCATAGCCGGAGTTCAGTACCAATCTACCCTCATCCTCCATCTTTTGCAATAATGCAATAGATTTTAGATCACGACACATGTTCACAATGATGCTCTCCTCAACCTTTCCAGCGAGAAATTGCTCCTCACTATAAATTTTCACCTCACAGCCACGCTTGCGCAACTGCTCGGCAACCATGTTTAATATCGTCGCGTCATTGCCTATGTGATTAGGGGAATACACCCCGGCTCTCATTATCGCAGCTATTTTTATCTCAGACATTATCTTTATTTTTCTTGCGTTCCACTTCCTTGACAAACTCATTGGCTGTTGAGATGTCATTTACATGGTCAACATCTATAATCTTCTCAAATTCATAAGCCTGCAACTTCAATCCAGCCTTAACCAATTCTCGCTGATAATCGCGCATATCAGTTATACCGTTTTGAATACAGTCATTCAGCACTTTGACGGCCTTGACGCTCAAGGCATATATACCTCCCGATATGATGCGAACTTCGTCCCATGATTCATCACTGAATTTTGTGATATAATTATTTTCATCGACATCTATATATAAAGGAATTTCGTCATCGATAAATGATGTTACTGCCATATAGCCATCAACATCATTGTCTTTTTCAAATGCGTCAATATATTTGACAAACTCATCTTCATCAAAGACTGAATCAACTGTTGAAAGACAGAACTTATCATCTTTCAGTCTGTCGCTGATTTCATAGAAACTCAACAAAGAACCTTCGGTTGATTTTACAATAACATCGAGCGGGATGGGCAATTCAAGAGATTGAAGATAGTCTCTCACCTCGTCCATCTCATCATTTATTATAATACTTATAGCAGTAGCCTTGCATCTTATGAACGAGTCGATAAGACGCTTTATCATGGGCTCTCCGCCAATCTTTACAAGTGGCTTGGGAAGTATCTCCCCTTCACTTGCCATGCGGGAACCTTTGCCGGCTGCTATAATCGCAAATTTCATTCTTCGAGTTTATACCTCTGTGTCATCTTTGGTTAAATCCAGCACCACATTATCGCCACTCTTGTCAAAGTATTGACGGCGCAATGGATTACGCCTTATAAACGCATACTCTTTGCGATTGCGAAATATATCAATCGCTTTATATATCGCTTCTCTGAACGATGCTTCAGATGCCTCGCCTTTACCTGCTATATCATAACCAGTGCCATGATCGGGTGATGTGCGCACCATCGGCAATCCGGCAGTGAAATTAACACCGCTTTCCATGGCAATAGTTTTAAATGGAGCAAGACCTTGATCGTGGTACATTGCAAGGATTCCATCAAAACGAGCAAATTGTCCGCTTCCAAACAAGCCATCGGCAGCATAAGGGCCAAAACATTGAATCTTTTCTCCTTGTACTTCCTCTATGGCAGGCTTTATTATCTCTTGCTCCTCTTTGCCAAGCAATCCATTCTCTCCTGCATGAGGATTTAATGATAACACCGCTATGCGAGGGCAATCAAATCCAAAATCTTTTTTTAACGACTCATTGAAAATGCGCAATTTTTCTATTATTGTATCCTTTGTTATTGCTCCTGGGACATCGGCAATAGGAAGGTGAGTTGTAACTAATGCAACTCGCACATTGTCATTACACAAAATCATCAACGACTTGTTGCCATCGCCTATAGACGCTTCCAAATATTCAGTGTGTCCGGGAAAGGTAAACGTTTCACTTTGGATATTGTGTTTATTTATAGGAGCTGTTACAAGCACATCTATTTCGCCATTTCGCAAATCGGCAACTGCACGCTCCAATGCATCAAAAGCCGCTTTGCCCGCAATCTCAGTTGAAACTCCAGGCTCCACTTTTACCTCTTCAGAGACTACATTTATGATATTATAACCGCCATCTCTTGCATCAAGAGCCGATACTATTTGATTAAAATTAAATGGTGCAATATCTAATGATTTCCTATAAAACGCAGCAATCTTTGCCGAGCCATAAACAACGGGGGTACACAATTCCAATATGCGATCATCCTCCAATGTCTTGAGAATAACTTCATACCCCACTCCATTGATATCGCCTTGGGTAATGCCCACTTTTATTTTTCTGTTTTCTTTCATTGGTATATACATAATAATTCACAGAGAGTCAACATATTAACACTTTTCAAGAATTATTTCGTTAACTTTCTGTCATTTTACAATCAGCTAAGGTAGTCATTATTCTTCAAATAGGCATAATTTCCCCTCAAAATTCAACCAAAAGTAAAACCAATGGCATTTTTAGTCAAAAAACAATGCGTCCTGCATCTTTTTCAGTTTTTCTCTTGGGCTTTGCCGGCAAGCATGCCACATGCCGCCATGATATCTTCGCCTCGAGAGGTGCGGATGGTTGCTGTAATGCCCAATTCATTCAACCGGTCGCGGAAAGCTATCATTGCCGGCTCTGAAGTCGTTTTGAGGTCAACTCCCGGAATGGCATGGAAACGAATGAGGTTTACTCGGCTGTTAAGACCTTTGAGCAATCGAGCAAGAGCATCGGCATGACGCAAATCGTCATTCAATCCTCTAAACATTATATATTCAACCGACAAGCGACGCTGATGGGCAAAATCATAATTACTCAACAACGACAAGACTTCTCTTAATGGATAGGCCTTTTCAACCGGCATTAACGACAACCGTTCTTGCGAATAAGGAGAATGAACACTTATTGCAATGTGTACTTTTGTAGCGTCGAGCAATGTCTGCAATTCTTTTATTTTACCTATCGAAGAAACAGTTATGCGTTTAGGACTCCACGCAAATCCCCATGACTCGGTCAACACCTCAATCGCTCCAAGCACAGCATCAAGATTATCCATTGGCTCTCCCATCCCCATGAACACGATATTTGTGAGCTTCTCACTTTCAGGGATTGAGAGTATCTGGTTTATAATATCGGCCGATGTCAAGTTTCCATGAAACCCTTGCTTCCCGGTCATGCAAAAACTACAATTCATTTTACACCCTGCTTGTGATGACACACACAATGTTGCACGTTCCTTGTCGGGAATATACACCGCCTCAATATCTCGACCACCTACACCCTCAAACAGATATTTCACAGTGCCATCGATTGAGCGAGCTTCCATTTTAGGGGCAAATCGTCCCACACAATAATCTTCAGCCAATCGGGCACGCGCTTTCTTCGACAGGTTTGTCATCTCCTCAATATCAACAACCCGTTTTTCATAAAGCCATTGAGCCATTTGCTTTGCTGAAAAAGCAGGCATTCCACACTCCGATGCCACTTCACGCAATCTACTTAGCGTCATCCCTATCAAAGGTATTTTGTCTGTTGGTTTCATATTGAGCGGTTATTGAATAAATCTACAACAAAGTTAGGGAATAATAGCAAAATAATGTAATTTTGCAGAAAACATTTAATAAATCAATACCTCAAAATTATGTTACGAAAACTATTTTTAGCCTCAATCACATGTTTAAGCACCATGGCAATAAATGCCAATGACGTATATGACTACCTTTCACAAGACGCTCCGGCAGCAAACACATATACCCCTTATTATCATCAACGTGCATCCCACTTTGCCACTTTACCCATTGACAATAATGACATCATCTTCTTAGGCAACAGCCTAAGTGATAATGGGCTATGGTATGAAATGTTTGATAATCCGGACATCAAAAATCGTGGTATCATCGGAGATATCGTTCAAGGAATTTCTGATCGCTTAGGTTTTGTTACAAAAGGCAAGCCCCAAAAGATATTCCTTTTAATCGGTGTAAATGATGTATCGCATCACCTCACTGCCGACAGCATTGTTACAGCAGTAGAAAAACTTGTCGTAAAAATCAAAAACGAATCTCCTGAAACTGAATTATATCTACAAAGTTGGCTCCCTATCAATAACGATTTCAAACGTTACAAAAACATGATAGGGAAAGAAATGACCATTCTTCATGGCAACGTGCTACTTGAACAAGTCGCTCGCCGCCAAGGAGTAACATGGATCAACCTGTTCCCTGTTTTTGCCGACCGCGATTGCAAACTCCCCAAAGAACTAACCAACGACGGCTTGCACCTCAATGAAAAAGGGTACAAAATGTGGCGTGACGAAGTAGCAAAATATGTTGCACCCAATCAAGAGCTAAGCGAAGGCGAAATTTACCCTATCGACAGCGAAGATATCCTCATTTTAGGAAACAATCTTGTGGGTGGTGCTGAATGGCATGAACTTCTCAATAATCCAAATGTAAAATCTCGCTACACATGGCCCGATGTTGTGAACAGTCTCCCTGCTCTTGCTAAAAAAATTGCAGCCAATAAGCCCAAAACAATCGTTCTACAATCAAGCTACAACCTTGTTGACAATATGCCCAAAGGACACAACTTGAGTGCTGATTTCAATGCCGATATTATTGTTGAAAAGATGACTGAAGCCATCAATGCCATTCGCGAGCAATCACCCGAAACAGAAATCATCATGCAAAGCCTCATTCCCGTTAATTCTTCTTACGAAAAATATGCAGCATTTGCAGGCTCGGCTAAAAAAGTGAAAGCAGCGAACAAAAAGCTACAAAAACTCGCTAAAAAGTCTAAAGTTACTTGGGTTGACGTTTATAGCGCACTTGCTGATGAAAATGGCGACCTCAAATCCGAATATACCAACGATGGATTCAAACTCATGGGTAAAGGCTACAGCGCATGGGGCGAAGTCCTCAAGCCCTATTTAAATAAGTAATCATTAATACGTAATGAAACCATACGTTAAAACATCTATCATAGAAGCTCTCGTCTTTGGAGTTATAATGACAATCCTATATGTTCTAGGGGGAATTATAGGTATATTTGATCATCCCAAAAGCGCATGGGAAATATTTATCTATTGCGGAGGTTGTTCCATATTTATGTTTTTATTTTATCTATGGGACAATTACCGAAAGTGCAAGAAATCAAAATAGCGCTCGCAAAACGTCGATTGATTTCAACGACGCCAATGATGCACAATGAATAGTGTAATATTCCAATATGACATCTAACATCTGATTCCGGTTTTCCCGCGAAAGCCGGAATCGGTGCATATTATCAAAGGTCATTCGCGACAATAAAGCAACCACCGCCGCCTCCTGTTGCCCTAAATATTGCGAATGTAATGGAACTGTTACACGAAACACACCATCAACCATATCAAAAATGCGACCATATTGATAAGTCGAAACATCAGGCTCAATTCCAATAAACCGCCCCAATCTATACAAGAAACACAAATGAAAATTGGCAACGCCCTTAGTCGCATCATTCAGCCTCTCTATCGACTGACGCAAGAAAAGATATAACGCCTTATCCTCTTGACTTTCTCGCAAAATAACCGATAATAATTCGGCAATAAATAGAGCCAATGCACTCTTTATGGGATTGGAATGAATACCATGAGAAATAATATCAGCTTTAGGCTCCTTCATTATATATATATCCTGTCCATGTCGGATATCAGCAACACATTCAAACGTTCCAAGAGGCATCATCAATGCACGACGACGAGCAGCCTCACGCCCCGAACCGGCAGGCAACAGAAAGGACACTCGCCCCAATTCAAGCGAGTAGGTACTCAATATCGAATGCTTCTCATTATATTTTATCGTGCGCAACGCCACACAATGCAATGACCGCAACATAACATTAGGGAAATAAAATCGACTGCAAAATAAACAAATTGCCTCTAAAACTCATTCAATCAACTATTAAAAAGCCGACAAAAAAGATTAAATACTGCATTTTTTTGAAAAATATTTGTGAGATTAAAAAAATGTGCGTACCTTTGCAATCGCTTTTAAACCAAATGGCCCATTCGTCTATTGGTTAGGACGCAAGATTTTCATTCTTGAAAGAGGAGTTCGATTCTCCTATGGGCTACTAAGTAAACATAATAATAAGATTTAAAGATTAATTTATAATGGCAAATCATAAATCAGCTCTAAAGAGAATTCGCCAAACAGAGTCAAGAAGACTTCGCAACCGTTATTATGCTAAAACAGCTCGTAATGCAGTTCGTCGTATCCGCAAAATGACAGACCAAGCAGAAGCTCAAGCAGCATTCAAAACAGTGTGCGCAATGCTTGATCGTCTTGCGAGCAAAAAGGCAATCTCTAAAAACAAAGCAGCTAACCTAAAGAGCAAACTTGCTCACCACATTAACAAGCTTGCCGCTTAATTAGGTATCTCTTAACAGAAGATTTTCCGGCCCATTCGTCTATCGGTTAGGACGCAAGATTTTCATTCTTGAAAGAGGAGTTCGATTCTCCTATGGGCTACGAAAGGACATTTCTCTCGGAAATGTCCTTTTTTTCATTAATTCTCATCCACACAAAATGAAACATCACAAAGAAATATTTCCTATTACTATCATTATAACAATGATTGCATTCTCCATAATGCTGTTTGTCGGAAATCACCCTCTGAGAGAAGGAGTGGAATTCGCAATACTGACAACCCTGGCAATATTAATATACCTACTTATCTCATTCGTCCAAAACCACCCAAAACTTTACAACCTCCCACCCAAAACCCCTCATGACAAAATAGCCGAAGCCAATAATATTACTGCCAATTCTATTTTCAACGTCAAAATTTTGTCTCTCCTACTAATTGCAACATTCTTCCCATCCACCTACTTTAAATCAATATACATCAGTATAATATCATCAGGCATATTTTGTGTTTCATTAATTACGACTATCATTATCTATTGTCGTCAATTAAAGAGTTTACGCTAAAACAATTTGCATATACAGAAAATTATTACAAAATTTGCAATTAGAAATATAAAACAACTGCCTATGTAACAAAACAGATTAAAGACATATAGATAAAAAGCGTTAGCTTTATTCTTGTTCTTGAAAATCGCCAATTTGAAAAGAGCCACAAGAGTAGAAGTTAATGCTCACGGAACATCCGTGGGCTTCTACTTGTATATGTGGCAAAGGTGTTTGGCGATACCTCAAGAACGTAGACAAAGTTTGAGTCCACGTTTTTTATTGTCTCCTTTGAGCCTTGGACTATACTTATTTATACACTTATATTCAAATTAATTATGAAAGCTATAAAATTATTATGTCTTTTTGCTGTTACATTATCTTTATCATCTTGTTTTGGATCAAAACAAACAGCAACCTACATTGTTCCTAACGCTATAAACACAGTAAATTCAGTATCTCTTAATGAACTAAATTTAGTTCAAGGAGACTACCAAATACTAAACACTGCTACAAGTGAAGCAATCATCAAAGCCGTAATCAAAAAAAATAAAGCATCTATTCATGAAGAGACTAATGAATTTGCTTTGTATTACGAAAAAACGAGAAAGGCGGTCTTTCTCTAAAAGAATATAGCGGAGTTGTCAGACTCGGGTATCTAAATAACATGTATTCGACTACAAAATTTGAAAACTTTAACCCTGAGGAGATTGCCATTAAATTAGCATCATATCGAATAATTAACATCGCTCAACAACATGGTGCCGACGGAGTTATTGAGCCTATTATCTCAACAAAAGCAGAACAAATCGGAGATGAAATTATCTATAAGTCAACTGTTTCTGCAAAACTCATAAAACTTAAAGAACACAAATAAGCCATGAAGACTTTATTTAGAATAACTTTAATTCTCTGTCTTGCATTTTCATTGCAATCTTGCTTTGGCTCTAAAAAGACGACATCCAGCCAACCTACCACGCTTGACATCAGATTAGACCTTGTAAAAGATGGGGAGGCAAATAAATACATCAATCTTGATTATGGGATACGTCTAAATATAAAAGATGTTCGCGCCAAAACAGAATTATTAAACATCTATGATGCAAGTGTAACATCTGTTCCAAGCACAACAGTATATCCCGACGTTACATCATTTGTATCAGAAAGCACTCGTCAATATATGCGCACAATGGGATTTGATCTTGAAGCTGATATTGCTACAGACTATTTCTTATCACTAAAAATAAAGGAATTCAATGTCAGCTATCTTTCAGGTGCAGGATGGTCCGGATTGGTTCACCTTGGAGTTGAAGTTTTCGACAGCAATCGAAAACAAGTTTATCCAAATGTAACAGCCGTCGGTCGTTCTAAAGTTGGCGGATACAGCAAAAACTCTTCTACTGCGTCATTAGCTATCAACAATGCATTTGTTGCAGCTTTGGAAGATATTGATTGGGATAAAATCGCATATTTTTTAAGAAAAGCTGATAGCCCTGCTCAAGAAAAGAACAAAAAAGTTACAGGAGAAGGCAATACAGCTCTTGAAAGCACCGTTATTCGCTGGTTTATTGAATCATCTCCACGTGGAGCCGATGTTTATACTCGCATTGTATCATCTACTCCTGATGTCAAAAACACAAATCAAAATTACGTTGGAACAACTCCATACGAAACAACAGAAACATTTGATATAAAAGGATTAACATTCAACAACTCCGGCAACGTCCAGATTGAGGTTATTTGCGAAAAAAGTGGTTATATTACACAAAAGAAACGTTTTAACCTACGACAGGCGATTGAGCAAAAAGAGATTTCCACCAAATTCAATCTCATAAGAGAAGATGAATAAATCTACTTTCTACAGCCTACCGAAAATAGTCTCCCAAGGAGACTATTTTCTTTATATTACTTTCTCTTTAATTTTTCTAATATTTGGATTATAGTTTGATGAAGTACAGAAATTTGCGTAACTTCGCTTTTTAATACTACAAATTCCAAAATGTCGGGCATAACTCCATATAATCAACGCACTGCACTTCTTCTCGGAGAAGATGCCATAAACACGCTTGCAGAAAAGCATGTGATGGTCGTGGGTGTTGGCGGAGTGGGTAGTTATGCTGTCGAAATGCTTGCTCGTAGCGGAGTGGGAACGCTAACAATCATTGATGCTGATGTCGTTTCACCAAGTAACATTAATCGTCAATTGCCGGCACTGATGTCAACAATTGAGATGAGTAAAGTTGATGTAATGAAACATCGCATCAAGGATATAAATCCCGATTGCAAGGTAAATGCAATAAATCGTTTCATCTCGGCTGAAGATGTTTCTGAAATTTTAGAAACATTTAACCCCGACTTTGTAGTTGATGCCATAGACTCTGTTGCACCAAAAGTTGAACTCATTAAACAGTCTCTTCATCGCAAGATTAAAATCATTTCATCGATGGGCGCCGGAGGACGCATTGATCCTACAAAGGTGCAATATGCCGATATTGCCGACACGTTCCATGATGGTCTTGCTCGCGTAGTGAGACAGCGACTCAAAGAGCAAGGTATCACGCGTGGGCTTAAAGTTGTGTTCAGTTCAGAGCAAGCTCGCAAGTCATCGCTGATAATGACTGATGAAATACAAAACAAAATTTCAAGTTTCGGGACTGTTGCATGGCTACCTGCCACATTTGGCATCATGCTTACAGCCCATGTAATAAACAGATTGACAGGACAAAAGATATGATAACCATAACAGGCATAGAAAAGAACTTTGATTCGCTAAAAGTCCTCAAAGGCATAGACCTTGAGATAAACAAAGGCGAGATAGTTTCTATTGTAGGTCCAAGTGGAGCAGGGAAAACGACTCTGCTTCAAATCATCGGTACGCTTGACCGCCCCGATGCCGGCAAAATTCTCTATGACGGAGAAGATATCATGTCTTATAAAGATAATCAGCTCGCTCAGTTTCGCAACAAAAATATCGGATTTGTCTTTCAATTTCATCAGCTATTACCCGAATTTTCAGTGCTCGAAAATGTAGCGATGCCGGCTCTTATTGGTGGAGAATCTCGCTCAACAGCGTTCAATCGTGCTAAAGAGTTGATTGACTATCTCGGCATAACTGAACGTCTAAGCCACCGCCCGGCACAGCTATCTGGAGGAGAACGCCAACGCGTTGCTGTGGCAAGGGCTTTGATAAATTCGCCCAAAGTCATCCTTGCCGATGAGCCTTCGGGAAGCCTTGACACTCAAAATCGCAATGAGCTCCACAAGTTGTTTTTCAACTTACGTCGTGATTTAGGACAGACATTCATCATTGTTACTCACGATGAAACATTAGCAGCCGACACCGACCGTATTATATACATGCGAGACGGATTGATAACCGATATTACATCATCACAAAATGGATAAATCATGGTTAAAACATCTCTAAAACACATCTTATTCATAATTGTAGCCTCTATACTATTGGTTGCATGTAGCGATGATGGTCCATATAATGAACAAATCGCACTATATGACATTGTTACATTTGAAGGCAACTCTGCCGATGGCGCATCTTTTTCATTCCAACGTCGCGATGACTCTCCGCTAATCAACCTTTTTGCAAAAGGAGTTAATGTGAATGGAGAAAGCGTGAAACAACATGACCGCATGCTTATAGGTTATTATCCGGAATCAGGCAAAGCATATACATCGGGGAATATATCCCTCATTTCAATAACACCCGTAAATCAAGACACATTACGCATCGCCACAAAAGAGGGACTCGTAGGATGGGATGCCGATGCCGTTTTCCTAAACAGCATGTGGCGCTCAGGAAAATACATTAATATGTACATCAGAGTTGATCATTCAACAGAGAGTCGTGATTTCAGTCTTACAATGGATGAAGCAACTCGCAATGAAGAATACCCCCATCTATATTTGGTACACAATTTGCTTGATGCTCCTAATAACTTTACTCGACGTGCATATGCCTCCTTTGACATCTCGCCAATATGGAATAGCGAAAGTTGCAAGGGCGTAATAATTCACATAAATGACTCAAATCTTAAAACCGAGACTTATACATTCTCAAAATAATAACTATTAGATAAAATATGAAGAAAACAATCCTTTTTTTATTTTTAGCAGTTGCATCTATCGCGTTATATTCTTGCAACGAAGATAATAGTCCAGAACAACTTCCCGACAATCTTTATGCCGACATCGTAACCATTTACGAAAAGCAGGACAATTCAACCATATTCCATTTACAAGAAAAAGACGATGAGCCTATTGCTACTCTCACAGCATCGGATTTTTCAATCAATAATTATCCCTTCAAAAAAGGAGACCGAGTAATGATATCTTATGTACCAAAAAATGGAGCAAGATATGTAACTGACTTTATTACCGTTTATGCATTAAGTTCGGTATATACACCGGAAATAATCACCGATGAGATCAAATTATATCCCGATTGGGATTTTGCCTCAATATCAGTCGACAACCTATGGCGCACAGGCAACCACATAAATCTCTATTGTCGCATGACATATTATAACGATCCTCTATTTAAAGTCATCATTGACAAATATAGCATCAACAATAGTCATCCCGATGTATATCTAACCTATGATTTACAATCTGGGGTTGAAAGCCAGGAAAAATCTTTTGTAACATCTTTTGATCTCTCTGAGGTGTGGAATTTGACAACATGCCGAGGTATTACAATTCACCTAAATAGTAGCAATACAGACAAAACGATAATAATAAATAAAAATCTAACAATAAAACCAGTAGAATAATAATGGAAAATAATAACAAGAAGAACGAAATAAAAATCGAGCTTACTCCGGAAGTTGCTAATGGTCATTACTCAAATCTTGCTGTAATATCTCACTCGGCAAACGAATTTTTTGTAGATTTCATTACTGTTGCTCCCAATATGCCACAAGCAAAAGTGCAAAGTCGCATCATCATGAACCCTGAAAATGCAAAGAATTTACTTTTTGCACTTCGTGATAACATCCAAAAATATGAATCAATATTTGGCGAAATCAAGCGTAAAATGCCTGTAAATAATCCTAACAATAATGGTGGAAATGGAGAAATTCCCAATCCATTCATCATGGGAGGTAATGCTTAAACATCAAAAAAGACAACTCTATGATTAAAAACAATCTATCTATATACAACTCTCTCTCTCGCACTAAAGAAATCTTCAAACCATTACATGAAGGTCGCGTGGGAATGTATGTATGTGGTCCTACGGTTTATGGAGACGGACACCTCGGACACGCTCGTCCGGCAATCACATTTGATATTCTATATCGCTATCTGACTCACCTTGGCTATAAGGTGAGATATGTGCGCAACATCACAGATGTGGGACACCTCGAACATGATGCCGACGACGGAGAAGACAAAATCGCAAAGAAAGCTCGTCTTGAACAACTTGAGCCAATGGAAGTAGTTCAATTCTACCTCAACCGTTACCACAAAGCGATGGAAGAATTAAACGTGCTACCTCCTTCAATTGAGCCTCATGCTTCGGGACACATCATTGAACAAATCGAGTATATCAAGAAAATTCTTGACAGCGGATATGCCTATATCAGCGAAGGCTCAGTGTATTTCGATGTCCCAAAATTCAACAAAGATTTCAACTACGGAAAACTTTCAGGTCGCAATATCGACGAATTGCTATCTACAACTCGCGCTCTTGATGGACAACAAGAGAAACGCAATCCTGCCGACTTTGCACTATGGAAGAAGGCTGCACCAGAACACATCATGCACTGGCCCTCTCCTTGGAGCGAAGGATTCCCCGGATGGCACCTTGAATGTTCTACTATGGGAGAAAAATACCTTGGAGAGAAATTTGATATTCATGGCGGAGGTATGGACCTCATGTTCCCCCACCACGAGTGTGAAATTGCTCAATCGGTAGCTCATAACGGACATGAAACAGTCCACTACTGGATGCACAACAACATGATTACCATCAATGGGCAAAAGATGGGTAAATCGCTCGGCAATTTCATCACTCTTGACGAATTTTTCACAGGCTCACATAAGCTGTTGACTCAAGCCTATTCGCCAATGACCATCCGTTTCTTCATTCTTCAAGCTCAATATCGTAGCACTCTTGATTTCAGCAACGAAGCTTTGCAAGCAGCAGAGAAAGCATTGCAACGCATGCTTGATGGGTGGAAACGCTTGCAAGAGCTAAAAGCATCTGACTCATCTACAATCGATGTATCAGGATTTGAGGCAAAATGCTACGAAGCTCTTGATGACGACTTGAATACCTCGATTGTTATCTCTCACTTGTTTGAAGCATGTCGCTTGATTAATCAAGTTAACGACGGCAATGCCACCGCTACGGCTCAAGATATTGATACATTGAAAAAATTGTTTAACACATTCCTTGTTGAAATTCTCGGCATACGCACAGAGATAGTTGCAGGAACAGGTTCAGGAGATGCACTCCGCCCATTTGAAGATGCAGTTGACTTATTGCTCCAAATTCGCTCTGAAGCAAAATCTAAAAAAGATTGGGCTACAAGCGACCTAATCCGCAACCGCCTCTCTGAAATAGGATTTAACATTAAAGACACCAAAGACGGATTTGAATGGTCTTTAAAATAAGGGACTGATGGACGCAAGGGAATTGGCAACACGCATAATGCTCAATTTGCCATATGATCCAAACGATCAACAGGTACAATTGATAGCTGCCCTTGCCCGATTTTGTGTCTCTTCAGCCGATGACAATCCTGTCTTTCTGCTTAACGGATATGCCGGTACGGGAAAAACTTCCCTTACCGGCTCTCTTGTAAAAACACTTGGCGAAATAGGCATCACATCAGTCCTATTAGCCCCCACAGGACGTGCCGCAAAAGTGTTTGCCGCCTTTGCTCGACACACCGCCTACACCATTCACCGCAAAATCTACAAAGCACCCGACATTGGCGACACATCAGGAATATTTGGTGGTGTTACCGAAAATAAGCATAAATACACCGTCTTTATCGTCGATGAAGCATCAATGATTGGCGCCGCAAATGGGAATGAATATGGCGGAAATCTTCTTGAAGACCTCATCCACTATGTCTATTCGGGACACAAATGCCGACTGATACTCCTTGGCGATACTGCACAGTTACCGCCGGTGGGCTGCGAAGAAAGCCCGGCAATGAATGTAAATGTATTGCGATCCTATGGATTGCGTGTTACACGCGTAACCCTCACCGAGACAGTGCGCCAAGCGGCTGACTCTGGGATACTTTACAATGCCACCATCCTGCGCAAAGCGATGAAGGTAGAACCACTTCCCGCCCCTATGTTGTTCACTTCTCGATTTGAAGATGTGGATAACATATCACGCGAACTGCTTGCCGAATCCATAAGCGACTCCTACGATGCCGACGGCATTGACGCGACGATCCTCATCACTCGCTCCAACAAACGCGCCGTACAGTTCAACCATGCTATCCGAGCAAACATTCTCTATAAAGAGGAAGAACTCACTCGCGATGAACTCTTGCTCGTCGCAAAAAACAATTACCACTGGAGTGCAAGCGTTAAAGGTCTTGATTTCATTGCCAACGGAGATGTTGCCACTGTTACACGAGTATATGGCACTGAACGAAAATATGGATTCCGATTTGCCGATGTATCATTGCTCCTCCCCGACCACGAAATAGAACTCAATTGCAAAATACTGCTCGACACCCTCACCTCCGAATCGCCAGCACTTGAGCCTCAACGCTTCAAGGAGCTATATCACCATTGCATCACCGATCAGGAACTATTTCCACCCGAAACTTCAATGTCGGCACGCATCAGAGCGTTGCGCACCAACCCCTATTTCAATGCCCTACAAGTAAAATATGCCTATGCCGTAACTTGCCACAAGTCTCAAGGCGGACAATGGCGCAACGTTTATGTCGATATGGGGTACATTCCCCCCGAAGCACAAGGGATGGACTTCTACCGATGGCTATACACCGCGACCACTCGTGCCACCCATCGACTTTATTTCGTCAACCCCGCCATCGAAATAAAATAAATTTCTATCTTTGTAACTGTTATGAATGTTGTAATTTATTGTTCGTCAAAGGAGAATATTTCTCAGGAATATAAAACCGCTGCTGCCTCAATCGGGCAATGGATAGGCTCTCACAACGCTACTCTCGTCTATGGAGGCATCGACTTGGGTCTGATGAAAATAGCAGCTACCGAAACTCGCAATGCCGGTGGACGAGCTATAGGCATCGTTCCCATCGACCGCAAAGCGATGGAATATCCCCACAATGACGAGAGCATATATGTTGCTGACCTCAGCGAGCGCAAAGCGCGTCTCATTGAGCTTGGCGATGTATTCATCGTTCTACCCGGAGGATATGGCACCCTCGACGAATGGATGTCAACACTCGCGACATTGGCATTTACCAATGACACCCGAAAGACAATCATTGTTGTTAATCAAAATGGATTATTTGACAACACCATTACACAGCTGCACACAATGATTGACAACAACCTCATGCACCCATCTTGTATGCAAAGAATGAAAATCGTTGCATCGGCCAACGAATGTTGCGAAATCCTACAATCTCTCATCTCATAAAACACCCCCTCTTACAATGAAAAAAAGTTTCATATACACCTGCACCGGAGATGCCGGCACCACCTCACTCGTTGGAGGCAAGCGCGTCAAGAAAAACGATTGTCGCATTGAGTCCTACGGCTCTGTCGATGAGCTAAACTCCATTCTTGGGCTACTTGCCACAATGCCCGACATCACAGCCGAGCACCGCTCATTGCTCACATTCATTCAAAACAAATTGTTCAACATAGGTGCTTATCTTGCCACTGACAACCCCAATAATGATACAACTCCGGCTCGTGGATTATCAACCGATGACATCACTCGCATTGAGCAAGCCATTGACCAAATAGATGCTGCACTCCCTCCACTCAACAACTTTGTTCTGCCAGGAGGTACTCAATCGGCAGCAATAGCTCACATGTGTCGCACATCGTGCCGACGAGCCGAGCGTCGCATCATCGATATTGCCGACACCTCCTTTGTTGACACCACAGTACTGAAATTCATCAACCGCTTAAGCGATTTCCTATTTGTTTTTGCTCGTTTATGCAACATAAATAGCAATACCGATGAAATATTTTGGAATAAAGATTGTTAGTATAGGGAAATTGACTACTTTTGCGGAAAATTTAAAGAAATAATAATTAAATACTATTCTAAATATTTATATCACTATGTATTGGACTTTGGAATTAGCATCAAAACTTGAAGACGCGCCATGGCCTGCAACCAAAGAAGAACTCATTGACTATGCAATGCGTTCAGGAGCGCCACTCGAAGTAATTGAAAACCTTCAAGAAATGGAAGACGAAGGCGACATCTACGAATGTATCGAAGACATCTGGCCCGACTATCCATCAAAAGAAGACTTCTTCTTCAACGAAGACGAGTATTAATTGAGTATAACAGTATAACTCATTAAAAATCAATAAAGGAGACAGAATGAAATATTTTTGTCTCCTTTGCGTTTTTGTTCATCACTATATAATCTAACAATTCTATTTTTCTCCTGATTCCATAGTTAACGCCCCTAATAAAACTTGTAGTCATACATAATTTTGTATCTTTGTTTTTATGAAACGGAGAGTGGCGATAACAGGAGCGACAGGGAGGAAGTCGGGAGGTGAGTTTGCCAGGCTTGTCTCTGAAAACATCGAGGCTATACAGTCGATGTTCCCTGATGGCATTAGGGCGTTGGTGCGACCAACGGCCGACATCGCTACGCTTCAATCGCTAATCCCTTCAATCGAGATTTGTCGCGGAGACTGCTCCGATGTGGAGTTTCTGAAAGAGAGCCTAAAAGATGTCGATACTCTCGTTCACATTGCTGGCATCCATTTTTCGCGTGAGGTGGTCGATGCAGCTGCTCATTGCGGTGTGCGCCGACTCATCATGATACACACCACCGGCATATACTCGCGCTACAAAGCCGCCGGAGAAGGATATCGGCAAATTGATGATTATGTATATGCGATATGTCGCGAGAATAATATCTTGCTGACCATTTGCCGACCAACTATGATATATGGCAATATCCACGATGGCAACATCATCACGTTTATAAGAATGGTTGACCGACTGCCGTTGATGCCTGTGGTGAATGGCGCCCGATATGCCCTGCAACCGGTGCATTACACCGACCTTGCCCTTGCCTATCTCGCAATCTTGCTAAATGAAACAACGACAGCCAACAAGGACTATATTCTATCGGGACATAGTCCCATCATGCTGCGCGACATGCTATCGCTCATCGGGGAAAAGCTTGGCACGCGAGTGCGTTTCATCAACTGCCCGTTCCCCATTGCCTATGCCGGAGCATGGATGGTGTATTGCTTGACATTTGGGAAGAAAGATTTTCGGGAAAAGGTGCAACGTCTGTGCGAGCCACGCACCTATCTCCACGACGACGCTCGCCGAGACTTCAGCTACTCGCCCACCCCATTTGAGACCGGCATCACCCCCGAAATCCACCAATACCTCGCCTCAAAATAACGATTGTACAAATTGTACAGCGGCTATTTAAACACGATTAACTATTTTTGTGCAAATCCGTTAACTATTATTGATAGTGCAACAGAGGGACATTTCATAAATCATTTCAAAATGCATTTATACTCTGGCTAATATTGAAAATATATTATACATTTTGTACACAACAAAAATCATGTCATTGCGTTTATGTTTCATAATCATCCCTATTATTACACATGAAACTGAAAATCGCTGTTTTTCTCTCTTGGCTTGTTGCAGTTCTTCCTGCATCGGCTCAAATGAAAGCAAGCCTCAGCTATGACTATCTGTCGACAAGTACATTGAATGACCGATATGGCAATACCTATGGCGATGGTAATCTTTCTCTCTTTTCAGGACGTTTCAATCTACCCCTTTCATTCAAAATGAATGAAAAACGACAACCTACATTGTGGAATGCCACGCTTAACATGAAATATGGCATCCTTGACAACGATGATGAAGCCCGTTTCTACAATCCCGACAAGATTATCAATAGCGGTGTTACTTTTTCTCACATACGCCCTATAAATAACCGATGGTTTATGATCGCTTCACTCGGAGCCGGAATATATGCCCCTCACGATTATATCAGGCTCAATAGTATTTTGGCTAATGGCGGTTTGGTATTTGTCTATACTATGCGAAATTATTTAAAAATAGGATTTGGAGGTGGATTAACAACCTCGTTTGGTGCACCGATAGTGATGCCCATGGTCTATGTCAGTTGGGAACGTAAAGGGAAATATCAATTTAACATTGATTTTATGGGACGATTGAAGGTGTCGGCATCAACATTTATAAACCCCAATTTGAAACTTGAACTCGTCGGGTTGGAAATGGATGGAATTTCGGCAGTAATGAAAATCAATGGCAAATCCAAAATATACTCTTCAACGATGTTGAAATCCTACCTTGGCGCAACCTATCAAATAGATAAACACTTGGGGATATCGGTTAGTGCCGGTGTCGACTGGCGTCGCACCGCCAACTTACGAGACCGAAAGATTAATGAACTTTTTGATTTCAGAGACAAAACCGACCGCTATTTTGGAACTTCATTCCGCTCTACAGCCTCTCTCCACTACACATTCTGATCTAAAAAACAAAAGCGAGGCACGTGGAGTGTCTCGCTTTGCGCTTCAGGATGGGCTTGAACCAACGACCCCCTGATTAACAGTCAGGTGCTCTAACCAACTGAGCTACTGAAGCAGGTTATGCTATCCTTTTCGGAAATTGCGTTGCAAAATTAGTCGCAATTTTTGAATTATGCAACTGATTTGCAAAAAATATTACTAAAATAGGTGTTTTTAATGCTTTTTTGATGTTTTTTATCGGGTAGTTATTATAATAAATGCGTACCTTAGCTCAACAAAACGAATACACGATTATGAAAACTCAAAATAACCTAAGAAAATTCATTTTTCTTGTTCTTATAACACTTGTTGGTAGCTCGTTTATCGCCTCATCTAAAAACGAAAAAGCAGCGATAACACGCAATCTTGACATCTTCAACTCTGTATATAAAGAATTGCAAGTGTTCTATGTTGACTCTATCGATGCCGAAAAGTCAATAAATACAGCTATCAATGCCATGCTCAATGACATTGACCCTTATACTGAATATATCCCGGCAAAGGATCAAGATGCGTTCAAAACAATGACTACAGGCGAATATGGAGGCATAGGGTCATATATCATGGAGCGTAATGGTAAGGTATATATTTCAGAGCCATATGAGGGATCTCCTGCTCAAAAGTCGGGGCTTAAAGCCGGAGACATGATTGTAAAGATAGATAATGACACCACCCTTGGATGGAAGAGTTCAAAAGTGAGTGAACGATTAAAAGGTCAGGCAGGCACACCATTGACAGTAGTTGTTAAACGTCCCTATGTTGAGGATTCTATCGTTACAATCAACATCATGCGCGAGAAAATCCAAGTGCCATCAGTCCCCTATTATGCAGTAGTTAAAGATAATATTGGATACATCTACCTCACATCGTTTACCGACAAGTCAGCCAAAGAGGTGCGCAACGCATTGGTTGAGCTCAAAAAAGACCCACGAGTAAAATCAATCATTCTTGACTTGCGTAGTAATGGTGGCGGATTGCTTGAAAGCGCCGTTAAAATCGTTGGGCTATTTGTTCCCAAGAACACTGAGGTACTTCGCACCAAAGGGAAGGGACACTTAAATGAAAAGGTATATAAAACAACATCAGCACCCATTGACACCGAAATTCCTCTTGCTGTGTTTATCGATGGTGGCTCGGCTTCAAGTTCGGAAATTGTAGCCGGAGCATTGCAAGATCTTGACCGCGCAGTGATTATAGGCTCACGCTCGTTTGGCAAAGGTCTCGTTCAAAGCACTCGCCAACTTCCCTATGACGGGCTATTGAAAGTTACGATTGCCAAATATTATATCCCAAGTGGACGACTAATCCAAGCCATAGACTATTCTCACCGCAATCCCGACGGCTCAGTAGCACGCATTCCTGATAGTCTCACCTCTGTTTTCAAAACAGTTCATGGTCGCGAGGTGCGCGATGGCGGTGGCATCACTCCCGACATAAAAATTACATATCCTGCCGCCAATCGATTGACCTACAATATTGTTCGTGATAATTGGGCATTTGACTATGCCACACGATTTGCGGCAACAACACCCACTATTGCATCGGCTCACGATTTTGTTATTACTGACTCTATTTTCAACGATTTCAAGGAATTTATCGACCCTGATAAATTCCAATATGACAAAGTGTGCGAAACAATGCTCTCTGACCTCAAAGAAACGGCAAAAATTGAGGGATATGCCAACGACAGCATCAATGCTCAATTTGAAATCTTGGAAAAGATGTTGAAGCATAATCTTAACCGAGATCTCGACAATAACCGCAAAGAGATAAGCGAACTCCTCGCTAACGAAATAATAAAACGCTATTACTACCAAAAAGGGCAGATAATAGAAAGTCTCAAAAACGATATTGCTCTCGACAGCGCTGCGGTTATCCTTAACGACCTAAACGCCTATCGCAAAATACTTTCCCCCATTGAGAAATAATGGAAATAAAGGATATCTGTACCCGGTTTTTGTCGCAACAACGCCATGCCGCGATAAAGACTATCCTCGACGATAAAAAAACACGACGAGTGTCGTTTTATGGGCTTGCTGGCTCATCACCGGCAATGCTGTTCGCTTCATTTCCCAAGCAGAAACACCCGCTGTTGATTGTAGGCGATAGTCTTGACGATGCCGGATATCTATACCACGACATCTCTCGAATAATAGGGGAAGATGCTGTGTTACTATTTCCTTCAGCTTACAAAAGAGATATTAAATATGGGCAAATCGATGCTCCATCGCAAATTCTTCGCACCGAGGCACTCAACCATTGGCACGACGACAAACAACTGAAATGTGTTGTTACCTACCCCGAAGCTCTTGCTGAACGTGTTGCGTCGAGAGATACTATTGATCGTCACACATTACACCTAAGCGTTAATGCAATGGTCAATCTCACAGAAACAATAAAATGGTTGCGAGAAAACGCGTTTACGGAGGTAGACTATGTTTATGAACCTGGACATTTTGCTGTGCGTGGCTCAATATTGGATATCTTTGGCTACTCCAATGAGTTGCCGTTCCGTATAGACTTTTTTGGAGATGAGATAGACTCAATAAGAGTGTTTAACATTGAAACTCAGCTTTCGGAAAAACGCCTTGACGAGATATCTATCACCTCTAATGTTGCGCAACAAAGCCATGGTGGCTCGTTGCTTGAATTCATTCACAAGGACACTATTATTGCTCTGCGCGACTCTGCATATACCATTGAGCGAATACAAACTATTGCGTCAGAAACTTTCTCTGACAGCGCGCTAATTGCCAACGAAGGGGACAAAAATGCAATGCACCAGGTAGTAGATGCCGATAGCTTTGCTCTACAATTTGAAAAATTCCGCCACATACATTTTTCAGCATCACCCAATGCCGAGGCTAATGTGACAACATCTATCGACTTCAATTGCTCTCCACAAGGGATATACCATAAAAACTTTGACCTCATCAGCGACTCGTTCAAGAAGATGCTCGCCGATGGGTATAGGCTATATATTCTTAGCGATAGCGAAAAGCAGATTGAGCGATTAAAGGTGATTTTTGAGGATCGTGGCGATGACATCACTTTCATTCCGGTATTATCTACGGTGCATGAGGGTTTTGTTGACCACTTGGCAAAAACGTGCATTTTTACCGACCATCAAATCTTTGACCGTTTTCATAAATACAGCCTTAAAAGCGACCGTGCTCGTTCAGGCAAACTCGCGCTATCGCTAAAAGAGCTTAGCGCAATTGAAATAGGCGATTACATCGTGCATGTCGATCATGGCGTTGGAAAATTTGCCGGATTGCTGCGCACCAATGTTAATGGTCGCACCCAAGAGATGATAAAACTCACATATCTTAATGATGATATTATCTTTGTGAGCATACATGCGCTACACAAACTTGCAAAATATCGTGGAAAAGAAGGCGTTCCGCCCAAAATCAACAAACTTGGGACAGGGGTTTGGAACAAAGTGAAGGAACGCACTAAAAGCAAGCTTAAAGATATTGCTCGCGACCTCATCAAGCTCTATGCCGCACGCAAGGAGGAGAAAGGACACAGCTATTCGCCCGACTCTTACCTGCAACAAGAACTCGAAGCGTCATTCATTTACGAAGATACCCCCGACCAATTGACTGCGACTCAGGCTGTAAAGGCAGACATGGAGAGTCCTCGCCCCATGGACCGCTTGATATGCGGAGATGTGGGATTCGGGAAAACTGAAATAGCCATACGCGCAGCTTTCAAAGCCGCTACCGATGGCAAACAAACGGCTGTACTTGTTCCAACAACGGTGCTTGCCTACCAGCATTTCAACACATTTAAAGACCGCTTAAAAGAGTTTCCTGTGAGAGTCGATTATATCTCTCGTGCACGCACTCCAAAACAAGTAAAACAAATCATTGCCGACCTCGCTGAAGGCAAAATAGATATACTCATTGGTACCCACAAGCTCATTGGCAAAGATATAAAATTCAAAGACCTTGGACTGCTGATTGTCGATGAAGAGCAAAAATTTGGCGTTGCCGTAAAAGAGAAACTTAAACAGATGAAAGTAAATGTTGACACTCTAACGATGAGTGCAACGCCCATTCCTCGCACATTGCAATTCTCATTGATGGGAGCGCGCGACCTCTCGGCGATAACCACTCCGCCAGCCAACCGATACCCCATAATGACCTCGGTAAACGCGCTCAACGATAACATCATCCTTGAAGCTATTAATTTTGAAATGTCGCGCAATGGACAAGTATTCATTATTAATCATCGCATCGAGGGATTATATGAGCTTGAAGAGATGGTAAAACGCCTTGTCCCCGATGCTCGTACAATTGTAGGACATGGACAGATGCCTCCGGAAAAGCTTGAAAAAGCGATCATTGATTTTGCCAATCATGACTATGATGTGTTGCTTGCTACAACCATCATCGAGTCGGGTATCGATATGCCCAATGTAAATACAATCATAATAAACAACGCTCAAAACTTTGGGTTGAGCGAACTTCACCAGTTGCGCGGTCGCGTGGGACGCAGTTCTCGCAAGGCATTCTGCTATCTGCTTGTTCCGCCTCACATCCCATTATCACCGGTATCACGTCGTCGCCTGCAAGCCATCGAAAGTTTCTCTGAATTAGGAAGCGGAATACACATTGCGATGCAAGACCTTGACATACGCGGTGCAGGTAATCTGCTCGGTGCCGAACAATCGGGCTTTATTGCCGATCTCGGCTATGAAACCTACCAAAAAATCTTGAAAGAAGCAGTAATGGAGTTGCGCACTGAAGAGTTCTCTAACACTCTCACCGCCGATAACGACGACGAAAAAGAGTATGTTGCCGATTGCGTTATCGAGAGCGATATGGAACTGCTATTGCCTGCCGATTATGTGCCACAAGAGAGTGAACGCATAAACCTATACCAAGAGCTTGACAGCATCGAGCGTGAAATGGATTTACAAGCCTTTAAATCTCGATTGGAAGACCGATTTGGAAAAATCCCTGCAGTTACTGCCGAGCTGCTTCGCATCCCTCGTCTTCGCCGATTGGCACGCCAACTCGGGATTGAAAAAGTTTCTCTCAAACAGGAAACAATGTACATCTATTTTGTTGACAACAGCAATATTGCTTACTACCAATCACCCATGTTTGGCAAAATCCTGCATTACCTGCAACAAAACACTCGTCGCTGTCGCATCAGAGAGAAAAACGAACGCCGCAGCATAGCTGTAACATCAGTCCCTACAGTCGAAGAAGCAGTTCACATCCTCTCTTCAATACACACCCTCGACACCATATAAAATATAGGAGCATCATAATTATGATGCTCCTATATATATTATAAAAATTCTCTATATTGTTGTACGACTGACAGCCCCCATAATATCTTGTTTCATTGTTGATAATAATCGGGTATCAAATCCTTTTATCCAACAGCCATCACCGCCATATTCTGCTTCTGTTTTAATATTAACTTTAGTTTTATCTGCAGAAAACTTAAATATCACTCGGGTGCGATACTTATCATCATGTTTTCCCTTTTTATTCCATGTGTATATCCAATTTGTTCTGCCATATCCTCCATCTTTATTTATCATATCCATTTCAAATCGGCTTGCAACAACATCAAGGACTTCCCCAAAAGCGCGATCATAAGAAAGACCTTCTCTGATATAAATTGAAGTCCATGTGCCTCCATCTGTCGCTACTACAAAACCTTTGGGTTTAGATGAAAAACAACCTTGCAATGGAAGCACAAATAAAACTACTAAACACAATTTTAAAGTCAATGATAACGTCTTTTTTAATACATTCTGTGTCATAATTAATTTAGTTTTAAAATTATTATCAGCAAAGTTAACAATAAAACCCATCATAATTACCCCCACCCGTTAAATTAAGTTAACGCGGATTTCTTTGACAACTATTTCTTTCTATATAATATAAAAAAAGCAGCCTGGTATCACTACCCAACTGCTTCAAATCAAAGTTTTTGTATATAAAAATGTTAATATGAAATTTGTGAAATTAAATTTATAGAATAAATTCTATCAAAAACTAATGCTTAATTCCTTTATAGCTTAACTGCATACAAGCAACATTACCATATTCGTTACTTTTAATGATATTTTTTACTTGGAAAACTCCTTCAGCAGTGTTGTCATGCCCCACAAGTATTATATCATTAATTTGAATATTTTCAATTTGATCCTCTCTGACCGAACTCTGATATACAGAATTTATACTTGCTGCGGTCGCTGATACATAGTTAAACGTATTATTTCTTATAAACTTGGTTTTGGTTTTACTCTTCCATGCGATTTCATTGAAATGTTCATCTGCAACGACATAAATATCTGCCGATAAAGAATCGGGAGACGTTGCCAATACAAAGGTCTGAGAAACATCTTCAAGCGAAAGAGCATCAGGCATACCTATATGCGGATTATATAAAACTATTCCTGTTTTTTCGCCAACTGAAACAAAACGATTTTTTATCAATAATGGATATATAACTTCTGCTTCATTTCCATTATTATCAAATGCTTTGAACTTCAATTTTACATCCAGACTATCTGTCTCCACTTCCGGTGCAGTATATTCAAATATATAATTAATCTTATTTGTATTACAAATCGAATCCAAGTATTCTATAGTACCTGTCTCTCTATCAAAGGAAGAAATTGTAAATTGGCTTATATATTTGTGTGGAGTAGAAATATCCAATTTATATTGAGCTTTATGCCCTGATTCAAGAACAACAATCGAGTCGGAAGGAGGAGTTACAAAAATTGCCACATCTGATAATTCAGGTAAATCCTCAGTACACATCACAAACATAGTGCTTGTAATAATCGCAAATAGAAATAGTTTTATTGCTTTCATTATATATAATAACAAGGACTCCCCCCGACAAAGCAAGAGAAGTCCTTGGTGTTTAATTAGTTTTTAAATTTATAGGCTTTTACTTTAGCCGATTTCTTGCATACTTTTCCTAAGAACATTTTATCCTCAGCTGATGTTTCTAAAACAACTTGATAATAAGTTGCACCGGGAAATTGTTCTACAAGTTTATATGCAGCAAGATCCAATTTATCATCTCTAAATAGAGCGTTCCCATTTGGAATATATAATTTCTTTTGGTGTGCTGAATTATATAATTCACCATTTACCTTTTCAATATTTGAAAATGCGCCCCACAAATAAGTACTATATTCCACAGAGATATCTGCTTCACCCAAGCAAACCAAGTCATTCATATTCACTTCAAGACGAACAGAATCGAAAGAATATGACTTGCTTTTGTTTACTGAGCCACAAGATGTCGCAATCAAAGCAATTGCGCATATTGCAAACAATTTAAATATCTTCATACAATATTACATTTTAAAGAAATAAGTAATAGTAAAGCGAGCTTGATTGCCAAGAGTCCATTTTTTGTGGTCATAATCTGTAACACCTTCAATAGTCATGCCATTGCTTGTGATAGTACCATCGCTTACAGTATTATACATTGTGCTGATACCATATTCCAAACCAACAGCAAGAGGAAGGTTGCAAACATATGCTTGAAGACCGATAAATGCTCCAAGACCAAATTTAAATTGACTTGCAGATTCTTCTCCATTATCCATTGAGCCAAAACCAAATGGCAATTCACCTCCTACATAAACATCAAGAAGATTTGATTTAGAGAAGTGATAAGCAACACCTGGATAGAACATGTAATTACTTTTTGAAGTTTCATAATCTCCAACTTCTTCTGTTTTTTTCCACCATTCAATACCAAGACGAGCTTCGATTTGATCAGTGTACATGTACTTCAAGTTAATCAATGGAAGAGCAGAATACTCAGTAATTTCTCCATCAAACATGTTACCAATCATTGAGGCTGTTGCACCTAAATAGAGCCCGAAATCACCTTTTTCTGCACGGTTACCAGTATTGAATACTGACGCAGAACTTTCTCCTGTAGAGATTTGTGCTTGAGAAATCATGCTTCCTGCACAGAAGAAGAACAAAATTAATGCTAATTTTTTCATAATTACTACATTCGCATGACAGCCCCATGCCATCGCTTTTTTAAATTATAACATTTCCCATTAGGGGCAAAAGCAAATACTTTTAACGGTACTTTTATTTTGTTTGCAAAGTTATAGGATGTTAAAAGCACCATTATACATTATAGCGTAAAGAGATTTTACTAATGCGTATAATATTTATACGCATTGCGATTCTGATTGCTCCAATTCTAAATCGTAATATTGGAAAAAGTTGTGATTCAAGGCTTGAGAGATGCGCAAGAGCATATCGGTGTTTATAGACTCTTGACGAAATATATAATACACATTGGGGCGCTCGCAATTGATTTTCTTTGCGAGCCATGAGGGAGTGCGTTCTTGGCGTTCAAGTTCTTGCTTAATGAGTTGACCGATGTGTATCATAAAAAAAGGCGGAACTATTTTGCCGACCTTCGTCCGGGGTACCGCCAAGCACCTATGCACAGATAAGCAAAACAGTTCACACCCTGCACAGGCATGAACATTCGGATTTCGCTTATTCTCGTGCTTCAATTTGGCGGTTTTCAGACGAGAGAATAAGAGCCAAAAGCTCAAAATCTTTTATATGTCGTTAATTTATTTCTTCTATCACTAAATATCAATTCTTATTTAACAGGTGCAAACTTAATGATTTTTTTGCAAACTATAAATATGTTCCTATTGTCATTATATTACTTTTGGGGCGTTCTCAGGAAGATGCGACGATAGAATGCGCCACTCTTGAGGGTATAGGTTGTTGGCTCGGTTGCCAAGATTTTTCACAAATCCAAGCGGCTTACCACCATAGGATACAATCACATAGCCTCGTGGAACATCATCGAGCGTGATAGCTTCGCGACGCAAATAGGCTATCGCGGTTGCATAATCCACCTCACACACGGGAAACGCATCAACATTCAACGCCACCGACATTGCCAATGACTGCGAGGGGATCAAATCTTTTCCCTTAATCTCTCCCACAACAACTCCGTAGTGTATCACATCAAGAACCGATGTCAACACAGCGATATCGCGACTCAATGCCTTGGGAATGGCAATTATATAATCCCCTTTTTGATTAAATTCAAAATCATCGGAATTGAGAAGCCATTGCTTTGCAGTTTTAACTATCTGGTCGGCAAGCTTTGGCATTGCTACGGGCTTTGCCTTTTTCTGCTTGAACAAGGCGATATCGGCATCAGTGGGCTTACGCAAGACTGCGACAAATAAACCTTCTCCTTTTATTAGATTAGGAAGAAAGCGATAACAATGTAAATCAGTTTTAACACCCTCAGCAATATGCCATTCATTTCTCATGGGCACCTCTACACTTTCAGCGCCATAAGCATCTACAATATATTGCACCATCTCCTCGTCTTCATGACGATTAAACGTACATGTGCTATATATAAAAAATCCACCGGGGGCAAGCGACGGCCAAATGTTATCGACAATCTCTCTTTGACGCTCTACACACTCTCTGACAAGCCCCATGCTCCATTGCTTAACTGCATCAGGTTCCTTGCGGAACATCCCTTCACCCGAACAAGGAACATCGGCAGCAATTATATCAAAAAATCCCGATAACCTCCCTATGCGAGCGGTATCTCCCTTTGACACCACACAACCGGGATAGCCCCACTTAATTACATTTTCACGTAACACAGCCGCACGCGTCGGGACATATTCATTGGCAACGACAAGTGAGCCACAAGGCAAGCTATCAATGGCAGTCGTTGTTTTCCCTCCGGGAGCAGCACATGCATCAAGATATCGCATGGGAGCAACAGCATCGCTCGTTAACCACGAAACAATATGAGACAATATCATTGACGAAGCATCTTGCACATAGTACAACCCTTGATGCATTGCAGGGTCAAAAGTAAACGCCTCGCGACAAGGCAAATACCACCCGTTTTCACACCAAGGGACATGGTCAACATTAGCAGGCGTAGATACCTGCTTGCTACGATTGGCGCGCACCGATACAGAAGCGTCGGTATCAGCCAACGCCTCAACCAATCCGTCCAACGACTTGGCATTATAACTCTCAATCTCTGATATAAACTCCTTGGGGATATTCATCGTCTTGATATTATTTTCAACTTCAAAAATACATCATTTTAGATGTAAATCGGCAAAGAATGGTAATATTTTTTGCAAATCAGTTGCATAATTCAAAAATTGCGACTAATTTTGCAACGCAATTCCCGAAAAGGATAGCATAACCTGCTTCAGTAGCTCAGTTGGTTAGAGCACCTGACTGTTAATCAGGGGGTCGTTGGTTCAAGCCCATCCTGAAGCGCAAAGCGAGACACTCCACGTGCCTCGCTTTTGTTTTTATATTACCAAAACCAAGAAGGAGGGGGATTTGTTAAAAAAGTAAAGTTTTTGTAACTTAGAGAAATGTTTTAATGCTAACGATAATTTATGGAAATTACCGCTAATAATATAATGCTCACGCTGGCTGCATTACTTTCGTTGAGCGTGATTGTGGGGAAAGCAGGCAACAAGTTTGGGATGCCTGCCTTGTTATTATTCTTGGCTGTGGGCATGATTGCCGGAACCGATGGGTTTGGAATACAATTTGACAGTGCCGAGGCCGCCCAATTCATTGGTATGATCTCCCTTAGTGTCATCCTTTTTTCCGGTGGGGTGGACACAAATTTCAAGGACATACGCCCCATTTTAGCTCCCGGAGTGGTACTTGCGACGGTGGGGGTATTTATTACCACGATTGTTACAGGTGCCTTTATTTATTACATGTTTCATTGGCTCGCTCCTGAATTTGCCTTTGGATGGATAGAATCAATGTTACTTGCTGCCATCATGTCATCAACTGACTCGGCATCGGTATTTTCTATATTAAACTCTTCACACACAGGGTTAAAACAAAATCTTAAACCCACTCTTGAACTTGAAAGCGGAAGTAATGACCCGATGGCTTATCTATTGGTAATCATTCTTATAGGTATATTAGAGGGTGGAGGGAATGCTATGAGCACTGAGTTGTGGACCGACTCTGCACTATTGCTTATTAAACAATTATTGTTGGGAGCCATTGGCGGTGTAGCTATAGGATACGCAACTGTTAAAGTTATCAACCGCCTAAGAGTTGATAACGAATTCCTATATCCAGTAATGGTGATTGCATGCGTGTTCTTTGTATTTTCTCTTACCGAACTGATAGGAGGAAACAGCTATTTGGCAGTCTATATTGCAGGTCTTGTCGTCGGAAATTGCAAACTTGCACTTAAACGCACTATCACAACATTCTTTGGCGGCTTCACATGGCTTGTGCAGATTATCATGTTCTTGTCGCTCGGATTGCTTGTAAATCCTCATGAATTTGTCAACATGCACATCATCATGCCGGGTGTATTATTAGGTATTTTTATGATTTTAATTGCTCGACCTGTTGCCGTATTTATCTCGCTATTGCCATTCAAAAATTTCACCTTTAAGGCTCGTCTTTACATCTCATGGGTGGGTTTGCGTGGTGCTGTTCCCATCATCTTTGCCACATATGCATTGACATCGCCCGGCGTTGAACATGCCCGCATGATGTTCAACATGGTGTTTTTCATCACTATTCTCTCGCTCATTTTACAAGGGACAACGGTTAATCGCATGGCACAATGGCTCGGACTGAAAGAGAAATTAAAGGAAAAAGAATTTAACTTTGACCTACCCGACGAAATCACAGCATCAATGCAAGAAATGGACGTTACTGCACGATTACTCAGCAATGGGGAAATGCTTAAGGATGTAACTCTCCCACCAAATACTCTTGTGATAATGATAAAACGTGAAGGCAAATATCTTGTTCCTACAGGGAATACACACCTTTACCTCTCCGATAAACTGCTACTTATCTCTGAGGAGGAAAAACATCTTCAATCTTTAATAGAATCATTCTAATAAATAACAGATGCCCTTACTGAGTAAGGGCATCTGTTATAATCTATTTTACTTTCTCTTTTTCTTAGTGGCAGCAGCCATCACCGCAGTGGTGAGCTCCATCACAATCGCTTTCGCAGCCACCACAGCTGTCTCCACAACCACATCCGCAACCATGAACAGGATTTAGTTCTTCAGGTGTTGCATTGCGCACAGCGAGGATTTTACCGGCAAAACGCACATCCTTGCCTGCAAGTGGATGGTTAAAGTCCATTGTTACTTTAGTGAGACTCACAGCAGTAACAAGACCATTGATGCGATAACCATCGGCAGTCATCATAGGAACAACAGCTCCCGGTTTGATCGCATTTTCGTCAAATTTACCATCTACGATGAAGATATCGCGGTCGAGTTCAGCAATTTGCTCCGGATCATGTGGACCAAATGCCTCATCTGATTTTACTGTGATATCAAAAGTATCACCTGCTTGAAGACCTTCAACTGCTTTTTCAAGAGGAATAATCATACCTTGAGTAACACCGAAAATGAATTTTTCGGGATCTTCAACATCTGTTTGATGAACGAGTTTTTGTGTGCCATCGGCAGCTACTTCGTAGAGGTCATAACCAAGCTCTACATATTTTCCTGTTTCAATTCTTTCCATATGTATTTTCGTTTTTAATGATTAATCTTTGCCTGTAATTATCTTTTTAATATCGTGTAGTTTATTGAGCGCCGACATTGGGGTGAGGTTATTTATATCCAAATCAAGGATTTCATCACGCACTTGGCTCAACACTGGATCATCAAGTTGGAAGAATGACAATTGCATTCCTTGACGACCTTCGGCTACATCATTAAGGTTTTTATGTATTGCATCAGATTCCTTGCGATTGTTTGATTCCAACTGATGCAATACTTGATCAGCTCGCTGCACAATTGCCGGTGGCATACCCGCAAGTTTAGCAACATGAATACCAAAGCTGTGTTCACTGCCTCCTCGTGCCAATTTACGCAAAAAGACAACCTTGCCATTTATTTCCTTAACCGACACATTGTAATTTACCACGCGAGAGAAACTCTTCTCCATCTCATTTAACTCATGATAGTGTGTCGCAAAAAGCGTTTTGGGGTGGATTTTGCCATATTCGTGAATGTGTTCAACGATAGCCCACGCAATAGAAATGCCATCATAGGTTGATGTTCCGCGCCCTAACTCGTCAAACAGTATGAGACTACGCTCGCTCATGTTATTAAGAATCGATGCCGCTTCATTCATCTCAACCATAAAAGTTGATTCGCCAAGCGAGATATTATCAGAAGCTCCCACACGGGTAAATATCATATCAACGATACCTATTCGCGCACTATCAGCAGCAACATAACAACCTATCTGCGCCATCAATACATTTAATGCTGTTTGGCGCAACAATGCCGATTTACCCGACATATTGGGACCGGTAATCATCATCACCTGCGTACCGGAATTTGACAACGACACCGAGTTGGAGATATATGGTTCGCCCGGTGGCAACTCCTTCTCAATAACAGGGTGACGACCCTCTACAATCTCTATCGCTAATGAGTCATCTACTACGGGACGATTATAACGATTTTCCATTGCTACACGCGTAAACGCAGTCAAGCAGTCAAGACGAGCTATCAACGAAGCATCAAGCTGTATTGCCGGGATATATTCAGCCAAACGGCTCACAAGCTCGTTATATAATCGTGTCTCAATTATAGCTATACGCTCTTGTGCTCCGAGTATTTTCTCCTCATACTCTTTCAGTTCTTGAGTGATGTAGCGCTCAGCATTTACAAGTGTCTGCTTGCGTATCCAGTCGGCAGGCACTTTATCTTTGTGAGTATTGGTAACCTCTATATAGTAACCAAACACGTTATTATACCCTATTTTAAGGCTTGTAATGCCCGTTGCATCAATTTCACGAGCTTGCACTTTCAACAGATAGTCTTTCCCTTGATAAGCGATTTCACGCAATTCATCAAGTTCAGCATCGACACCCGAACGAATGATTGTTCCCTTGTTTATCGCTGTGGGTGCATCATCGACAATCTCACGAGCGATGCGATCACGCATCAATGTGCAAGGATTAAGTTGCTCCCCTATTGAGTGTAATGCTTCCAAATCGGCACTCATACACAATGCCTTTATGGGCTCTATAGCCGTCAATGCATTGCGCATCTGCACAACTTCACGAGGAGTGATGCGTCCCACCGCAACTTTTGATATCAAGCGTTCAAGATCGCCCACTTGCTCAAGAGATTCCTTTATAGCTTCGCGATGGTCAGGGTGGCGGAAGAAATATTCTACGACATCAAGGCGGTTATTTATAGCCTTTACATCCTTCAATGGGAATAATACCCACCGACGCAACATTCGTGCTCCCATAGGGCTCACAGTGCGATCTATGACACTAAGAAGACTTTTCCCTTCATCGCCAAGGCTGTCAATAAGCTCAAGGTTGCGCACAGTGAATTTGTCCAATCTCACATATTTGTCCTCCTCGATGCGAGAAAGATTAGTGATGTGGCCTATCTGGGTGTGTTGAGTAATATCTAAGTAATGTAAAATCGCTCCCGACGCTATTATCGCCGAGGTCATGCGATGAATACCAAACCCCTTGAGATTACGAGTTTCAAACTGCTTAAGCAAACGGTCCATCGCTGCCTCTTCGGTGAAAATCCAGTCATCAAGTTCAAAAGTCAAATAACGCGCGGTGAACGTCTCCTCAAACGTCCCTCTATTTCCTCGCTCGATAAGGACTTCCTTAGGCGCAAAATTTCCCAAAAGCTTATCAATGTAGTCAGTTGTTCCTTCGGCAGTCAAAAATTCACCTGTGCTTATATCCAAAAATGACACTCCACAACCTGTGCGAGTAAAATGAACTGCCGCAACAAAGTTGTTTTCACGATGATTCAGGATGTTATCATTTATCGAAACTCCGGGCGTTACCAATTCGGTAATTCCTCTTTTCACAAGTTTCTTGGTCAACTTAGGATCCTCAAGTTGCTCACAAATAGCAACACGCTTCCCTGCTCGCACCAATTTTGGCAAATATGTATCAAGAGCATGATGGGGAAAACCTGCAAGTTCAACATGTTGAGCAGAGCCGTTTGCACGTCGAGTCAATGTAATTCCCAATATCTCTGATGCAGCTATAGCATCATCAGAGAATGTCTCATAGAAATCCCCCACACGAAACAACAACACCGCATCGGGATGTTTTTGTTTCATCTCAAGATACTGCTTCATCAATGGGGTTTCTACGATAGTCTTTGCCATTTTCTTTGAAAATTAAATAGAATGTAAAGTTAACAATTCTGCTGTGATTGTCAAAATCAGTCTTTAAAATCGAAATAAAAAAAACAGGCTTGCATCACTGCAAGCCTGCCCATAAACAAAGTTTTTTGTACGAATATAGTATTTTAGAATTTGTATGCCACACCAACAGAAGCTGCTACTTGATCGAAAGCATCTAAGTCTCCAAACAATTTTTGGTATTTCGCTTCAAGGTTGATAGCAATATTTTCAGAAATTGAATATTCAACACCAGCACCAACGTTAATACCAAATGCGCCTTCTGATGCAGATCCACCTTCTTCTCCTACTGTTCCGTATCCAGGTATATCAACAGAAACACCTTCCCATTCAACTTTTGCATTTGCATAAGTTACACCAGCTAATGGATATACTTTGAGATTTTCCGCTACATTAAAAAGATAGTGAGCAGTAACATCAATACCCCACATAGAAACGCCATCTTTTTCCAAGAAATAGTTAAAAGCTGCTTCTGCGCGAAGAGCATCAGTAATACCATATTGGTATTTTGCTCCAATTGAGAAAGATTCAATTTCAGATCCATAACCGAAATTAAGACCTGCTGCTGATTGTCCTTTTTGTGCTGCAAGAGAACCAATACCCATAACTGCAACACACAATGCAATAATTAATTTTTTCATATTTAAATTGTTTTAGGTGCATTGTCAGGTTCAAACAATGCAAGTGTTATTATTTCAAGATATCGTGAACCTATGACTTAAGTCATCCGATCCTTTATTAATTTAACGAGTATAATGCAATTCAGTCGTTGCTTCCATTCCCATACCTATCATATCTGTCATATCATACAAAAAAACAAGTTGAGAATCTGTTAATTTAGATATTTTGATTATTAGATCATCATTGGCATATTCCGATGATGTATAATAAAATCTATTTCCTTCTATTTTATAAGTAATTCCGTTTACTTTATCCCCTGAAAATGTTAATACTTCATCCCAAAAACCTGAAACGCCCATTTGCTCAGCCAAACCGGGAAGATCATCGCGAGTAATTGTATTAGAAAAACCTCCTATTTTAGAAACTCCTTTAGAAAAATACCATTTCCCTTGAAGCATTTCAACAGAACTACCACCATCAGGCTCGTCATCACTATCACTTGAACAAGAGACAAAACCCATTCCTATCACCATCATCATAACGATGCCAAAAAGTTTTAACTTTTCCATAGTTTAAATGCATTAATTTATTTTAATTACAAATATCTATATAAATATTAACATTTATATGTTTTTCATGTTGCCTTAATATCCTCAATCTGTAGACATTCACTCTACAGATTGGCCAATTTTATAATATTCGTTTAAGTAACTAAAAAAATTATGATTTAATGCAATTGATATGCGCAATAAAAGAGTCGTATCAATACTACTTTTGCTAAAAATTTTGTAAATGTTTGTTCTATCACAATACAACTGATGAGAAAGCCACGTAACTGACCGCCCTTGCTCTTTCATTACTCGTTTGATTTCATTTCCAACATGAACCGAAATCAGAGCTTTTTCATGTCCTTTATTTTTCATATAACAACGTTATTGACGCCGCTATTTATTCTTATAGACCTTACAGGGATATCGAGACAACAAGCGCAGACGTGCTGTTGAGTCCCGAGGCCCTGAGAAAGCCTATACATACAAACAAGCTCCGCCTGCGCAATAACGCAGACGTTTACTGAACTCATTCGTGTACGCATCTATTGAAATTTCTCAGGTTTCAGGGACGTCCGAATAGTAGCAAACGTATTTTTTAATATGTCTTATTTTCTTAGGTCATATGCCTATATCATACAACAAAATTAATGAATTATTTCCAACAATCAAATTAAGAAAGACTCTTTCAAATCTATTTCAACACCCATCATTACATGATGTCAGTAAAAAATTCTCCTTTTTCATTTTCGACTCTCGACAAACAAAAAGCCCCGACTCATTCCTGAGTCAGGGCTTCGGAAGGGGGCGGTGACCTACTCTCCCACTTTCGCAGTACCATCGGCGTGGTGAGGTTTAACTTCTCTGTTCGGAATGGGAAGAGGTGGAACCCTCACGCTATCACCACCTTAATCTCTTTGTTCTATGGTTTTCGATATCCA
>JAFSCJ010000005.1 GCA_017436845.1 Muribaculaceae bacterium
CGACCCAAGTTGATGTCCTTTTTGAGTTAATAATCAATAAAAGCGTTAAATCTTCACCTTTTAGAATGTGCAATTAAAAATAACAACCATATTTCTGACTTATTATCTATAAAATATTGAGTAATAATCGGTTGTAAATACCAGCACTTAAAAGTATTGACATCCCTAACAGCGTAACTGAAATCGAGAGTAGCGCATTCGAGGGGTGCTCAGCTCTTAAAAGTATCGACATTCCTAATAGTGTAACTAAAATCGAAGCAGACGCATTCGCTGGATGCTCAGCGCTTAAAAGTATTGACATCCCTCACAGCGTTACTGAAATCGAGCACTCTACATTCAAAGGATGCTCGTCACTTGAAAGTATTGACATCCATAATAGCGTAACCCAAATCGGATGGAACGCATTCAACGGGTGCTCAGCTCTTAAAAGTATCGACATTCCTAATAGTGTAACTAAAATCGGAGCAGACGCATTCGCTGGATGCTCGTCACTTGAAAGTATTGACATTCCTAATAGCGTAACTTCAATTGGGAGGAGGGCATTTGAAGGATGCTCGGCGCTTGAAAGCATTGACATTCCTAACAGCGTAACCCAAATCGGATGGGACGCATTCAAAGGGTGCTCAGCTCTTAAAAGTATTATCATTCCTCACAGCGTAACTGAAATCGGATACTCTGCATTTGAAGGAACAAGATGGTTAGACCAACAACCACCCGGATTGATTGTTATTAACACCATTTTATTCCGCTGCACTGATAAATCAGTTACTAAAATCGAAATTCCCGATAACATAACTAAAATAAGTCATGGCGCATTCGAGGGGTGTTCAGCGCTTAAAAGTATTGACATCACCAATAGCGTAACCCAAATCGGGTTCAAAGCATTCGAGGGGTGTTCAGCACTTGAAAGTATTGACATACCTAACAGCGTAACCGAAATTGGGGGATGGGCATTCGATGGATGCTCGGCGCTTGAAAGTATTGACATCCCTAATAGCGTAATAAAAATCGGGAGTGGCGCATTCAAAGGGTGCTCGGAGCTTGAAAGCATTGACATTCCTAATAGCGTAACTGAAATCGGGGAATGGGCATTCAAAGGGTGCTCGGCACTTGAAAGCATTGACATTCCTAATAGCGTAACTGAAATCGAATGGGGAACATTCGAGGGGTGCTCAGCTCTTGAAAATATTGACATTCCTAATAGCGTAACTAAAATCGAATATTATGCATTCAATGAATGCTCGGTGCTTAAACGCATTGACATTCCTAATAACGTGACTCAAATCGGAGGCTCTGCATTCTCTGGATGCTCTGCGCTTAAAGAAGTGCATTGTCGCAGAATTGAGAATATCAAAGAAATGGAGGTTAATAAATCGGCTTTTGAGGAAGACCATTTTGAGGCATGCGTGTTATATGTTCCAGACGGAACTCTATTGGAATATAGGCATCACCCTGTGTGGGGCAGATTCAAACAAATCGAAATCGACCGCACAGAATAGTATTATTGCCCTCACCCAAAAACTCCAAATAGAAAAACAACAATCAAGCTATATCAAAATATAATTGGGGACTATAACTTTGTTGGCACATAATTTATCTTTACCCCTCCCAACTTCGTGGCGCTCCCCCTAGAATTTTCTATACAAATCCCAGAGGGAACGCTACTTATGTGATTTTGAAATAAAAACTGTCCCATTGTTTTTCGCAGAAAAATAGGGGGACGAGAATTGCGAATGCAATTCGGAGGGGGTGAGCATGTAATAATCAGTTTATTATTCTAGTAATTGTGCCAACAAGTATATAATTACCATAACTTAAACCGATATTTCATTCTTTTTGCATCAGATTGAGCGTGATTTTGCAACGCTCTCCGCTATAGAAAGCATCAAGCACCTCGCCAAATATATCATTTGGCGATAAAAGGTCAAACATTGTCATACAAGAACGAACCTTGAGTGCATCTATTTTCCCAAAGATAGACAATGTTGTCTTATCCTTATGTTCAAGGAGCACATTGGTTATCTCTCTTATTCTCTCTCCAAGGATTGGGTGATCAAGATATCGTTGTGCTTCACCCCTATCGGCAATTCCATAATAGTGAGCGCGACTGCTACGACCCAGGCTTCGTAATTGTGGGAATATATACCAAATCCAATGAGTTGTTTTCTCTCCGTTCCTCACTTCTTCCAAGGCATGCTTATAGCCACAAAAATAAGAATTTTCTTGTGCTTCAAGAAAGCGGTTTATGTCAGTTTCTGTTAAGATGTTCATAATACTAAAGCTTGTATAAAAATAAGGCTGTATCGATGATACAGCCTTATTTGTGTATAGTGGTTAGGGGGATTAGAATTCAGCGTTGTTTGGAGTGCGTGGGAATGGGATAACGTCACGAATGTTTGTCATACCTGTAACGAACAACAACAAGCGTTCGAAGCCCAAGCCGAAGCCTGCATGAGGCACTGTACCGAAACGACGAGTATCAAGATACCACCACATATCCTTCATTGGGATATTAAGCTCTTCGATGCGTGTCATCAACTTGTCATAGCTTTCTTCACGAACACTACCACCGATGATTTCACCAATTTGTGGAAACAATACGTCAGTTCCTTGAACAGTCTTACCATCTTCGTTTTGCTTCATGTAGAATGCTTTGATTTCCTTAGGATAGTCAGTCATGATTACTGGCTTGTTGAAGTGTTCTTCTACAAGGTAGCGTTCATGTTCGCTGGCAAGGTCGCAACCCCAATATACAGGGAATTCAAATTTCTTACCGCCAGCAACTGCTTCTTCAAGGATCTTGATACCTTCTGTATAAGGCAAACGCACAAATTCAGTATTTACAACCTCATTCAAACGTTCGATCAAGCCTTTGTCAATCATATTATTGAGGAACTCAAGGTCATCTTTACAGTTGTCAAGAGCCCAACGGATACAATATTTAATAAACTCTTCTTCCAAATCCATCAAGTCGTTGAGGTCGGCAAATGCAACTTCAGGCTCAATCATCCAGAACTCAGCCAAGTGGCGAGGAGTGTTTGAGTTTTCAGCGCGGAATGTTGGGCCGAAAGTGTAAATAGAGCCAAGAGCTGTAGCAGCCAACTCACCTTCAAGCTGTCCTGAAACAGTCAAGCTTGCTTGCTTTCCGAAGAAGTCATCATCATAGATTATAGAGCCATTCTCATCTTTCTTTAGGTCATAGAGGTTTTTAGTTGTTACCTGGAACATTTGGCCTGCACCTTCACAGTCAGAAGCTGTGATGATGGGAGTGTGGAAATAGAAGAATCCATGTTCATGGAAGAATCGATGGATAGCGATTGCCATATTGTGGCGAATGCGGAACACTGCACCAAATGTGTTTGTACGAGGACGCAAGTGAGCTTTTTCACGAAGGAACTCCATTGTGTGTCCTTTCTTTTGCAATGGATATGTTTCTGGGTCAGCAGTACCATAGATTTCCAATGATGTTGCTTGGATTTCGGCTGATTGACCTTTACCCATTGACTCAACAAGTTGACCTATTACATGGATACTTGCTCCTGTTGTAATGGGCTTTAGTTGTTCTTCAGTAAATTTCTCCATATCAAAAACGATTTGAATGTTTTTGATTGTAGAGCCATCATTAAGAGCGACAAACTGTACATGCTTGTTTCCACGACGAGTTCTCACCCACCCTTTGACACTAACTTCAGACCCAATCAATTGAGGGTTGAAAATGTCAACTATTTTAGTTCTTTTCATATCTTAATTATTCCTTTGTTATCTCATAATATATTATTCAAAAGAGCCCATCTTCAAGAAGTTAACTTCTTCTTGTGTTAGATAGCGCCAACGTCCACGTGGCAAGTTTTTCTTTGTGAGACCGGCAAAATAAACGCGGTCAAGTTTTGTTACATGATAGCCAAGAGATTCAAATATGCGACGTACAATGCGGTTGCGGCCTGAGTGGATTTCAATACCTGCTTGATCACGATCTGTCTCAGTTGCGTAGCTGATAGCATCGGCATGGATTGGGCCATCTTCAAGTTCTATACCATCGGCAATGCGTTGCATATCATCTTCTGAAATCTCTTTATCGCACCACACATGATAGATTTTCTTCTTCACATATTTTGGATGAGTCAATTTTGACGCAAGATCACCATCATTTGTGAGTAACAGCACGCCTGTTGTATTACGGTCAAGACGACCTACAGGATAAATTCTTTCATTGCATGCACCCTTAACAAGGTCCATTACTGTCAAACGCCCATTAGGATCATCACTTGTTGTTACGCAATCTTTTGGTTTATTGAGCAAAATGTAACATTTGCTTTCAAGTGTAACAATCTTTTCATCATACTCAACTGTATCATTGTGTGAAATCTTTGTTCCGAGTTCAGTAACAACAGCGCCATTAACTTTAACAAGTCCTTGTTGGATATATTCGTCAGCCTCGCGACGTGAACAAATTCCGGCGTTGGCCATAAACTTGTTAAGACGAATTTGTTCGTTTGGATCCGGAATTTCCATTTCATACTCAATGCGTTTTGGGCGTGGCACAAAGCTCTTGCCTCGCATTGGCAATCCGTTATTATTGTTGCGTTTTTGACGGCGGTTATTGTTATATCCGCCTTGATTGTTGTTATAACCTCCTTGACGACGATTATTATTGTAGCCACCTTGGTTGTCATATCCCCCTTGACGGTTGTTATAACCTCCTTGGTGACGATTATTGTAACCACCTTGGTTATTATAGCCACCTTGTTGGCGATTGTTATTATAGCCACCTTGGTTGTCATATCTGCCCTGACGATTATTGTAACCGCCTTGACGGCGATTGTTATTATAACTTCCTTGGTTGTTATATCCACCTTGATGGTTGTTATACCCCCCCTGGCGATTATTACTATAGCCTCCTTGACGATTATTATATCCACCTTGTTGGCGATTATATTGACGTGGTTGGTAATTACGCTCCGACGAATAATCATTTGAAACATAGCTTTGGTCGCCCGAAACCTCATAATCAGATGATTGATTATAATTTACTCTTTCATAACGCGCATCTTGCTCTTCGTGATTTACACTGCGCAATTCCCCAATGCGTGGTCTTTTGGGTTTCTTTTCTACATTATCCATAAATTTCTTTTAAACAGGCCTCTCGGCGTTAATTAGGTTTATTTATAAATTTATCTAAGATTATTATTCAATACTTTCTTTCAATATAAGACTCCCTCAAATTCATTTCACATCAGCATTAACCGGTCTTATATAAATTGATTGTGCAAATTTAAACGTTTTTATCCAATACAACAACATTTTACCAATATTTGGTTACTAATAGTACCCGGAACAGGACTCGAACCTGCACACCTCACGGCACTCGCACCTGAAACGAGCGCGTCTACCATTCCGCCACCCGGGCTTTGCACTGACAAAATTAATATTTTATTCAGTATTAATCCTCCAAATAATATACAATTGTTGAGACAACTCTCACTTTTTTTATGTATGGAGTGTATGGGTCCCGATTCTCTATTGAGAATTGTCCTTGTGATGCAGTTTTAATTTTGCCTAATTCACTTTCAGAGTCAGCGGCAAACTTATTTGCCGCTTCACGAGCATTGCTTGTAGCTTCAGCAATCATTTCGGGCTTGATCTTATTTAAATCAGTATAATCATACATTGTCTGATAATTATAGTCCCCAGCAGTTATTGCTATTCCTTGCTTCAACAACTCTGTTTGTCGATCAATTAACTTGCGCACCTTATCTACATCTTGAGATGTTACCGTTATAACGGATGTTACATTATAACGAAATGGACGGTCGTTATTAGAATACCTTTCAGCTTGTAAATCGATGATATCCGGCGCATTAATCGTGATTTCGGAGTCTAAAACCCCATTGGTTTTCAAAAATGCAACAATAATTTCATTTGTATTGTTGATGCGCGTGTACAATGCCGGCAAATCATTTCCCACTTCTTTACAAACGATAGGCCACGTTACCTTATTTGCTTTTACTTCCCGTTCAGCAAGTCCTCTCACCGTTACAATTCTATCTCGAGACGAAAAATTATCTATCCCCGATTTCACACATATGCCAAGTATTATTATTCCGATGGCTAAAATTAATGATGACACAATTTTATTCATAATCTATTTTATTTATTTTTCTCAAAAGTAAAATTACTTCTATTTTTTCTTTATAACAATAATTTACACATTAAAGTTGTTGGCTTTCAAGTACAAATATTGTGCTATTATACTTTAAGCATTATGTATTATGCGTTTTAATGCCTATCTTTGCACTATGAAAGAATTCTTTAAAATCCTCGGACGTTTTGTCCCGCCATATAAAAAATATCTTGCGCTAAATATTATCTTTAATATTTTAGCGGCGTTTTTAACTCTGTTCTCGTTTGCTATCATTATCCCCATCCTTGAGATGCTGTTTCAAATTAAAGAGGCAACCTATGTCTATATGTCTCTTGATGAAGCATCGATAAAAGATGTCGTAATAAATAATTTCTATTATTACACACAAGTTGCGATTGAACAATGGGGCGCATCAGTAGCACTTGCCGGACTCGCTGCTCTATTGGTGGTAATGACCTTCTTAAAAACAGGTGTTACTTATTTAAGTTTGTACTTTATCGTACCTATGCGCTCAGGTATTGTGCGCGACATACGCAACTATGTATATGACAAGATCACAGCCCTTCCCATCTCATTTTTCACATCGGAGCGCAAAGGCGATGTTATGGCTCGCATGAGTGGCGACGTTGCCGAAATTGAAAATTCCATAATGGCATCTCTTGACATGATGTTCAAAAATCCTGTAATGATTATCGTGTGCTTGGGAATGATGATTGCTATCAGTTGGCAATTAACAATATTTGTGCTCATCCTACTGCCAATCGCAGGTGTAATAATGGGACGAATCGGTAAACGACTGAAACGCAAATCATTTGAGGGACAACAACAATGGGGGACATTGATGTCAAACATCGAAGAAACCCTTGGCGGATTGCGCATCATTAAAGCATTTAACGCTGAAGAAAAAGTGCGCAGTCGTTTCCATCGAGAAAACAACGTGTTTTTCAACATCAGCAACAAAGTTGCTCGTCGTCAATCACTTGCTCACCCAATGAGCGAATTCCTTGGCACTGTATCTATTGCGATTGTTTTATGGTTTGGTGGCGCTTTAATCTTAAACGGAGTTTCATCAATCAATGCAGCATCGTTCATCTATTATATGGTGATTTTCTATAGCATTATCAATCCCGCCAAAGACCTTTCTAAAGCAATGTATTCTATCCAAAAAGGTCTTGCTTCAATGGAACGCGTTGACAAGATTCTTAATGCCGATAACCCCATTAAAGATCCTAAAAATCCTAAAGAGATTACAAAATTGCATGGCGATATTCGCTATAATAATATAACTTTCAGCTACGGCACAAACACCGTTATCCACGATGTTACTCTTGACATTCCTGCCGGCTCAACGGTTGCTCTTGTTGGGCAATCAGGATCCGGCAAATCAACAATGGCCGACCTAATCCCTCGTTTCTATGACGTAGATAAAGGCTCAATCACTATCGATGGCATTGATGTCAGAGATTTACGTGTACATGATTTGCGTTCAATGATGGGCAATGTCAACCAAGAGGCAATCTTGTTCAATGACTCATTTTATAACAATATCACATTTGGTGTAAAAAATGCCACAATGGAACAAGTCATTGAAGCAGCAAAGATTGCAAATGCCCATGAATTTATTGTAACATCAGAAAATGGCTATGATACAAATATAGGAGACCGCGGGTGCAAGCTATCAGGAGGGCAACGCCAACGCCTTTCAATTGCTCGTGCCATTCTCAAGAATCCACCAATATTGATTCTTGACGAGGCAACATCGGCACTCGACTCTGAAAGCGAACACCTTGTTCAAGAAGCATTAGATCGTCTAATGAAAGATCGCACTACACTCATTATTGCCCACCGTCTATCTACAATCAAGAATGCATCAATGATTTGCGTTATGCACGAAGGACGCATAGTAGAGAGAGGCACCCATGATGAGCTTATAATTAAAGATGGATATTATAAACGCCTTGTCGATATGCAAAAATTCTAATCTCTATTTTCTAAGATGAAGAATATTGCCATATTTGCTTCAGGAGACGGCTCTAATGCCGAAGCTATCGCCCAGCATTTTAAAGATAGTACCATTGCATGCGTTAAAATTGTATTATCAAATAGACAAAAGGCTGGTGTACATGAACGGATGAAAGCTATTGACATTCCATCTATAACATTTTCAAAAGAGGATTGGAAAGATTGTTCGGCTATTCTCTCGCTTTTACAAGATAACAATATCGATTTAATTGTTCTTGCCGGATTCCTATGTATAATAGAGCCATCTATAATTAAAAACTACAAAGGACGTATTATCAACATCCACCCTTCTTTGCTACCTAAACATGGAGGTCCGGGAATGTGGGGACATCATGTCCACGACGCTGTAATCTCAGCCGGAGAAAAAGAAAGTGGCATTACAATTCACTATGTAACCGAAGAGGTCGATGGAGGGGAAATTATATTTCAAGATTCTTGTCCGGTCAAACCTGATGATACAGCAACAACGCTTGCCTCACGCATCCATACTCTTGAACACATCCATTATCCACTGGTTATAGAAAAAATACTTAAATAACGTGAGTTTGATATTATGAATTCACATTATTAAAATTTAAAGATAAATTTTATTTAAACATTGATGCATAAGAAATAATTGCTTAAATTTGTAGTGCTATAGACAATAAAACAGTAAATAAACAAATTATAACCAATTAAAATAATTTTATTATGTCAAAAGTAACAGTCGTAGGCGCCGGAAACGTAGGCGCAACTTGTGCTAATGTATTGGTAACTACAGGTGTCGCTGATGAAGTAGTTCTTATCGACATCAAAGAAGGTTTGTCAGAAGGTAAGACTATGGACATTATGCAAACAGCAAGCATCCTTGGTCTCAACACACGCATGGTGGGCGTAACTAACGATTACGAAAAAACAGCAAACTCTGATGTTGTTGTAATTACTTCTGGTATTCCTCGCAAACCGGGAATGACTCGCGAAGAGCTTATCGGTGTTAACGCAGGTATTGTTAAGTCTGTAACAGACAATGTATTAAAATATTCTCCTAACGCTATCATCGTGTGCGTATCTAACCCAATGGATACAATGACTTACCTTATCCATAAAACAAGTGGTCTTCCAAAAAACCGCATCATCGGTATGGGTGGAGCTCTTGACAGCGCACGCTTCAAATATTTCTTGAGCCAATCTCTTAACGCTAATCCAAACGAAATCGAAGGTATCGTAATTGGTGGTCATGGTGATACTACTATGATTCCTTTGACTCGCTATGCAGCTTACCGCGGTATTCCTGTTAGCTCATTGATCGATGCTGAAGCACTTAAGAAAATCGCAGCTGATACAATGGTTGGTGGTGCTACTCTTACAGGTCTTCTTGGTACATCGGCATGGTATGCTCCAGGTGCTGCTGCAGCTCAAGTAGCAGCAGCTATTATCCACGATCAAAAACGCATGATTACTTGTAGCGCTCTTCTTGAAGGGGAATATGGCGAAAAAGATCTTTGCATCGGTGTTCCTTGTATCCTCGGACGCAATGGTATCGAAAAAATCGTTGAATTTGACCTTAACGACGAAGAAAAAGAACTATTCGCTAAAAGTGCAGCAGCTGTTCACAACACTAACGCCGCTCTTGCATAAGCGACTAATATCCTAACAAGATAAAACTTTTAAAGGGAGTAGAGCGTTTCAATAGAAACACTATACTCCTTTTTTAATATGCAACACGTCATGAAAGAGATTAAAACTGAAGAGATTAATGACAATTTCATCAAATTGATTGGTAGCGAATGGATGCTCATTACAGCTGGCGACAAAAGCGATTTCAATATGATGACAGCGAGTTGGGGTGGAGTAGGTTTCCTATGGGCACGACCTATAGTTACAATCTATGTGCGCCCCGAAAGATATACTCACGAATATATCGAAAAGTCAAACCGCTTCACATTGACATTCTTTCCTGCTTCGATGCGCAAGACATTAGCTCTAATGGGCTCGCAAAGCGGACGCAATTACGACAAAATGCAAGAGCCAACGCTCTCCCCCATTGAACTACCATCCGGGCAAATTGCTTTCGACGAAGCACGCATAATCCTCGATTGTGAAATATTGTATAAAGACTCAATGGATGCCAACAAATTTATAGAAAAGCAGCCACTTGAGAATTGGTATGGCTCAGAAAAAGGTGGTCTTCACGATATTTACATTGCCGAGATTAAACACGCATGGATTAAAGAATAACTTAAAAATATAAAACAATGAATTTTATTAAAACAACATTATCAGCATTGGCACTTGTGTCTATCATGACACTTGCTTCATGTGCCGGTTCAGGAACTAAAGAAGTTACAGTCAATGACTCTATTGTTACAGTAGCAGCCGAAAAAGTAATTCCTAACGAGAACATCACTCCCGAAGTGTATGACCTCGCAGCAGATGAATATCTTAGTTTTGAAAATGGATATGGTTACCCCATCGTTGTTGATTTTAACGCAACTTGGTGTGGCCCATGTCGAGCATTTGCACCTATCTTTGAGGAAATGTCTAAAAAATATAGTGGGAAAATCCAATTCATCTCTGTTGATGTTGATCGTTGCCCCGATGTAGCTAACGCATTCCAAGTTCAATCTATTCCATTTATCCTATTTGTAACTCCCGACGGAAAAGTTAACAGCCATGTAGGAATGATGGAAGCTGCTGACTTTGATGCAGCCCTCCAAAAACTACTCTAAAAAGGAATAAATACTAATAAAAAAGGCATCCTTGAAGTGAAGTGAACCCCAAAGTTTGGATAAAAAACTTTGGGGTTCACTTCAAATTTCGCTCCGCTTGTTTTTATCTTAGGATTGAAACTCTGACGCGGGTGTTTTTGATTTTGTGTGGAGTAATGGCATTGAGTGTCGCTTTTGCATCTTCAACAGGGATAGCAGCCAATGCGCAGTGGTCCTTCACTACAATTTTACCGATTTTGGAGGCATCCAAACCGCCCTTATTCACCAAATAGCCCACAATATCTCCGCGCGATATTTTTTCCTTCTTGCCGGCATTAAAATACAATGTTATGACTCCGGCTGTTATAGGATTTTCGCTCTTTCCTGTGGGAACATAACTACGATCATATTCTATATACTCCGGAATATTCTCCCCCTCTGCAGTAATAACATAAACAACGCCATCAGCACCCATGCGTGCCGTACGGCCATTGCGATGAGTCCAACTTTCCTTACTTGTTGGCAAGTGATAATGTACCACAGCTTGAACAGCATCTATATCCAATCCTCGTGAGCCGAGATCAGTTGAAACAAGTATGGGTGTCGTCCCATTATTCAACAAGTCAATCGCCTTTTCACGGTCAAACTGCTCTAATCCACCATGATACATACCAACAGGCAACCCCACCTTGCGCATCATATCATAAACTCTCTCCACGCTCTCACGATGATTAACAAAAATGATTACTTTGCCATTATTCAACGAGCGCATCAGGTCAATTGCAATATCAATCTTGTCTCTAACCGCACTTTCTACTCTGACAATAGTCATGCGTTCACGTGGGTTATCATCTGACTGCGTAAAATCCACAATCTCAGGTTTGCGGAAAGGCAAAAATGCAGGCATGTCTGATAACATCGTCGCCGACGTGAGTATCACCAATCGAAAACTACCCATAGCTCGCACCACACGACGCATTTCGTCGTGAAAGCCGAGTTCAAGCGATTTATCATATTCATCAAGGACAAGAGTTGTTACCGAGGAGAGATTTAAATTATTGCGGTTGATGTGGTCCAACAAACGTCCCGGAGTGGCGACAATTATATCAGGAGTAACGCTCAACGACTTTACCTCATCAAGCATAGAGTGTCCGCCATAAAAAGCAACCGTCTTATAGCCTACTGCGATTGTTCGCACCACCGATGCTATTTGCTGTACCAGCTCTCGCGATGGAGCAATTATCACAGCTTGCACTTGTCGAGCCGGGGCATCAAGCGAGCGCAACACCGGAATAGTAAATGCAATGGTTTTGCCTGATCCTGTTGGAGACAATAACATCACCGATTGAGAATGACAGCGCATCATGCGACGCTGCATCTCATTCAATTGCTCAATACCTAGCCTCGCTTTTATATTTTTTATTATCTCCGCCTCTTTCATATCATTTTATTATCCACACAAAGATACAAATAAAATACTTTTATAATCTTTTATCAAACTAAAATAAGACAATTATATTCTTCTTTAAAATGACAAGAGAATGTATCGTTGATACATTCTCTTGCTTGTCGTATATTGATTGAGGTTTGTATTATTTGCGACGACGAACTGAACGTACAGCAGTATTTGAAGAGTTTTTAACCTTTTTTTCTTTCACTTTAGCAGGCTTCTTCCCTCGACTTGAACGTGATGAAGTAGTATTCTCTTTCACAGACTTTTCATCTCTTGCTTCAATCTTTGTAGTATCTCCGGCAACAGCCTTTTCGCGTGCTTCACGAGCTGCAATTACCTCTTCGCGAGATGGCACCCAAAGTTTATCTTCAAATTTTTCAAGACGATTTTGAATACTATCTTGCGCACGCTTCAAATCATCGGGATCGGGATAAAGTTGCATCATTGATTTATTCTTCAAATTGCGAGTTTTGTAAATATCTCCTTCATACATTGCCAATTGGAAGAAATCATCATAGGTGTATTTTGGCAAATTATTATCATCATCAACAAAGATGTATTGTTGAGTCAAATAGGGACGCAATACATCAAATTTAATCCAGAACATAGGATATTTGATAGGCTCTCCACCGAAGTCCCCTGCACGATGCAACACTGGGCATATTGCCTCAACTGTTGTTTTCATGCGATTGCTACGAGAGTCAAACACCCATCGTTCTAACAAATAATATGACAATACCTCATTGGCAGGGACATCACTTTCTTCAATAGTAAATTTAGGATTCTTCTCAGTTGAGCCTTTTGCTTCAGAATAAAGAATGTGGAAACGCTCAAGCATATCCTTCACTTTGATGCGATATTGGTCAGTAAACACCTCGCGTCCATCAAGATACTCATAAGCAGCAACTTGATTATTAGCGAGAAGACGCATTATAATGCGAAACATGCTTTCTTGGTCAGCTGTAGGCTCTTCGGGATAATAAAGCGGAGCGTTCTTGTCATTTGTCAAATCGAGTTGACGATAGATAACTCTCATCCACGATAAATCGGCATCACTCATTGGTGTTTCTTCATAGAACTGTTGCATGCGATCAGTAATCTGCACACCTTGTTGCTCCTTATCCTTGTTTCGGTCATTTTTTCCGCGACGCATTATAGTGCTTGATGACGAATCTTGAGCCACAGCTGATAAACTCACACTCAACAATGTGATGGCAACGATAAAATATCTTTTTAGTTGTTTCATTTTATATCTAAATTGAAATCGATTTACAAATTTTAGTTGACAATAACCTCCATCGGAGCAAGATCACGTTCTATTCCATCAGGACCTATTGCTTTCACACGAGAGATATAGAAACGTTTTCCTCGAGATAAACGGCGGAATGAATCTTTTTGACGTTGAGAAAAACTTGCACCATTTGATACTTCCGGGATTGCATTTCCCATTGAGTCAAAGAATACTGTTTCAAAACTCAAAACCTTGAACTGAATGTTTAACAAATCATCATCTATCGCAGCTTCAAGCCCTGATGCTTGCAACAACAATGTTTTTGCAAACGGGCGAGAGCCTTTATATCGTTCTTGATTTCCTTTGGCATCAGTAAATGTAATATATGGAGAAGGATCGGGCAACTTGCGCACGCGGAAATTCATCGTAGCAACCGTTTGTTGACGGCCATCCATATTTGCAGTAACAGTGATTACAGCTTCAGCACCTACCTTTGCAGGGCGTGCAATCCACGCATCACCACTACGAGTCAATGTTCCATTGGTCATACTTGCGCTCACAGAGTTAGACGGAACACCCGGAACAGAAATACTCATTGGGTTATCAATACCGGCATAGAGAACATTCATCATTGTAGCTGACACTGTAGCGGTAGGCTCAATTACAGTATATGATGAAGCAAATTCATGTTTTGTCATCGAGCCATCACCATGAGGGACTTCCAAATATCCGGTATAATCAAATGTTCCTGTTTTGCCTGCAATAAACTCATACAAACCTCTGTCGTTATCTAATTGTTCGCCATTAATTACTACAAGCGGACGCTGCGTAGTATCAACCGCGGCAAGAACAATATTTGCCGAGTACTTACTACCTCTCATCACAAATCGAGATTGAGGAATAACAAATGCGTTCAATTCGTTTACACGCACATCTCGCGCATCCACATTAGAAAGCAATGTTGAAAGGGCTTCCCCTTCGGCATATCGTATATCACTTTGCAACTGAGCAAGAAGAGTTACTGCCGCAACAACCGGTTGGCTCTCAAATTTTGCTTCCTCCCATTTTTGAGCACCTATAGTTCCCGACTTATTTACAGACTCTGTCGATAACGCTTGTTCAACTGTCATGCGTTTCACTGAGTCAGTCATTAACTCAGAAATATACTCACGATATCCATCTATCGATTTGCGCAATTTCTCTCCTTGATTATTTGTCGGAGACAACATTATTACCGACGCAGCTTCAAGGTCATCACGATGTACTATTTCTGAGACATCAGCATCATCGCCATCGGCTTTAATTACAATTGCTAATTTCAATGAATCGACAAAATCATATAATTTTTGTGTAGCACGACGCACTTCCGTTGCTTTATTATACCACACAGCTCCCTTTTCAGGATTTTGTTCATTAAATACTTCCAAACGGCGATATATATCCTCATTTCGTTGCGCCACTGTTTCATTTGATTGATTTAGTCCATCCTCTACTTGAGTAAAGCCATCGAGAACATCACTTGAAACATTCAGAGCAAGCATCGCGGTGAGGACGATATACATCAAGTTTATCATCTTCTGCCTTGGTGAAAGCTTTGTACTATTAGATCCCATCAGATATAATTAATCGGGTTCGAGAAATTATTAATTATTGGGTTGTGCTTTATCTGCATCAGGTTGCATCCCGGCAACTCCTGGCATATCGCCTCCCATCATAGGACGATACATGTTGATAGTCATTGCCGTAATCATTTTCTCATATACCGAGTTCAACTGTTGCATATAACGAGCCATCTTTTCTGTTTCTTCGCAATAACGTGCACTTTGAGCCGAGCTCTTTTCATACATATCACGAATATCTTTAATGCCACGATTTACGCGATCGATTGAGTCAAGTTGAGATGACACACTCTTAAGCTGAATTTCGTAGATTGTATTCAAGCCGCCAATATTGCGGTTGAGATCTTGCATTTGCTCAACATATCCTGTTGAACTGCGAGTAATATTTTCAGAATTTTCAGTAATTGCACGATATGATTGCAACAACACATCAGAAACTTGATTTAATGCTTCTGTCGTTTCTCTCAATTGTTGCATTTCTGCCGAAATGGCAGCCATTTGAGAAAGGTATTGTTGTGTTGCAGTAGTCAACTCAGCCATTTTTGACAATTGATCAGAGGCTGCGGCCATTTTCGCAATACTTTCTGACAATGATTTAGTATCATCTTCGCTAAGATTAATATTTGAAGGGATACCTGCAGCACTGCGTGCCTGCTCTCCTGTTACGGTAATATTCCCTGATGCTCCGCTACCACCGATAACGATACCGCCACCGCCATTAAATTCGGGACGATCTTCGGGATTTTTCGATGCCAATACCGGGAATACTTCTTCCCAATTATAATCTTTTGGTGGGCGGTCAAAGGCAGTTAAGATAAACATCAATACCTCAGTACCCATACCAATTGACAACAATGTATTACCACCCGGCAAGTGTAGGATTTTGAAAAGCGCACCCCAGATTACGACTGCCGCACCTATACTATATGCAAAGTTAAAGAATCGCTGTCCACTCTCTCCTGAGAGGAAACGTTCAATACTGTTTTTATATCTTTTTATCTTTCCCATTTTTCAAAAGGAGAATGTTTAGTTATCGTGATTGTTTATTATTTCTTTGCTTTTTGTCCACGAGCAAAACCTATTTGAGTGCGCACACAACGGAAACCTATATAGGAGCGTTGCTCATTTTGATATTCCCACATGCGTATATCGCTACGGATATTGTGAGCCACATCTTTCCATGAGCCACCACGCACAATTTTGCGTTTCATCTTATAAGGATCTTCCTTAGCAGCATTATAGCGATATTCCGGATTAAGGTCGTTTGTCAATTTACCTACACTCTCGGTATAAGCAGTAGAAGTCCATTCGCTCACATTCCCTGCCATATCATACAAACCAAAATCATTTGGAGAATATGTCCCTACTTGTGATGTAATCAATTGACCATCTTTAATATAGTTACCTTCATTTGGTTTAAAATTGGCATAGAAACAGCCCTTATCTTCAGTCAATGGGAGATCTCCTTCCCACGGATACATATTTTCATTTACGCCTGCACGGGCAGCATATTCCCACTCTGCTTCAGTTGGCAAACGGTAAGGCTCTACATATACACCTTCACGACCTATTGCACGACGAAGATAGTCAGTGCGCCAATTTGCAAATGCCGATGCTTGTTCCCAACTTACCCCCACAACAGGATATTCGTTATAACCACCATGAGAGAAATACAATCTAACGTATGGCTCATTATAGGCATTTTCAAAGTCGTTAATCCATGCCGTTGTATCGGGATAAACATTTACAATATACGTATTCAAAAAGTCATAATCACCTGTTAATCCACGAGTTATTGTTTCACGAATGATTATCCCCTCTTCATTTACATAGGCTGTATCCTTAGATATGATGGGCACATCGGTCGGAACCGGTTTGTCTGTATTATATTCACGACGAGTGGGATCAAGACGATGTTTACGCTTAGCAGCCTCAGTGTGATTATAAATTTCATAGCGATAGTTCAATTGAGTGGGATCAAGTTCTTTCACTCCTGTTATAGGATTTACTCGATACATACTTTCAATGGCACGAGCCTCATCTTCATTAGGATTGCGCCAAGGTATTGCTTTATCCCAATTCAAATGAGGTTTAATAGGATTACCCTCTTTATCCTCTTCAATCTTGAATTCTTCATCACCACCAAAAGCAGGATCAGCAAGACGTTCACGAATTATGGAATCGCGCACCCAAAATACAAACTGCTTGTATTTTGAATTTGTGATTTCTGTTTCATCCATCCAAAAACCATCAACTGATATTCCACGTGCATCGGCACGAAGATTCCACAAGCTATCAGCTTTTTGTGGGCCAACTTCCATTGATCCACGAGACACAAGCACCATTCCATAGGGAGTGGGCTCGCCCCATGCTGTCGCTCCAACGCCGGTTACTTCTCCTCCGGCTGAACTACTTTTGCTACTCAACGCACATGAAACCATGAATGCTGAGATTACAAATGTAAAAAGATATACAGTTACTTTCTTCATATTACATTATGCGAATACTCTTGTGTTTATTTTTGTTTTTTTCTGACAAATCAAGTTTCAACTTATATCCGGCAAGTATTTCATGGCTACCACTGCTCGCCTTTGATATTTCCGATGTGTGATAATCATAACTATAACCTAAGAAAAAATTCTTATATTCAGCTCCCACCATTATTGTTACAGCATCATTGTAACGATAACCAAGTCCTGCTGATAGGAATTTATTATAACGCACACGTCCTGTTATCTCTGCCGTAGTAAATGTCAAATCACTCTTAACCATTATCGACGGCATTATTTCAAATAACGTATTTTTTAACGGAATATTGCTACCCGCCATAAAATATAGTATGCGTCCAATCTGAAATTCATAATTTTTTTCTTCTCCTCCCTCTCCCGATTCTGCATTCATTGTTATTGTTGGAGATGTCAGATGAGTAACTGATGCTCCCGCCCAAAAATATTTATGAGTATAAAACACTCCGAGCCCCAAATCAAAAGCAGTCCCTCTAATATCGGTTGTAGGAATAGCATCATCATTCCCTTCATGGTAGTCATCATCATCAGGGAGAAAGACATCAGAACCTTTAAACGACTCATCGACAAATCCAAGTTGTAAACCTGCTGACAATGTTCCGCCAAACAATTTAATCTTATAACTCATTTGAGCACCCAATGTCATATTTTTATAAAGGCCCAAACTTTCCTGTTGCATGATGAGTCCCACCCCGAAACGTTTCCCCAATAACTTCAATGGCATATCAGCTACAGCCAAAAATGTTCTTGGTGCTTTGGGAATACCTACCCATTGAATACGAGAGCCTCCACGTATGCGAATAAAGTCACTCATTCCTGTCGCTCCTGCATTATAATATGCAGGGACCTCAAAATGTTGAGAAAACTGAGCATCAGACTGCGCCTTTGCTATCTTCGGTATAAGCAATAATGCGACAATCAAAGTCAATAATGTATATTTAATTTTTTTTATCATTACAACTTTATTCAAAATAGAATGACACTACAACCATTTGAGATGTAACCTTTTTCAATGATTGCGTATATTTCATCTTTTCAGGCTCCTCTGATAAATCGGGACGATCATGTTCCAATATATCAGCAAATCCAAAACAAAATTTTATTTCAGGAATAAGCTTAAAATAAGGCAAATAAAAATCACATCCAAACCCCAACGTCAAATAAAAATCGGTTGTTTTTAATTTCAAAAAATCACTGCGTTTTTTTGCCACATCAAATGCGGCCATCGCACCACCAATCACATATGGACGAGCATTACGATAACGCTGTCCGGCAAATTTCACATCAACTGGCAACACAACATAAGAGGTCTTTATATTTTGTTGCTCTTCAACGCCATTGGTTGTATCATACATCTTCACGACCTTGTTCCCAAAATACATCCCGGGGCTAAATCTCACACTGAAATAATCGTTTAATCTCACTTCGGCAAGACCTGTAACATTAAATCCAGGAGAAAAAGAAGGCTGTTCCATGAACCATGTTTCCCCATTTTCTGTTACAAAACCATTATGATTGAAACTCAAATCTTGTGTGTGTGTACCCACAGAGAACCCAAGATGCCATTTGCGCATATCGGCATACGGACGATTTAACAATTTATCGTTCAATTTTGCTGCACTTGTCGACAGAAATCCACACGCGACAAACAATAACAATATGTATTTGATATATTTCATCAATATTTTAAACGCATCTGGTTTATGATTATTGCACTCATCGATCAAAAAACCTAATCTTCATCAAATGAATAAGCCAAAATCCTCTTTTATATTATTTTTGAAACAAGTTTTATTTGTATCTTTGTAACAACATAGCTATTTAATGGAGAAAAGAAATCGGCACATAATGTTAATTATCAATCCCATTTCCGGGACAGGAAGCAAACGTGGGCTCACTGAGTTTGCAACTAATTTTTTGTCTAAGATTGGATATGATATAGATGTAGTTTATACCACAGGCCGAGGAGATGCAACTCGACTTGCAAAAAAAGCTATTGAACAAAATTACCATGCTGTACTTGCAGCCGGCGGAGATGGGACAATCAACGAAACAGCCGCTGCACTATGCGATAGCAACGTCGCCCTCGGTATTATTCCGGCAGGCTCAGGCAATGGACTTGCCCGACACCTCAACATCCCTATTGACCCGATACAATCTCTTAATGTAATAGCCGAAAACAATATCATTGACTGCGACTATTGCTCCGTAAACGAGCGCCCGTTTTTCTGCACATTTGGTGTTGGCTTTGACGCTACAGTAAGTGAAAAATTTGCAAAGCAAAACAAGCGGGGCAAATTCATGTATGTAAAAAGCGCCATTTCCGAATTCCTAAACTATACCCCTCAAGAATACACCATCAGCGCCAATGGGAAAACATTTACAGAAAAAGCATTTATTGTTGCTTGCTGTAATGCATCTCAATATGGCAATAATGCTTATATAGCACCTCGCGCAAGCATCACCGACGGGCTAATTGATGTTACTATCGTCCATTCCGGCACACCATTAGATACAGCAATGGTGGGAGTTGACCTATTCACCGGTTACCTTGACCGAAATACACTGATACACACATTCAGAACGCCATCAGTCGTAATAACCCGTACAAACGAAGGGCCCGCACACCTTGATGGCGAGCCATTAATCATGCCCGATACAATTTCAATAGAGTGCCATCACAAAGGATTAAAAATCTTTATCCCCCAAAAAGATGTCCCATTCCGCCCAATTATCACTCCGGTAAACAGCATGTGGAATGATTTTAAGATTGCTCTCAGCAACATATTTCGCAGAAGATAATATGTTATTTTTTGCTAAAAAAGTTAATTCTATCTGTTTTTTTAGCAAAAATTTGTTGAATTCCAAAATAAACACGATATTCGTAAAACTAAATACTATATACCTGAAACATAAAATTATAACCTAATAAACATAATGAGTTATCTTAAATTTGATAAAAACCTCATGATAAACCTTGAGCAATCTCTGCCAAAAGAGATGCTCCGCACAAATCAGTCAGGCGCTTATCATTGTACATCAATCGTCGGATGTAACACTCGCAAGCAACATGGGTTATTGGTTATTCCCATTCCGGAAATGGACAATAAGCCACACATTATGCTATCATCGCTTGACGAGTCAGTGATACAACATGGTGCGTCATTTAATCTGGGGTTGCACCGCTATAGCGGTGGGGTGTATAGCCCTAATGGACATAAATACATACGTGAATTTGATTGCGAAAGTGTTCCACGCACAACCTATCGTGTGGGCGGTGTAATTCTTACTAAAGAGAAAATCTTCATTTCTCATGAGAATCGCATCTTAATCCGTTATACACTTGTTGAAGCCCATTCTCCAACGACATTACAATTCCGTCCATTCCTTGCTTTTCGCAATGCAAGCGAATTGTGCATGGAGAACCAGAATCTCAATAAAGAATGTACTGATGTTCCTAATGGAATTTCATGTTGCCTATATCAAGGCTACCCTACATTATATATGCAAATGAGCCGTAAGCCAAATTGGGTTTACGATCCACATTGGTATAAAGGCATTGAATACATAAAAGACCTTGAAAGAGGCATCCCCTACACTGAGGATCTTTGGGTTCCCGGATATTTTGAAATTCCCATCAAAAAAGGGGAATCAATCATTTTCTCTGCCGGTATTTCTGAAGTTTCACCACGAGCTCTTAATAAGATGTATGAACTTGAAATTGCCGACCGCACTCGTCGCACAAGTTTCTACAACTGTCTTAAGAATGCGGCAAAACAATGCTACCTTAAAGATCAAGATGGAGATTTCATCATCTCAGGTTATCCTTGGGGAGTAGTACTTGCTCGAAACACATTCATGTCTCTTCCGGGTGCCACACTTGCGATTGACCATAAAGCCGATTTTGAAAGCATCATGGAGACTGCGTCTAAAGAGCTTATCCACTACATGAAAACCGGCGAACTTAGCCGACGTATCAGTGGCATAGACCTTCCCGACATTCCATTATGGGCTATTTGGGCAATACAACAATACGCCAAAATGATTAATACCGATGAGGCTCGCACTCGTTATATGCAATTCATCTCTCAAATCATTAATTACATAATAGAAGGTGGCCACCCCAACTTGCGCGTTGAAGAGAATGGACTCATCTCAACAATAGGCTCATCTAATCCTGTTTCTTGGATGAACTCGACACTACATGGGCATCCGGTAATACCACGCACCGGCTACCTCGTTGAGTTTAATGCACTATGGTACAATGCACTAATGTTTGGAGCAACACTTGCTGAGAATAACAAAAATTTCGAAAAGGACCGTGAGAAATGGCTTGAATATGCCGAATTAATGAAACATTCATTTGTTGACACATTCCTCAACGACTACGGATACCTTTATGACTATGTAAACGGCTCTTATGCTGATCCTTCTGTGCGTCCCAACATGGCAGTAGCGATAGGTCTTGACTATTCTCCTCTTGACCGACGTCAACGAAAAGGTGTACTTGATGTTGTTACTCGTGAACTACTTACTCCTAAAGGATTGCGCACACTATCGCCAAAGAGCTATGGTTATCGCCCATTCTATTTGGGCTCACCCGAAGAACGCGAATTAGCATTACATCAAGGTCCAGCACGTCCATGGTTAATGGGATTCTATGCCGATGCCTATCTACGGGTATTCGGAATGAGCGGAGTTTCATACATCGACCGCATGCTCATCGGCTTTGAAGATGAAATGTCGCAAGGTTGTATCGGCTCTCTGTCTCAACTATACGATGGCAACCCTCCATTTACCGGTCGAGGAGCAATAAGCCACGCAACAAACGTTGCCGAAGTATTGCGCACATTACGCACACTCAAAAAATTTAACATGTAGCCACATTATCTATGAAAGCATTAATGTTTGGGTGGGAATTCCCACCACATATCCTCGGAGGTCTCGGAACCGCCAGCTATGGTCTCACAAAGGGAATGTGGGAATGTGGCGACATGGATATCACATTTGTTATTCCCAAGCCTCATGGCGATGAAGAAAGAAGTTTTGCCAAAATTATTGGCACATCACAAGTTCCCATCGCTTGGAGAGATGTAAATCGTGAATATGTAGAAAATCGCATAGGGCATCTAATGGATCCCGATTTATACTATAAATTGCGTTCCAATATATATGCCGATTTCAACTATATGCGCACCAATGACCTTGGTTGCATTGAGTTCTCAGGACGTTACCCCGACAATCTCCTTGAAGAGATTAACAACTATTCAATTTGTGCCGGAGTAATCGCTCGCACCGAAGAGTTTGATATTATTCACTCTCACGACTGGTTAACTTACCCTGCCGGTATTCACGCTAAACAAGTTACCGGAAAACCTCTTGTCATACACGTTCATGCAACAGACTTTGACCGCTCTCGTGGGAACGTTAACCCTACGGTGTTCAACATCGAGCGTGATGGTATGATTCATGCCGACCACATTATAACAGTAAGTAACTTAACCCGTCAAACCGTTATTGAAAAATATGGCATTGATCCGGCGAAAGTGACAACTGTTCACAACGCTGTTGAGCCACTAAGCGAAGAACTATTAAATGTTCAAGCCAACAAGCCCAAAGAGAAAGTGGTTACATTCCTTGGTCGCATCACCATGCAAAAAGGGCCTGAATACTTCGTTGAAGCAGCCGCTAAAGTTCTCAAGAACAATCACAACGTACGTTTTGTAATGGCAGGCAGCGGAGACATGATGGATAAAATGATTTTACTTGCCGCTGAGAGAGGCATCTCTGATCGTTTCCATTTCCCCGGTTTTCAAAAGGGGAAACAAGTATATGAAATGCTTAAAGCTTCTGATGTATATATCATGCCATCAGTGTCAGAACCTTTTGGTATTTCTCCACTTGAAGCTATGCAGATGGGTGTTCCCTCAATCATCTCTAAACAATCAGGCTGTGCCGAAATCCTTGATAATGTCATAAAGACAGACTACTGGGATATTGACGCTATGGCCGATGCCATTTACTCCATCATCACCTACCCTGCAATGTACACTCAATTGCGAGAAGATGGACTTGATGAAGTAAACCGCATTACATGGGACAAAGCCGGAGCTAAAGTAATAGCTATATATAATAAGGTGTTAAACCGCAATTAAAATAACTCATTTAAATAGATAACAATTAAAATATCAAGCTCATGAAAGCTATATGTTTTTATTTCCAGATACATCAACCATTCAGGTTAAAAAGATACCGTTTCTTTGATATAGGTAACGACCACTATTACTACGATGATTTTGCTAATGACGATATCATCACTCGCATAGCTCAACGCAGCTACATCCCCGCAGCCGAAAGTTTATTGCGCATGATTGAAGAGAGCAAAGGTAAATTCCGTTGCGCGATTTCAATCACAGGCGTAGCCCTTGAACAATGCGAACAATATGTCCCTGAGTTTATTGATGTATTGAAGAAACTTGCCGACACAGGAAAAGTTGAATTCCTCGCTGAAACTTATGCTCACTCTCTATCTTCATTGATAGATGCGGAGGAATTTGCAGCACAAGTAAAAGCACACGGAGAAAAAATTCACCAACTATTTGGAGTTCAACCCAAAGTACTTCGAAACACTGAGTTGATTTATTGCGATGACCTTGCTCCTCAAATTCTAAATATGGGATACAAAGGAGTCATCACGGAAGGCGCAAAACACATCCTCGGATGGAAATCGCCTAACTATGTATACTCAGCCGCATCAGCGCCTAAACTCAAAATGTTGCTAAAAAACTCTAAACTGTCGGATGATATTGCATTCCGTTTCAGCAACACTGAATGGGAATCATACCCACTAACAGCCGACAAATATATCGATTGGATTGCATCAACTCCAACTGAAGAACAAATCATAAACTTGTTCCTCAACCTTGAAACTTTTGGAGAAATGCAATCTCGCGAAACCGGTATCTTCCAATTCCTTGAAGCACTACCACGCTTTGCCGCTGAAAAGGGAATTGATTTCTGGACTCCGTCAGAAGCTATTTCTAAACTTAAACCAGTGGATAATTTGAGCGTTATGCACCCAATCTCTTGGGCAGACGAAGCTCGCGACACATCAGCATGGTTAGGGAACAAACTTCAAAACGAAGCATTCCAAAAACTTTATTCAGTAGCAGAACGTGTACGTTTGTGCGATGACCGTCGCCTAAAACAAGACTGGTATTACTTGCAAGCAAGTGACCACTTCTTCTACATGTGTACAAAACACCTTGCCGATGGAGCTGTTCACTCTCATTTCAGTCCCTACGAAACTCCATTCCAAGCATTTACCAACTATATGAACGCTCTTGCTGATTTCATCGTACGCGTTGAGGAACAATATCCATTGTCAATCGAAAATGAAGAATTGGATGCATTGCTCACCACAATCAGAAACCAAGCTCGCGAAATAGGTACTTTAACCAAAGAGGTTGAATCAATGCGCAAAAACATTGAGCACTTCAACGAAGAACATCTGTTGCGTGAAGCCGCTAAGGCTGCAATTGCAGAAGAATCTAAGCCCAAAGCAAAGAAAGCAGCACCCAAAGCAAAGAAAGCAAAAGCAGTAGAAATTAACGACGAAGTGGTCACAACTGAGCCTGCTCCTGAAAAGAAGCCACGTCGTTGTTGCAAAAAGAAATAATCTTAACTTATTCTCATAATTTGGCAACCGGGACCGACAGTGATGTTATTCCCGGTTGCTTTTTCCTATCAACATTGCAATTTACGCATCAAAAACATTATCTTTGTAACATTATGGAATATTTACTTTTGACTCTTGGCATACTTTGCCTCATAACAGGAATTGCAGGATGTGTAATTCCAGTAATTCCCGGAACCCCCATAGCTTATGTGGGTATGCTATGTTTTCATTTCAGTGACTGCATCCAATTTTCAACCTCATCATTAATTATTTGGGGCATTATTGTTGCATTGTCTATAGCTCTCGACTACATTGTACCATCAATTGGCTCCAAGATTTTTGGTGGCACAAAATGGGGCTATTGGGGATGTATTATTGGTACTCTATTAGGGATGTTCATTCTCCCCTGGGGAATTATTGCAGGTCCGTTTTTAGGAGCATTCATTGGTGAATTGATGGGAAAAAAAGACACAACGACAGCACTCAAATCGGGTATTGGTTCATTGATTGGATTTCTTTGTGGCACATTTCTGAAACTCGTAATCTGCATCTATTTTATTATAGAGGTGATTATCGCTTTATGGAATTAAAAAAAATGATTTATCCGATACACAAGTTTAAGAATTATTACTACATTTGTAAAAACAACTAAAAGATCATAGACTATGTTAAGTAAAACTATTGAAGACGCAATCAATGCGCAGATTAATGCTGAATTATGGTCAGCTTATCTTTACCTTTCAATGGCAACAAACTTTGATGCACAAGGTCATAGCGGTATAGCCAACTGGTTTAAAATCCAATTTAAGGAAGAACAAGCTCATGCCGAAATCTTCATGAACTATGTAAATGCTCGTGGGGGCAGAGTCATTCTTAAACCCATTGATGCAGTAGAAACAGAATGGGCTACTCCTCTTGACGCATTCAAAGCAACGCTTGCTCATGAGCAGAGAGTAACTGCGCTCATAAACAGTATCTATGCTCTTGCTGAAAGTGAACACGATTATGCAACTCGTGATCGATTAAACTGGTTCATCTCAGAGCAAGTAGAAGAAGAAGAAAGCGCACAAGAACTAATTGACAAATTTACTCTAATTGGAGATAATGGAATGGGACTTTATATGCTTGACCAAGAACTTGGTGCACGCGTATTTAACACACCATCTCCATTGGCAACAGCTGAATAATAACACTATTTACATCATAAATAAACGGCGACATCAAAAGATGTCGCCGTTTATGTTTCATGAGTCCTTACTTAGAGTAAAGAGGATGGCACCAACGCCTATTCCTCATCATTTCGATTCTTGGTTTTTGCTCTATTTTTAGATGACGAAGAGTTCATGTCCTTCTCTTCTTGGAGATCTATCTCATTGCGTTTTTTATCCAACACTCTATATTGTAAATATGCAAGCGATTGGTCAGGCAAGATACGGAACTTAAATCCCATCTTCATGCGCCAACGCACATACTCTGAAAATAGGCCTTTCTTCAAATAGGCATCAATAAACGGATGCACATATACAATAAAGTTTCTCTCCTTCAGTGAATTAATCAGATAGTCAATCTTTTCTCTCAACACATCGGTAAATAACAACGATGGTTGCACCTCGCCTTTACCGAAACATGACGGACAGGCTTCTGTGGTTACAATGTCAAGAGCAGGGCGCACACGCTGACGAGTAATCTGCATCAGTCCGAATTTACTCAATGGCAATATATTGTGACGTGCGCGGTCATTTGCCATAATTGTCCTCATGTGCTCATAAAGCGTTTGACGGTGTTCAGCTTTATTCATATCAATAAAGTCAACCACAATAATTCCGCCCATGTCACGCAATCGCAATTGTCGTGCAATTTCATCGGCTGCACGCAGGTTAACTTCCAGGGCATTACTTTCTTGATCATTTCCGGCTTTTGCTCTATTTCCGGAATTTACATCTATCACATGTAGAGCTTCTGTGTGCTCAATAATAATATATGCACCTGATTTAAAAGAGACGATTTTCCCAAATGAGGACTTTATCTGCCTTGTTATATTGAAATGATCGAAAATCGGCTCATCTTTATCATATAGCTGAACTATCTCTTGTCGTTCAGGAGCAATGAGATTTACATACTTTGATATCTGACTATAAATATCAGCATCATTAACATAGATATTCTCAAAAGTAGGGCTAAAAATGTCCCTCAACACGCCCACAATGCGACTTTCCTCTTCAAAAATGAGAGAAGGAGCATCCACACGTTGTGCCTTAGCGATTGCATCCTCCCAGCATTTCAAAAGTGTTTTCAATTCATGATTAAGTTCAGCCACACGTTTACCTTCGGCTGATGTGCGCACTATTACGCCGAAATTTTTAGGCTTTATACTACCTATTAATTGACGCAATCGCAATTTTTCCTCTGTCGATTTAATTTTTTGTGAGATAGAGATTTTATCACAAAATGGGATTAGCACCAAATATCGACCGGTAAATGTTATTTCGGTTGTGAGTCGTGGTCCTTTTGAGGATATAGGCTCTTTGACAATTTGAACCATCAATTCCTGTCCTGGAGTTAGAGTCTCTGCCACTGTTCCATGCTTGTCAATATCAGGAAGCAGTTTCATTTTTGACAACGAAGGTACTCGTTTTTTATCCTCTAAAACCTGTTTAAGAAAAGATGAATAGGAAGAGTATTGGGAACCAAGATCTAAGTAATGAAGAAAAGCGTCTTTCTCATACCCCACGTTGACAAAAGCGGCATTTAAACCCGGCATCAGTTTCTTTACCTTTGCCAAATAAATGTCGCCCACAGCATAGGAAACATTCCGCGATTCTTTCTGCAAAGAAACTAATCGGGAATCTTCCACCAAAGCGATTGACACCTCGGTGGGTTGTACATCTACTATGAGTTCACTTTTCATCTCTTAGAATACATTTAATACACAAAGAACAAACTTTAATGGGAGAAAAGCCACATCAAGTTTGTTCTTCGTATAGCGTTTAGTCGAAAGTTCTGTCAACTAAATCGAAGATTATTTCTTCTTATGACGATTCTTTCTTAGGCGTTTTTTGCGCTTGTGAGTAGCCATCTTGTGGCCTTTTCTTTTCTTTCCGCTTGGCATTTTGTTACGCTTTTATAATTAGTAATTGGGTTGATTCTCTCTAATTGTGCGATATTTAAATGTTCTCGCGTATTATTTTACATCTTCCATGAACACTTTCGCAGGCTTGAATGCCGGAATTTTGTGTGCAGGAATAATGATTGTTGTGTTTTTAGAGATGTTGCGTGCAGTTTTTTCTGAACGAGTTTTCACAATAAAGCTACCGAATCCTCTTAGGTAAACATTTTCACCATTTGCAAGTGAATCTTTTACAATCTCCATAAATTTTTCGATAGTTTCAAGAACATTAGCTTTTTCGATGCCTGTTGTTTTTGAAATCTCGTTTACAATATCAGCTTTAGTCATTGTTATATATTTTAATTATTAATTATTAATATCGTTGATATGCAAGCTATTAAGGGCACATCCCCCCACGCTCAAAATTTGCAACTGCAAATATCGTACTTTTTTTTCAAATAGCCACAACATCAACGCCATTTTTTCTCACAAAACTCACATTTGGACACTATTTATTCTCATTTTTGGAATTACGACATTATAAAATGTCACAAATCTCAGTCAAGTTAAACACCTCTATTGCATCAACATCATTTAGAGTAGCACATTCTCCATTGCGATTAAAATAAATTGCACGCCAACCGGCACCCACTGCTCCGGCAATATCCGTGTCGGGATTATCTCCTATTATTAGTGTGCATTCTGCCTCAACATTACTTTTCTGCAAAGCATAGTCAAAGATACGCTTGTCAGGCTTATTTACTCCTATATCATCACTCAATACCACCGCATCAAAATAATCTACGATATCACTTGATTTCATTTTTCGGTATTGCACCTCGTAAAATCCGTTACTTATAACCCCTATTTTATATCCTTGAGATTTCAGATAGTCCAACAGTTCACGAGCTCCAGGAACAAGAGTCTTTAATGACGCCAACTTATCAAGATACACATCACTTAACTTCGCACTCATTTTTATTGCCTCATTATTATCATATCCTGCATCGACGAGTACCTTACGAAACCGTTCAACCATGAGAAATTCTTTTGTTATCTTCCCTGCATTATAGAGCAACCATAGTCGATGGTTGTTTTCTTGATAGGTATTGCGCCATGTATCAACATCGCCAAAAGCCACTCCTAATCCAGCATATTCATACACATGAGCCAATGCCTCCCACGAGTTTGACTTGAAATCCCAAATAGTGTCATCAAGATCAACCCACACCCAATCGATATTTTCTTTTTTAAGTTCCATTTATGTACTACTTGATTAATCTCTACGCAAATATCGAAATAGCTTTTTAATTATCCAAATATTGAATTAAATCTTCGGAAAAACGCTTTTATCTTGCTTATAAATTTTCGTTGCATTATCTTTGTCGTAATAAAATTCATTATTTTCTACAAATCATGGATGAAAATTTAAAGAAGATACTGAGCAAAGACCCAGATGGTCTCCTCACATATGAATATATTGCCAATCACATCAATTCATGTTATGAAATTATTGATGATTTAGTTGACAATATGATAACTGTTGATAAAAACGGGCAATTTCTTGTCAGTGCTGCCCGCTATTTAACAGCTATCGACCGCGAAAAATTTAGTCTGGCAATTAACCGATTGATAGCATCGGCAATTGAAAAGGACCGCGAACATCGTTACATCGGTGACCTATTGCAAAGCATTTGGGGCGCTGATTACACCGAGCGAATTGAAGAATTAAATTCAAGCGATGATAATTTCCGTCGCATTTATAAACGTTTATATCCTAAAGGAATTTGAAATCATGCGCAAAACATTATTTTTATTAACAGCTTTACTTTGCTCATTGGCTTCATGCAATGCCAATTCATCAGCAAAAGACACATCAAACGACAATTCTAACAACTCTAAAAACAATACAACAATGACAACAGTCGATACTACCGATGTAATGGTAGATATTAAAACATCTTTGGGTGATATTCGTGTTTTACTATATGGCGACACGCCAAAACATCGCGACAATTTCATCAAACTTGTTAATGACAATTACTACAATGGTACTCTTTTCCATCGCGTCATCAATGAGTTTATGATTCAAGCCGGAGACCCCGATTCAAAGAATGCCCCTGCAGGAAAAATGTTAGGTTCAGGTGGCCCAGGATATCAAATCGATGCCGAAATCGTGTATCCTAAACATTTCCACAAGCGCGGAGCTCTTGCCGCTGCCCGTCAAGGAGACCAAGTAAACCCTGAAAAGAAATCATCTGGCTCTCAGTTCTATATCGTTACAGGAAAAGTATATAACGAAGGGCAACTAAAGCAAATGGAAGGACAACTTGCAATGAGACAAAAGCAAGCCATTTTCAACAATCTTGCCCTACAATATCGCGATTCTATCATGAACATGCGAAAAAATCGAGATCAAATGGGATTACAAAGCCTTCAAAACGAGCTTATCGCGAAAACCGAAGCCGAGGCAGCCAAAAATCCTGCATCATTCACTGAAGAACAACGCCAAGCTTATTCTACTGTAGGAGGAACACCTCACTTGGATAATGACTATACAGTATTCGGTGAAATTGTTTCAGGAATGGATGTTGTTGCAAAAATCGAAAAAGTTGCAACAAACGCTCAAGACCGACCTGAAGAAGATATCAAAATCATTAGCGCAAAAATTGTAAAATGATTGAAATAAATCGTTTCACACTACCCAATGGGTTACGTGTTGTACACAACTACGATAGTGCCACTGCAATGGTGGCACTTAATGTCTTATATAATGTAGGTGCAAAAGATGAAGATCCTCAAATGACAGGATTGGCTCATCTGTTTGAGCATTTGATGTTTGGTGGCTCTGTAAACATTCCCGAATTTGATACAGCAATCGAACGTGCCGGTGGGTGGAATAATGCATGGACCAACAATGATTACACTAATTTCTATGACGTAGTACCTGCCCACAACGCCGAGACTGCATTTTGGCTTGAAAGCGACCGCATGTTAGCCCTTGCATTCAACGAAAAGCCCCTTGAGGTTCAACGCCATGTCGTCATAGAAGAGTTCAAAGAAGTGTGCCTAAACAAGCCCTATGGCGATATGGGACACCAATTACGTTCCCTTATTTACGCCAAACATCCCTATCGTTTCCCAACAATAGGGAAAGAGATCAGCCACATCGAGAAAGTAACGCTTCAAGATGTTAAGGATTTCTTTTACAGCCACTATGCCCCAAACAATGCAGTCTTAGCAGTGTCGGGACATATAAGCATAGAGGAGACCAAACGCCTTGTTGAAAAATGGTTTAGCGATATTCCCTCTCGCTCGATAGCTCCTCGTAACTACCCTTCTGAACCGGAGCAAACTGAAGAGCGAAAGAAAGTCACATCAGGGAAAGTGCCACAAACCGCAATAGTAAAAGCATTTAGAATGCCGGGATACAATTCTCCTGACTACATCCCTTGCGACATTATCACCGATTTGCTTGCATCGGGACGCTCATCTCGATTTTATCGCAATCTGCTAATGGGAACCGACCTATTTACTGAAATTGATGCATCAATTTGCGGTAGTGATGAGCCAGGGCACTTAATCCTAAATGCCAAACTGACAAAAAACGATTCCGAATCCATAAAACGTGCTGAAGAATTAATGCTCTCAGAAGCGTTATCTATTACTAATGAATCATTGACTGAATATGAGTTGACACGGACAATAAATAGATATGAATCAAACTTCACATTCGGTTCAATCATTTTTTTAGCTAAAGCACAAGCATTAGCAATGAGTGAAATGCACAATGAAGACATCAACAGGATTGTCCCTCGATACAGAGAAATTACAACTAATAAAATTGTCAGCATCGCACAAGAAATTTTTAATCCCCAAAAATGTTCAACCCTCATTTATAACCCTGAGTAAAAGCCAAAAACACTCATTAATTACTCAAAAACCGCATTTTAGCATTAAAATTTACATTAATATCATTTTTTTTATTAAATTTGAAATCTATTAAATAACATGATACGGTAAAATTACCGTGAAGGCACATTATGTAACTTAAAAACTTTTTATTATGGAATTGCGTGAACAGTCCTTAAATCCTGAAATCAAAGGAAAGGACCAAACCTTGAACGAAGGACAAACAGAAGTCCTAAATGTGAATCAAACAGAAGAAACAACAGCCGAAGCCGCTGAAAAACTTTCAAAAGAGCAGATTGTTGAACTTGCCACAGAATTATCGGCAAAACCGGCAATAGAAATCTCTCGCGACGAAATCACTAAAATCAAGCAGCAATTCTATTCAATACGCAAAGCCGAATTAGAAGTTGAAAAAGCGGAATTCCTTGAAAAAGGGAATGAAGAAGCTGCATTTGCCCCCAAAACAGATGAACTTGAAGAAAAATTTAAAGGAATTCTTAACGAGATAAAGGAGAAAAAAGCAGCTTTACTTGCCGAACAAGAAGCTACACGCCAAGCAAACTATGATCGCAAATCAGCAATCATAACAGAAATCAATGAAATGGCTGCTGATACCGACAATGTCAATCGTCTTTTCCCTAAATTCAAAGAATTACAACAAGAATTCAAATCGATAGGAGAAGTTTCTCCCACTGTAATGAGCGAATTATGGAAAAGCTATCAAGATGCAGTTGAACGTTATTATGACCAACTAAAAATCAACAAAGACCTTCGCGATTATGATTTCAAGAAAAACCTTGATATCAAACAGCTATTATGTGCCGAAGCAGAAAAGCTCGCGGAAGAAACCGATGTCATCGTTGCATTCAAGAGATTGCAAGACCTTCATGAAAAATGGCGTGAAACAGGACCTGTAGCAAAAGAAATTCGCGAAGATATATGGGTACGCTTCAAAGATGCCTCCGCTATCATCAATAAAAAATACCAAGCATTCTTTGAAGAAAGAAAATCTCGCGAGCAAGAAAATGAAACAGCAAAAACCGCAATATGCGAACGTGTTGAAGCCCTTGATTTCGAGTCGCTCAAGAGCTATGCGGCATGGGATGAAATGACTAAGACCATTATTGCAGCACAAGAGGATTGGAAGAAACTCGGCTTTGCATCAAAGAAAATGAACAATGTATTGTTTGCCCGCTTCCGCGAAACATGCGATAAATTCTTTGCAATGAAAGCCGACTATTTCAAACGCATGAAAGACGACTTCAGCAGCAACCTCGAAAAGAAAATTGCCCTTTGTGAACGCGCTGAAGCACTAAAAGACAGCACTGATTGGAAGAAAACATCCGATGAACTTGTTGCACTTCAAAAAGAATGGAAGACTATAGGTGCTGTTGCAAAGAAACACAGCGATGCCATCTGGAAACGTTTCCTTACGGCTTGCGATTATTTCTTTGAACAAAAAAAGAAAAATTCTTCAAGCACCAAAAATGTGGAACACGCTAATCTCAACGCGAAAAACGAGATTATCGCAACCCTTCAAAACATCGCTCACGATGCAGACAAAGAAGATGTAAAAAAACAAGTCAAAGAATTAACAACCAAATGGCAACAAATAGGACATGTGCCATTTAAAGAAAAAGACAAAGTTTATGAAGCTTACCGCAAAGCTCTAAACGACCTTTATGACCGCTTTGACCTAAAAGAAACAAAAGCTAACTTCGCCAACTTTGAAAATGCCATCAACGAAATGGGTGGCGACGAAAATAAACTATACCGCGAACGTGAACGTCTGCTCCGTAGTTATGAACAAAAGCGTAATGAGCTCCACACCTATGAAAACAATCTTGGATTCTTTAACTCAAAATCTAAGTCAGGAGATTCTATGCTTCGCGAAATGGAACGCAAAATACAACGCATAAAAGAAGACTTAGCAACCATCGAAAAGAAAATCGGTGTTATCGACAGCAAACTAAATTAAGCAAACTTATGTCTTTTGCCAAACGATGGGATGGATTAACATTCCATCGTTTGGCATGATAAGAAATAATACACACTTATGACTACTAACCACAGAGGTCGATATGGGCGCTATTTAAATTCAATATTAATTTTAACCGATTTTATCGTAATTAATATTGTTTTTATTGCAACTTGTCTTATTTCCCCCGACATAATACAAGAACATGCCCGTGTAGCCTTATTTCTTCTTAATATTTCGTATATTCCCATTGCTATTTGGGGATTAAACGTCCATACTAAAAGGTCATTACACTTAGATCTTATTTTATTACAATCATTCAAAGTTGTAGGAATTCATGCACTATCCTACCTATCGTTACTTTATTTCTTAAAAATAGCCCATATTCCCACTAAATCATTTCTCATCTTATATGGATTGATGTTTGTCGCACTACCTTTATGGTGGAGCATTTCAAGACAAATTCTGAAATATTTCCGTAGCAAAGGAAGAAACTATATTAAAGCCATTATTATAGGGAGCAATGAGACAGCTCAACGCCTATATGATGAAATGCTTTCTGATGCAGGATATGGATACCGTGTGGGAGGTTTCTTTGATGACTCTTGTCCGGAAAATCTAAAAGATAAATATCTTGGAACAATAGATGATCTAGAAGAATATCTCAAACGCGAAAAAGTTGATGAGATTTACTACACATTATCGGGAGAAAACAACAAAGCTATACGTTCGGTTATAAAGATTGCCGATAACAACGTAATTCAATTCTATTACGTTCCACAGTTAAGCAAATACCTCAGTCGCGGATTTGAGTTATACAACATGGGCTCTGTACCGGTATTAACTCTACGTCGCAACCCACTTTCAAAGCACATTAATCGTTTCATTAAACGAGCATTTGACATTATATTCTCTTCAGTCGTATTACTATTCTCCCCCATTATATTTATCCCGGTTGCCATTGCCATTAAGATTTCATCACCGGGACCGGTATTTTTCAAGCAACTACGCACCGGATATCGTGGTCGCGATTTCCACTGCTGGAAATTCCGCACAATGCGTGTGAATGCCGAGAGTGACAAACTTCAAGCGAAAAAGGATGATCCACGAAAAACAAGAATCGGGAATTTCCTACGCAAGACAAGCATTGATGAACTACCTCAATTTATCAATGTCTTTTTAGGTGACATGTCGGTCGTTGGACCTCGTCCTCACATGTTAAAGCACACTCAGGATTATAGCCAGTTAATCGACAAATACATGGTGAGACACCTTATCAAACCAGGCATTACCGGATGGGCTCAAGCCAATGGCTGGAGAGGACAAACCGAGGAGTTATGGCAAATGGAGAAACGTGTCGAATATGACGTGTGGTACATTGAGCACTGGACCTTCTTGCTTGACATTAAGATTATCATTCGCACAGTATTAAATGCTATACATGGAGAAAAAAACGCGTTCTAGATAGAACGCGTTTTTCTTTTATCTTATTTTTGTCCAATAATCTTATATTGAAACTTCGCCACAAAGCGAACATTCAAGGTAACGTCTAACCTCTGATGTTGACAATCCAAGTCCGAAAAGATACATCATCTTGGTTATCGCCGCCTCACTTGTTATGTCATGCCCAGAGATCACACCGGTTGATGCAAGTTGATTACCCGACATGTATCGACGGTCATGCACTCCACCATTTACACATTGAGTTACATTCAATATCACAATACCACGATCAATAGCGTCTTTGATAGCCTCTGTAAACCACGCCTCTGTTGGAGCGTTACCAGCGCCATAAGTCTTCAACACAATACCTTTCACTCCTGGAGTCGCTAACTGATGGCGCAATATCCCCTCAGTTATTCCAGGATTAAGGTCTATGATCATTACTGCCTGATCCATTCCATATTGAACGTTCAACGGACGCTTAGCCTGCACTCGCCACAAAGCCTCTTCATTAAAATGAATTCCGAGACCAATCTTTGCCAAAGAGGGGTAATTGTTACTCTTAAATGCGTTGAAATTATCGGCACTCATCTTTGTTGAGCGGTTTCCTCGCCATAGATAATCTTCAAATAAGATGGCAACCTCTCTCACCATAGGCTCGCCATTGATATCAGTAGCAGCAGCTATTTGCAACGCTGTAATAAGATTTTCTTCGCCATCGGTTCTCACCTCGCCAATAGGCAATTGTGAGCCTGTGATAATTACTGGTTTATGGAGATTTTCTAGCATGAACGACAATGCCGATGCTGTGTAGGACATTGTGTCGGTACCATGCAAGACAACAAACCCGTCAAACTTATCATAATTCTCATCGATGTGTCGAGCAATCTCCACCCAATGGCGAGGGCTCATATCCGATGAATCAATAGGAGGATTGAATTGAATATTATCAATCTCATAATCCAATTTTTTGACTTTCGGAACATTATCTATCAGATGCGTGAAATCAAATGGTTGTAGAGAATGAGTCTCAGGATTTTCAATCATCCCGATGGTTCCTCCTGTGTAAATAATCAGAATACGCGGTTTGTGGTTATTTTGCATACTTATCTTTATCGTGAGCGATTATATCGTTACTTAACTTGCGCACCGGGAACAACAGGAGCTGTCGGACCCATTACAACGAGAGAGCCGTCGGCATTTTCAGCCGAGAGAATCATACCTTGCGATACTACTCCTTTCAATTTGCGAGGAGCAAGATTAGCAATAAAGCAAACTTGCTTACCGATCAAATCTTCAGGTTGGTAATATTTAGCAATGCCAGAAACGATTGTACGAGTACCCATACCATCATCAATCAAGAATTGCAATAGTTTATCAGCCTTAGGAACTTTTTTACATTCCAATACTGTACCCACACGCAAATCGGCTTTCATGAATGTATCAAACTCAACATCCTCTTGTTGTGGAGCAGCTTTGAAATTCTTAACCTTGTTTTCCTCCTTGATGCGTTCCAAGCGTTGAATTTGAGCATCGATAGCATCATCTTCAATCTTTTCAAACAACAATTCAGCAGGTGCGATAACATCGCCGGCATTTAGAATATCCGATGCACCGAGTTTTGACCAGTCAGCAGCACCCATACCAAGTAAACGGCGCAATTTTTCAGCCATGAATGGCAAGAATGGTTCAAATGCGATCGCAATATTGGCACATATTTGCAATGCAACATTCATGATTGTTGCCACACGTTCCATATCTGTCTTAGCCAACTTCCATGGCTCTGTTTCTTGCAAATAGCGGTTACCCAAACGAGCAATCTCCATTGCATCTTTCAATGCTTCGCGGAAGTGGAATGTATCAAGATTTGCACTCAAAGAATCCTTAGCTGCGACAATATCAGCAAACAATTGTTTGTCAACATCAGTATATTCGCCAGCGGCAGGAACTTTTCCTTCAAAATATTTGTGAGTCAAAACAATAGCACGATTAACAAAGTTACCAAGCACAGCAACGAGTTCGTTGTTATTGCGAGCTTGGAAATCACGCCATGTAAAGTCATTATCTTTTGTTTCTGGAGCATTAGCAGTCAACACATAGCGCAACACATCTTGTTTTCCTGGGAAATCAACAAGATACTCATGCAACCACACAGCCCAATTGCGAGAAGTTGAAATCTTATCACCTTCAAGATTCAAGAACTCATTAGCAGGCACATTATCAGGCAATTGGAAATTATCACCGTAAGCCATCATCATCGCTGGGAACACGATACAGTGGAACACGATATTATCTTTACCAATAAAGTTTATGATGCGAGTTTCCGGATCTTTCCAGTATGTTTGCCATGTGTCAGGAAGCAACTCTTTAGTGTTTGAGATGTATCCGATGGGAGCATCAAACCACACATACAACACCTTACCTTCAGCACCCTCTACAGGAACAGGCACACCCCATTTCAAGTCGCGGCTCACCGCACGAGGTTGCAACCCAAGGTCAATCCATGACTTACATTGACCATACACATTTGACTTCCACTCCTTGTGTCCATCCAAAATCCACTTACTCAAAGCAGGCTCCCATTTATCAAGAGGCAAGAACCAGTGTTTAGTCTCCTTCAACACGATGGGGCTATCAGTCAACGTAGAGCGAGGATTAATCAAATCAGTTGCATTCAATGATGTTCCGCAAGCCTCACATTGGTCTCCATAGGCACGTTCATTGCCACAATGTGGGCAAGTACCCATCACATAACGGTCAGCGAGAAATTCGCCTGCAGTTTCGTCATAAGGTTGCATAGATGTTTTTTCCACAAACTCACCTTTATCATAAAGATGACGGAAAAACTCACTTGCGGTCTCATGATGGATATCTGATGTTGTGCGAGAATATATATCAAAAGAAATACCCAATCCTGCCATTGACTCCTTGATAATTGAGTGATAGCGGTCAACAATATCTTGAGGAGTAACGCCCTCAGCACGAGCTTTTATAGTAATGGGCACACCATGTTCATCACTACCACCAATCATTATCACGTCCTCGCCTTTAAGACGCATATAGCGAGCATAAATATCAGCGGGAACATAAACACCTGCTAAGTGCCCGATGTGAACAGGGCCATTAGCATAAGGCAATGCAGTAGTAATCAACGTGCGTTTAAATTTCTTTTCCATCTTAATCTTCAGTTTTTATTTTCTAATTGCAAAGATACAACAAAAGAGGAATGTAACCAATTGTTTTAGGCAACATTGCAAAATAAAAGCATGCCAAGAGAGGGCATGCTTTTAGAGAAAAGTTAGTTTATTATGCTTATTGAGTTATATTAGTTCTTGAGGAATTGCAACTATTTTAAGGTCACAATTGCGAATGAAGTCAAGAATGTATTGTCGTGTGGGAGAGTCGGGAACATCTGCTTCAATGCGACGCAATGCGTTAAACACCGATGTTCCACATTGATACACATGACGATAAGCCTTAGCAATATCATCAATTTGTTCTTCAGTAAATCCCTCTTTGCGCATCACTACGGCATTGATCCCATAGTAGCTTGCAGGATTATGAGCAATAATTACATAAGGTGGCACATTTCCTCCAAGACGGCATCCGCCTTTAATCAATGCCCAATCGCCTATCTTGCACCCTTCATGAAGCATCGCATTTGACGACATGATAACACATTCGCCAATCTCTGTATCTCCGGCAATCTTCACTCCATTACCAATTACAGCTTTCCCTTTCACATTGCAGTCATGCCCAATGTGAGACTCTGCCATAATAAATATATCATTGCCAATGTGTGTAGCTTGACCTTCGCGAATACTGCGATTGATGATCACCTGCTCACGAATTACATTATTGTCGCCAATGATGCAATATGTCTCCTCGCCTTTCCAACGGAAATCCTGAGGGTCAGCACCTATTATTGAGCCTTGATAGATTTTATTGTTTTTACCCATGCGAGTACCATGAATTATGCTTGTATAAGACATAATTTCACAGCCATCACCGATTTCAACATTTGCATCAATATATGCAAATGGGTGGATTGTAACGTTTTCGCCTATTTTTGCCGACGGGTGAACGTATGCTAACGGACTAATCATGGTTATATAGTTTTTAGGTTATTTCTATTATTGGCGACCACCTCCAAGTGATTGATACAAGTTAATCACTGCTTGTTGTCTTGATAGCTCACATGAGATTTGCGACATTTGAGCCGACAAGAGGCTTGTTTGAGCATTCAACACTTCAAGATAAGTAGCCGTTCCCAAAGATAGCAATTCTTGAGTATATTCTACTGATTTTTCAAGATTTTCGACTTGTGAAGCTAGCAATTTTGATTTTTTCTCACTTTTTTGGTACACAGTCATCGCGTTGCTCACTTCAGCACTTGCGCTCATAAGTGAGTATTCAAAATTGTTCATCGCTTGTTTTTGTTGAGCTTTTGTTGCCTCAAGGCGAGCGATATTTGCACCACGCGCAAACAATGGCATAGTCAATGAGCCACCAAGTTGAACAAAGAATTCAGCAGGGCTTACAATCATTGAGCCAAGCAAGTTGGTAAATCCGCCATTGGCAGTAATAGACAAGCCGGGATAGAATGCTGAGCGTGCTTGATTTGTAGCATAGTAAGCAACAGCAACACTTTGTTCAGCAGCGCGAACATCAGGGCGTGCAGCAAGTTCTCTCATGGGCACTCCATCACGCATCATTGCAGGAGCATTGAGCGTTGCAGTCGAAGAGATGTTCCATCGTTGAGGCATCACATTCATCAACAATGACATTGTATTGTGAGCGTTATTGATAGCAACTTCAAGGTCAGTGATTGAAGCAAGGATGCTATAATAGTTAGCAGTGCTTTGTACAACACCTGCCTCATTTGTGCGACCTGCAAGTTTCAAGTTTTTCATCACTTCAACACTTTCTTTCCAATTTTCGGCAGTTCTACGGCTCACTTCAAGTTGACGTTCAAGAGAAGCGATTGCATAGTAGCAATTAGCTACACCGGCAATAATTTGCGAGCGTACAGCTTGTTGATAAGCCTCGCTTTGAAGCACAGCAGCTTTAGCGCCACGTTTCGTGTTCAATAGTTTGCCAAAGATATCAATCTCCCAGCTCACAGCCATTGGCAATTGATAGGTCCAAGCAAATTTTGATTCAGCATATGACACCCCAGCGCCATTTGGAGCAAGAGCTACTGATGGCAAATAACTCAAACGAGCGCCTTTCAATTGCGCATGAGCGATGTCCACATTTAACTTGGCATTTTGCAAGTTTGCGTTATTTTCAAGAGCTTGATTTATGAGGTCAACCAACATGGGATCAGTAAAGACCTGTTGCCATTGAAGGTTACCAAAGGCAGCAGAGTCAACCTCTGCAGCCTTGGCTTCTACATATTCTTGTGCAAGCGCATTATCTTCAGGCATATCAAATTTATTGTAAATATGACAGCTTGAAAGCATGGTCAGACTTAGTCCGACTACTGCTATGCGGGATATATTTTTTATTGTCATGACAATCTTAATACTAAGTTATTATTTACGTGAATATTGTTCGATTTCTGAGCTGATACCTTGATTGTTTGTATCTTCCCACTTGAGAGGAGTGAATTTCTCTTGAATAGTTTGGAATACCACAAACAATGCAGGCACTATCAATACTTGGAATATCATACCGATTAACATACCACCGATAGAACCAGTACCAAGAGCATTGTTACCATTAGCTCCTACGCCTGATGCAAACATCAATGGAAGAAGACCAATGATCAACGCCAACGATGTCATCAAGATTGGGCGCAAACGAGCAGCTGCACCTGCGATGGCAGCATTTACGATGCTCATACCTGTGCGACGGCGTTCAACGGCAAACTCAACAATCAAGATAGCATTCTTAGCCAACAAACCGATGAGCATAATCAATGCAATCTGCAAATAAATATTATTGTTGATATCAAACATCCATGCAAAGATAAATGTACCCATCAATCCGAATGGAATAGAAAGAATTACTGCCATCGGAAGAATGTAACTTTCATATTGAGCACTCAACAATAGGTAAACAAACAATAGACACAATCCGAAGATAATAGCTGTAGCGCTACCTGATGAGCTCTTTTCTTCACGAGTCATACCTGAGTACTCAATACCATAACCTTGTGGAAGTGTTTCAGCTGCCACGCGTTCAATAGCAGCAATAGCATCACCCGATGAATAACCTTCATTAGGAGTACCATTAACAGCAATTGTTTGGAACATATTGAAACGGTTCAACAAGTCAGGACCATAAACCTTTGTTAATTTCACAAAGTTAGAGATAGGAGCCATCTCTGCACCATTACGTATCTTAATGCTATTAAGTGTTTCAGGAGATACACGCGACTCTGGTGTTGCTTGCATCATCACACGGTACAATTTACCAAAGCGGTTGAAGTTTGACACATACATACCACCATAGTAGCCTTGCAATGTTGACAACACTGTTGACGGACTGATACCGGCTTGTTTACATTTAGCCACATCTACATCTACCATATATTGAGGGAATGATGGGTTAAATGTTGTATAAGCCATTTGGATTTCAGGTTGTTGATTAAGCTTAGCAAGGAATCCTTGAGTTACATTAAAGAACTTATTGATATCACCACCTGTTTTATCAAGCATCTGCAAGCTGAAACCATTTGTTACTGAATATCCCGGAATCATAGGAGGAGCAAAGAACATCACACGTCCGTCCTTTACTTGTTGTCCCACCATTCCATATAATTGTTGGATAATCTTTGGTGCAGTTTCATTTTCATTGCGTTCTTCCCAGTTTTTCAACTTAATAAGGAATGTACCATAAGTAGCACCTTGACCGGCAACGAAGCTATAACCATTGATCAGCACGCGCGTTTCTACTGCTGGAATTTGAGCAATAATCTTGTCAACTTGGTCAAGCAACTCACCTGTACGTTCTTGTGATGTAGCAGGAGGCATATCCACAACGCAAAAAATAGTACCAGTATCTTCATCAGGCACAAGAGCTGTTGGAGTAACAGTCATGAGCCACACAAGCACTGCTATAGCACCGGCAACAAAAAGCATTGACACTTTTTTTGCCTTGATAAAGAAGTTAATATATCCTTTATATTTACCCAACAATTTATCATAAGCAGCATTGAATCCAGTGTGGAAGCGTTGCACAAATGTTGTCTTCTTATCCCCATGCTCTTCATGCGGTTTCAAGAACACAGCACATAATGCTGGTGACAATGTTAACGCATTGACAGCCGAGAATCCGATTGCAATAGCCATTGTCAAACCAAATTGTTGATAGAACACCCCGGCAGTTCCAGGCATGAATGACACAGGAATAAACACAAGCATCATTACAAGAGTGATTGAGATGATAGCTCCACCTATCTCTCCCATCGCATCAATAGATGCCTTGCGAGCCGATTTATACCCCACATCAAGCTTGGCATGGACCGCCTCAACGACCACAATCGCATCATCGACCACAATCGCAATGGCCAGCACAAGCGCCGACAATGTAATTAAGTTAACGGAGAATCCAATCAACTGCATCACAAAGAATGTACCCACAAGAGCTACAGGAATTGCAATAGCAGGAATAATCGTAGAACGCATATCTTGCAAGAAGAGATACACCACGATAAACACAAGGAAGAATGCCTCAAACAAAGTTTTCAACACCTCGTGGATTGATGCTTCAAGGAACTCATTTGAGTTCATTGGAACACTAATTTTCAACCCTTCTGGAAGGTCTTTTTCAGCATCTTCAAGATAAGCAAGAACGTTCTTGATAATTTCTGTTGCATTTGAGCCTGGAGTTTGGAAAAGCATGGCTGTTGCAGCAGGATAACCATTTAGCTTATTTGAGAATCCATAAGATACACGGCCAAGTTCTACATCAGCAACATCTTTCAAATAAAGCATTTCGCCATCGGCATTTGCCTTAATTACTATATTTTCAAATTCTTCAGGTGTTACAAGACGACCTCTATACTTCATGATATATTGGAAGCTTTGCTCGCCTTTTTCGCCAAATTGACCTGGAGCAGCCTCTATATTTTGTTCTGCGAGTACAGCACTAATATCACTTGGCATCAAGCCATATTGTGCCATCACATCAGGCTTCAACCAAATGCGCATTGAATAGTCAGCGCCCAAAACCATTGCATCACCCACACCCGAGATACGTTGAATAGCAGGGATGAGGTTGATTTTCATATAGTTTTCAATAAACTCATTGTCATATGAATCATTTGTTGAATAAAGCCCTACAGCCATCAACATTGATGTCATACGTTTTTGAGTGATGACACCCACCTTAGTTACTTCGGCAGGGAGGAAACCCTGTGCTTTAGCTACACGGTTTTGCACGTCGATGGCAGCCATATCCACGTCATAACCTTGCTTGAAATACACAGTAATGGTAGCACTACCTGTATTTGTTGCAACAGAGGTCATGTAAGTCATGTTTTGAGCCCCATTGATTTGCTCTTCAAGAGGAGCAATTACAGAGTTTTGCACCGCTTGAGCATTAGCACCAGTATATGTTGTAGTTACCGAAATTGTAGGAGGAGCAAGGTCGGGATATTGAGTTACCGGAAGTGAAATCAATCCAATAACCCCCAACAATACGATAAATATTGAGATAACCGTCGATAGCACCGGGCGGTTAATAAAATTATCTAATTTCATTGTTAATTATTGATTAGTTTAACAAGTAGTTTGTTGCAATGGGTTATTGTTGAGGAGCAACCTCTTTAGGAGAGATGGTCATACCATCTTTCAAAGACACGCCTACGCCTTCAACTGCAATGCGGTCACCGGCATTAAGCCCTGATGTTACCACATAATTTTTGCCATCATTTTGGCTCATGATTTCAATGCGAGTAGATACAGTTTTATTTGAGTCATTTACCATATATACATAACGCAAGTTTTGAATTTCAAACGTAGCCTTTTGTGGAATCATAATTACACTATCAGCTTGGTGAGGAATGAGGATTGTTCCGGTGCTACCGCTACGCAACATTCCGTTTGTGTTACGGAAAAGAGCACGCACATTAGCCGCACCTGTAGTGTTGTCAATCACACCTGAGATAGTAGCGATTTTACCACTTTCGCCATATATTGTACCATCGGCTAGCTTAAGTTGTACAGCAGGCATATCCTTGATTGCTTTATCAAGAGTTGTTGCCCCATTATCAGTCAACGAAAGGATATCTTTTTCATTCAAAGAGAAATAGGCATACACTTCAGAGTTGTCGCTAATAGTAGTCAATGCTTGTGTTGAAGATGGTGATGCAAGCGATCCTTCACGGTTGGGAATTGAACCCACAACACCTTCACAAGGAGCAGTAACTACTGTGTAGGCAAGGTTTTTCTTTGCATTTACAAGGCCGGCTTCAGCTTGAGCTAATTGAGCCTTTGCCTGAGCAAGAGAATTTTCAGCCATTTGCCATTCATATTCGCTGATGATATTCTTTCCATAAAGCATTTTCTTGTTATCTGCTGTTAGTTGAGCAGTAGAAACAGCGGCATTAGCTACATTTACAGCCGCTTTAGCCGATTCAACAGCCGCTTCATATTGAACTTGGTCAAGAGTGAACAATGCTTGACCTTTATGCACACGTTGACCTTCATCAACATGAACTTTAGTAATAAAACCTGTTACTTGAGGACGGATTGCGATATCAGTGCGCCCTTTAATTGTTGCAGGATAAGAATCTTCAAGATTTGCCGAGCCATAAGCTACTGTCATTGTTCCAATTTGTGAAGCCGGAGCTTGTTGTTGTTGTCCACCGCCACAAGATGAGAGCATCATTACTGCAGCACCTGTTACAAACAAGCCCGCTGCTTTTAACACTTTTACTTTCATATCTTTTTACCTTTTATTATTTATTTCTTTTTCTGTTTATCTCACAAAAATACTCATTATTCTCAAAAATATACTCACCTCAAAAATATTATTACACCTTTTTGTCTCTTTTTCCGTCATTTTGACCAAACACAAACATCTTCAAGGAATAAACCGACAAAAATCAGAACTTTTAACCAATATTTAAATGATAGTTAAAACGAGATTGGTAACGTTCAAAAGAATGAGTATTGATAAGGAAAATTTATTTACTCTTTACAATTCCCCTTGTAAAGAAGTATGTTATCGACAGAATGAGTAACGATAAAAGGGGTAGATTGGCGTCGAGGACGAGGACTGAGATAAAAGTAAAATGATAGCTGTTTGTCCCAAGAAGGGATGTGCAACAAACGTGTTTCGCCGGCAGGGATTGTACACTCGATGGTATTTGTTGCTGTGTGCAATTGACGTCCCTATAGGTCGTAATAGTTGAATGTTACAGTGACAGCTTTTATCGTGCGACTATAGAGATTGGTAACAAAGAATGACTCGCGACGCGAAGTGAGCGGTTTGTCATATCCTGTAACTTTGATTTTTGTTGTGTCAGGTGCAATGGTATCACATTCCGTTGTAACTATCTCGATATTGGATGGTTTTACTTTTAATCGTTTGCGAGTCGTCTGTTCCGCCAAGAGAGTGGAGCAGAAAACTGTCAATAAGAGCATGATTATCAGTCGGCACATGATTATAGGTATCTTGGAGTGGGATTGTAGTCTATCTCGAGAGGGAAAATCTTGATACATCCATTCATATCTTCAGGTCGATTGTCTTGTGTCGATATAGAATAGCGGAACATGTATGGCACCATTCGCCATAGGTTGACTTTCACTCCTGTTTTATGCTCGACGAATGACAGACGACCTTCGTCGGAATGTTTCAAGATGAATTTTTTGGGGGAACTCAGATGTAGTCCCCCATCAAAAGCGGTGTAGATGAGAGCGTCATAATACCCTTTCTTTGCCGAAGGTATCATGTAACCCATCACTGTGCCGGGACGCACAGAGAGTCGGGGTGATTGTATAACTACTAAACGGTAGCGTGTAGCACCATCATCGCGGTAATTATCAGGGATAAAACGTTCTATAACGACTTGTGCACCATCGGTGGGGAATTGCCAAATTCCCTCTATATTGTCAAGTGGCATCGATTGCAGGCGTGTCTCGACATTGCCTCGCTCGTAGCTATTAAGCCGTTCCGATGTCAATGGGATGTCATCAAGATTAAATGCCAATAGGCTTAATCCATATAGCAACGCACATATCAACATTCCACACCGAATCATGTCAGAAAAGTATTATATTGTGCTGAACTTATAATTGAACCCGAAACTTAGTATTTCCTTCATTTGCCAATCTTTCCATGACGCATTAGGTACATGGGTAGATCCTGAGTCGTAACGCAAATGAACAAATATCTGTGTTGACAAGAAGCGGTTGATATCAAAACTTAATCGATGCTCCCAATCACCTTGCACATACTCGTAGTTGGAGAAGAGGAATAGGCGTGAGGTGTAGGTGATATTATACATGAGTTTCCATGTCAATTTTCCTTCGGCACTCGAACCGAACTGGTGAGCCGTTGTCTTACCTTCGTCAATACCAAATGCGGTCTCGTCCATCCTGTCATTGGTACATATTTTAAGGTTATAGGACAATGGCGCAATAGAAACATCAAACGAAAGTTTCTTTTTATCATTGGTATAACTGTAGGTCATACCAAGCCCTATGTTCAACTCAGCAGGCGAAAGGAATGATGCTTGTAAATCGTTGGAGTTTTTCTTGTAGCCGTTGAATAGCTGAGTTTTAAAATCGGCAGTTACTGAATAGTACCAACTTTTAGCTGCTTTCAAACCAAACTTGCTGTTTATGCGGAATATATCCTCACTGATGCTGTAATTGCGTAATGAGTCATCGGGTGCACTATACACGCCTAATTTGTATTGTACGGTTGTATCAAATAGGAGATTGGGATAGAACGTTTGATTTAATTTCACATTGTAAATTGCATTGGCAATCATGTTCAAGTTATTGTTACCTCCTTGATACCAATTGGGAGAAATGTAGGCTTGAGAGAATTGCACCGAGCCATCAAACGAGCGCAACCAGTTGACACGCTTTACTTCGTTAACCTCTATCGTTTCTTCAACATCTTTTTTGTCTAAGTTTAGGTCTTTCACCACGATTGTTGATTTTGTTGGATCGACCACAGCTGTAAACTCTTTTGGTGGAGCCGGTAACGAATCGTAGTTATATTTTACTTGTCGAGGGTTATTAATGATGTAGTTTTGTTTGATGCGTCTCATGCGTTTTGCCATATCCATTTCACGATTAATCCATGTCATTGCATCTTGCACCACACCGCTACCGCGCATGTCCATAATATCAAAACTGTCCATCATTTCATATCCGGTAAATACCACAGGGCCAAAGAAGGTTGCGGGGATTTCAATTGGCGTGGGTTTGACATAATTTGCACGCGCGATAGAGTCTTCTCTGGCAATAGAGTCGGCTCTGAGTTTTTCACGCCAAGCAGCAATCAGACGTTTGCGCACTTGTCTGATAGAATCTTTGTATTGTGTTGTTGCGTCTGCTGCAATGCTGTCGGCTGTGGTAATTCCAACAGCCTCAACAACTTCTGCTACAATCGAGTCTTGCGCCTCTTGAGCATTAATACTAAGTGTCAAACAGAATAAAAATAGCAACGACAAAATAATCTTATGCATGTTTTTAATGTAGTTTTAAATCAGTTATAGTTTAAAAGCAGTGTAGATGGTGCATGTGCCAAATGTGAGTGGGCGATATTTGCAATCGGCAAACCCTGCATTTTGCATCAATGCAAGCATTTTATTTCCTTGTGGTACGGCAGCAATACTCTCTGGCAGATAAGAGTAGGCTCTCACATCTTTTGACACGAGACGGCCAACGAATGGGATGATGTAGCGAGTGTAAAACTTATAAAGTGGTCGCACAATGGGCGATGTGGGGGTAGAGAGTTCTATCACGCACAACATTCCACCTTTTTTTAGTGTTCGTAGCATTTCTTTGTAGCCTGCTTCAAGTCGTTCAAAGTTGCGCACACCATAGGCAACGGTGATGCAGTCAAAGGTGTCATCGGCAAAAGGCATAGCCAAGCAATCACCCTGTACCAACTCGATTTTGTCGCTCAAGCCAGCATCGTTGACCTTCTTACGCCCTACGATAATCATCCCTTCTGACAAGTCAATGCCGATAACTTTCTCAATGTTTAGCGTTTTTGCAAGTTTGATGGCAAGATCGCCTGTGCCGGTAGCTACATCAAGAATAGTTTTAGGCGACTGTCGACTTATCATTTTAACTGCTTTGGCTCTCCACAATTTGTCGATGCCGAAAGTCATGGCGCGGTTCATAAAATCATAGGCAGGTGCAATAGAATCAAACATCTCTTGCACCTGTTCTGTTTTACGGCGACTATCGTCGTAGGGATTTATTTTTTCGGCTTTAACCTCCATTTATCGTTTAAGTGAAGCAAGACATGCTTTCACATTTGCATCAATGCGAGCAGCGAGGTCTTCTTCGGCTGGTTTTACAAAATCTTCGCCGGTGATGTGTTCGTAAAGTTCTTGGTAACGAGCCGATACACTATCGCAATATTCATCGGTCATTTCTGGCATTGTTTGTCCTTCTTTGCCCATGAAATTGTTGTCAATCAACCATTGACGCACAAACTCTTTTGATAATTGTTTTTGTGGCTCGCCGGCATTGAAACGCTCTTCATAACCTTCGGCATAGAAATAGCGAGAAGAGTCAGGAGTGTGGATTTCATCGATAAGGATTACTTTACCATCACGTTTTCCAAACTCATATTTTGTATCAACAAGAATCAATCCTTTCTCAGCAGCGATTTCAGTACCGCGTTGGAACAAAGCGCGAGTATATTTCTCCATCACCACATAGTCTTCTTCAGCAACGATGCCTTGAGCAATTATTTCTTCGCGAGAGATGTTTTCATCGTGTCCTGCATCGGCTTTTGTTGTTGGGGTAATAATCGGTTCTGAAAAACGTTCGTTTTCACGCATTCCGTCGGGCAATTTAACTCCACATATTTCACGACAACCTGCTTGATATTCACGCCATGCACTACCTGTGAGGTATCCGCGAATGATCATTTCCACTTTAAATCCTTCACATTTCAGTCCTACTGTTACCATTGGATCGGGAGTAGCGATTTTCCAGTTAGGGACAATATCAGCAGTAGCATCAAGGAATTTAGCTGCGATTTGATTAAGCATTTGACCTTTGAACGGAATTCCTTTTGGAAGAATAACGTCAAAAGCTGAGATGCGGTCAGTTGCAATCATCACCATCAAATCATCGTCGATGTTATATACATCGCGCACCTTACCATGATATACACTCTTTTGTCCGGGGAAATTAAAATCGGTATTTACCAATGTTGTTGCCATAGTCTTATATTATTGTTTTAATTTTCAGTTTTCAATTCTTCGTTGTCATCTAATTTGCATTTGTCCCATTTTTCGTATGCTTCGACAATGCGTTGGACGAGTTGATGCCTTACAATATCCTTTTTACCAAACTCGACTTTGCCTATTCCTTTTATCTCTTTCAACACTCTCAATGCTTGAACGAGTCCTGAAGTTGTGGAGCGTGGAAGGTCGATTTGAGTAACGTCGCCGGTAATAATCATTTTTGCATTCATTCCAAGGCGGGTTAAGAACATTTTTATCTGGTGGGTAGTGGTGTTTTGTGCCTCGTCAAGCACTATTACCGCGTCATTGAGAGTGCGACCACGCATGAATGCCAATGGCGCAATCTGAATGACTTTTGTTTCCATATACTCTTTAAGTTTGACAGCAGGAATCATGTCCTCGAGCGCGTCATAGAGAGGTTGAAGATATGGGTCGATTTTATCTTTCATGTCGCCGGGTAAAAATCCGAGTTTTTCGCCCGCTTCTACTGCCGGTCGAGAAAGAATGATTTTGCGCACTTCTCTATTTTTCAATGCTCTGACAGCAAGGGCTATTGCGACATAGGTTTTTCCTGTGCCAGCGGGACCGAGAGCAAATGTTAAGTCGTTTTCTTGAAATGTTTTTACCAGGAGTTGTTGATTTGGAGTGCGACCTGTGATGGGTTTGCCATTTACGCCATAAATTATCACGTCGTCCATCTTCAACTCGCGTGGAGTATCACCCTTTATTACATCAAGGATTACATCTTCGGTGAGCTTGTTGTACTTGACGCAGTATTCCTCAAGCTCTTTGATTTTTTTCTCAAATTCAGCTGTTTCTTTGTCATCACCTATCACCTTTATCACAGAGCCACGTGCCGCCATGCGCAATTTTGGAAACAAATTGCGTATCAACTGCATATTGCTGTTGTTTACTCCATAAAAACTTACGGGATCGACATTATCGATGATTACGATGCGTTCTATCATTCAGCTGAATTTATTTATTGTACAAAGATAACACATTTAGTTTATAATGCACAACGCCCAAGCAGAAAATCCTGCTTAGGCGTTAGCTTATTGATGTGATGAATTAATTATGCTTTAGGATTAGCTCCGTATTTATTTTCACCTGCATGGCTATCTTGTGCCCAGAATACAATCAAAACGATTGCACCAATTAATGGGATTAAGGTTAATAGTTGCCACCAACCGCTTTTGCCAGTATCATGAAGACGGCGTGCCCCAACTGCTAAGTTAGGTATAATAAGAGCTATGCTGATAATCCAGCCAATTACAGGAATCCATCCTAAAATTAATCCTACAATAAATGTAAATAGCCACCAAAACCAGAATTCAGAGCGACGAGCGCGACCATTAAAGTCAGCATACTTAGAGAAGCATGTCTTAATTGCTGTAATAAAATCCATAATAATTAAATTTTAGTAAATGAGTTATAATACAAAGATATATAATATTTTTCAATTTGCAATTTATTTTCACTATCTTCGCACAAATAAATTTTTACAATTATGAATTTACGATTTTTTGCCACGTTATTTGCAATCTTGTTTACAAGTTTCGGCTTCTGTATTGATGCCCAAACTGTGCAAGTAGATACTATCAATGTTCCTGCAACTTATATTGAGTCGCCAATGCGTTGCTCGATAATTCTTCCGGAACAATATTTTGAAGACGATGATAGCACTCGTTATCCTGTTGTCTATCTTATACATGGTTATGACGGAGATTATTCTTCATGGTTGAAACTCACTGAGCCTCAGCTTGACAGTTTGGCTACGGAATATAATATGATATTTGTGTGTCCCGATGGTCGAGATAGTTGGTATTGGGATTCTCCTGTTATTCCTGAACTTCAAATGGAATCATTTATTACCAAAGAACTTGTTCCGTTTATAGACAAAAACTATCGCACTATTCCTGTAGCTGAAAAGCGTGCAATTACAGGATTTAGCATGGGAGGTCATGGTAGTTTGTGGCTTGCAATGCGTCACCCCGACTTGTTTAAATCATGTGGCAGCATGAGTGGTGGGGTGAATATCAATAAACCCAAATGGGCTAAATCTTGGAAGATGGCAACCCGCATAGGTACACAAGAGGAGTATCCACAACGTTGGGTTGACTATACAGTAATCAACCTTGTTCCAAAACTAAAACCTAACGAACTGAATATCGTGGTTGATTGCGGTGTCGATGATTTCTTTATTGGCGTAAATCGTGAACTTCACGAGGAATTACTCAAATATAATATCCCTCATGACTACACCGAGCGCCCCGGTCGACACACTCATCCTTATTGGCGCAACTCGCTCCGTCATCACCTGCTTTATTTCCACGAAATATTCAATAAATAAACTGAGCTACAGCAAAACAATATTTTTTACTTTATCAACTCTCAATTCTTAACTCCCCCTTCGTTCCAAGGTGGAGTTTTACCACATCCATAGAAACAAGATTTATCAGAGTTTCCTCCGCCGAAGCACGAGGCATGTGAGCAGCCCGATAATACTCCTCAAGAGTTATCGCGCCACGCTCTTCTATTATTGAGAGCAGGCGGCTATCAGCATCTGACATGCTGATTATCCCCCCTTTGTTTTGTTGCCTACGACGCCACGTTTTCACCATTATATCAGGAGCCAATATATTCTCATCTTTCACACGATAATAAGCACGCCACGAACCGTCAGGCTCTTGCGACATCACCGGACGACGTGCCGACTTAGCAATCTCCACACGTATTACCACCGCTCCACCTTCCGTTTTGAAAGCCGCTATGTCAGGCGATTGTACCGGTCGGCAATACATCTGTGCTGCTTGCTCAATCATGTAAATATCCTCTTCATTGCGCACCCCTGCTATATTTCCGTTATCCTTAACGCCAATAAGCAGTCGCCCGCCATCATTGTTGGCAAATGCCGACAGACTGCGAGCTATCTTGCGAGCATCAGAGATGGCAAATTTAAAATCCTGATGTTCATGTTCGCCCTCCTCGATAAGACGCTCTATATAGAATTTCCCCCTTATTGCTTTTATATCTTTCACTACACCAAATTATTATTCAGGATAGACAAGTTGTTGAGATGTTATACACTCAAGTACCTCCGTTAGATAGCGACCTGCAGCCTTTTTTGCCCCAACAAGATCCATATAGGTGTAATTCCCACAATCGCGAGCTGTAGCCCCGGGAATCTCGCCCTCAAAATCAGCAATAAACCTAAATGTTTCCTGCATCAACGGCAATATATCAGTCGATGTCAAATCACCATTTACCAATAGATAATTTCCTGTGTGACACCCCATGGGCCCCCAATAGATGATGCGTTCCTTCCATTGTGGATGATTACGCAAAAAAGTAGCGGCAAGATGCTCAATGGCATGCAACGCCTCGCCCGACAATGCCGGCTGACGATTAGGCTCCGTCATGCGTATATCAAACGTTGTTACCACATCGCCCGACGCCGTAACATCGCGACGCGACACATATATCCCACGCAACAGCGTGAGGTGATTGACCGTAAAACTTGCTATCTTTTCCATCACTATATCATATTGATGTTACCACCATTTTCAAAGCCTCAAACGTGTGCTTGGGTGCATCGTCCCAGAAATTTTCATATTGGGCGATATTGTCCTCTCCTCCGGGAGTGTCGCTGATGACTCGCACACAGAAAAACAACACATTTTTCAAATAGCACACCTGTGCTATTGATGCCGACTCCATATCCACTGCCATCACATCGGGATGCACTCTCTTTATGCGCTCAACCTCCTCTACCTTTGACACAAATATATCTCCGGAACAAATTAAGCCATGCTTGATGCGTGGATTATCATTTAGACAAGGTAATACCGAAACCTCAGGCACCGATGTAAAATAGCGAGGACAGCCTGCAGCATCGCCCCACTGTGTTCCCGGACCACACCACACATCATGATAAGCCACTCGATCGCCCACTACAACATCAAGTATTCCGGCTCCACCACCGGCACCACCTGCGACACCGGTATTTATTATCATATCGGGGTGAAAATTTTCAATCATTGTCAACGTCCCTATTGCTGCATTCACTTTACCTATGCCACATTGCATGGCAACCACTTCATGTATTCCTATCTTCCCGGAATGAAATGCTATATCATTTAGTGTGATTGTCGAATGATTTTCTATAAGAGGCAACAACAGATTTAACTCTTTGCCCATCGCAACTATTATTCCTATTTTCATAATCGTCATTTATTATATCCACAAAGATACAAAGGAAAGTGGAAAAATGAAAAAAGATTGGGCTCGCTTCTCAGCGAGCCCAACCCTACTACTACTTTATAACTAAATATCAAATAATTAATATATAAAAACTACTACTTCTTCAATACTTTAATTGGCGCATTATCATTTACACGCAACATATAATAACCTGCTTCCATATCATCAACAGCAACGGTCATGATTTGTTCGCCTTCGCCGGCAATCTCTTTTACTTTCACACCTGAAAGCGAATAAATTTCAACCGACTCGATTGCTTCTGCACACTTGATTGTTATCGATACAGTTGCCGGTACTGGATAAACACTGATATTTGCGGTCAACTCAATATTTTCCACTCCGGTAGGAAGATTTTCATGTTGCACAGCTGCTGTCAATTCGGCATGTCTTTGTGCATAAATCTTGCTGTTTCCTTCAGTTGACAACGTTGCTATTTCAGTTATCTTCTTAGGTGTACCTGCAGCATAGTGAGCCACTACATAATATTTACGGTCATTAACTTGGTCAGGTGTCTTTATTTCATACTCTGTTCCGGCTTCTCCCGCATAATAACCCATATAGTATTTTTCAAACCAGTATACATCAGGGGTATTCTTTGGAGCACCTTCCACATTTTTAAACTCATGTGTTCCGGGAATTTTACCTCCATAAAGTGCACCACAATCTACATATCCATTTTCGTCGGCATCAACACCATCCAATGATTCGCCTTTGCCCACATAAAGCATTATATCTTTAATATATTCAGACTCTACATCTTCATCGACAGCATATCTACCAACATATTCCTTTCCATCATTTGTCTTAGCGACGTGTATAGTATAATATGACACTGGTTCTTTTTTCCCTGTTTGCGTGAAGTCAGGCACTTGAATATTCATTGCCACTTGATATACATCCCAGTAAGCATCAGCCTTATCAGGAAGAACGGGATTACCCTCTGCATCAAACGAAGGTTTACCTGTATAGTCAGCATCCCAGTCACTCCATTGCAAAGAGCGATAAACCACAGCTTGACCTGCAGGAGCCATAGGAACATATGTGTTATCATCTTCAGCAATAGCAGGAGCCGATTGATGTGTTTTACCCACATTATTGCCTGACGCGCCCTTGAATATTGTTACTACTTGTGCAATATATGAATTAGCTTCGGAACGATCAAGATCTTTATAAAGGACTGAATATGTTGTTGCTCTATCATTGTGAGGTAAATTGATAACCCCATCTACTTCGCCATCGGCATCTTCACCCTCTGCCGGATACACAACATTGCCATATTTGTCAAACAATGTCAATTGATATTTTTCAATTTCATATGCATTGTCGGCACCTGCCGTTCCATAACCCTGAATAAGAGGGAATGAAACTACTGCATCAAAGCGGTCAAGTTCAATAGCATCTTCCGGAACTGCACCCGATTCCGTATCACGATGCAATTCATTTCCATTGGCATCTTTATAAATAGGGAACACATTGATGCTCACCTCAGGCGTAGGGAAAGTATTTGAAGCGGTGATGCGATACTTTGCAAAGCGAACACCGGGAACATATTGATAGATATACATACATTCAGCATACTGTTGGATATTTTCTTCAGTTATCGTAACAGTTTCTGTAGCATTACCTTCGGCATCTGTAGCCAATGTAATTGTCTTCATGGGCCACAACTCTGTTCCATCCATGCGACCAAGCTCAGCATACAGCCATACACCATTGGCATTGTTATATTTCGCATCAGACATATCATCTTGTACCATTGTTGCAATAGGCACTACGTTAGCCAAGTCGGCACCCTCAGGTCCTTCATACACAACCTTACCATTTTCTTCGCTAACAGCTTTACGTGTACCGATACCCACATAGAAGTTCCCTGTATTTTGCGAATATTGGTTCATAGGTGTTACTATAAACAACTCTCCATTAAACTGCAATGTGCAACCACCGGCATTGTTAATTCGTGAACGTGATTCGTATATTGCCACTTGTTTTCCATCAGGGTCATCTTGAGTTTTACCAAGACCAAGGTTGAAATATCCATTTGAACGAAGGTTAAAGATATAATCATTACGTCCATCTACTCCAAATGCATAATTCTCTTCACCATATCTAAATGAATCTCCTGTAACTGAAGACTTTCCACTAATTGTAAATGCATCTATTTCTGTTGCAGTAAGCGTCGCATCACCACTATTAGCAACTAATTTTACTCTAAAAATCGTATGTTGAAGCGTTGGCGCAACATATAATGTTGCTCCTCCATTAAAGGCATCACCTGACATTGAATAATAGTCACAACGGCCAAAAAGCGTCTCTCTTCCATCTGGTAGTACCCAAGTGGGATAATTTTCACAATTTCCAAAACCGGTCCAGTTCCAATTTAAGTTATCAGTAAAACTTAATGACGAGAAATCTGCTACATAATAGTCATCGTAATCTCTATGAGCAACAGATCCATCGTTATTTATTGATAATGCACGCATTATATGTCCATTTGTTAATGCATATGCATAAGAATTTGATCCATGACGAAGGAATATATTTCCACCTTCATCTATTGCAATACCGACACTTCTACCTGCTGGTATAGTTTTATATTTTATCCCTGACGTAAGAATATTGTTTGCATCAAATCTAAGAATACCACCTGATGAACTATTCTCGTCTTCTCGCTGAGCTATATACCAGTAACCTCTATAATAGGCACCTTGACGATAATAGTCTCGGTCCGTTAAATTCGCAAAACCTGATTGTGGATTTACTTTACCATCACCGGTACCGATTTCGTAATTATAAATTACATCCAGTTGGTACAGCGGTTTAGCCTCGTCACGCTTTGTTACAAGAACAGTTTTTTCAGAACTTTTACCTCCTTCAATTGGCTCACCATCAATTGTCATTCCATCATAGTTTGCCATGACATAATAGGTATGTTCACGACCCGGAGATACATTATAATCCACGAAGTTAAACATCTGTAATGACATTTCCGAGATCTTCACCCCATCACGATACACATCATAGGATGTCGGTTGGTTTCCATATCCATCATATTCCCAGAATAACTGTACTTTTTGATAGCCCTCATAATGCTTAACTCCTTCAGAGCCTTGATATGTTAACCAAGTGGGGCTGGCAGATATCCATTCGGGTGTTACCTCTCCTAACGTCTCATTATTGGCATAGTCAACGCCATCAGCAGGGACTACCTTATATTGATAAGTTCGTTTATAGAATTCAATCTCATGATTAAGATATTTTACATCGGAATGAGTATATTCTGTTACTCCGGCTTCAGTTGTACCGAGTTCAATCCATGATGACCAATTATCAAAATCAATCTGTACATTATTAACATCGCCATAGGTATATGGAGTTCTGCGATAATAAATTTTATATTGTGTAGTTTCAGGATTTTCACTCACAGCGTCCCATGTAATCATAGCATCCTGATGTCCATCATGTTTCTCAAGAGTTGCTACTACTTGCGATATTGGATTTGCAATATTACCTTCGGCGTTGATAGTGAATTTTGCAAACCCGACACTTTGGCAATAAGTATAAAGATGTAATTGCTTGTGATTTGGGTCAAGTTCAAATTCACACCATGTATCAATATTTGCGTCATCATCACCATCTAAATCTGTGAATGTAACATCATTACCTACACCATTTGCCACAAATGAGCCTGTCATTGCATTGATATTATAGGCAATACTTCCGTTCCCGGAAATATCATCAGTATTCATGTCAATGATATTTAATTGACCATCACGAATTCCACCATAAGTTGCATTTGCCCATTGGTCAAGCACCAAGATTTTATGTCCATGGAAATTGAAGATATTGCTTGCATGTAATTTATAATTGGTCCCTCTGATCACTTGTACAACTTGCATAACATTGTCAACAAGTTTACAATCATAGACACCTGTCTCATTTTGAAGCAAGAAACAGTTATTGCCATAAGGCTTGATGCGACTTTCATGAAATTCGCCTGTAGGAGTTACAAATCCATCACCTGAAATTGAATACACATCTTGCTTAGTGGCAGTTTGAGTTCCATCAACGTTTTCAATAGTGATGCGCACGACCTCAACACCATCGGTAAACCACATATAACCTGTTCCATCATATACGTTACCCGAAGCATAGAAGAAATCAGTACGACCTAATAGTCCCGTATACCAATCCGGTTTAGCTGTAATTTGATTTAATTCCTTCGTATAAACTCCTAAGGGAATAGTTTTGCGAGTATCAACACTCACTGCTACACCATATTCACCAGAATACCGCAATACCGCAATAGAACCAATCTTGCAATCACAGTTAGATGTATAAGCGTATATAATATTACCGTTATCATCGGCTGCTATCCCTCGACCTGAAGAGCCTAAACCACAACCGGAGTCTAACGCACCGCGTGTTTGGAATCCACCATAACTATTGTAAACCTCAATCTGATTATTAGACTGATTATTCCAATAAGGTTGACCTGGAGTAATTGCATAAATTACACCATTTGATACCGCAATTTGCTTTGCGGCATTGCCATCACGATACAACATATACCCCCCATCAAATTCAGAGCCAAAAGCTAAATATGTAGCAGGAGTAAATGCTTGACCGGCAAGCTTGGTTGTTATCGTCCAATCACTTGGATCATCTGCAGCTACTACGCGTGGAGCAGAGATAAGCAACATCAACAGCAATAAAAAGTTTAGGAACTTGTGCTTCATCATAATAATTTTCAAATTGTATATATTATTTTTTGTATTTTTCTTAGTCTCATAAATGGAATTGCAAATATATACACTAATATATATAGAACAATGCGATGTTAACATATTTATTAAAATATTTTATTTACCCCCCCCCTATTTTTATAATTTATTTCATAGTATTAACTATTTTAAACTTTATTTTTATCGACGTTTGCTCCTATTTCAAGCTATTAATATCAATCATTTTTTGTTTTTTATTTCTTATTAACATGCTTGCATATTTATGCAATTATTCACAACCTCATGTGTTAATTTGAATAGTTCTCATCTTTTATCTTTCATTTATCCCTTATCTTTTTTCTTTTTTCCTCTTTCTTGCTATCTTTGTAGAAATAACGACAAACATTATGCAATTCAAAACCTTCACACAAGAGAGAAACTATTGGTGGATATTGATTATCCTCCTTGTTATAACATTTATTTCTTTCTTGGGCGAGACTATATATAATACCAAGGGGGAGCCTCGCGAGGCTATTGTTGCTGTGTCAATGTTGCAACAGGGCAACTGGATTTTGCCTGAAAGTTGTGGTGGAGACATTCCCTATAAGCCCCCATTCTTTGCGTGGTGTATTGCCGCGGTATCGTTACTATTTGGGGGTGAAGTAACCGAGTTCAGTTCACGTGTACCATCAGCCATTGCAATGATTATCTTGACAATGGTGGGATTTCGTTTTTATAGCCGTCGCGCATCAAAAATTGTAGCGTTTGCGATGGCTTTGATTACTATGACTGCCTTTGAGGTGTATCGAGCTGCCTATGCCTGTCGCGTGGATATGGTATTGACAATGTTTATAGTAACATCACTCTATGCTCTTTATCACCACTATGAGCGAGGAGCAAAAGGAATATCATGGATTGCAATCCTACTGATGAGCGGCGGGGTGCTGACAAAAGGCCCTATAGCCATCATATTGCCATGCCTTGTAATGGGGGTATTCTACTTACTGAGAGGCGTAGGGTTCTGGCGCACGTTTGCTCAATTCGTTGTATCGGGATTATTGGCATGTGTGATACCGGCAATGTGGTACATAGCAGCTTATCAACAAGGTGGCGAGCACTTCTTAGACCTTGTAAAAGAAGAGAATATTGACCGCTTCCTTGGCAAGATGAGCTATGAATCTCACGTCAACCCCATACATTACAATTTTGTAACCGTCATATCAGGGATGTTGCCTTATACCTTATTGGCAATATTCTCATTATTTTCTATAAAATATCACTCTCCTTTCCACAAAGGAGAAAGGGCAAAAGAGCTGTTTTCGCGCTTCAAGAGATGGATTAACAAAATGGACGATGTGAAGCTATTCTCATTGCTTTCGTTAGTGCTTATTTTCACATTTTACTGCATTCCCAAAAGCAAACGCAGTGTGTATCTTCTTCCTATATATCCATTCATTGCCTACTATCTCACATTATATATAATGTATTTGGCTCGAAAGGGAGCAAAATCTCTAAAGGTGTTTTCTTGGGTTATAACATCACTGGCAATCGCTGTTGTAGCTGCAATTGTTATTATTAAGTTAGGAGTTATTCCCGATACAATTTTCAGCGGGAAACGTGCTGTCGAAAACATTGCTTTTCTGCATGGACTTGAAAACATCGAGTTATCTTTTGTGAATATTGCCTTGTTCCTTTCCTTAATTTCCATGATTGTTATATCAATCAAAAATCAACGAGGCTGTTTCCACTTAGGAATAATGGCAATATTCACAATTTTAACTCTATACTGGAATTTCTCAGCCTATCTCCAACCGGCTGTGCTAAACACCAAGAGCGACTATCCAGTGGCTCAATTGATAAAAGAGATTGTTCCCGAAGGAGAAGTATATTCGTTTATCGATGACGATTATCTCCGTTTCTATACAATAAATTTCTATATCGGCGATCGTGTAAAACTATTTGACAAGGAATTACCTGAGAAGGGTGTACTGATTGTAGGAGAAAAGGATATGGACCTACTAATCGAAAAATATGAGGACAAATATGAATTTGCCTCTATATTCCGAAGTGACCGACGCAGTTGCGACCGCCGCCAACCAATCATCCTTCTACAATTTAACCAGACAAAATAGCACAGTTGCCGAGAACAAAATGAGAAAGGAAAAACTTTGTCATCTTATCTTTCTCCTCTTTCCTTTTTAATTTCTTCTCTTTCCTTTCATTATACCCCTCAGTCCTTCGGAGAGGTTATGGCGAAACTCGCCATTTTTTCATCTTTAAACTTTTCTCTTTAATTTTTCCTTTTTTTTTCGTATCTTTGCAACGAAATTAAGCTACATTATGGATAAGGTATCGGAAAACCCTTTCAAAAACCGAAAAATTGACATCACTCCGTTGATGGTGGTTACAAGCCTGTTTGTAACCCTATATCTCGCTTCAAACATCATGGCAGTCAAGGTAATAGGTCTTGCCGACCTATTTTATTTTGATGCCGGAACAATCACTTTCCCCTTTGCTTACATGCTCGGCGATGTCCTCACAGAAATATGGGGATACCGTACTACTCGCAAAATCATTTGGCTCACATTTGTCTGCAACATCATTTTGGTGGCATGTACCCAAGTGGGTGTGTGGCTACCCTCTCCCGAGTATCTAAATGAAACAGCAAATTCCTATAACCACATTTTCAACTACGTGCCTCGCATTGTGCTCGGCTCATTGGCAGGATTTCTGCTTGGCGAGTTGTCAAACGCATGGTTCATGGAGAAGATAAAAATCAAGACTCGCGAACGATGGTTGTGGTTGCGCACGATAGGCAGCTCTGCAATAGGATACCTATTTGACACTCTACCATTTGTGTTGATTGCATTCCTCGGTGTTGTTTCTACACGCGAGCTACTCATGATGCTTGCGTTCCAATATTGCGCAAAACTACTGATTGAAGCGGTATTTGGCACTCCTCTTGCCTATGCCTCTATCCATTATATCAAAAAACGTCTCAAAGATGCCTAACATGGAGCGTTACTCCCTCATAACCAATAAATTCCCTCGTGAATTTATTTTATTGCAAGGCACAGGTTGTCGCTGGCGTAAATGCACATTTTGCGACTACTACTCCGACGTGAGCGACAACCCCTTTGAGACCAATCGCTATGTGTTGCAACAAGTAACCGGACAATATGGCATACTCGACATCATAAACTCCGGCTCAGCCATCGAACTTGACCCCGACACCATCACCCTTATTAAAGAGGTTGTAAAAGAGAAACAAATACACACATTGTGGTTTGAGGCGCACTATATGTACCGCCACCACCTTGCCTCGTTTGCCCGGCAGTTTGCCCCGGCAAAGGTAAAGTTCCGCTGTGGTATTGAGACTTTTGATATAGAGCTACGCAATCGTTGGAATAAAGGCATCTCCCCAAATGTTACCCCCGAAGATATTGCACAACACTTCCAAGGCGTGTGCTTACTATGCTGCACCCAAGGGGAGACTAAGGATCATATCATAAATGATATAACAATTGCTCAACAATATTTTGAGTATATGAGCGTAAATCTGTTTTGCAACAATGGGACCTCACTAAAAAGAGACGAGGAACTCGCTCGATGGTTTGAGCAAGAACTATACCCCACTCTCAAGGACAACCCCAAAATCGAGATCCTCCTCAACAACACCTCCCTCGGCGTCGGCTAAGCTTATAGAACATTTTATTACTACTATCCAATAAAAAACATGAATTTATTGCACAAATAATAATTTTATTTGTACTTTTGCATTATCGTAACAATTATTACGGTAATAAGCATTACGATAAACTATAGGTATGAGATTTTTTGATAGAGAAAAAGAGTTTGAAAAACTTAGAGAAATAGAGGAGTTCTCTCACGAAGTAGCTCAATTTACAATCATTACAGGAAGACGTCGTATCGGTAAGACTGAAATGATTAAGAAGTTTTATGAAGACAAAACAATGCTATACTTTTTTGTTGCTCGTAAAGCTGAAGCCGACCTATGCGATATATTCATAGACGAAATTCGCACAAAACTCAACATACCAATGCTTGATAGCAAAGGTATGTCTTTTGCTACAGTATTCAAATTCATTATGGAATTATCGCAAACTCAGCATATTACCCTTTTCATTGATGAGTTTCAGGATTTCTATAGGGTAAATTCATCTATCTATTCCGATATGCAAAATATATGGGATAGCTTTAAGAATAAAGCTCACATCAACCTGATTGTTGCAGGTTCTGTAAACATCCTAATGAATAAGATATTCAAAGATAAGAAGCAACCACTTTTTGGCAGACAAACCAACAATATACATGTTAGACCTTTCAGTCCTTCAGTCCTTAAAGAAATTATGTCTGAATATTGCCCTGACTATAAGAAGTCAGATTTGTTGGCTCTTTATACGCTGACAGGTGGAGTGGCCAAATATGTTGAGTTGTTTATTGACAGGAAAAAGTTTACCGCGAAGAAAATGCTGGATATGTTCTTTGAACGGGATTCCTATTTTCTGCCGGAGGGTAAGAATATGCTTGTCGATGAGTTTGGCAAAGATTACAGCATCTATTTCTCTATACTGACACTTATTGCTCAAGGCAAAAACACACGTTCAGAATTAGAGAGTGCTCTTAATATAAAAGAATTATCTGGTTACTTAAAAAATCTAAGCGAGGAGTATGCTTTGATAAGTAAGATGCAACCTATTTATGAGAAGTCAAACAATAAGAATGTACATTATGCCATCAACGACCAATTCTTAAAATTTTGGTTCCGATTCATATACAAATATACACACATCATTGAAGCCGGAGGTAATGATAGATTGAGAGCTATAGCAGAGCGTGATTTTACAACAGTCAGCGGTAAGTCTCTTGAAAGCTACTTTAATGAAGTGCTGAGAGAATCGGGAGCATACACTCGCCTTGGATATTGGCATGACCGAAAAGGAGAAAACGAGATTGATATTGTTGCCGAGGACGAGTTGGAGAACAAAATTGAATTTATTGAAGTTAAACGACAAGAGAAAAATTTCGATAAGAATGTACTGAAGGGCAAATCTGAATTGTTTTTCAAAGCCGTAGGAACATTTAATGGGAACGAAATTATTTATCGGGGGCTATCTATCGAAGACATGTAATTCGGCAAAAGGCGCTACCGAACTCTCAAAAATGATCCCAAAATCGAAATCCTCCTCAACAACACCTCCCTCGGCGTCGGCTAAGCAAAGGTGAAAAAGAATGGAAAAAGAAAGAGAGATCTTTTATCTCTCATTTTTCATTTCTCATTTTTATTTAGGGTGCGTTGTTCAAAAGCAGCGATGGCTTCAATCCATTCTGTAGAGATGGGTGCTGATTGAGCTGTTTTCACATCAAAACCCGCCATGATAGTATGCCCTATACATTTGACCTCTCCGGTCTTGGAATTTACGATGCGCTGTTCGAGTTTAAAACTACGTTCCGACACTGATGTTACTGCGGTCAACACCTCAAGTTGTTCATGGAAATATGCAGGCGCAAAGAAATCACAATTAATGTTTACTATAACAACATTTATATGCTTCCAGTCGATGTGTTGAGGTAATACAGCCTTAAAATAACTCGATTTACCAATATCCATAAACTCCATGTAAACGCTATTGTTAAGATGACCAAGCATATCAATATCGTTAAAACGCATCTGCACAGGTATGCTATGACGAAAAGCAAATTGCGGAGCCGGGACTCGTGTATTAGTCGAAACAGGTATATCAGTTTTCATCTTTAATCTCAATATTAATGAATTACAATCTTATTAATAACATCAGAGCCGGCAGCTTTGTTCAGTTCTTCAATGAGATGTGAGCGCATGTATTGCAGTTCGTTTTTCAATGACGCCGATGAGATAAACACATGTAATGTTCCCGACTCAACGAAACGGCGCGTCGTGTAACGATTTATCCCGGGCCCGACAATCTCAGGCCACAAGTAGCTGATTTTTTGCTCATTCAGAGAGGAATTTATTTCGTTTTCTTTCAGCGCTTTCTCTATTATATTTCCTATGAGTTCGGGATAACGACGTTTCATTCAATTGTTGATACTATTGGTTCAAAACAGCCATCGGCAACCTCCCACATGCGATAATCACCACCTGTGCGAGCCATAATTTCATCTAAATGAGTGCGGTTGGTATCAGTGATAAATATCTGACCAAATGAGGATTGTGTAACAATCTCCATGATGCGTTCCACGCGTGAGGCATCAAGTTTGTCAAATATATCATCAAGCAACAGCAATGGTTTCATTCCTGCCGCCTGATGCAGAAAATCATATTGTGCCAATCGTAAAGCGATAGTATAGGTCTTACATTGTCCCTGCGAGCCCGTGCGACGCATGGGCATTCCAGACAGCTCCATTTCTATGTCATCGCGATGGGGTCCTACGGTGGTATATTTCACTATTTCGTCATGACGGCGGGCCTCATCAAGCAATGTTTCCATGGTAACGCCTTCGCCATTCAACGAACTGCGATAGCTCAAATGTACGGCTTCATTATCGCCGGCAATAGCCCGATAGTATTTGTCAAACATCACAGTGAGCTGTTCCACCCATTGACGACGCGCGTTGTTGATATACTCGGCAGCCATGCTCATGGTTATCTCCACGGCGAGATACAACCCATGGTCAACTGCGCCATCACGCAACAACTTGTTGCGCTGTTCAAGGCAACGATTATATCTTATCAACTCGTCAAGATAGCGGTGGTCGCTCTGCGATATCACCATATCCATAAAGCGACGGCGTTCCTCACTGCCTCCACGTATCAAGTCTATATCTTGAGGCGAAACCATCACAAGTGGGAAACTCCCAATGTGAGCGCTAAGCTTCTGATATTCTTTCCCTTTGCGCTTTAGCGATTTGCGTTTATTCTTGGCAAACCCCAACGACAATTCCTCCTCGATGTCTCGCCGCAAGTAACGACCTTGCACAAGGCTATATTCCTCACCTCGTTTCAACAACAATGAGTCGTGAACGCCCGAAAAGCTCTTGCAAAAGCTCAAATAATATATAGCGTCAAGCAGATTGCTTTTCCCCATACCATTGTTCCCCAAGAAACAATTCACCTTAGGCGAGAACTCAAGTCGAGCTTCTGCAATGTTTTTAAAATTGTTTATTGACAGACTCTGCAACAGCATTATTGTAATCCTTCAAGGATGCGTTTAAGAACAACTTGTGCCGAAATTTCGCGATTGGCAGCTTCGGGTATAACGATTGAGCGTTCACTCTCAATCACATCATCGCTGACAATCATGTTACGACGCACAGGCAGACAGTGCATAAAATAGGCATTATTGGTCAATGCCATTTTTTCGGCAGTAACTGTCCATGAGCGATCTTGACTCAACACCTTACCATAGTTAGGATCGGCATATGCACTCCAGTTCTTAGCATACACAAAATCAGCCCCTGCAAGCGCTTTATCTTGGTCATATTCAACTCGTGCATTACCCACAAATTGAGGGTCCAGTTCATATCCCTTCGGATGAGTAATTACAAATTCATAACCTGTTGCATTTATCCATTCAGCAAATGAATTGGGTACAGCCTGTGGCAATGCCTTGGGATGAGGAGCCCATGTCATTACAATCTTAGGACGCTCAACTGTTTTAAACTCTTCGATAGTAATCAAGTCGGCAAATGATTGCAATGGATGGCGTGTAGCTGCTTCCATTGAGAACACAGGACGACCTGAATATTTTATGAATTGGTTGATGATTTTTTCTTCGTAGTCATCCTGCTTTGACTCAAAACGTGCAAACGAGCGTACACCGATAACATCGCAATAACACCCCATCACAGGAATAGCTTCAAGAAGGTGTTCGGGTTTATCACCATCCATAATTACACCACGCTCAGTCTCCAATTTCCACGCACCTTGATTTACGTCAAGAACGATAACGTTCATGCCAAGATTAAGAGCGGCCTTTTGTGTGCTCAAACGGGTGCGCAACGATGAATTGAAAAATATCATTAGAAGTGTCTTGTTCTCGCCCAAATGTTTATAAGCAAAGTGATTGGCTTTAACTTCAAATGCTTCTTTAACGGCGTCTTGCAGATTGCCTATATCATTTACTGTTGTAAAATTTCTCATGTCGTTTTAATTTTTCAAAATTTTCTTGCAAGTTACTCAATAAATTGCAAATATACAAAAGCCACTCTGATGTTCTCGAGTGGCTTTATATATTTATTTTTCACGCATGAAGACGTTGATGGGGGTGCCGGAAAATTCCCAACTTTCGCGTATCTTGTTTTCCAAGTAGCGACGATAAGGCTCTTTAACCCATTGAGGAAGGTTACAGAAGAATATAAATGTGGGGACTGTTGAGCCTTTTAGCATTGTGATGTATTTAATCTTAACATATTTGCCTTTGTTTGCTGGTGGCGGATATGCTTCGATGAATTCTTGCATTACAGTGTTTAGTTGAGATGTTGGCACTGTGCGTTTACGGTTTTCATAAACTTTCAATGCTGTTTCAAGCACTTTGAAGATGCGTTGTTTAGTGAGCGCCGATGTGAAGATGATGGGGAAGTCGGTAAATGGAGCAAATCGTTCGCGAATTGCTGCTTCATAGCAACGGATTGCTTCGTTAGATTTATCTTCTACAAGGTCCCATTTATTTACACACACCACGAGCCCTTTCTTGTTCTTTTGGATGAGCGAGAAGATGTTGGTGTCTTGGCTTTCGATACCTCGTGTTGCATCGATCATTAAGATACACACATCAGAGGCTTCGATAGCACGAATACTACGAATTACTGAGTAATATTCAATATCTTCGTTTACTTTGTTTTTCTTGCGGATACCGGCAGTGTCAACAAGATAGAAATCAAAGCCATATTTGTTATATCGGGTGTATATACTATCGCGAGTTGTTCCGGCAATGTCGGTAACAATGTGTCGCTCTTCTCCGATGAATGAGTTTACTAATGAAGATTTGCCGGCATTAGGACGCCCTACGATTGTAAAACGTGGGATATCTTCAAGTTGATCTTCTTCGTCATCGACCTTTTCTGGCATACGTTTTACAATTTCGTCGAGGAGGTCGCCGGTACCAAATCCGCTTACTGCAGAAATAGGATATGGATCGCCAAGCCCAAGGCTATAGAATTCAGCAATGTTGTATATCCATTCATTAGAGTCAACTTTGTTGGCGACAAGAAGAACGGGTTTAGTTGACTTGCGAAGGATTTCTGCAACATGGTCGTCAAGGTCAGTAACACCATTCATTGCATCCACAACAAATAGAATAACATCGCTTTGTTCAATGGCAAGAGCCACTTGCTTATTGATTTCTCCTTCAAATATATCTTCAGAGTTGACTACCCAACCACCGGTATCAACAATAGAGAATTCTTTTCCTGCCCAATCGACTTTGCCATATTGGCGGTCGCGAGTAGTTCCTGCTGTTCCGTCAACGATGGCTGTACGGGTTTCTGTCAAACGATTGAAAAGGGTGGATTTTCCCACATTGGGGCGTCCCACGATAGCAATAAGTTGTCCCATATTAGTTATTTTACTTTGCAAAGTTACAAAATTAATACTTAATGTGCCATAACCATGGGTATAAAATAAAAGTGGCGGGGAATCCCGCCACTTGCATTATCAAAAGATACTTGTTAATTAGTCTTTGATTTTTGCGTTGATGAACTCGCGGTTTAGGCGAGCGATGTTGCTGAGTGAAATGTTCTTTGGACATTCAGCAGCACAAGCTCCGGTATTAGTACAATTACCGAAACCAAGTTCGTCCATTCTCTTAACCATTGCGCGAGCACGACGAGCGCGTTCAATTTGACCTTGTGGAAGAAGTGCAAATTGGCTAACTTTAGCAGAAACGAACAACATTGCCGAACCATTCTTACAAGCAGCTACACAAGCACCGCAACCGATACATGAAGCTGCGTCCATAGCCAAGTCAGCAGCTTCTTTAGAGATAGGAAGAGCGTTGGCATCTTGAGCACCACCACAGTTGAATGATACATAGCCACCGGCTTGTTGAATTTTATCAAAAGCGTTGCGGTCAACCATCAAGTCTTTGATAACAGGGAATGCAGCAGAGCGCCATGGCTCAACAGTAATTGTTTCGCCATCTTTGAAACGACGCATGTAGAGCTGACATGTTGTTGCGCCTGTAGCAGGTCCGTGTGGGTGTCCATTGATGTATAGAGAACACATACCGCAGATACCTTCGCGGCAGTCGTGGTCAAACACGATAGGTTCCTCGCCTTTCTCAACGAGTTGTTCGTTGAGGATGTCGAGAGTTTCAAGGAACGAGGTGTCGGTGTCAGTAGCGACAGTATAAGTCTTGAATTGACCTTGCTCCTTTGGTCCAGCTTGACGCCAAACCTTTAAGTTTACAGTTATATTTGCCATTGGAGTTATTTCTAATTGTTATGACTTATAGTTACGAGTTTGAACCTTGATAGCTTCGTATTCGAGTGGTTCTTTGATGAGAGTAGGTTCAGCGTTGTCGTCGCCTTCATAGTTCCAGCATGCAACATAGAAGTAGTTGGCGTCATCACGCATAGCTTCACCTTCTTCAGTTTGGAATTCTTCGCGGAAGTGACCACCACAGCTTTCGTTGCGGTTAAGTGCGTCATAAGCGATGAGTTCACCCATAGTGATAAAGTCTTTCAAACGGAATGCTTTGTCGAGTTCGACATTCATGCCGTTGCCAGCTTCACCAGGAACAAAGAGGTTAGATTCAAATTCTTTGCGAAGTGCTTTCAACTTGCCAAGGGCGTCTTCAAGACCTTCTTTTGTACGAGCCATACCAACAAGATCCCAAAGGATGTGTCCAAGTTCTTTGTGGATAGAGTCAACAGAGCGTTTACCCTTGATGTTAAGAAGAGCTTGTTCAGCTTCGATACATTGTTTTTCAGCTTCGTCAAATTCCGGAGTGTTAGTTTGGAAGTGAGGAACAGTGATTTGGTCAGAAAGATAGTTTTGGATAGTGAAAGGAAGCACGAAGTAACCATCAGCAAGACCTTGCATAAGAGCAGATGCACCAAGACGGTTAGCACCGTGGTCAGAGAAGTTACATTCACCGATAGCAAATAGACCCTTGATTGATGTTTGAAGCTCGTAGTCAACCCAGATACCACCCATTGTGTAGTGGATAGCAGGATAGATCATCATTGGTTCTTCATAAGGAGAAACGTCAGTGATTTCTTCATACATGTCGAAGAGGTTGCCATAACGTTGAGCAACTGCATCTTTACCAAGACGGTTGATAGCTTCGCTAAAGTCAAGGAATACGGCAAGACCAGTGTTGTTTACACCAAATCCTTTATCGCAACGTTCTTTAGCTGCGCGAGAAGCAACGTCACGAGGTACGAGGTTACCAAATGCTGGGTAACGACGTTCCAAGTAGTAGTCGCGATCTTCTTCAGGGATTTGAGATCCTTTGAGTGTTCCTTCTTGAAGTTTTTTAGCGTCTTCAAGTTTTTTAGGTACCCAGATGCGTCCGTCGTTACGGAGAGATTCTGACATAAGAGTCAATTTAGATTGTTTGTCTCCGTGAACAGGGATACATGTTGGGTGAATTTGTACATATGCAGGGTTAGCAAACCAAGCACCTTTACGGTAGCAAGCCATAGCAGCACTACAGTTACAAGCCATGGCATTGGTAGAAAGGAAGAATGCATTACCATAACCACCGGTAGCAATAACTACAGCGTGAGCGGCAAAGCGTTCAAATTTACCTGTTACCAAGTTTTTAGCAATGATACCGCGAGCGCGACCATCGATCATTACAACATCGTGCATCTCGTAACGGTTGTAGCTCTTAACTTTGCCAAGTTCGATTTGGCGGTTAAGTGAAGAGTAAGCACCGAGAAGAAGTTGTTGACCTGTTTGTCCTTTAGCGTAGAAAGTACGTGATACTTGAGCGCCACCGAAAGAACGGTTAGCAAGCAAACCGCCATATTCGCGAGCGAAAGGAACACCTTGAGCAACGCATTGGTCGATGATGTTGTTCGCTACTTCAGCAAGACGATAAACGTTAGCTTCGCGAGCACGATAGTCTCCACCTTTTACAGTATCATAGAATAGACGATAAACTGAGTCACCGTCATTTTGATAGTTCTTAGCAGCATTGATACCACCTTGTGCAGCAATAGAGTGTGCACGACGAGGTGAATCCTGAATATTAAAATTGAGCACATTGAAGCCCATTTCAGCGAGTGTAGAAGCTGCTGATGCTCCGGCAAGACCGGTTCCCACAACGATAATGTCAAGACGACGTTTGTTTGCGGGGTTTACAAGCTTTTGATGAGCTTTATAGTTGGTCCATTTCTCTGCAACAGGACCTGCCGGTATTTTTGAATCGACTGTGATATTTTTATTTTCTGCCATATCGATTAGTTATTAGCGGGTTGTTCTTGATTTTCAACTGCAACAGTGTCGGTAGTTTCAACTGTTGTATCAGGGTTAGCAACTGCTTCTTCAGCAGGAACTACGACCGGAGCAACCGGTTTGGTACATAAAGAATCAAGGCTTTGAGCTGTTTTTTGGAATTCAGCTTGAAGCGCTTGCATTTTTTGCATTGCTTCAGGATCAAATTGACCTTTTGCACTCATTTGTATTTCTTGTGCTTTTTCTTGGAAATGTTCAAGAACGATAGCTTTATATTGTCCTTTTAATTCTGTATTGTAAAGGTATTCACCTTGGTTTGCTTGATAGGTAAACCATCCTGCTTGAACAATGAATAGACCAATTACAATGGTAGTCCAAGCGCATGAAATCTTTTTAAGACGTGGCAACCAAGTATTGTTGTTCCATCCTGCTGATTGGAACATTGACCAAAAACCATGGTTCATGTGGAACCAAAGAGCAATGAACCCAATTATGTAAACAACAGGGGTCCACCAACTTTGGAATGCAAATTGAATAAACAATGATCCTGCTGTTACAGGGATTGAAGCACCTTCGGCAGTTGTGTAGAAGTGGTTGCCGATGATTTCTTGCCATTGCATTTTATACCAAAATTGGATAAAGTGAACGACCATGAATGCTACAACAACAATACCGAGAACGAGCATGTTTTTAGATGACCATTCTACAGATTTGGGTGTAGAAGTTACTGCATAGCGGTTATTACCGCGTGCCTTACGGTTTTGAATGGTAAGGATAAATGCATACAAAATGTGTACAACGAACAAAAGAGCCAAACCGGCACAAGCAACCAATGCATACCAATTTGCGCCAAGGAAAGCACAAACTGAATTATAGGCTGCAGGCCAAAGAATAGCCACAGAGTTCATCAGCACGTGAAACGTAACGAATAGGACAAGGCATGCTCCGGTAATAGACATAAGGAGCTTCCTACCTATAGATGAGCTTTTTAACCACATAAAAGTTAGAAAAATTTAGTTATTAATTGAGTTTATTATAAGTTACTATTGTTCTAATTAATTGCAAATTTAATGGAAATAAAGGTTGTTGCCAACATTTAAAGAAAAAATTCTATAAACTTTGTCGTTTTTTTATAATTTTGCACACTAAATTAAATTGCCTTAATAGGTGCTTATTCAGAAATTCATAATAAAAACATCTAATATCACAATTGGAATGAGAAAAATTTATACGTTTGTTTTCTTAATGCATTTAGCTATAGCAACTGCATTTGCCGCGACACCCATTCTTGGGACTAATGTTGCCACTGCTGAGCGCATGTATCAATTTGTTAAATCCCAAAACAGTTCATTTGATAGGGAAATTGCAGAGCAATTCATCGCTGTATCCACTGTTTACGGACTCAGAGGAGATATCGCCTTGTGTCAATCTATTATTGAGACAGGATGGTTTAAATATACAGGTGGTACGGCTGTTACCGCTGATGACCACAATTATTGCGGACTTGGTGTTACAACCCTTGGAGAAAAAGGTTGTCAATTCTCTACTGTCAAAGAAGGGGTAACAGCACAAATACAACATTTATATGCCTATGCGTGTACAAAATCTCTACCATCCGGAGAAACATTAATTGACCCTCGATTTAATTATGTATCGCGAGGTAGTGCTCCTAATTGGGAAGACCTTGGTAGTGGAAAATGGGCAACCGCAGCCGGATATGGTGACAAAATCATTGCAATGTATAATGATATGATGGCATTTAAGGTTACTGGTGATGAAGGCTCAACAACTCCATCAAATCCCACAACAGCATCATTGACAGCAAGCACAACATCGGTATCATTGACCGGAACATGTGGTGGCACTTCAACAACAGCCTCAGTAACAATTACAGGTACAAATCTTCCTTATGATATTGTTTACAACTCAAGTTCATCGGCATTTAAAGTAACAACTTCAAATTGGAATGTACGCACAGGAGGCACATTAAATATCACCCTTGACACATCAAAAACAGCAGGAACATACACCGGATATATCGCTGTACAAAATGGCTCAGACACAACCATCAGGGTAGAAATAAATTGTACCGGAACGTTGTCAGAAGGCTCAACTACACCATCAAACCCAACTACTGCGTCGTTAACGGCAAGCACAACATCAGTGTCTTTGACCGGAACATGTGGTGGGACCTCTTCGTCTGCATCAGTGAATATTACCGGAACAAATCTTCCTTATGATATTGTTTACAACTCAAGTTCATCGGCATTTAAAGTAACAACTTCAAATTGGAATGTACGCACAGGAGGCACATTAAATATCACCCTTGACACATCAAAAACAGCGGGAACATACACCGGATATATCGCTGTACAAAGTGGTTCCAATACATCTATCAGAGTGGAAATAAATTGTACCGGAGTTTTATCATCAGGCACTTCTACGCCTTCTACACCTTCGGCTGTGCCAAATCAGTTCACTACCGATTGGTGTTATTCGGCAGCTAACGGTTCATCTGTTTCGTGGATGAATCCGGCAAATGATTATACTCGCAACATGGCATTAAAAGATGGTAAATTATATGTTGTGCAACGTGATCCCGATAATTCAAAAGGTTATATGCGCATAGTTGATGCTTATACAGGTACATTAAAAGGGACTTTGCCATCAACAGGAGTTACTGATGATGCCTACCAATTTGCGTCTGTTGCAAATATGGGTGGTACTATTGTAGCATGTAATCTTGCTTATGGCGCAACAAGCACATTAAAAGTATATAGCTGGAGTAGCGATACAGCAACGCCGTCATTGATACTTGAAACGACTAATCATGGAGCACGTGCCGGAGACTTGATGTGTGCGTCAGGAACAATCAATAATGGTAAATTATATTTTGCATCAAACACAGGTTATCCGGGACAAATCATCGTTTATACGATTGTAAACGGACAATCAACAGGCACTTCTGTAATTACACTAAAAGATTCATCGGGAAATGCTTATGATCTCGGTGGCGGATTTGCTGTTATTGAGGTTAAGGTGTTAAGTGATGGTACAATATGGGCAGTTGGTAAAAACGGAGTCCCTGCATTATTTAGCTCTAATGGAACATTAATACGCCAATTGTCAACATCGGCACTTGATGGTAATATATTAGGCTCAAGCTATGCGCCATTTGACTTTGGTAGCTATAAATTGGCGGCAGCAATAACATATAAGACTTCAGCTCAACAAGGATATTTAAATCTTATTGATGTGACGAAAGGTGAAGCTTCGGCAACAAAGATAAATAGCTTCCCTGTTCTTGGAGCAAGTGGAGTAACTAATGGAACCTTTGTTTCAACTGCTATAGCTGAGGTAGAAAACAACAAAATTCACTTGTGGGCTTTAATCCCCAAACAAGGTGTTGCTAAATACACAGCAACTGCTCCAGCCGGCATAGACGACATTATTGCCGATAATAGTAATGTTTCAATAAACAAATTCGGTAATGTCATTAAAGTGCAAGGTGGAGTAGCAAGTGAAATTATGCTTGTCTCAATGTCGGGTGCTGTTGCAGCTCGCGATTCAGGCAATGAACTTGTTGTTGACTCAATGCCTAAAGGTATATATGTAGCTGTTGCCATAATGAGCGATGGCTCTCGTGTGGCATCTAAGATTGCATTGTAATATCGAATTTTTAATAAAGACAGCGACGCCCTCTCATGCAGATGAGAGGGCGTCGCTATTTAGAATTGTTGATTATTTTATCAATGGACGAAGAACGGGAACGAGCTTTTGCGCATAGTATTTAAACCCTAAGTCGGTCAAGTGAATACCGTCAACTGTTCCATCATCTTCAACTCCGTCAAGATTTACGCAATCCACATAATATAAATTATTGGGATTTTCTATCATAAGTTTTTCGTAGTTGCGACGGAATGCAGCATTTTTCCTCGGAAGATAATCGCGCATCTTTGCATCATAACGGGCATAAGGATAGATAGGACCTTCTACCATTACGATGGGAACATCGGGGCGGGCTGTGCGCAAGATGTTAATGAAATCATAGGTCAGTGTATCGCACATCATTTCGGTACAGTTAGGAATTGGATCGATTAAGAATAAATCGGCATCGGAAATTTGAGCCATTGCACGGGCCATGCAGAAGTCCATTTTGCCTTCACCGCTGATACCTATATTTACTACTTCACAATTTAGCTCGCGACTGATGATGTTTGTTGCCGCCATTCCGCTTCGTGAAGCACAGCCACCTTGAAGAATACTTGTTCCGTAGGCTACGATTTTCTTGTCGTGGCGTATGATATCTTTATTCCCAGGTGTGATTGTAGAGCCACTATCGATAGCTACCCACAAGTCTTCGACTCCGTCATAAAGAGGCATATAAATCATGTATTCTTTCATGCCGGGGTCGAGATTTTCGACATATATTTTTTCGCACATCTTGGTCTCTTTGTCGGCATTAGGTCGATTAGTATTAACATGACGCCATACAGAGTCTCCTTCAAGGATATAAAGATCTGTCCCTTTTAGTCCGGTATCGGCCATGTGAAGCATGTGGGTATTCCACAATAATTTGTATTTAACCCCCACGCGCCGCGAGTCAGTAGCAAATCTCACTGCAATGCCAGCACTACATTGAGCGCGTTCCCAAAGTGTTGAACGCACACTATCTTCAAGATAAGCAGGGATGCGAGTGTATTTTCGCAAGGTGTTGTCCCACCCTTTGTTTATAATTCTCAACTCTTGAGCGTCAACATATTGTAATGGGGCGTTTTCGGCTTGAGCTGATGCTATTGCGCTTGTTGATAAAGCGGCAATGCCGATAAAAAGTTTCTTGATCGTTTTCATGAGATAAAATTTAGATTTATACAAAGATACGACAAACGAGCAAAACAACACCAAGCTTGCATGGATGTTTTACAGCGAGTGCAGTATATTTTCGAGGTTTTCCTCAAAAATACAAAATAAATCTTCTCAAAATTGTTATATTTGTAAATACTTAAAATTTAAAGCTATGAATCTAAGGAGTAATATCGTTGTCAATCTGCTGATTTTAGCAGTGGGCATATTGTTGATTGTGTTTTGTAATGGTAATGTGTTGTCAACATTGATTATTATTATCGGGATTGCATTTATTATCCCATGTCTTGCAAACATCATTATGATTTTAACTCGCAAGGAGAAAGATAAAGAGGGTAATAACATCAATAGGAGCAAAGCCTCGTTTGCCTCTGGGCTGATTGCCAGCCTTGGTGGGATAGGTCTTGGCGCTTGGATGGTGATTAGTCCCGAATCGTTAATGGGGATTATGGTGTATCTTTTTGCTGCAATGCTTGTGATAGCGGGGTTGTACAATATAATAATGCTGGCTTTTGGTCATCGTCCTATGAAATTCCCGTTGTGGATGTATATACTCCCCTCACTCATGACAATTGCCGGCATCATAATATTATGTACCGACATTAAGTCAATCGAATCAACCGTTGTATTGATTACAGGGATTGCGATGGTAGCCTTTGCAATTAATCGTTTCCTTGAGTTGGGAAAAATCGGCGACGAACATACTCGCTAATCAGTGCTACAATATCTTTCATCGGAAGCTTTGATGAGTCAATTGACATATCATAGCTTGCCGAATCGCCCCAAGTCTTATCGGTATAGAAATTGTAATAGTGAGCGCGTAGTTTGTTGGTCTTTTCGGCTCGAGCACGCGCTTCATCTTTAGTCTTGCAGTCGCCACGGCGCATAATGCGTTCGATGCGAGCATCCATCGATGCATGAACAAATATCTTCAAACAGCGAGGGTGTTCACGCAAAACATAGTCGGCACTCCGACCAACAATTACACATGAATTCTTTTCTGCAATGGAGCGAATAACATCACTTTGAGCCTTGTAAATGTTATCGGAACTTATGGAGGAAGATCCGGTGTATAACGCCATTGGATTATATCCCGGGCTAAATGCAATCATACCATTGAGGAATGAGGGAAATCGTTCATCAGATTTCTCTATGAGCTCCTCGCTTATCCCGGCTTGTTTTGCCGCTTCACACAGCAATTCTTTGTCGTAATAAGTTATTCCTAATTCTTCGGCAAGCATCTTCCCGAGTTCACGACCACCGCTACCAAATTGGCGTCCTATAGTGATTACATAATTGTTATTCTTCATGGCTATTATGTATTAAAATTCAGAAAAAGCGAGAGGCAATAATGATTTAATTGATTTTAGAACGTAAATTTCATCACGCCCCACTAATATTACTTTTATATCGTTTTTAGCAAGTATCTCATATTCCAACAATGCTTGTCGGCAACTGCCACATGGAGAAATGGGCTTAGCTACCTCTTCTCCCGATGTGTCGCGAGCGGCTATTGCTATGGTTTTAAATTGGGCACCGGGAAATTGTGCGTGAGCATAGTAGCATGCCGTGCGCTCTGCACACGTTCCTGACGGGTATGCTACATTTTCCTGATTAGCACCGGTTACTATTTCCCCATTGTCAAGCAAAATTGCAGCACCGACACTGAATTTACTATATGGAGCATAGGCCCTAAATGTTGCTTTGCGAGCTTCATCAATTAGAGTCTTGTCGTCATTTTCTAAATCCTCATATTTATAAACGCCAATAACCGTTACGATTTCCATCTTTGCCATATTCCAACAATACATTATATATTATAACGCAAATATAACCAATCCTATCGAAAACTCAATACACAAAATTTTTATTTAAGGGACAAAAGGAGCTAAATGTTTGCTCACAAACTTCTATTAGCGAAAAATAATCATTAAAAATTTTCATAAGTGAGGAATAACTATTAATTTTGCAGTTCGGAAATTAACTATATTATTGATAATTAGAAACACTAACATAACATGGCAAACGAAAAACAAAACGAAACTCGTACATCAATCGACGAGCTTAATGACACTCTCACTAATGTAGTAGAGGAAAAAGTTCAAAACAACAAAAAATCAATTGTAACAGCGATTTTAGCTGTTGTAGTTATTACTGTAGCAGTTATTTTCTTCCTTGATATGCGTCAAGAAAGTGCAAATGCAGCAAACGATGCTATCGGTCAAGCCGATATCTCTCTCGCTCAAGGTAATGACTCAATTGCATTGGTTCAATATATGCAAGTTGCCGATAATGAAGGTTATGATGCCGGCAACCGTGCAGCTCTTCAAGCAGCAATCCTTCTTTACAAGAAAGGTGATTATCAAAAAGCTCTTGACTATCTTGCAAAATATTCACAAAAAGAAGCTCTTGTGGGAGCAGCAAGCTTCTCTCTTGAAGGAGACTGCTATGTAAATCTCGAAAAATACCCTGAAGCAGTAAAAAGCTTTGAGAAAGCAATCGATGCTTCTGATAATAATGCGTTCTATACTCCTCTATTCATGATTAAACAAGCAAATGTTTATCGTGCTCTTAAGGAATATAACAAAGAAGTTGCTTTGTTTGAACAAATCAAAGCAGAATATCCTGAGTATGCTGCTGCATATAACCTTGATATCGAAAAATATATCGAACGTGCAAAAGCAATGGCTAACGCCGAATAAGCAAAAACGACTATTCTACAATAATGAGCGAGAGTCCGATTAAGGTCTCTCGCTTTCTATATACTAATTTGACAATAATGTATAGCGCAAAAGAAAAATTAAACGAATTGGAATCTCGTTCAATCGGACGATTATTATGGGAATATAGCTCACCAGCCGTTGTCGCAATGGTAGTAATGTCGCTCTACAATGTTATCGACCGCATTTTTATCGGGCGAGGAGTAGGAGCCGATGCTATTGCCGGATTGGCTATTACATTTCCGGTAATGAATTTATCGGCAGCAATAGGAGTACTTATTGGAGCCGGAGCAAGTGCACGAGTGTCCATCATGCTCGGAGCACGAGATTATCGTGGAGCCGAACTTGTACTTGGAAATTCCTTAGTGCTATTAATTGTAAATGCTGTAATTTATTTGTCGATATTCGGTATATTTATAGACGAAATTTTATTAGCATTCGGGGCAAGTTCAACTTCATTGCCCTACGCAAGAGATTTCATGCTATATATCCTACCCGGGATGTTGGTAATGAACTTAACCTTTAGCTTTAATAGCATAATGCGCTCATCAGGCTATCCCATAAAGGCAATGGTATCTATGTTTATCGGAGCCGGAGCCAATTTAGTACTTGCTCCATTATTCATCTTTGTTTTTGACATGGGAATTAAAGGAGCCGCAATAGCAACAGATATAGCTATGACAATATCAATGGTATTTGTCATGGTCCACTTCTTCTCCAAGAAAAGTGTATTGCATTTTGTGTCCGGCATTTATCGCTTACGATGGAAAATCATTTGGGGAATTATAGCAGTAGGTGCAGCCCCATGCTTTGTCAATGCCGCCGGAAGTGCAATAAATGGGATTATCAATACTACCCTATATAAGTATGGCGGAGATGTATCGGTTGCAGCAGTAGGAATTTTCATAACCTATACTTCATTATTAACAACGATTGTGGTAGGAATTTGTCAAGGTATGCAACCTATAATAGGTTATAATTACGGAGCAAAACGTATGGACAGACTAAGTAAAGCCTTTTGGCTATCGGTAATTGCCGGCTCAGCAGCTACGACAACCGGATGGATAATAGGACAATTCTTCCCCGAATATATTGCTAAAATGTTTACCGATGATATTGATTTGATAAATGCAACAGCTAAAGGATTATCAATTGCAATGACGACATTTTGGTTTGTAGGATTTCAAATCGTCGCTACTACTCTATTCCAATCAATCGGAAAAGCAGGGAAATCTATCTTCCTTAGCTTGGTGCGACAAGTAATATTCCTTATCCCATTTTTATTGGTTTTCCCCGAATTTTATGGACTGAATGGAGTGTGGGCATCCTTTCCGGTATCAGATGTGTGCGCAACCATAGTTGCCGGCCTGATGGTGTGGTGGCAACTACGACAACTCAAGAAAAATGCGATATTATAACAACAAAAATGGCAGGTCTCAGTGGAGCCTGCCATTTTTGTTGTATTTGAACTTGTCTTGATTATTTAATAATCATTTTAGTTGTATAAACATCAGTTTCTCCGGTAACGTGTAATATGTACATTCCGGCTGTCATTCCTGATGTTTCAATAGTCTTGTTATCAGTTAATTTGATACTATTTACAAGTGAGCCACCAAGAGTATAGATATCAACATTAACAACTCCGTCTGCTTCAATTGATACCGGCGTTCCTGAAACTACAGGGTTGGGATATACACCGATAGAATTATTACTTATTACATCTTCAATACCCGAAGGATCTCCATATATTTGCTCCAATTTTGAAATTGTAATATCATACTGAGCATTTGTTGTTGAAGATCCCATACTAAATATTATACCATTTAAGATTATCGGATAATTTGTATAATCATCAGCCCAATTGTTTGGAATATCAATAGTAAAGGTATTATTCTCGTTCTTAGCCAGTTGTGATGTCGTCAGATATACGGTTCCACTATTTTTATTATTAGTCCTGAAAGACAATTGAATTTTCTTAACTATAGCATCACCAGGATTGATATCCATCTTTATCGCCTTTGGCAAACCATATGTTTTTAATGTATTACTATATAACGATAACGATGGAGACCTTGAAGATTTTCCGGTATAACTAATTTTAATTCCTTCACCATCTTCAACAATAGTTTGGTTTTCTCCTCCCGATTGCGAAATTGTCCATGCCGATGCATCAAATGCAGGGAACATCGATTTGGTTTCTTTTTCAGGAATTTCCACATTAATTGTAACATTTCCATTAAAATTATCTGATGTACCTGTTAGCGTTGCCACGCCATTTTTTATACCTCTGACCTTACCATCAGAAACAGAACATATAGTCTCATCGTCAATCGCCCAAGTTACACTTGCAGCATCAGCGTCATAAACAAAGTTGCCAACAGTGCCATTCATTAATATCGGATAGTCATCTTTGTCATCAACCACATAGCTGTCATATACCAATGAGAGAGGAGACATGATGGTGTTTACGAGTTGTTTTGTTGTTATGCCGTTATATTCAGCATAAATATATCCGCTTGCAACCTCACCGGTGGCAATGAATTCGTTATTTTCATTAAATGAGCCTATTTCGGGATCACATGAAAGTTTAACCCCTTCAAGGTCTTTGTTTTTAATCAAATCATATTGGTTGTAGGCATAGATTGCTGGGCGAAAACGAGCGGTAATGGGAACATTGTAAGCACGAGGCTCAAATGCGATTTTAGCAATATTATCATCGACCGGTGCACTTGAGTACACCAATAATGCATCGCCGACAGCTCTTTCACTACCACCGGAAACATGGTTAGTAATGTTTCCATGCACAACCATTGTTGTTGAACCACCACCATCAAGATTTAATCCATGCCAAGCACCAAGCATTTTAAGAATACGTCCTTCATCATCAAGAGTAACACCAGCCGAGCCTTCCCAACGACCATCAACGGCTACCGAATATACAGTTTTACCATCTTTTGAAATGCCCATAAATGTGCGTGGATGAATATCGGGGTTTCCTGATATCACAACCTCACCGTCTCTGAGGATAAAATGACTGCTACCACCAAGTCCCTCTTTTATATTATCGATTGACGGGACCGTAGGAACTGTAGTTGCAATATTAATTGTACATTCTTCACCAACTGTCAAACCTTTTAGGAATGTCTCATTCACTCCTGTCCCATAAAGTACGGCTTTGCCTTCCGGGATATCAGACGCTCCGGTATTATCAAAAATGCTTTCTACGGTACAATTGATAGTCATATTAGGAGTAATCGTAAAATCACCTTCTTTGGGAACCAAAACAACTTTTGTTCCACCGGTAGCAGAATTTGTTTTTGTTCCATATTCACGAGTAAACATCATCATGCGTTCCCCAGCATCATCAAGACTCTCAAGCTCTAAGAGGTGAGTATTGAGAGTGTGTATGCGGTTAGAACCTGTTGCAGTTGAAATACTCGCATTAAAATATACATTTTCAAAATAGGATACTCTGTCTTGTGTCAAAATAAACAAAGGCCATCCAACCGGATTTTGAAGTATTTCGCCATTACATATTAACCCCATGCGAGACATCCCCACAGCAGTTTGATCGGTTTCTGATGTGTGGAAGAATGACCCATTGTGAGCAGCAATCATGTCATGTCCGGGACTATCATTGCGTTTATACATGTTTGTTGTTAATTCAGTTGCCACTGATTTTTGACCTCCATTACATGCTTCAAGTTGCACATACTGGTTGTTTAAATCAACTTCAAGCACGTGTATGGTAAGAGGTCTATTGGGGAGATGATAAAAAGCGTAGCTTGTTCCCGGGCCAATAGTGTGTTTGGGAATAATTGTATCAATAGCATGGTCAACTCCATTGATGTTTACGGTATTAACCGAAAAAACTGCTGATGTACAAAAGATTGATGCGACAACAGCTAAGAAGCGGGTTAGTTTTCTCATATTAATGTTGTATTTAGTGTTTTACTGATATATTTTGTAAAAATACAATTTTCTATATGACTTTACAATTCTTATAGAATATTTACACTTTTATTTTATACTATTTAACACGATAATCTCTGAGGGATTAAATTCATGAATACATCAAGTCTAAAATAAATAAAAATTAAGCGACTAAAAGTGTCCACAAAGTATCACCTATCAAGAATAATTTATAACTTTGCACTTTCGTAATTTTTTAGTAAAATGGAGCCAAAGTATGTTTTTGTAACCGGAGGAGTAGTTTCTTCATTAGGAAAGGGAATTATCTCGTCTTCTCTTGCGTGTTTGCTTAAAGCACGAGGCTTTAGAGTAACTATCCAAAAATTCGACCCTTATATAAATGTCAATTCAGGGACGTTAAATCCTTATGAATATGGAGAAAGTTATGTTACGATTGATGGGCATGAGGGAGATCTTGATCTTGGACATTATGAACGTTTTACGAATATACAAACAACCAAAGCAAATAATATTACGTCGGGACGTATTTTTCAAAATGTGATAAATAAAGAACGACGTGGAGAATATTCAGGCAAAACCGTACAGGTAATTCCTCATGTTACGGATGAGATAAAAAGTAACATCAGGCGTCTTGGAAAAACAGGCAAATTTGATTTTATTATAACTGAAATAGGGGGGACTGTAGGGGATATTGAATCTCTTCCATTCCTTGAGAGTGTTCGTCAATTACGTTGGGAACTCGGAAATGATAGTGTTTGCATACATTTGACTTATTTACCATATGTTGCTGCCGCTAAAGAATTGAAAACAAAACCAACTCAGCACTCCGTTAAAAAGTTGCAAGAATTGGGAATACAGCCTGATGTTTTAGTATTGCGTGCTGAACATAATATTAATAAAGAAGTGCGTCGAAAAATAGCTATGTTATGTAATGTTACACCAGAAGCAGTTGTTCAGTCAATTGATGTTCCCTCTATTTATGAGATTCCCATCAAGATGCATGAGCAACATTTTGATGACATTATATTAAGGCAGACAGGTGTTGATTGTAAAGGTGAGCCCGACATGAGATTATGGATACAATTCCTTCAGAAGCTGAATAATGCAGAGAAGAAAGTGTGCATAGGGCTTGTTGGAAAATATGTAGAATTACCTGATGCCTATAAGTCAATTAATGAAGCTCTTATTCAGGCGTCGGCATATAATGACCGCAAATTGGAAATAGTATTCATTCAATCGGAAAGGCTACATGATGGCAATATTGCAGATACTCTGTCATCTTTAGATGGAGTGTTAATTGCACCAGGCTCCGGACAACGCGGAGTGGAAGGCAAAATTGTAGCTTTAAAGTGGTGTCGTGAAAACAATATACCCACATTTGGCATCAGTCTCGGAATGCAGTGCATGGTAGTTGAGTTTGCACGCAATGTAGCAGGTATTGGTGAGGCATGTAGCACAGAAATGAATCCATCAACACCATATAACATTATCGACCCAATGGTTGATGTAAAAACAGCATCAAGCATTGAACCAACACGTTTGGGCGCCTATGATTGTATATTAAATAAGGGCTCAAGAATAGCACAAGCATATAACTCAACTGAAGTGAGCGAACGCCATCACAATCACTATGAGATTAATAATGCTTATCGCAGTTGTCTTGAAAATAGTGGATTGGTTTGTTCTGGAGTAAATCCCGTTACAAACCTTATCGAAGCTGTAGAGATTCCTGATATGCGTTGGTATATAGGAGTTCAGTTTCATCCTGAATATTCAAGTACTGTATTAAATCCACACCCTTTGTTTGTGGACTTTTTAAGAGCGGCAGTAAAATATAATGAAGAAAAAGAATAAGAATAAATAATTAAATTACTTACAGAATAATGGATAAAAATACACTTCTTGGGATGTTGTTGATGGGTGGAGTAATTCTCGGCTTTATGTGGCTCAATCAGCCATCAGCTGAGGAAGTTGAACGTCGCCGTCAAGAGCAGATTCAGGCCGAGTTACTTGCAGCCCAACAGCAGGCAGTTGAACAACAAGTTGCATTAATTGCCGATACACTTTCTCCTACCGAGAAAGCATTAATCGCTCCTACAATCAAACAATATGGAGTTGCTGACTCAATGGGTGGATATGTAATTTCTAATGCAAATGTCAATTTACGATTAAAAGATGAAGACGTTAGTGGTACGATTAACGTAGATGATACTATCATTAATGTATCAGATGTTTTGTCAAATAAGATGGGGCAGCTAATGCCTAAAGTAGCATCTAAAGCTGTTGCTGCTTTGAAATCAACAATCAGTAATTTCTCTAAATATCAGGAGTTTGCTAAATATCTGACAGGCGATTCAGCTACAATTAAGTTGGAAAATGAGTTGCTATCTCTTGATCTTTCAACAAAAGGAGGCTTTATATCTCGTGCAGAGTTGAAAAAGTATTTGTCTTATGATAGTACAAATGTTGTTTTGTTTGAAAATGAAACAAATGATTTCAACTTGACATTGACTACAATTAACCAACGTCTTGAAACACGTAATTTCTATTTTACTCCTATACAAGAAAGTGATACTACAGTCTTGATGTCGCTTGATTTAGGAAAAGGTGCTAAATTTGGTATTCGATATACATTGCTTCCTGATAGCTACATTGTGAAAATGGATGTTGTTCAGGAAAATATGCAATCAATTATCCCTATGAGTACTTCTTCAATGGATTTGCACTGGTATCAAAAGATGATTCGTCATGAAAAAGGTCGCACATTTGAAGAAAGAAATAGTGCAGTGTGCTATAAATATGCTGGAGATGAAGTGGATGAGTTGTCGGCTCAAGGAGAAGATGTGGAAGAGATTAATGACCGCATTAAATGGATTGGGTTTAAAAATCAATTCTTTTCATCGGTAATAATTGCAAAAGATAATTTTACCGGAGCAAAGCTGCAATCTAAAGATCTCAAAGAATCAACGCAGAAAGCGTATTTGAAAGATATGACAGCCGATGCGTCAATGGAATATTCATCAACAGCTTCTATTGTGGCATCATTTGATTTATTCTTGGGGCCAAACTTATATCCTTTGCTTTCAGACTATGAAGAGCAAATATCTTCAGGAGAGGATTTGGAATTAACTAAGTTGATTCCTCTTGGATGGTCATTGTTCCGATGGATTAATACATTGATTATTATTCCTGTATTTACATTCCTCGGTGGATTTATTGAAAATTATGGAGTTATAATCTTGCTACTTACATTGTTTATCAAGATAATTCTATTCCCATTCACTTATAAGAGCTATATGTCGCAAGCTAAGATGCGTGTCCTTGCCCCTGAAATTAAAGAAATCAACGATAAATATCCAGGCAAAGAAAATGCAATGGTGCGTCAACAAAAGACAATGGAATTATATAGCAAGGCTGGTGCAAGTCCATTCTCAGGTTGTTTGCCAATGTTGTTGCAAATGCCTATTCTTATTGCGATGTTCACGTTCTTCCCGTCATGTATAGAGTTGCGTGGAGAGTCGTTCCTCTGGGCTAAGGACTTGTCGGCACCTGATGCAATTTTCTCATGGGATGTGCAAATACCATTTATTTCAAGTACATTTGGCAACCATGTGAGCCTATTCTGCTTGTTGATGACCGTAACAAACATAATCTATACTCGCATCAATATGCAAAACCAAGCTCAAACATCATCAATGCCTGGAATGAAGATGATGATGTACTTGATGCCGGTAATGTTCTTATTCTTCTTTAATGACTACGCTTCAGGTTTGAGCTACTATTATTTCCTTTCATTGCTCATCACAATCATTCAAACTTACTCATTCCGCTTTATCGTGGATGAAGAAAAAGTGAGAGCACAAATGAAAGAAAACGCTAAAAAGCCTCGCAAAAAAAGCGGTTTTATGGCTCGACTTGAAGAAGCTCAACGACAACAACAAGCCATGTTGCGTGAACAAGAAAAGCGTAAAAAAGGAGGCAAACGCTAATTATTAACCCTATATATCGGCAAAGCGCTATGCAAAAATGCATAGCGCTTTTTGTCATAAGGATATCATTAACAATAAATAACCACCAAAAAGCAGTTTATATTAAGTGATAATTGTCTATTTTTATCCGTTTTTGTAACTTTGAAGTGTAGAAAAATGGTAAAAATGAAAATTTATATAGTTGCACTTTTATTGTTAGGACTGATTACAAGCTCATGCAATGCCGGTTCAAAAAACAATCACACAGATAACGCATCAGCACAACAACCTATTAAAACAATAGATTTTAATGCCGATAGCGCATATACTTTTGTAAAAAAACAGGTTGATTTTGGTCCTCGTGTGCCGGGAACAGAGGGGCATCAACAATGTGCCGAATGGCTTGTAGATAAATTAAGTCTTTATGGTGCCGATACTATTATTGAACAAAAAACAATTGTAACTGCTTTTAATGGAGATAAACTGCCTATAAATAATATTTTTGCACAGTTTAATAAAACAGCAACAAAAAGAATCCTATTACTTGCCCACTGGGATACTCGCCCATGGGCTGATGCCGAAACAGATAAATCCAAACACAACACTCCCATACCGGGAGCTAACGATGGTGGTAGCGGAGTGGGAGTGCTTCTTGAAATAGCTCGTTGCTTAGGGCAAAAGCAGCCATCAATAGGAGTTGATTTCTTATTTACCGATGCCGAAGACTATGGAGCATCCGGAGGTGATGATAAATCATGGTGTCTCGGCACTCAATATTGGGTAAAGAACATGCCTTATGAGGTGGAGCAACTGCCGGTTTATGGCATATTACTTGACATCGTTGGAGGTATGGATGCCAAATTTCATCGTGAATATTTTTCAGAAAGACTTGCTTCACGCATCAATGACAAAGTATGGGCAATGGCTAATGCGTCAGGATATGGCTCTCGCTTTATAAATCGCACAGAGGGTGCAGTTACAGATGACCATTATCACATTAACATGTCGGGAATTCCATGTATAAACATCATTGAATGCGCCAATCCTATGACAAGCTCATTCCCACCAACATGGCATACATTGAAAGATGACATGAACTCTATTGATCGGAACTCATTGAAGGCCGTAGGACAGACAGTTTTAAATACGATATATAACGAACAGGCTCAATAGCCTTTAACTTGAATAGAAATGACAATTGATCAATTACAAGACGAAATCGTTGATGAATTTTCAGATATTGAAGATTGGATGGATCGTTATGCCTATATTATAGATTTAGGTAACGCTCTTCCCGCAATAGATGAAAAATATAAAACGCCGGCTCACATCATTGAAGGATGCCAAAGCCGAGTGTGGTTAAATGCAGAGATGATTGGCGATAAGGTTGTATATACAGCCGATAGCGATGCTATAATCGTAAAAGGTATTATCTCGCTATTGATAAAAGTCTTGTCGGAACACACCCCCGATGAAATCCTTAATGCGAAGTTATATTTCATTGATAGGATTGGGCTATCGGAACATTTGTCTCCCACACGCAGTAATGGACTCGTGGCAATGGTAAAGCAAATAAGGATGTATGCTCTTGCATTCAGGGCAAAACAACAGGCAGAAAATTAATATTAATACCTTAAATAAATTTACAATTATGTTTAAAAACCATCCCAAAGGACTTATTCCTACAGCTCTTGCCAATATGGGCGAGCGTTTTGGATTTTATGTAATGATGGCGATTTTGACTCTATTTTTGATGTCAAAATTCAATCTTAGCGGTAAAGAAGCCGGAGCATATTACTCAATCTTCTATTGCTCAATTTATATTTTGGCTCTTGTTGGCGGTCTTATTGCTGATAAGACCAAAAACTATAAAGGCACAATCATTGCCGGACTTCTTGTAATGTCATTAGGATATGCTTTATTGGCCATTCCTGCATTGATTACAACTGAAATCATTGCTCTTGGCGCATTGTTAGTAATCGCATTTGGTAATGGCTTGTTCAAAGGAAACTTGCAAGCTGTTGTAGGACAATTATATGATAACCCTAAGTATAGCGCCCGTCGTGATGCCGGTTTCCAAATTTTCTATATGTTCATCAATATCGGAGGTTGTGTTGCTCCATTTATCGCAACATGGGTGCGTAACACATTTGTGAAAATGCAAGGATTTGCCTACAATGCCGATCTTCCCGGTCTTTGCCACAAATATCTTGATGGACAACTTGCCGATACTACAAAATTCCAAGAATTGGCAACAACAGTATCTAATGGAGTTGCACCTGCCGACTTAATGGCATTTGCAAACAGCTACCTTGACGCATTCAACACAGGTTTCCACTACGCATTCTCTGTTGCTATTGTTGCAATGTTAATCTCTCTTGTAATCTTTTTGTTGAACAAAAAATCATTACCTAATCCGGCAAATAAAGATACCAAAGCAGTTGAAGTATCTAAAGACGAAATTCGTCAAGATGCTAAAGAGATCAAGCAACGTATCCTCGCATTGTTTGCTGTATTTGGTATCGTTATCTTCTTCTGGTTCTCATTCCACCAAAATGGCTTGACATTAACAATGTTTGCTAAAGACTATACCTTGTTGAAGATTGGCAACATGGAAATCAGTGCTGAGATATTCCAATCAGTAAATCCATTTATCGTAGTATTTTTAACTCCAGTTGTAATGTGGATTTTCGGGGCATTGGCAAAACGAGGTAAAGAACCTTCAACACCTAAGAAAATCGGTATCGGTATGGGTATCGCTGCTCTTGCTTATGTTGTAATGACTATCGCATCATTGTCATTGCCAAACTATAGCGTAATCGAAAATTCTCCACTTGCTGACGCAGCGCGTGTAACACCTTGGATTTTGTTCTCAGTTTATTTCATCTTGACAGTAGCGGAACTGTTTATTTCTCCACTCGGACTTTCATTTGTGTCAAAAGTTGCTCCTGCTCACCTTCAAGGTTTGATGCAAGGATGTTGGTTGGGCGCAACAGCAGTAGGTAATGCCGCATTGGTACTTGGCGCTGTGATGTATGAAACAATCTCTTTGGCTGCAACATGGAGCGTCTTTGCAATCGTTTGCTTCATCTCTATGGCATTGATGCTTTGCATGGTGAAATGGCTTGAAAGAGTCGCAAAATAAAAACCACATAAATAGCTTAACACAAGCGAGGTCGTGTCAAAACACGACCTCGCTTGCATTTATCATTATGAGGAGTTTATTTTTTGTTGATGGCGGGTTCGGTGACGCGGAGACGGTCGCCGGCATCTTTAATGATTGAACGATAATAACGTTCATCATATCCGGGGAATGAAGGATAGGCAGGAACTCCATCGGGAGTATATTCAAATTTGCCATCTTTCTCACGTTTAACATTTCCATCAAGATATTTCACTAGCAGATAATCGCCTAACGCTTTAAAATCTTTGGTTGATTTTTCAGCCCAATGATTAGTTAGTTCAACAAACATCTTGCGTGCATCAGCTTCATTCATTGACTGAGCTTTAGTTTCAGCATCGGCAACAGCTTCAGCAATATTGTCTTCCAATCCGTTTTGTACGCGACGTATATCAGGAATCATTTGAGAATAACGATTGTAGGCTTGGTTTGCCACATAGTTATGAGCCCAGAAAGCAGCATCCCATGAAATGTGGTACATATCGCCATTGCCATGAGCATAACAATGAGGAGGCTCTGTCACGCAGCAATAAACCGGAACATAAACACATGTGTTTGCATCGTCAACACCAAACCATAGTACACCTTTCATTGATGCAGGGACATTATCGCGCAATTGAGCAACAAAAGAGAAGCCTGTTTGTTGTGTTGCAATAGCGCGTTCATGAGAGTACTCAACTCCATCAACTTTGTAGGTCAACGGACGCCAACGATAAGGCACATCATAGGCACCGGCACCTATATCTTTTGTCATATCCATGGGGGTATCTTCAAAATGGTCACGCATCATCCATTGCATTTCACGCACAGAGACTTTCTTGTCGGGCTTAACCCACAATGGCATAGGCTCACCTGCACCCTTCAGCACCCAGTCCAATGAAGATTCCATTGAGTTGTTAAAGCGATTAAAATAGGCCCATACACGACCATCACAACCACGCAATGCGCTAAAATCAGTTATTGCATAAGCCAATGAGAAGCTGAAATCTTCATCTTTACCTGCAAAATATCCTTGCTTACGAGCAAAATCAATCACATCAGGAGAATATAAGCAGTTCTTTTTATCGTTTAGAGGAAATTGGTGGATACGAGCATGGTTAGCATGACCGGAGATACAATCATCGGGAACTCGACGAGCCACCCACACTGCACCTTTTTCTTTGCCGCCTTTACCTATAAGTTCCATGATCCACGCTTCTTTACCATCGGCAATAGAAAAGGATTCTCCTGAACTTGCATATCCATAATTGGCAACAAGACCTGTCATCACATCGATTGCTTCGCGAGCCGTTTTAGCTCGTTGCAAAGTTATATATATCAATGATCCATAATCAATGATACCTGTTGTATCAACAAGTTCGGGACGTCCGCCCCATGTACTCTCGGCAATAGCAAGTCCATGTTCATTCATGTTACCTATTGTCGCATAGGTGTGTGCCACTTCAGGAATTTCACCAAGATATTTACCTGTATCCCATTCTACTACTTTACGCATAGCACCCTCGGGATAATCTGCTGCAGGTTGATTATACAACTCACCATAAAGATTGTGGCTATCAGCGGCATAAGTAATCATGACACTACCATCGACCGTCGCACCTGAGCCGGCAATCAAACTCGTACATGCATCAGCTATTGCTATCCCTCCATAAAGAGCCAATGCAGCAATAAAAAATCTTTTAATCATCTTCTTATATATTAATTGTTACTATTTCACCTGATTTCAGATACCAAATATAACCTTTTATATTTTCATATCCCATTTTCACAAGCAATTTCATGTAGTTTCTCACTTGTACTGCATATTGGTCATGATTAGGTTCTCCAAATTTATAATCGATAACCTCTATAGCTCCGTCGGCAGTCCACACCACCCTATCAGGGCGATAACATTCGCCTGAAGGTAGCACTATTGTACGTTCATTTACAACTTTCTTATAGCCAGAGAACCATCTCTCCACACGAGCATCATCTAAGGCATCTTGCAAAAATGTCTCTATCTCTTTTTGATCTTCATCGGAAATATTATAACGATAGGCATGACGAGCCACAACAATGGGCAAATCACCTATCTTACGCACATCGCCCAAGATGTCATGAAGAATTACCCCTCGATCTCGTGGTTTATCTAAATCTTGTAAATCCTCTACCTTGCTTAAATTCCACATTTCGGTGCGGTCGGCGGTATAATAAGGAACGGCCCCGATTGTTTCTTCACTACCCTCCTTTTTAGCATCTGCTTGTGGAGCTCTTGTTGTAGGAGTTCCGATTGTCAATACACAATCTTCAAAGTTAGTATTTAAAGGTACATATACATCATCAGCCTTTATTGACTCCTCCCCTAAAGCCTTTGCACAATTACAACAATACTCCGGTGTTGCCATCTCTATTGCTAAACCTATGAAATCACCTATGTTATTGAGTGTGCTTGAGCTACTTTCTTTTACTTTATAATTTACTATCAATTCATCTACTGCACGAGTAAATGCAACATAAGTAGCATTCAACTGATCGACAAATTCAGCTCCTCGATTTTGCTCATACTGTTCATAAAAATCAGTACCTTCAAGAGCCGTTTTACTGCTTTTTAATGGAAGGATTGGAGGAATGATGTCTTCGTCAAAATCTTTATAAACACCTGTTGTGTCATACCACTTTATCTCCTTCCCTTCAACCATGTCCCATGAAGCAAAAGGAATGTGGACACATCGGAATTCCAACCCCTTTGACTTGTGAACGGTCATTACTTTTATCGCATCCATTGAATCAGGAAACGTGAGACAAGTTTTATATCCTACCGCATCCCACCATTTCAAGAACGAATGAATATCTCCTGCTCCTTGAGCGCAATAGTCCACAACAATATCTTGAAATGCAGTAATATAAATATTTTCATCTGTTAGAGCTTTCTTCGGGACATAGCGAGTGATTATACGCTCCACAATAGACGGCAAACTGATACACTCCATGCTCATCACTTCATCGGCAAGACTTTCAATTGTTGCCGTTGATCTAAGTGCTGCAACTAATGCCTGCGACGGAGAATTATCGGTATTAATAAAGTATTCATAGCGATTAACCATGCGACTGATTTCACGCTTTGTCAAATGATAGTCATCTGACGCCTTGTCAGGGGTATCGATAAATCGCAATACGCTCACTATCAATCTGACTGCATTGGAATTTCCAACTACCAATGCCTCATTTGAAAGGATATTAAGAGGGGGGAAATCGGGATGAGCATTAACATATTCAAGCAAAAAGTCTATCACTCGACGCCCTTCCACTCCTTTACGCACAAGTATTGCAATGTCTGAAGATTTATATCCCGACTGTAATTGGCGTTTTATTTCTTGTGCCATCAGTTGCAATGAATTATTTTCAAACTCTTTCTTATCTCCTTGCAATGCAGTAAATTTCACATACCCACGATGATTCTTTCGCTTTGGAGCGACCTGCTGAGTAACATTACCATATAGATGTTTCAGTCCGGCGCTATCAGCAATCGCGCTAAAAATAGTATTATTAAATTTCACTACATCGGCCGAACTGCGCCAATTAGTATTACCTGATATATTGTTACCTTTCTCCTGATAATTACGAGAAAATTGTTGAGCCACTTGCTCCCTCAACAACGATGGGTCAGAATTTCTAAAACGATATATACATTGCTTCTCATCTCCAATAATAAGATTATCTTTATCGTGAGATAAACTTTCAGATACAAGAGGCGACAGATTTTGCCACTGCATACGTGATGTGTCTTGAAATTCGTCTATTAGAAAGTGTTTCAAATTAACACCCACCCTCTCATATATAAATGGCAACTCCTCTTCACTGATAATTCGTTGTAATATATCGTTAGTATCTGATAGTAATATAAGATTGTTGTCATTACGATACTCATCTATCTTTTTTACAATATTCCCAAGGAGACCGAGAATATAAATATTTTTGCGTGTCAGCTTATATAGATTTATTAGCGGTACTCCATCAACTATTGCATTTATAGCATCTAGATAGGCTGCATCAATATCACTGGGAATAGCATCTTCAGTAGAGAACTTCTTTAGATATCGTTTTGAACGGTTTTCACACGCGTCAATAACTGATTTTGTTAATCCGGTGGGAGTTCCCTCTGCCCATTTTATAATTGAAGTTCGCACATAGTTATTCCAGCATTTGTCCGGGGTGAGACCAACTCCATCACATAGCATATTTATTGCTTTAGCCGACTTCTCTTTAATCGCGCGTTGTATTTGGCCTACTTTTGCTGCCAATTGCTGCTCAAACTTGATTATCTTTGACTCATCATCAAGATACTTGAGCATCTCTTCAGATTTCAGTTTAAATTCCTCATCACACATCTTGTTAACGAAGGAAACAATCCCTTCATAAAAACTTGATGAGCGATTAAACATATTAAATCCGCCCCCCTCTTCAATAAGGCTAAGCATATACTTCTTTAGCCAATCTGTGATTCGGCGTTGAATCGAGGCATCATTACCATTAGTAGAGTCGGCACGATTTATTGATGCTAACATTTCATTGATACCGGTCTCTACTGCATATTCGTCATTCAATTCTACCTCATAGTTACCTGTCAATTCAGCTTCACGCGCGAACACGCGCAACACATTTTGGAAGAACGAGTCAATAGTGCTTATATTAAAGAAATTGAAATCAAATAAAAGCTCTTGCAATGCTTTTTCTGCCGTTTTTTTTAGTTCCTCATGGGTACAGTCAAATTCACCGATGAGCCTTTCGGTGTATGGACTTTTATTGCAATCTTTTATCGACTCAACCTCGGCAAGGACTGCAAGTTCCTGCACAATGCGACGTTTCATCTCGGCGGTTGCCTTATTGGTAAACGTAATCGCAAGAATTGACCGATGACAATCTCTACCGGTTTTATTCAACCGATACACGCCATTCTCATCCTTCTCGCCTAAAAGCAGCTTTATATACTCATAGGTCAATGTGAATGTTTTACCAGAGCCAGCCGATGCTTTATAAACCGTCAGCATATTGTATCTTTTATATTATTCGTGCTTTATATCCTGCCTTAACAAGGAAATCAAGAACATCTTTGCGACGATCCCCTTGTATCAAAATCTCTCCACCTCTTGAAGAGCCTCCGGTCCCAAGACGCGTTTTCATTTTACTCGCTATTTCCGATACTGCGTCATCTTCAAGCACAAATCCGGTTACAATCGTTGCCATCTTACCGGCACGACCTTTTTTCTCCAAAATTATATCCAACCGGGGTTGTTTTGGTTCACACGCGGTCTCTTCTTCGACAATCTCGTCACCTTCAGGCAAATCTGGATTGGAATTTAAAAATGCTTGCAAACTTGATTGCCAGTCTCCTTTATTCATGGTTTTGATGTAATTAATAATAGCGTTACAGCCCTCAATGAGGGCTGTAACAAAGATATAACTAATCAGCGATGTATCCAAATGAGCGGAGCTTATTTTCTCGATTTCGCCAATTAGGTTCTACTTTTACAAACATCTCAAGAAAAACTCGTTTACCGAAGAATGTCTCTATATCCTTGCGAGCATCAACGCCTATGCGTTTCAACATTGTTCCCCCGCGACCTATGATTATGCCTTTCTGACTATCTCGCTCCACATATATGACCGCCATTATGTGTATTGAATTATCGGTCTCATCAAATTTCTCAACTATGACTTCTGTTGAGTATGGCACCTCCTTGTCATAATTCAAAAGTATCTTTTCTCTAATAATCTCAGTAACAAAAAATCTTGCAGGTTTATCAGTCAACGCATCTTTCCCAAAATATGGCGGAGAGTCAGGAAGCAATTCCACAATGCGCGACATCAGATTATTTACATTGAAATGTTCTTTTGCCGATGTAGGATAAATCTCGGCATTGGGCAACAGTTCTTTCCATCGCATAACGATTTGTTCAAGGTCAGATTGTCCTTTCAACAAATCAATCTTATTTATCACCAACAAGATGGGAACTTTCTCTTTTGCCACCTTTTTTAAGAATGTTTCATTCTTTGTTGGGTCTTCTATAACATCGGTTACATAAAGCAATATATCAGCGTCAACAAGAGCTCCTTCAGAATATCCCAACATACTCTCTTGTAGTTTGTATTTTGGAGACAACACCCCAGGAGTATCAGAGAACACGATTTGATATTCCGGAGCATTTACTATCCCCATTATACGATGACGTGTTGTTTGTGCTTTAGCTGTTATGATACTCACTCTCTCCCCCACTAAATCATTCATGAGTGTTGATTTTCCTACATTGGGATTTCCAACAATATTCACAAACCCTGCTTTATGATTTTCTATCATGCCTATAGTTATTATAAAACAAAATAGCACCCGCAATAAACAGATGCTACTTATTGTTATACATTGTTATATCAATTTTGAACGTTTAAAGATCCCAAATTACATACATTGCACCCCATGTAAATCCTGCGCCAAACGCTGTCAATATCATGCGATCGCCTTTTTTAATTTTATCCTTGTACTCATCAATACATAATGGTATTGATGCGGCACTGGTATTTCCATAATGCTCTATATTAACAAGGACTTTAGAGGGATCTATTCCAGAACGGCCTGCAACAGCTTCGATAATGCGAAGATTTGCTTGATGAGGTATAAACCAATCTACATCGTCCATTGTTAACCCATTGCGTTTAGCAACGTCAAGCGATGATTCAAGCATGTTTGTTACCGCATGTTTATACACATTACGACCATCTTGGAAAATATAATGCTCTGCAGCATCAACACTTTCATGTGATGCCGGTTTTACCGAACCTCCTGCCTTCATCAACAAGTGTTCAAGACCTTGTCCATTGACATGGAATACACCATCTATAATCCCCACATTTTCTGTGGTTGGTTCCAGAAGCATTGCTGCCGCCGCATCACCAAACAATGGGCAAGTTGTACGGTCGGCATAATTTACCATTGATGACATTTTTTCCGCCGCAACCACTACAACTTTTTTATACATCCCTGAACGAATATAAGATGTGCCATCCTGCAATGCGACAAGGAATCCTGCACATGCAGCTTGGATATCATAAGAATAAGCCGATTTCAAGCCACAACCATGTGTTATTATAGATCCTGTAGATGGGAAACGATAGTCAGGGTTTGATGTTGCACAGATGAGCAAATCAACGTCTTCCGGGTTCGTTCCGGTTGATTCAAGCAATTTGTTCACAGCTTGTACACCAAGATAAGACGAACCTACGCCTTCTTTTTTTAAGATGCGACGCTCCTTTATTCCTACACGCGAGGTTATCCACTCATCGTTTGTATCAACCATTTTTGACAACATTTCATTGTCAAGAATGTCCGATGGGACGTAGGACGCTACTCCTGCTATTCTTGCATTAAGCATATTTTTCTCGATTTTATACAATGAAAAATATCTCCTAAAGTTTTTTCAGGAGATTATTTTATGTGCTATTAAGCTTTTATTAAACTGCAGCGTTCTTTTCAATAGCTACTTTACCACGGTAGTAACCACATTCGCCACAAACTGTGTGATAAACGTGCCAAGCACCGCAATTAGGACAAATTGCCAATGTTGGAGTAACAGCTTTATCATGAGTTCTACGTTTAGCTGTTCTGGTCTTTGATTGTTTTCGTTTAGGATGTGCCATTTTACTTTAATATTATTTATTTTAGTTATTATCTTTCAATTTTTTCAATTCACTCCATCGTGGATCGATTGACTCATTTCCAACATTATCAGCATCTTCAATTTCTTCAATCAAATCATCGTCAATCTCCGCATCTTCATTTGCCTCTATTGCACGATGTTTTTTAAGCATGGCACTCATTGCTTTATTGCATTGTCCTTGCGGATGCACATGCTTAATGGGAATTGCGAGTGATACTGTATCATAAATCATGTAAGCGACATTCAAATAATTATCGCTTTCAGGGATTATGAGCAACTCGTCTGAATCATCACTATAATCTTCTCCATATTCGACAATTATATGATAATTGCTTTCTATGGGGAATTGCAAATCATCAAGACATCTATCACACAATAAAACGATCTCTCCTGAGATAACAAATGTCATGTCATAGACATCGTTTTTGTGGTTTACTGACAGCTTCACGTTTAAATCAGCATCATGAATATCCGAGCTTTCCATGTTTTTGAAAAACTGCTTGTCCAAATGATATTCAAATTCATGAATACCCAAGGTCATGCTCTTCAACGGTAGCTTAAATTCTGTAAACTTTCCCACGATATGTCAGTTGAAAAACTCCGCAAAGTTAGGCATAATCTTCAAGATTATCAACTTTTATACTAATTATTTCTTTTTATCTTCGTTTTTCTATGTTATAAAACATGTTTCAATCTACTTTTTTGAAGTAATTTTTACTATCCATTTTGCAATGTCATCTAAGACCTTAGGCGAAAATGTTTGACTTATCGCTCCATAATTTAGACTTGTCCCGTAAGACTGAGCCTCCTGAAACATGTGGTTAACCTTAGGATATATTTTTATCTCTGCGCTGGGATAAATAGATTTCAACGCTCCTAAATTTTGTTGTGCATTTACCTGCACATCCCATTCACCATTCAATGCTAATACAGGACAATTCATTTGCTTAATATATTCTTCCGGATTAAGGCGAATAAAGGTGCTGTACCATGATGATGTCATTCGCTTGATTTGATTAGTTATTTCTGTTTCTGATAAATCACCTTGCTTGGACATCAATTCTTTCAATCTCAATGATAACCTGTCTTTATCTTCTATTGAATCTATCGCATCAAACACAGCAACTACATTTTGTTCCAACTCTTCAGATAACGGACGCCCTGCTGCTTCTGCTATCATCTTATTTTGCATCACCATCAATTCCTTTCCCTTAACCACAGCGCCACCGAGGGAAACAACAAAGGCAACATCGTCAGGTCGTTGGGCTGCGCATATAAATGCTATTGTTCCGCCTTCGCTATGCCCTATTACGCCTATGCGAGTGCTATCTATGACTGATTGTTTTTTCAAAAATTCTATTGCTGCGATAGCATCTGTAGCATAGTCCAACGTTGTGTCATCAGAGTTCCCTTTTGTGGAGCCTCCTACTCCTCGGTCATCATATCGCAACACAGCAAAGCCGGCACGCGTGAGATAGTCAGCTATAACAGCAAAAGGCTTGTGCCCCAATATCTCCTCATCTCTGTTTTGCGCGCCACTACCAGTAACCAAAACAACTGCCGGATAATGATTTCCCCACATTGGGGTTGTCAAAGTCCCGGCAAGAGTAATGCCATCATGACCAAATGTTACTTCACGACTATTATACACAAATGGAGGCTTTGGCTCTTGCGGTCGATATAATTTGCTTGCTTCTTCGGTCGTGCGGGTAAGCAGTAATGGAACAGTCATTCCTTGCGTAAAAATGCCTCTTATTGAATTTTTATCTGTTTCAAAAACGCCCTTGAACGATGCTTGTAGCAATGGCATTTTTATCACCACACTATCGCCTTTAAGTTCAATACTTTCACATGGAATATCTTTTGCCCCTTGCATAGGAGAGTCAAGTGTTGTCAACAAGTTCCCATCTTTTTCCTCCACATGAAAAACAATAGGCAATGACATAACCTCTCCTTTCCAGTAACCAATTATACCACTGGCAAATGAAAATAATGACACTACACCTACTATAGACAACAAAAGGGCTCTCTTCATAAACATTTTATTTATTAAGTTTAAAAAATTCTTTTGACGCCCAATTTACTGCAAAATAACTTACTGCCATGGGATAAGCAACTATAACCATTGAGACAACTGCGACCACCGATTGCGCTGAAACACTTCTGAGCATATAACACACAACCAAAGTTACATAAAATAATATATGGCTTAGTTTTACAGAAAGATTTACCCATGTCCCAACAACAAATACTATTTGCCCCAAAACATAAAAACTTATTGATAACAACACATATTGCGGAGATAATTCCCAAAGCCACAATACGACTCCTATTATAAATGATATTGCAGTAAGCACAAGACCACTCTTGGAAACAAGTCCGAGCATCAAGTTCTTTTTCATCAGCAACCCAATTGCATAAACTACCATAAAACCACACAATGCCGTCATACTATACATTGCATATCGTTCTGCAGTTATCGGCTGAAATGACGTATATATCACAAAACTTACTGCCATAAAGACAATTGGCACAAAGCTAAACACAATCATAGCGTTGCGCATAACCCTAATTGTGCTTATCTTTTCAATATATTTATTGCATTCCTCACCCATAACATTATTTTTCAAGATCAGCTAAGATTGAACGCAATTCTTCGTCAGTAGCAGTCAATCGTGAACGGCAGTCCTTCAATAATTCAGTAGCACGACGAGTGTATGCCGCCAATTGGTCTATATCACAATCTTCACTTTGCATCATTCGCAATATTGACTCAAGTTCTGCTACAGCTTGAGTATATGTCATCTCCTTTACAGGAGTAAAAACAGGTTGGTTTGCCATTTTATTTAATTGTTTGTTGTTGATTTTATCATACCATCGGCAAGTGTCGTTTCCAATACGGCCCCGTGTGAAATTTGCGATACCGATGTAACCACTTGTCCATTAATTCGTGTTATAGAATATCCTCTGCGCAATGTTGCGTGAGGAGATATCGCATCGAGCAATTCCGCGATAGTATTCAATCGAATATTTTTACGCTCAATCGCCATTTTAGTTGCCGATACCATCACATCTTTGACATGATTTAGTCGCGCAAGTTCAGGGGAAATGCGTCGAGATCCTACCGATGCCAATACGAGTAGCTGTGATTGCACCTTGGCTTTATTACTTTGAATCACAGCACCTGCGACTGACGGGATTAACCCCTCTATATAGGATAGTTGTTCTTTACATCCTGCCAAGCGGTCGGCTACAGTTTGCAACATTTCTGCACCTATGCGTCTCAATCTCTCTAAGGCTTTAACTCCACACGCAATGAGCCATTCGGCTGCCGCCGTTGGTGTTTTAACACTCTTTTTTGCCACATAATCCAATATTGTAACATCTCTATCATGCCCTATTCCCACTATCACAGGCAATGGAAATTGAGCAACATGAGTAGCAAGGTCATAATTTTCAAATGCAACAAGGTCGGACGTTGCTCCTCCACCTCGAATTATTACTACACAATCCCACGCATCTGATTGCATCGCAATTTGTTCAAGTGCGGCAATTATCGTCTCAGGTGCACGTTCTCCCTGCATCACAGCCGGGAAAAGTTCTACTTTAAATTTTAATCTTGCTTGATTCTTATATAGCTGATCTCTAAAATCTCCATATCCGGCAGCACCGGGGGCAGAAACGACAGCTATACGTTGTGGCAATGTCGTCCATTCGAGTGAGCGATTCATTTCGAGTATTCCCTCATGCTTTAATCTCTCAAGCATTTCACGACGGCGACGCAACAAGTCACCCATCGTGTATTCAGGATTGACAGCACTGACAACAAGCGAAATACCATACACCGGATGCATCGTCGCCGATACTTGCACCATTACTTTTATTCCGGTTGCAAAACGTTGCCCCGTTGCTGCATAAAATTGGGACTCTATGCGTGGATATAGATTAGCCCATATCATAGCTCGAGCCTTTGCTAATGTTGTGCCTTTTTCCGGATCTTTTTGCAATAGCTCCATATAGCAATGACCGCCTCTTACAACCACATCACTCAATTCTGCTGTTACCCACACATTTTGTGTAGATGACACCATAATGAGCGAAGATATGCGCTTATTCAGCTCTAACAATGTCAATGCTTCGTTTGCCATGATTACTTAATTAATTTAAATTGCTTGCCTGTCCAACTATATTTTAATTGTTGTTTGAAATAAGATGCCACTGATTCATAAACATCTTCTGAAAGCATTGATTTTATATTATTTTTTAGCATCAGTTCTTCATTCACCGCATCATATTCATAGCCGACAAGCATAAATGGCACTAATGCCTCTATTTCCTTAATATTTTTCTTCCCTGCAGATGTCAACCAATCTTTCAACTCTGGCTCAACAAAATATCTCTCCTCAGTCGGCACCCATTCTGTTGTATAGAAAGAAATTTTACTATCTACCTCCGGAGCAAGAACCGTCTCAATCAGAGCTATTATCTCTTTCCCATTTTTCAAATTAAGAATAGCAATCTGACAAGTTGATGATGCACTCATTGCAAACTGCAAGATATTGGTTTTTATGGCTGTAACACGCGAATTCCCTGATAGTTTATTCCTCGAGGGAGTGGCAGAGCCACTATTAAAATAGTCTATCATATCAAGACGAGTGTTTTTGTTGAGCAATGGGAACACCGATTCAGGCGCAGAAACAAAAGCCTGCTCTGCTGTCAATGCATTAACTCGGAAGGAGAAAACACTTGCTATCAATATTATAATCAATATAACCTGTCTCATAATTTTATCGTCTATTTCGGTCTCTACGGCGTGAACCTCGTCTATCTCCTCTGCCTTTTTTGTTACGTTTATCAAAGTCACGATCATCATTTGATACAGCTTCTCGATTGCGACGGGCAGCCACTCTAGCATAGTCCTTATCAGGGGAAGCCACCTCAGAATACAATCGCTTGCCCATAAATTCTGCTCCTTTAAGCGAGCCGACTACACGTGCTGTATCCCCTTTTTTAACGTCAAAAAGTGAATAATTAGGCAACAAATCAATTCGGCCAACCTCAACTCGTGCTCCTTGCACATTGTGATTTAGCAACTCAATGAGATTGCCCGCATAGAATCCGTCGGCCTTTCCAACATTGATATAGATGCGCGCCATACCTTTCTCAGCTGTGCGACGATCTTTCTCCTTATTGGTGCGTGGCTTATTATCAACCTCCTTAGTTTTCTTCTCTTTACGCTCCTCTACAACATCAATATTAGGAGCATCTTTGTAGTAATCTAATAAACGGTTGAACTCCAAAGATAACACTCGCTTGAGCAAATCCTCTCCACTAAGCCATTCAAGCTTGCGACTCACACCATGGAAATATTTGCCTATTTCTTCCTCATTAACATCTACGCGTTCCAATCGGTCAGCGAGATTATATAATTGTTTTTCAATAATGTGCTGTGGCGAAGGCACCTCTTTACGCTCGAAAGTCTTGCCTATTTTCTTTTCTATCTCACGCATGCGGCCCTTCTCACGAGAGTGAATTATCGCAATTGACACACCTGTTTTACCTGCTCTACCTGTACGACCTGAGCGGTGAGTATATACAGCTGTATCATCAGGCAAACCATAGTTTATAACATGTGTCAGGTTATCCACATCAAGACCGCGAGCGGCAACATCGGTAGCAACAAGAATCGACAAGACTTTGTCTCTGAATTTCTTCATCACCATGTCGCGCTGTTGCTGAGACAAGTCACCATGCAACGAATCGGCATTATAACCATCGGCAATAAGATTATCGGCAATCTCCTGAGTATCACGGCGTGTACGGCAAAACACGATGCCAAATATATTAGGATTATTATCGGCAATGCGCTTCAATGCGAGATACTTATCACTGGCCTTAACCATGTAATAAACATGTTTCACATTTGCCGCTCCCTCATTGCGTGTTCCCACGACAAACTCCACAGGATTGTGCATATATTTCTTTGCTATCTTTGCTATCTCCTGGGGCATGGTTGCCGAAAACATCAACATTTTGCGTTGTTCAGGCAAGTGAGCCAATATTTCATCTATTGATTCAAGAAATCCCATGTTGAGCATCTCATCGGCCTCATCAAGAATTACTGTGTGGACATTGTCAAGATGCACTACGCCTCGATTTATCAAATCTATCAATCGTCCGGGAGTGGCAACAATTATGTGTACACCCTTGCGCAAACTGCGTATCTGACTCTCTATACTTGAGCCGCCATACACAGGAAGCACTTTCAAATCGGGCATATATTTTGAAAAATCAGCCAAATCGCCACCTATCTGTAGACACAATTCTCGCGTTGGCGACAATATTAATGCTTGAGGAACGACATTAGCAGTGTCAGTGCGTTGCAATACCGGCAACCCGAAAGCAGCAGTTTTTCCTGTACCCGTCTGAGCAAGAGCAACAACATCCCCATCTTCATTTAGCAAGTGGGGAATAACTTTCTCTTGCACCGGCATGGGAGCCTCAAACCCAAGTTCGGTTATCGCCATCAATAAGTCGTCTCTGACACCTAATTCTTCAAAACTTTTCATATATGCAGATTTATCCAATTATAATACAAAGATACAACACACCATCGAAAGATAATGCGTCAATCTCAGTTTTTATAACAATTTGAGTTATTGATTTAATGGGATATCGATGCGAAAGGTGGTTCCCACTCCAGGTTCCGATGCACGCACATAGATTTTACCTGAGTGATATTGTTCAATAATGCGTTTAGCAAGTGTCAAGCCAAGCCCCCACCCACGTTTTTTAGTTGTATATCCAGGGTTGAATATAGTCTTGAAATTTTTACGCGATATTCCCTTGCCCGTATCGGCAACCTCGACAAATGCCATACCTCGTTCCTCTCCTGTAGTTATGTTTATAGCGCCTGTACCTTCCATAGCATCTACGGCGTTTTTAATGAGGTTTTCCATAACCCACTCAAATAGTGGCGCGGAAAGTTTTACCGATAATTCCCTGTTACACATGTTTCGTGTCAACGAGATGCGTGACGAGATGCGTGACGACATATATGACGATGAACGTTCAACGACTTTATTCAATTCATCTTGCTCCATTTGGGGCTTTGAGCCTATTTTAGAGAAACGCGAAGCAATAGTACTCAATCGCTGCACATCTTTATTCATCTCTCCTACTGTTTCGGCATCAACGCCCAAACTTTCAAGGAGTTCCATCCATGCCATCAATGACGAGATGGGAGTACCAAGTTGATGAGCCGTCTCTTTTGACAATCCCACCCACACCTTGTTTTGCTCTGCCTTTTTTGTTGACAATACTGCAAAATAAACTATCGCAATAAAAGCGAGCATCACAAGTATTTGGATATAAGGGTAATAGCTCAATCGTTTGAGCAATTTTGAATCCTCATAATAAAGATACTGCTTAAAATCATCAGTAATGGGCATCTCTATCACATTTGAGGTCTTGCGCAAGTCAGCAAGACGTTCTTTTAGGAATGCTTCATTTACCGGAGACAATGGGAACCGGTTAATCGAATCAACAGGTTCTGGGAGATTAAAATTTCTGTGATCAATGATATTTCCATCTTCATCAGTCAACAGTACCGGGATTGTGCGATTGCGCTCAATAATACTAAAAGGGAAATCGGCACTGCCTCCACCATCGCCAAGTGCAGAATTTATCATCTCCTTTGTTGCATCGGCCCATATCTGCATGCGATCACGTTCCTGTTCCGAAAGGTCCTTTACAAGGTTATTTGACACATACAGAAAAATAAAAACAACAGCAATAGAGATTACCAAAAAGATAACCTTTCCATACCGCCGTTTATCGTAAATATTTGCCATACCTATTTAACGCAAAATCCACAATTATATTTTATCTATAGTCACTGAGAATGTAGCGAGCAACGGCATTTGATGTATTAGTACCTATTACCTCATGGGCTATTGCTTTTACTTCAGGCAAGGCATTGCCTACAGCTACTGCGACATCGGCAACCTGCATCATGGGTATATCATTCAGGTTATCCCCAAAAACGACAACCTTATCGGCTCCTATCTCCTTCGCCAACGACTGCACAGCCTCAGCCTTTGAAACATTTGGAGCAAACACCTCAAGAATACCGGTATCCTCGCCAAAGATATCCACATAGCTCGAAACCGAACAATTTACACACTGGCGCAACTCATCAGCAAGACCAAATATGCGATCACGCTCTCCCATTGCGAAAAATAGCGCTGTCAATCGGCTATTTTCATGGGCATGACTAAGGTGGAAACGTTTATACAGTAAGCTTTCCCGTTCTTGGACAAACGCGATTTCTTGCTCCGACATCTCGCCTTGATGATACACATCGAGAATCCCATCTGCGCCAATGGTATATTGGTATAAATTTACCCCATATTTTACACTCAACAATTCAATCTGCTCGGCTATCGTTTGCTCTATATAGCGAGGGCGTAGATAGGTTTTAGACCGTCGGTCCCACAACGAAGCTCCCGTCATCACTATTGCCGGCAAAGAAGTATATGTATCTTCCAGTAATGGCTCAACCGTGGCAGGAGTGCGTGCTGTAGCAACTGTTATCAATGCACCTTGCTTTGACAACCCCGTTATCAGCTGAGCCGACTCACTACTCACTCGACTATCCGGAGCAAGCAAAGTCCCATCCATATCAGTTACATACAACGTCTTTCCCATCTCACCACAAAGATAGTTATTATATCTTTAGCATTTAACACTCCCCTAAAAAAAGACGATACCCATGCTCATTCAAGCACGGGTACCGTTTTATAAGTCACAAATCGCTATTCGATTATTTTTTAGTGAAAGTGCAAGAATATGGAAGCTTGCTAAGGTCAAGTGTTACTTCCCAATTTCCTTCGCCAGGAGTTGGGATATTAGCACCACCTGCCGACAAGTTGTTAACATCACCACCAAGGTTGATGTCCCAACCATCATTAGCACGGAACTTCAACTCGCCTGAGCCTTTCAATGCTACAGTACCTTTCCAAACAAGGAAATCTTCGCTAGTTAGGTCAGTATCAGCGTCCCAGCCACCAGGAGTAGCATCACCAATAACACCTATAGATACAACTTGAGTAGTACTATATGTTAGTGCACCAATATCTACGCTACACCAGTAAAGACCTTTTTCTGGAACAGTTAAGTTTCCAGCACCGCCATCTGTTGACAACATGCCTGCTTCACCACTATCTCCATAATTTGTATGATTCCAGTCTGGTGCATTTGTAAACTTAAATCCACCAGGAGCAAGAACTGCATAACCCATGTAATTTACATAGTCGTTTGTATAAAGCATTTGTGAAGCAGTTTGATTCCATCCATTAGCATCACCAGGAGTATAAAGATTTTCTACTGCAGATGTAAATGCGAAACTCAATGTTTCAACATTTACTGTCAATAGCATCAAACCGTCTTGAACCAAAATTCCAGCTTGTGGTTCAACTCCTTCTACATTTGTTACCAAATCTCCTTCAGTAGATTCAACGAAATCATCAGCTGGAGCAAATACTGTACGTTCTTTTTCTGTATTTCCATCAACGTATGATTTAGCAAGAACTCTCCATTCCCAACCATTCATAACTTCGTCAACAGAAACATCAAGTTTCAATACAAATACTGGATTGTCATAAACATCTCCTGAATGGCCAAATTGTTCAACAACTTCTCCATTAACTTCAAGATAGTATGCTTCATCAATAAAGATTTCAGCTGGATAAGGAGTTACTGAAAGAGAACTTTGTCCAATATAATAATCTGGTCCGCCAAGACGAACTGAAGATGTTCCATTCACCGCATATGCTGCAAAACGCAAATAAGTAGTTTGAGCTTTAGGATTTTTACCCATCTCAGCAAGGTGAGCAGCTTGCCACTCAATAGGATCAACATAAACAACATTATCTGTTACAACTGTTGCCACCTCTTGAGAAGTTGAATAATCTTCGCTTTTTGAAATTTGCATTACAAATTCCAATTCTGCATTAGCAGGCAAATTTACTGCTTCAACAACTTGAAGTACTGCTATCTTTTCACTAGCAGTAGCAGTAGCTAAAAGGTCCGTAGCACCTTCTGTAACTGCAATACCAGGAGCTACAGATACTCCTTCTACAGTCATCAATGGCTCTTGTGGGTTGCTTTGAGGAAGCGCATTAGTATCGTCATCTTCACAAGCGGTAAAACCGAAAGCAAGAGCCGCCATTAACATTATGCTAAATTTCTTCATATTGTTTTCATGTTTTTAAGTAGCTTACAGTTGATAAGCGTATTTCTTGTCAACTGCAAGTTATTGATTTATCTTTATTTCTTTGTGAAAGTTACTTTACCATTAGGTACATCGACCGAAATCGCAAGTTTGCCTTCTTCTGTCCAATCTGGAATATTCCAGCTACCTTTACCAGCCATAGCTGCACCTGTATATACGCCATCTGTAAGAGCTATATCAACAGGATTATCTTCAGCTTGTGAACCAAAAGAGTCCGCATCCCAGCCTGTTAGAGCAGTATAGAAACGGAACATCGCTTCACCTGCTTTTATGGTAAACGTTCCTGTATACACGCCATTATCCTCAAGGTCAAACAATTTAAACGCCTCATAGTGTGACGCATTGTCAGCACTAGGACCAGTCCATCCCGAAGGAGCTCCCACTAAGAAAATAAATGCTTTGTTACTTGTATCAATACCTCCGGCTTCAATTGTAACTGTGTTGTTGTTGCAGTTTACAGTAATCTTCATTGAACCGCCTTCCCAATCAGCAACTCTGATTGAACCTTTACCTGAGACAAGAGATCCTACATATTGTCCGTCAGTTAGAGTAATATCTACAGGATTATCTTCTACTTGCAGACCAAGTGATGCCCCACCATCCCATCCTGTCAATTCAGTATAGAAACGGAACATAAGTTCACCGGCAGGCATGTCAAAAATTCCTGTATAAATTTTGCTACCAATTGCGGTTGCACTTTCAAACAATCTCCAGTTTTCCAATGATCCTGCGTTACCAGCATCTGGACCTGTCCATCCACCAACATTACCAATCAAGTAAATATAACCGGGCGATTGAATAGCACAATATTCTTTCACGCTTTCAAGTGTGATAACGTTTGACAAGATATCACTACCTTCTATACCATTGATATAAGCATGAATACGAACATAGAGTTTGCGAGCTGGCTCATCGGTATAATCATCTTCATTTTCAATACCACGAAGTTTACAAATACCTTCAGCCAAATCCTTAGATTTTACTTGAGCAGCACAAGTTTTATATTCAGTTGTACATTCAAAGAATTCTTCAAAGCTTTCATTCAATGAGATTTGAACCTTGTATAAAGCTGTAGCAGCATATCCATAGTCAGGTTGAGACCAAGACAAATCAATAGTTCCGTCCTCTGTTAATTCATAATAATGAGAAGCGAGAGCCGGAGTATTAAGATCAAATTTTGTTGGGTTATGATATTGCGGATCTTTATCTTCTTCACAGCTGACAAATGCCAATGAAGCGACTAAACACGCAAAAAGAACTGATAATTTTTTCATTTTTTACTCTTGTTAGAAATTAAACATTGAGTTTTATTTGCTGTAACCCGGATTTTGTTGATATTGTTGGAAACTGATTACAGTCGATGGTATTGGGAACAAATTCATGTGTTTTGGAGTCTCTGCCCCACCATTACCTACATTGTTTTTCCAGTTCCAATTATATTTACCTCCGGCATATTTATCATGGCGTACAAGATCGGTACGACGACAATTTTCACCATAAAGTTCACGAGCTCGTTCATCAAGTAGGTTATCAGCCGACAAATCAGCTATGCTCCAAGGAGCGACCTTAGCACGTTCACGCACATAATTTACATATTGAAGAGCATCTGAGGAATTTCCAGCGCCACCCAAAACATAAGCTTCAGCAGCTGATAGATAGATCTCTGCAAGACGAATTACACACCAATCGGCATCAGCAAATGCATTTGATGCAGGAGGACAATTTGCTTCATCAATTACACCATTGTCATCATAAGCATAGTTTGTATACTTAACAGGCACGTATCCTTCCGAGAAATCAGTAATTGATGCATTTGTAATCTTCGCTCCATCTTTAGATGTCATCCAAAGTGCAGCACGATCATCAGGAGATACTCCATTGGCATCCCATCCAAATTTTTCAGAGAATTGTTGACGAGCATTCATACAGGTCCATGATGCATTAAGACCTGTTGTTGCATTTGTCATGTTCAATCCGGGTGTTGAAGTTGAAGAACCTGCAGCGATGTAAAATGTTGTACCGCCATAGTTTTGTAGATTGTCACCATCTTGAGGAATACCCCAAATAATCTCATTTACACGAGAGCCTTGAGACATGTATTCGTCATTGTTGGCTCCAAATACTGCACGATAAGAGTTAGCAAGACCTGAATTTTGGAAACCTGCACCCTTGTGGTGATTAATGATTTTTTGACAGATGTTCCAGCATTTATCGTATGCGGGTGTTCCTGTAAACACCTCTGCATTAAGATAGAACTTAGCAAGAAGAGCATCGCAGGCTTCTTTACCTACATAACCATAAGAAGGTTCTACATAAGTATCTCCCCATTCTGCTGATACATTTTCAAGTTCAGAGACAACTTTGTTATAAAGTTCTGTACGTGTCAATTGAGCTGGAGCAACACCGGCAGCCATTGTTTCGTCAGAGTAACCGGCATTTCCAAACATGTCGATTGCATAAAAATAAGCCAAGCCACGCACTACTTTCACTTGACGTTTATATTCTTCTGCAAGAGGTAGAAGATCTTCTGTTAGATAGAATTTACCTCCTTCTACTGTGCGAAGGAATTCATTACAAAGAGCAATTTCGGTATAAAGACGAGAGTATGTGGTGTACATCACGCCATTATCAGCGGCAAATTGCATAGTAGCAAGCTCATATTGACCTGCGTCACCAAATTGTTTCCAAGCAAATTCATCGGTAGTTAATTCGTTACATACGAATACGGCACGAGTGAATGAGTTAGCTCCTGCGTCACCACCTGAAATGATTGAGTTACCAGGACCTCCATATCCTGAAGTAGCAAGACCTTGATAACATTCCGCAAGCACACGATCCATATATCCTTTGGGATCTTGAGCAAATGTTTCGGGGACGATGTCATTAGGATCGATTACCGGATTATCAAGGTCATCGACACAAGATGTCAAAGCTAAAGCAGACACCCCTAATGCGATAAATAATTTATTTATTGATTTCATATATCTACTAATTTACAAGATTAGAATGTTGCAACTAAACCAAGAGTAAATGTTACAGGACGTGGATAAACATTATTATCTACACCTGAGAATACTTCAGGATCAAGTCCGCTATATTTTGTGATAACAAACGGATTTTGCACAGCACCAAACAAACGAAGACGAAGTGCATTGTTTAACAATTCAGTCCAAGTATAACCAAGAGTGATGTTATCACAACGCAAGAAACTCGCATTTTCGAGGAAGTAATCACTACGCGCAAGATTTGAGTTTGCACTTGCATCATTGAAATAGTAATCTGCTTTAACTAAATTGTTCAAACCATAACGATCAACATTGGTTATATTTGATTTACCAGCAAGAACAGAGTTAAACACATAGTTTCCAATGTTAGCACGAAGCGAGATCCCTAGATCCCAGTTCTTGTAATTGAATGTGTTGCTCCAAGACATTGTTACTTTAGGATCGCGAGAATGTTTAACTACAAGGTCGTTATCATTGATTTCGCCATCACCATTTTGGTCAACATATTGGTTAGGAATTGGATTTCCGTCCTTGTCATATACTTGTTCCAACAAGTAGAATGAATAAGCAGGATGTCCCACTTTGTGGACTTGAAGAGCACCGGCATTTTCTGAAATTGGGTTACCGGCTGCTTGCAAATAATAAGATGCATTTTCAGCTGTAGAACCTGTCAATTCAGTCAATTCATTTTTATTCCATGCAACGTTAAAGCTTGTGTTCCATGTAAAGTCTTTTGTAACAATAGGCTTAGCAGTAATTGTTGCTTCAAGACCATAGTTACGAAGCTCACCAATATTGCGGTCCATGAAGTTAGTTGTTGTCATACCGGCAGGAACAGGAACATAGGCAAGCAAATCTTTTGTATCACGAAGATACCAGTCTAAACTTGCTGTAATACGGTTGTTGAGTAATCCCATATCAACACCGACGTTCCATGTTGTTGTTTCTTCCCATTTCAGATCAGGATTATATGCTTTTGGATAAAGAGGATTAATCCAATCATATTGTTTTCCATCAGGAGACGGGTAGTTTACAATACCGTTTGATGCTGATTGAGCATATACAGGAATATATGGATAAAGACCACCTACTGCTTGTTGACCTGTTACACCCCATCCAAGACGAAGTTTCAAATCATTCATAAAACTCTTAGCTCCATCCATAAATGGCATGTTGAGCACCTTCCAACCAAGAGCAAGTGCGGGGAACAATGCCCAACGATTGTCTTTAGAGAAACGAGATGTTCCATCATCACGGAGAGTGAATGTCAACAGGTAAGTGTCATCAAATGAGTAGTTGATACGTCCATAGAATGAAATCAAATTCAATTGACCTTTCCAATAATATGTTGGAGCATCATTATAAGAATGGCCTACATTAAGGATTGATTCATTGTCAACACCGAGATTGTATTGTCCGTTTTGATAGATTGTTGCCCAATCGTTTATGAAACCAGGAGTTGAGAATGTAGTCAATGAATGACCTTGATAATCATCACGTTGCCATGAATAACCTACGATAGCATCAACATTTGATTTAAAATCTTTAAATTCTTTCTTGTAATTTGCATAGAATTCAAGAAGTGTATTACGCTCAAGTTGATAATGGTCATAAACTGTTCCGGCTCCATTGTAATAGTTTCCTCTCCATGATTGAGGCGAATTTTGAGCCATTGTTGATTTTGTTTCATTCTTAGAAACATCATAACCAAGGTTCAAGTTTAGGTGAACATCTGGGAAGAAGTGAAGAGCATAATCAAGTTGAAGATTACCATTTGAACGCAAAACTTCAGCTGTATTATTTATTTCATCAAGCATAGCCACAGGGTTGTTTGGAGAGTTATCCATTGGCTTGCCTGAATTATCGGTAATTGTAGTATAACCATTATACATTGTCATTCCTTCACTTGACATTCCATATTGAGTGTAGACAGGAAGAGTTGGGTTATAACTCAATGCAGTACCCACAGCTCCTTGATCAGCCATGCGGTTTTTGATATATGCTCCCTTAATGTTTGCATTAACAGAAAGCATGCCATTAAAGAACTTAGGAGTTAAGTTCAACCCTACTGTTGTACGATCCATGCGAGATGTGCGAAGAATACCATTACTATTGGTATAAGATGCCGACACACGATAAGGCAACCAATCCAATGAACCGCCAACGCTCAAATTATAGTCATGAGAAACAGTTGTGCGAAGAATTTCATCTTGCCAATCAGTGTTTGCGTCTCCAAGTTGAGCAATAGCTGATTCAGTTCCAAGTGTTTCAGTAACAACTTTACGGAATTCATCGGCACTAAGCACGTCCCAAGTTCGAGCAGCGGTATTCACATGCATATTTGCAGAGAAATTAACTTGAGGTTTGCCTGATTTACCTTTCTTAGTTGTGATGATAATAACACCATTAGATGCACGGCTACCATAGATCGCTGTAGCAGAAGCATCTTTCAATACTGTCATTGATTCAATATTATCAGGAGAAATCATTGTTAACGGATTAACACCGCCATAGCTTCTGTCGCTCATTGGCACACCATCAAGCACGATCAATGGGTCATTGCTTGCACTAAGAGAAGCACCACCACGAATACGTATTGAAGCGCCACCTGTTGGGTTACCACCATCTGTTGTTACAACAACACCAGGAGCAGCACCCACAAGAAGATCTTGTGCTGAAGTAGCAAGACCTGCTTCAATTTCGTCTGGCTTCACCATAGTTACAGAACCGGTTGCGTCTGATTTCTTAACGACACCATAACCGATAGCCACAACTTCTTGAAGCACTACCGAATTTTCTTTAAGTTCAACATTGATTGTTGTGCGACCATCCACAGAGATTGTCTGTGTGTCGAAACCCACATAAGACACAACGATTGTGCCATTTGCATCAACATCAAGACGATAATTACCGTCAATGTCAGTTGCAACACCTGCGCTTGTTCCTTGTGCAAGTACACTTGCGCCGATGAGTGGCTCACCGGTAGGATCTGTTACAGTACCTGAGACTGTAATCTTCTGCGCTAAAGCAGGGAAAGAAAGGCAAAGCACCATTACAAGGCTAAGCCATGCTTTCCGATTCATTTGAAAACAAATGTTCTTCATGCAAAAATTGTTTAGTTTTACTTTGGTTTTACATTAAATTTATATTATCTCTATTTTCTCGATTTAAGATTACAGCAAATTTCATAACTGAGTATGGTATGAGCATTATATATAACAAGGCACACATTTACAACGATTTTGTCGCTGCAAATGTTCATTCTTGCATTTCATGGTCAATTTTGTAATGTAAATCAACAAAATCATGCATTACAATCTCTTCGAAAATATGCTATAATTAATACGCAAAATAAGTGATTATTTTTGAATTTATTGACTTTTTGCAAGTAAAATAAGTGCTGATTCATGATTTTAACAATTGCAAATTAAATTCACATCAAAAATTTAACATTTTGCGATACTAAAAAAGAAAAACGCTAACCCGAGTGGATTAGCGTTTATCTGTTGTCTTACCAGGATTCGAACCTAGACAGGCAGAACCAAAAACTGCAGTGCTACCATTACACCATAAGACAATCCTCATTACTCAAGTCATTTCTGACCTAAAGCGTTGCAAAGTTACGCAGTTTATTTTTACTGTGCAAATATTTTTCGAGAAAAATTTTATTTTACCAATAGTAAGAAATAATTCTTCTTCCCTTTTTGAACGAGTATATATTTGTCATTCAGTAGCATACCTGCATCAGCCGACGCATTAACATCAGCAATTTTTTCTTTATTGATTGACAAGCCTCCTTGTTGTGCAAGTTTGCGCAATTCTCCTTTTGAAGGGAACACAGCTGCTTTTTCTGTCAGTAAATCCACAAGTTTCACTCCGGCTTCGACATCAGCCTTAGCAACTTCAAACTGAGGAACACCCTCAAACACCGCAAGCAAAGTATCTTCATCTATCCTGCGAAGTGTTTCTGATGCCTTGTTACTAAAAAGAATTTGAGAAGCCTCAACAGCAGCATCATAATCTGCCTCAGAGTGCACCATGATTGTAATTTCCTTGGCAAGACGTTTTTGCAATGGGCGCAAGCCGGGATCCTTAGCTTGCTCAGCAACAAGTTCTTCAATCTCTTCACGACTAAGAGCAGTAAAAATTTTGATATATTTTTCTGCGTCGGCATCAGACACATTCAACCAGAATTGGTAGAACTTGTAAGGAGTTGTATAGCGAGGATCAAGCCACACGTTCCCACTCTCTGTCTTACCAAATTTACCTCCATCAGCTTTAGTAATCAATGGACAAGTAAGAGCATAAGCCTCTCCACCCTCGGTGCGACGAATTAATTCTGTTCCTGTGGTAATGTTACCCCATTGGTCAGAGCCTCCAAGTTGCAAGCGACAATTCTTTTCCTTGTATAGAGTCAAGAAGTCATATCCTTGCACAAGTTGGTAAGAGAATTCAGTAAATGACATACCTTGTTGAGACTCACCCGAAAGACGTTTCTTCACAGAGTCTTTTGCCATCATATAGTTAACAGTAATGTGCTTGCCAACATCGCGTATGAAATCCAAGAATGAGAAATTCTTCATCCAGTCATAGTTGTTAACCAATTCAGCCGCATTAGGCGCATCGCTGTCAAAGTCGAGGAATTTGCTCAATTGCTTTTTGATAGCTTCTTGATTATGGCGAAGTGTTTCTTCATCAAGGAGTTTGCGTTCTTGGCTTTTCATCGATGGGTCACCTATCATACCTGTAGCACCACCAACAAGCGCAATGGGTTTGTGCCCTGCGCGTTGGAAATGTTTGAGCATCATCACTCCCACCAAGTGTCCTATGTGTAGAGAATCGGCTGTAGGGTCTATACCTAAATAAGCCGTTGTCATTTCTTTTTGGAGTTGTTCTTCTGTGCCAGGCATCACTGTGTGTATCATGCCACGCCATGTAAGTTCTTCTATAAAGTTCATCTCTTCAGATTTTAATTAAAGTCCTTGTTATGAAAGTTTAGCGAGGGCATCAGCGATGCGTTTCATTGCTTCGCGGATATTGTCATCACTTGTAGCATATGACAAACGGATGTATCCCGGGAGGCAGAATGCTTCGCCATCTACAGTTGCCACATGTCCCTCTTCAAGAAGATACATTGCAAGGTCAGCGGCATTGTTTATCACCTTGTCGCCACATTTCTTTCCGAAATAGCTTGACACCTCAGGGAATAAATAGAATGCTCCTTGTGGCTCATTAACTTTAATTCCGGGAATTTCACGTGCAAGAGAAACGACAAGATCACGACGACGTTGGAACGCTACACGCATCTCTTCAACACATGCCTGCGAACCTGTATAAGCCGCTTCAGCCGCTTTTTGAGCCACAGATGATGCGCCCGATGTATATTGACTTTGCAACTTGTTAGTAGCTTTTGCCACCCACAAAGGCGCTGCAATAAAACCTATACGCCATCCGGTCATAGCATAAGCCTTTGACACTCCATTTACAATAATTGTGCGGTCGGCAATTTCCGGGAACGACGCAAGAGATGTAAACGAGCCTGTAAAATTGATATGCTCATAAATTTCATCTGAAAGTACAAGAATATCAGGGTATTTTGCCAATACATTGACAAGACTTTGCAACTCTTCCTTAGTGTAAACGCTACCTGTAGGGTTTGATGGAGAGCAAATTAACACCATACGAGTTTTGGGAGTGATTGCATCTTCAAGTTGTTGTGGGGTAACCTTGAAATCTTGCTCGATAGATGCAGGAACAAGTACATTTTTCCCCTCAGCAAGTTTCACCATTTCCACATAGCTCACCCATGCCGGAGTGGGTATAATCACTTCATCACCGGGGTTAATAACACTCAAGATAACATTACACAACGATTGTTTAGCTCCACCCGACACAACTATTTGTTCGGGAGCATAATCAAGACCGTTTTCATTTTTAAGTTTGTCGGCAATAGCTTTGCGAAGAGACAAATAACCGGGAACAGCCGTATAGAATGTGTAATTTTCATCAATAGCCTTCTTAGCGGCTTCCTTAATGTGGTCGGGAGTATTGAAATCAGGTTCGCCCACCGACAAATTAATTACATCAATTCCTTGAGCTTTAAGCTCATTACTTTTTTGAGACATCGCAAGTGTTTGCGATGGAGATAGAGACTGTACGCGGTCAGAAATGTGAGTTGCCATTTTTATTTAATATTATATTTTGTCAGACTATAATTTGGTCAAATTAATTATTTTACAAAGATAATGCAAGCCGACAGCAAAACCAAATTTAAACCCACCTAAATAAGAGAGAAGAAAGGAGAGAAAAAAGGAGAGAGAAAAGGAAAAATAAAAAAGGAAATTGCCTGAAAGGCTAAAATTTATTAGCCCCGTGATGTTTCACGGGGTAAAAGCGATAATATCTGTTGCGTGGGAAACACGCTACTCTACAAAAGAAATACTCCCCACACTCTTGCGAGCAGGGGAGCATTTTTAGGGATATATTGCTTTAATTAGCGGATAGCAATTTTCTTAGTGTGAGTTACGCCATTAGCGTCAACAACTACAACTACGTAGATACCGTTGAGACCTTCAACGTTTACTTCGCTTGCATTGTTAACCATGCGCACCATTGCACCGCTCATTGAGTAAACACCCACAGCTTGTGCTTCTACACCGTCAACAAACAATGTACCACCTACTGTATAGATAGAAGCCTTAACTTCTTCTGTATTAGCAATTGCATCTTCAACGCCAACAGTTGATTCTTTCTTACCATCATAGTAGTAGTAAGCAACACCTTGACCATTTACTGCTACCCATAGGTCAAGAGACATTCCATCGTTGCGATCTGTTGCTACGCATACAGTTGATACACGTTGAGCATTACCTGTCTCGCCAAGCCCTGATGCAGGACGTGTTTCAATTGCTGTTTCACTGCCAATTCCTGCCGACACATCAAGCAATGCCAATTGACCTCCTGTAAGAGCAGTTGTGCTTGTATATGTTGTAGCTGCAGCAAGTTTACGGTCTCCGAATGTGAAGAATTTCAATGCTGTACCAAATTTATTTACTACTGAAGCCATTGACTTAGATAGTGTAGCTGTGGTTCCCGAAACTGTGAACAGTGTAGGAACAGCATCTTTAGCATCAATCCAAAGTGTACCATCAGAGTTCAAAATAACTTCAGCTGATCCACGACCATCACCTGCAACCCATGCTGTAGTACCATCTGCTTTCATTAGGCTGATAGTGTTCAATGTAGAATTTACAGCGCCATTAGAAATAGTGTAGTAGTATGCTTCAGTTGTGCCATCGTTAGTGAACCACAAACGACCATTTGTCAAGTTTCCGCTGATTGACATTGAGCCACCCATAATCTTACCTGTTACTTGTTCAAGAAGAACTTTTGGTGCAGATGTATCGCTATCCCATTGATAGATGCGTAGTGTTTGAGTAGCTGTTACACAAGCACAACCGATAATCTTACCATCAACAGCCAAGATGTCTGACAATTGGATAGTAGCGCTACCAATGCCTGTCATGTCAAGAGTACCTTCTTGTGCTCCTGTATAAGCATCTACGATTGTAACAACAGGAGTTGCCCATGCTTTGTTTTGAAGGACGTAAAGTTTACCATCTTGATAAGCTGCTGCACGAACAACATTGGTTGTCAAGTCAATGTATGATGGTTGAGTTCCGTTAGTTGAGAAGTTCCAACCTTCTGTAAGAACGATGTTTTGATCATCAAATGTGTAGTTAGGTTTACAACTACCTTTGAGGGTAACTTTCACTGTAGAAGCGTTAGCTGAAGTAAGCGTCAATGTCGCTGTGTGATCACCCTTAGCTGTTGGAGCATAAGTAACAGTAATCTTACCGTTAGCGTTACCACCTGATTGAGCTACTTTTGAAGTTGAGATACTGAATAAGTCAGCATTTGTACCTGAAAGGGCAGCTGTAATATCACCTTCAAGATAAGCACCTGTCACAGTTATATCAGCAGTTGTAGAGTTTCCTTCTGTTGTAGTCATTTCAAGAGCCGCAGTGCTTACAGAGATAGAAGGAATGTTTTCATAAGTGTAAGTAGGAGCAGTTCCATGTTTGTAATAAGCGATACCTTGGTTGTGTACCAATACCCACATTTCAACTCCTGATGTACCGTTAACATTCACACAAATACTTGTAGAGTAAGAAGTGTTACGAGTCTTAGAGCTGAGACCTGCAGAAGGATAGTTACCTGAACCTGTAAGACCTTCAACGGCCCAACCTTCACTACCATCAATCAATACTGCACGACCACCAAGAAGAGTTTGAGCATTAACCTCAGCAGGTGTGAAAGTACCATCACCATCAGTATCAGTTACTCTGTTATAGGCTGTTGTAAATGCATATTGAGTACCTTTGAATGTAAATGGCACAAAGTCGTTACCGCAACCATCAGAAGCTTGACGTATATTAGTTGCAGTAAGAGGAATTGATTGAATCAATTCACCGTTAGCATTGATTTGAGAAGCGACATAATGTTGTCCCAATACCCAGAAATTATTTCCATCAGGCACTGCACGTGGAGAAGAACCTGCAATAAATGCATCAACATCAGCAACAACAGGAGTAGTAGAAGCTACACCATTTGTAACAGCGTATGTAACAAGAGAGTTACAGTTACCATTTGCAGTATTACCATCAGCATCAGTATAATCGCGAGTTTGTTGAGCGAAATAACAAATCTTACCTGAAGTCAATGTTCCTTGGAAATTAACTGTATCACCAATACGATCCATTCCACCAAGATTAGTAGTTTCAAGAAGCACACGTGGAGTAGCTTCGTCATTATCCCAAATATAAACCTTGAGAGTCTTCATTGTATCATTAGATGCCAATGCAATGTTTGTACCGATGAGTTTACCATCAACGTAAGCAACGTCAACAAGAGCCAATGCACCACCTGTTACACCTGTCATATCAAGGTCATAAAGATGTTCACATGTTTGAGCTTTGATGACTTTTACCTTGTTATTTGTAACATCAACTACATAAAGTTTACCATCGCCAAATGCCATGTTACGATAGCTTGTCCAGTTAGCCATCCAACCTGCTTTTTTGTTAGAAGTTTCAGAGTAGTTCCAACCTTCAGTGAATGTCAATGGAGGATTAACAGCAGTACCGGATACTACCATTGTAGTTTTGTGAGTTCCACTTGTGAATGTAAGAGTAGTGTTGTGAGAGCCTACTGATTTAGGTTGATAAGTAACTGTGATAGTACCGCCTGATGTACCAAGAGATGTGTGAGAAATCTTGAAATCGGTAGTATTGCTACTTGCGATAGAGATATTTGCAGTCAAGTCAGTACCTGAAACTGTAAGAGTTTTGTTTGAAGTTCCATCAACGTATGTTTGACCAAAGCCCATTGATGTAGGGTTCAAAGAGATACCACTATTTGTTCCTTGTACAAAATCGATATCTTTTTGAGTAGCCTTATTATTTGAAACAGTTACAGTGTGAGTTTGTGTTTTGTAACCATCTTTTGCTACTGTAAGAGTATAAGTACCGGCAGGCACGAAGAAAGCAAACACACCATTACCTTTAGCTCCTGTAGAAACTGTATAGTTAATACCATTTCCGCTCAAAGTAACATTAGCATTATTTACCGCAAGATACAAGTCACGACCACGAGCTGTATAATTAGAATAACCACAACCTTGTGATTTATCACGCACGTCACCTACAACACAACCGGGAAGACTACCAGATCCACCGGGAGCGGTCAAGTTACCAACAGCGATTTGCCATGCAAGGAATTTGTTGTAAAGTGAAGATTTGAAACGCAATGATTCAGGACGGTAGTCGTGGAACCATGTTTCAACCAAGTACCCTGGTTGAGTATTAGTACGAAGCACACCATAGTGCCATCCCATCAAGTCATAGTCGGCCATTGAACGAGGAGTTCCATAGGTAAACTCAGTCAAACAACCATTATTATAGTTGTTTATAGAATTTTCACGAGCCATACGTTCAGAACCGGCAATCGAGTTCGTAGCGTTAGAACCTTTATAAAGAGCTACGTGGTAGTTTGCACTTGCATTGGCACCGTTAGAGTGCATTGATATAAAGTAACCACCATATGAGCTTGAAGCAGTAGCGATAGATGTTAGATTCAAGTCCCAGGCAGAAGTATTTTCACGACGAGACATTTTCACGGTACCACCATTTTGGATCAACCATTGTTCCATGTGAAGAGCGCGGTCGAGGTTACCTTCTGACTCATAGAAATATTCTCCTCCAAGCAAAGGCATAGGAGTAGGACGGTCGTCAGAGTCAAAACCACCATGACCGGCATTTACATACCATTTACCACTCTTATTATAATTAGAACTTATTAATGTGTTACCCGTTTTAAAGTTTGCAGGAGTTGAAAGTTTATAAGGACCACCAGTTGCAGCAGAACCGGTATAGTTAGACGCTACATCATAAGCATATGTTACTGCATTTGCATCGATTGTGAGGCTCGAAATCAAAAGAGCCGATAATAATATCTTTTTCATGGCTTATTTTTCTTTAATTGTCATGACATAAACTTTACCTTCACGTTCAGTGTGGAAAGCGATTTGGCTACCATCGGCAGAAACTGAAGGAAACATCTTAATCTCATCAGATGGAGCAGTGAGTTGTTGCATTTGTGTTCCATCGGCACGCACGATAACGATATCACTCTTAGTATTGTAATAACCATCATGAGCATCGTTCATACCCACAACGTGAGTATTACCACGCCATTGTGGAGCGCGCATACTACCAAGTTTCACAACATTTCCGCCATTAAGGTCGCAAGTATATGCAACATCGGCACAGCAGAATAAAATTTTAGTACGGTCAGGAGAAAGAGATGTCCAGATATATTGTGGATCCCAATCTCCATATTGTCCGGCAAGCGGGTCAAGAACAGTGCGATTACCATTCTTATAAACGACTATTTTAAGGTCTTCTTCCGTAACGTGAGTAAGTTGACGACGCACCGGTGTCAATGGATTTGTAACAACTGTACCAACGATTGCGCCTTTAGTGGCGTAAGCAGCTTCGCCGTTGTTCAAAGAAATTTGGTTAACGTGTTCAATGTCTTTAGCAATAACTGTAAGAGCCTTAGTCTCTACATTCATGGCATAAAGAGTTTGAGTAAAGTTTTCTTGATTCATCGAGCGTGTCAAGATTGTCTTACCATCGGCACTGATTACAGGATAGTAACCTGCACCTTGCATGTCGGTCAACTTGGTATAAGATTGTTTCTCGATGTCAACGAGACCAAGTCCGTTGTAATCTTCAGAAGTTACCAACAAAGTTTTGCCATCGGGCATGAAACGAGGGTGATAAACCTTGGTTATCCCTGTCTTCACTTGTTGAAGATCAACGACTTCAAACTGCTGAGCTTGAGCTACTGTGGCTCCGGCTACAGCTAAACAAAGAAGTAGTTTTTTCATGTTTAATTTTTTAGTTTAAGTTAATATATATGTATTTGTTAGTTCCTCTCCGTTTTCGCATGGTTAAGGAATTTACAAAAGTATTAATTTTCATCAAAGTCGACAGCGTTTTTATCAATATTTTTATATTATTTAACAGAGCGCAGAAAAAAGAAGCGGGAAGTAAAGAAATAACAATTATCCGAAGGGGTAAATATCAAGCAACCGGTGGTGGTGCTTCGCTTACCACCGGCTATCCCAATTTAGCCTTTCAGGCTCTCACACATGATCCTCTTTCATTTTTCCTCTTTAATTTCTCTTGGGGCTAAGTGTAATAAGAGGTATTATCATCTCTTCCATAGAGATACCACCATGCTGAAACGTATCGGTATAATACTGCACATAGTGATTGTAATTGTTAGGATAGGCAAAAAAATCTCGTCCTGAGGCGAAAATATATGTCGATGACACATTGAGCGATGGCAAGCCATATCTTTCTGGTTGCTTAATCTCATATACCTGTTTGGGATTATAGCTCAGGTTTTTACCTACCTTATAGCGCAAATTAGTGTTTGTGTTCTTATCCCCTATTACTTTTATGGGATTATCAACGCGTATAGTTCCGTGATCGGTAGTCAAGACAATCTTATACCCGGTGTCGGCTATCTTGCGAAACAACTCAAATGCCGATGAATGACGGAACCAGGACTCTGTCAAAGAGCGATAAGCGGCATTTGACGCTGCAAGTTCACGTATCATCTTAGACTCAGTGCGAGCATGCGAAAGCATATCGATGAAATTCAGCACCACAACATTGAGGTCGTTTGTTTCAAGATTAGAAAACTCTCTAATGAGTTTATCTCCCGATGCCGAGTCATTAATTTTGTTATAAGAGAAACGACAGCGACGGCGATAACGGTCAAATTGCGTTGCTATCAATGGCGACTCGTTCAGATTCTTACCTTCATCCTCATCCTCATCAACCCATAGATCGGGGAACATCTTCGCAATCTTGTCGGGCATCAAGCCGGAAAATATCGCATTGCGAGCATATTGTGTAGCCGTGGGCAATATAGAGCAATATAAATCCTCCTCAAACGTAAACATTTCGCTTAATAGTGGTTTTATGGTGCGCCATTGGTCAAGGCGAAAGTTATCTATAAGTATAAAAAATAGTTTTTCTCCCTTATCCAAAATGGGGAAAACATGATTTTTAAACACTTGCGGACTCATCAAAGGATGGTCCTCTCCGGTAACCCATTTCTCATAATTCTTTTTTATGAATTTTGAGAATGTTGCATTCGCCTCTTGCTTCTGCATTGATAGGAGGTCATCCATATTTGTATCCGTCGCCGCAAGTTCCAATTCCCAAAACACGAGTTTGCGATATAGCTCATACCAATCCTCAATCGTGTAAGAGTCATTTATGAGCGATGTAATTCTGCCAAACTCTTGCCGATAATCACTTGTTGCCTGTTCTGATACAAGTTTTTCGGAATGAAGATTTTTCTTTATAGATAGTAAAATTTGATTAGGATTTACCGGCTTGATAAGATAGTCGGCAATTTTGTTTCCCACCGCCTGATCCATGATATTCTCCTCCTCGCTCTTGGTAATCATTATCACCGGAATGTGAGGTTTAACATGCTTAATGCGAGATAGCGTTTCAAGCCCTGTCAAGCCCGGCATGTTTTCGTCAAGAATAATCAAGTCAAAGTGTTGATTTTCCACCAATTCTAATGCGTCACGACCATTATTGACCGTAACAACTCCATATCCCTTATTCTTTAAAAACAGGATGTGAGGCTTTAGTAAATCTATTTCATCATCGGCCCATAATATGGTGTGAGTGTTTACAGTCATGACGTTATTTAATTTTATGGTGTATCTAATAGCGGATCATCCCCCTCTGAGCCTGATGGATATTCAGGGAGAGGAGTTTTTGCCTTATCCGGAGCTTTTGTCGGAGCTACAGGTTTTGCAGGTGTGGCAGTTTTTGTTTCTTTTGGTGTTTCAACAACTTTTTCCTCTTTAACAGCAGGAGCCGGCAACTTCGGTGCAATAATCTCTTCCGGGATTTGTTCCTGTTTTATCTCTTCAGCCGGAGCAGGAATCGCTTGAGTTTCAATAATCACAGGAGCCGGAGCAGGTTGTGTCACATTGGAAATATCCTCTACCGGGATTTCACCAAACACGGCACCATCCTCTGCAGCCTCAACAGCTTGCGCTCCCACATATTGGAAATATTCCTCAAATGAGCGACCTTGCTTAATGAGAGTATCAAAATTCTTGGCGCTGATAATAATGGGGCGCACCTGTGGAGGCAATTGCAAATGAGTGCTTGCCTTCATCACCTTACGATAATGGCTCAACTCTTCCATGTTCTCAAAGCCTTTTATTATCAACAGCCCAAGCTGTCCGAAGTTCATTTGTTCAAGTTCAAAATCCTTAACAACAAATGATGCGAAGTTGTGTCGCGCGATATCAAACAGCAACTGATTGGCAGAAACCGTATCAGTCGGATAGGTCAATATCAACAATTGAGGGATATCCGTACTAAGATCAAACTCAATAGGACCGGCATCAGCACCGGGAACAGAATCATTTGTCAATCTTATGTCCCACAACATTCCACGCATATTGGTTGCTCCGCTTTCGAGTTTACGCCCTTGCGCCATCTGCTTCAAATAGGATGTTGCCAATGGTGTGATATCTGTTTCGGGGTATCGTTCAAGCAACTCTTTGAGAGTAGCATTGAATTTTTCAGGCTCTTTCTCTGTAACATAGGCCAACGCATGCAGGAACATAAACTTGGGCATGATTTCACTCAATGGGAAATCGCGCATCATCTCCTCATAAGCGGCATGCACTTTTACATTATCATTATTGAGATATGCATCATAAGCATCGGCATACATCTGCTCTTGACGCACGTTCATCATCTTGATATTCTCAAAATAGTTAGGATCTTTCATCGCCATTCCTTGCGGAGATTCGGGGAACTGACCTATAATCATGTTGCGATAACGCTCTGCAAGAGTTGTATCACCTTTGCGCATATACATCAGATACATATTATAGTATACATCAAGGCGATAGATATTATCGGGATAAGTAACAAGGAGTCGTTCAAACTCAGATGCCGCCGCGCCATAATCTTCCAGTTTATCCTTCAGAATTACACCCATATTAAACAACCCTTCCTGAATTACTTCATGAGCGATGTTTTTTTCCTCATCGGTTTTCGGGATTTGTTTTAAATAATACTCCGGATAATGAGGATCCTCGGCACGTTTTTCGCGTTCTTTCTCCTCTTTCAATTCCTTTTCTGATTTTTCAGGCACATCTTCAGTACTTTCCATATCTTCATCGGCATCTTCATCATCTTCTGATGCGTTGAATTCGGCCATGTCAAATGAGGCTTTGTTGCGACGACGCCAGTCATCTTCGAGTTTGCGACTACCCCAACGCTTTTGGAAGTCGGTCTTTCCGGCACTGCGGGTTGCCGAATTATAGAAGTACCATGAATCATCGGTATTCATTACATAGGTGGTGGGGGCATTACTGCTTTGAAGTCCTGTTCCTTGCGCTTGTTGCTCGGCGAGATAGGCTTCACGCGCGGCATTCTCCTCCTCTTCCTTTTCTTTCTTCTTGAGTTCTTCGATTATTTTATCAATAACCGCCATCTGCTGTTCTTCGGGCAATTCCGAAAGTTTCAACAAAGAATCTTGTAAAGTTACATTTTGTGCATATACAGCCAATTCGTCAAGCACATCGCTACGACGTTTCAACACTTCATAATTAGGGTAATTCTCAGGCAGTTGAGGAACAGCCTCAGCAAAATGAGGTTGAGCAAGGTCATATTTGTGCTGTTCAAAATACAAATTTCCAAGCGTAATTTGGTTTATCGCCTTATCTATACCATTGCGTGTACTTTTCTCAGCAGCAAGTATATAGTTTTCAATAGCATGAACAGTATCTTGTCGGGACAGATACAAATTACCTATTGCATAATAAATTTGGTCAAGATATTCCTTGTTGCGGTCATATCGAGTCATGCGTTTCAACGCCTTAACCTCTTTTTCTATATCAGCACCGCTATACACTTCACTTTGCTTGATGCGGGCATTGAATTTAGTGCGATAAGATGCACTATGCGCACTACCGGCATCTTTAAATGCCGCATAAGCCTCTTGCTTTTTACCCTCTAACGAATATAGCTGACCAAGCAAAAATTTCATGCGGGTCTTTTGAGGGCCCTTGGCATATTTTATTGCCTCAATAAGATATGGGATTGCCTTTTCATTGTTGTTCCCCTTGATATAATAATCGGCATATACAAGATTATACAGCCCTTTCAAAGTGTTGTTGGTCAACTCTTCGGGTTTTATGCGAATGATGATATTTTCTGCTTCAAATTGCCATCCAAGCGTGCAATAACTCCTTGCTTGCCACAATTTCGCTTCGGTAACCGTCTCAGGCAACCAGGTAAACAACTTTGATGTATAGTAGAATGTTGATGCCGCACCAAGAAAATCGCCATTGAGATACTGACTGCGTCCCATCATCATCCACGCATTGTGCAAGAATGGATTATACTCCTCGCGCTTCATCCATTCCTTATACTTGGGATCCTTCCCTTTCCCTGATTTTTTCTTGGGGCGTTTCTTTATAGAGTGTAGCTGTATTGCCTTCTGAGCCTTTTCGATAGAGCGTTTAAAATCGCCTTGAGGTTGTGGTGCTTTGGGGTTATTATATGCCTCGGCAGGATGAAGATATACCAGCGAGCTATAATCATCCTCATAATTTTTTTCCATCGACTTTATCGTCTCCTTATAATGCTCATCACCATTATAATACACATTATATCGAGTAGTAAATGCCTGATAAAAACGAGACATGGCGGTATTCTTCTTGGTACTGCATGATGTTAAAGCAAGCACCGAGAATAATACACCGATTATGAGATTTATGCGTTTCAAAAAGTCGATATTTTATCTTTTAAATAACGTGATAACACTATGCTTTATTGCATTTGTGACAATCAAGCAACTGCTTTGTGAGACTAGTAATGATATATGTAACGACCATCACAATCACTATAATTGCCGAGCATGGCACATCAATAATAGTTGTAAAGAATAATCCCACAAGACAGCACACCATCGAAATTGCAATTGACAAGAACATCATGCTTTTAAATTTATGACAGTAGATTTCTGATATCATTTGAGGCAATGAAAGCATTGACATCAACAGCATCAGCCCAACCAATCTTATTGTCAACACAATACACACTGCAATCAACACTGTCATTGAATAGGAGATAAATTTTACCGGAAGGCGCATCACTTGAGCAAAATCGCGATCAAATGCACACGCAATTATTTTGCGATAAAACAGCGCAAAAAAAACAATCAGTACAATGGTATATACCCCAAATGCCCATAAATCAGAGACTGTTATCGTCAATATATTTCCAAAAAGGAACGAGTTTAACTCAGGTACATAACCTGGAGTTAAAAAGATAAACAATACACCTATTGCCATCCCCAACGACCACACTACTGCAATCGCCGAATCCTCTCTCACTTTATATCGTGAAGCCATCCACTCTACCCCAACCGACGATGCAACAGCAAATATTGAAGCCATCAATATAGGGTTAAGTCCAAGATAATAGCCAAGTCCCAATCCTCCAAAGCAAGCATGCGTTACACCTCCTGAAATAGCAACGAGACGACGTGTTACAATATATGAGCCGATAATAGCTGCAGATATCGAAATTATAACAATCCCAATAATTGCGTTTTGAAAAAATGTATATCCAAACAATTCGGTCATTTCGTTTTTCTCATTTCACTCGTTTTCTGCAACAACTTCCTGAAACTTAAATCCCGCTTCTTGAAGATGTTGCCAATAGTCGGGATAGGATTTTGACACTACCTCTATATTATTTATAACAATTCCCGGCACAAATAGGGACACAGGAGCAAATGCCATTGCCATGCGATGGTCCTCATAGGTATCTATCACAGGAAATTCATATACCGGACGACGTGAGCCATCCCATATCAACTCGCTTTCACGTTCTATCGTTAATTTCACTCCCAATTTCAACAATTCAGTTCTCAATGCTTCAAGGCGGTCAGTCTCCTTTATTTTAAGCGTTGACAAGCCTGTGATGTGAAACGGAATACCAAGCATACAACTTGTAACTACGATCGTTTGCGCCAAATCAGGTTGGTCGCTTAGATCAATGTTCAATCGTGGAGATAAATCAGGCGAAGGCTCAAGTTCCACAATGCCATCATTGAAATGGGTGTTTATCCCCAATTTTTCAAAATATTTTGATACTTCGCTATCCCCTTGCACACTTTGACGAGATAGTCCATGAAGCGATACATCGCCAGACGAAAGGGCCGCTATCTCATACCAGTAAGAGGCAGCACTCCAGTCGGCCTCAACCTCAAAGTCAACTGGAATATATTTCTGTGGAGCTATGGCTATCGTATTGCCAATAAATTCACTCTTTACACCCCATTGGTGCATCATCGACAGAGTCATCATTATATAAGGGCGAGAGATAATATCACCCTCAAGAGTCAAACTCAGCCCCTGCTCCATCGTGGGAGCAACCATCAACAATGCCGATATATATTGAGAACTAACCGATGCCGACAAGGTTATTTTGCCTCCTTGTAATTTTTTACCGGATATGCGCAATGGTGGATATCCATCTTCTCCGACATACTCTATTGTTGCTCCGCAAGCACGCAACGCATCTACCAGTACAGCAATGGGGCGATGACGCATGCGTTCAGTCCCATCAATCACGATTTCCCGCCCCTGTCGAGATGAAAAATAAGCTGTCAAAAATCGCATTGCAGTCCCCGCTGCCCCTATATTCACACATGCTTCATCTGATGATAATGCCACAACCATCACATCTGTATCATCACACTTTGCCACCTTCTTTAAAGGCAAAGCGCTATCGGTCAAAGCATTAATAATCAATGCTCTATTGCTTATACTTTTTGACAATGGGAGAGACACTCGTGTTTCAAGCATCTCATCGGGGGGAAATACTCTGCAATTCATTAATTAGCAATTATTTATTGCGTTAGCAAGTTTTTCAAGAGCAGTAATAAGGATTGACTTAGGACAACCCACATTCAATCTCATAAATCCGGACCCCTCTTTGCCAAACATTGTTCCGTCATTTAATGCCAAACCGGCTTTGTTGACAAACAAGTCAACAAGTTCCTTTTGTTCTAATCCCAACTCACGACAATCAAGCCACACCAAGAATGATGCTTGCGGACGCATGGGCTTAATCACAGGCATATTGTTTTTGCAAAATTCTTCTAAGATAGCAATATTCTGCTCAATATAGGTAGCAGCTTCTTTCAACCACTCTCCGCCACGAGTATAAGCTATCTCGGTAGCAATTGTAGCCACGAATGTTGATGAGTTAAATTCATTAGCCGACAGCCATTTATAGAAAGGGTCCCTTAATTCAGGATTTTTAATTACATACCACGAACTGACTAATCCTGGGATGTTAAATGTTTTTGATGGTGCACCAAGAGTTATACTCACCATTGCCGCATCCTCACTCACCGATGCAAATGGATAGTGAGGTCTTCCATATAACATCAAATCACCATGAATTTCATCTGACACTACTTTTACATCATATGTGCGACACAACGTCGCCAATCGTTGCAACGTCTCAACACTCCATTGAACACCTGCCGGATTGTGGGGATTGCATAGTATCAACATACGAGGATTTTCAGTCTTCATCAAATGTTCTAAATGGTCAAAATCCATCTCATAATCAACATCGGTCATTTTCAACGGGTTATTCAGCACAACACGTTCATTTCCCTCTACAACTGATTTAAACGGATGATATACAGGCGGTTGAATTATAATCTTATCACCTTTCTGTGTAAAAAAGTTTACAGCATAAGCAATACCTCTTACTACACCGGGGACAAAAGTTAATTCCTCTTGTGTGATATCAAACTTATGACGATTTCGCAACCAATCGATTATTGATTGCCAATATCCATCAGAAGGACAAGAATAGCCATATATAGGGTGGCTTATACGTTCCTGCAATGCCTCAATAATATGTGGGCACACTGCAAAGTCCATATCGGCAATCCACATGGAAGTCAAATCAGATTTTCCAAACATAGCCTCCAAGCGATCTAATTTCATTGCCCGGCTTCCTCTACGATCTATCAACTGATCGAAATTATATTTACTCATTGAGTTTAATGATTAATTGCTTAAAATTATTGTGTAATTTTTAAATCAACCACAAAAGTAATACATTTTTTGCGATTGTTTCGATGTTTTTTGCTATGTTTGTATTTTATAAATTGCCATAAAAGGCATCTTTGATTAAACTTTGTTTAAATCCCGACAATTACACTCGCTATGGAGCAAATAAAATATACCCCTGAAGAAGAAGAGAGAATGGTTGAAGAAGCGTTTCAAGACGTTCTCACAGGCTACATCAATAGCAACCACCGCAAAAAAGTGGAAATAATTGAACGTGCCTACAAATTTGCAAAAGAAGCACACAAAGGCATCAGACGTCGTTCGGGAGAACCTTATATTTTACACCCCATTGCAGTAGCCAAGATTGCAAGCCAGGAAATAGGACTCGGTTCGACCTCAATATGTGCAGCTCTGCTACATGATGTTGTTGAAGACACCGACTATACCGTTGAAGATATTGAACAACATTTTGGCAAAAAGATTGCTCAGATAGTAGCCGGATTAACAAAAATCTCCGGTGGTATATTTGGAGATAAAGCATCGGCACAAGCCGAAAATTTCCGTAAACTGTTGCTCACAATGTCAGAAGATATTCGTGTGGTGCTCATCAAGATGGCCGATCGTCTCCATAACATGCGCACACTCGGCTCAATGGCTCCAAACAAGCAATATAAGATTGCCGGGGAAACACTCTACATCTATGCTCCACTTGCTCACCGATTGGGATTGTTTGCAATAAAAACCGAATTGGAAGATTTGAGTTTCAAATATGAACATCCGGCAGCATATCAACGCATCAGTGAAAAAATCAAAGAGTCTTCAGAGAGACGCACGGCAATATATCGCGAATTCTCTGCTCCTATAAAAGAACGACTTGAACAAATGGGGTTGAAATACGAAGCGAAAGCCCGCATGAAATCCGTATTCTCCATTTGGAACAAGATGGAAACAAAGCATGTCCCATTTGAAGAGGTATATGACATATATGCAATGCGCATAATCTTTGATTGCGAAGACATTGCACAAGAAAAAGCAATATGCTGGAACATATATGCAGCAATAACCGATTTATATCGATTACACCCCGATCGTACTCGCGACTGGATTAGCATTCCAAAAGCCAATGGGTATCAAGCATTGCACCTCACCGTAATGGGTCCCGATGGGAATTGGATTGAAGTGCAAATACGCAGCCGTCGCATGGACGATATTGCCGAGAAAGGATTTGCCGCTCACTGGAAATATAAGATAGGTGAAGGTGATGAAGAATCTGAACTAAATGCATGGTTAAATACCATCAAAGATATTCTCAACGAGCCTAACCCCAATGCTATTGACTTCCTCGATACACTAAAACTAAATCTGTTTGCATCAGAGATTATTATCTTCACACCGAAAGGGGAATTAATCACATTGCCCACAGGCTCTACCGTTCTTGATGTCGCATTTGAGTTACACTCTCAATTAGGCGTCCATTGTATCGCAGGTAAAGTAAATCACAAACTTGTCCCTCTTTCTCACAAGCTAAAGAGTGGCGACCAAGTCGAAGTCCTCACATCTCAATCTCAAAAACCACAAGCCGAATGGATAAACTTTCTTAACACAGCCAAAGCTAAGACTCGATTGAGAGCAGCACTACGCAAGGCTCAACATCCGGCTATAGAAAAGGGGAAAGAGCTATATGACGCATTTTTGGCGAAACACGACATTACTTCGACCAACGAAATTGCAACAAAAATACTTGGTCAACTCAAGCTCCACAATAAAGAAGAATTATTCTTACACCTTGGAGAAGGTGATATCGTTCTTGATGATAGTCTTGTAAAAGGATTCAAGCAATCATCACCATCAATACTTTCTAAGTTATTCCGCATAGGGAACAAGAAAGAGGAAAATGTTGAGGAGAAAAAAATTCCTCGACCAAAAATCAATAAAAAAGAGACTTATATCCTCCATTATGACGAACAGGGCGATGCAAATTTCCTGATTGCCGATTGTTGCCGACCTATCCCTGGTGATGAGGTATTGGGCTTTGTTGACGAAAACAACGAGGTAACTATCCACTCCCTTGATTGTCCACGTGCACAATCACTAAAAGCGAGCTATGGTCCTAATATCGTGTCAACCAAATGGGAAACGACCAAAGGGACTTTCCTTGCCCACATTCACATTGAAGGTCTTGATCGAATGGGTATTCTCCATGAGCTCATTCAAATGATTTCATCACATCTTGCATTGAATATACGCCGACTTGATATTGAAGCCGAAAACGAGGTGTTCCATTGCGACATGACAGTATTAGTTGAAGACAAAAAAGAGGTTAACGACCTTTGCTCTAAAGTCAAAAAAATCAATGGTGTAAAACAAGCCAATCGCATATATTAATTGTTTTTCATAAAAACGTTTTAATATGAAAACTTTCTCAAAAAGAACTATCATACGCTCATTGATGTTTATCATCTCCACAGGAATTATTATTTATTTTATCCCACGAAATAATGAACGCCAATTCTTATATGAGATTAATCGTCCTTGGAATTACTCTCTGCTCACAGCTCCTTTTGATATTCCAATACAGCTTGACTCAATCAGAGCAAAAGAAATAAAAGATAGCATTGACAATACATTTGTCCCGGTATATCAACGCAATACAACAGTGAGTGATAAAGCTATTAACGCCTATCATAAAACATTAAATTCCAATCGTTCAATATCTCCAACCGAAAAAACAAAACTAATAAACACTCTTAGAAAAATCTACGATAATGGTATCGTAGATTTAAACACCTATCAAACCATTTCTTCCGGCAAACTTTCACGAATGAGGTTCATAGATGGCAATCGCATTATAAATTCACCCACAAATAATATTTTATCAGCCCGCATTGCCTATACAACAATGGATAGTTTATTAAAATCCGAAACTCTCAATACTACGATTTCTGCTACTGAACTATCTAAATTCTTAATCCCAAACATTACCTATGACTCCATTGAATCGAAACGACTATATCAAGATATATACCTAAAAGCAATGGCTCCAATAGGTATCATACAAAATGGAGAACGTATAATTGACCGTGGAGAAAAGGTTACACCTCAATTATACACAATACTGAAAACCTATGAGCAAATGTTATTGGAACGCAAAGCCAATAAACATCAACAGTTATACCCCATTTTAGGACAATTGCTTTTTGTGCTCATCTTGCTTTCGGCATTGTTCTATTATCTTTATTTCATGCGACGCGAATTGTTTGAGAACACACGCGCCATGCTTTTCATCATGCTCATGATTACCGGATTTGTCGTGTTTGCCGTTGCAATGAAAAACACATTTACCAATGGGCTATACCTTGTCCCATTCACCATCATAGCCATTATGATGATGGTGTTCTTCGACTCACGAACTGCTTTATTCTGTCTCATAATCGAGACTATGCTCTGTTCTTGTATCGCCAATGTCGCATTTGAATTTATTTTTGTTCAATTCATTGCCGGAGTAACAGCTATTTATTCATTAAAAGAGTTGACGAAACGTTCGCAACTTATACAGACGGCGTTACTCGTCTTTACCGCCTATAGCCTTTCATATGTTGCGGTTGAAGTAATCAGTTCCGGGACAATCTCAGGCATAGACCTGCGCATATTTGGTATATTTGCCATAAATGCTGTACTCATCTCATTTGCCTATATCCTTATATTTGTTTTTGAGAAGCTTTTCGGATTTACATCTGTTGTTACTTTGGTTGAGTTATCCGACATAAACAACCCATTGCTTCGCGAGCTATCAGAAGAATGTCCCGGCACGTTCCAGCATTCATTATCAGTGAGCAACCTTGCCTATGAAGCAGCCCACCGCATTGGAGCCAACGCACAATTGGTGAGAGCAGGAGCGTTATATCATGATATTGGCAAAATCACAAATCCTGCTTTTTTCACTGAAAACCAGCATGGGGTAAATCCTCACGATGCACTAAATCCATTGCAAAGTGCACGCATCGTAATTGCCCATGTAACTGATGGGCTCAAACGTGCCGAAAGAGCAAAACTCCCTTCTGTGATTAAAGATTTCATCTCGGAACATCATGGCTGTGGAAAAGCTAAATATTTCTATAACACCTATTGCAATCTACATCCCAACGAAGAAGTAGATACTGCCTCATTCTCTTATCCAGGACCTAATCCTCAATCTAAAGAAACTTCAATCCTGATGATGGCCGACACCGTTGAGGCTGCATCTCGCTCGCTTCCCGACCACACACCCGAAGCTATCGAAAATCTTGTAAATAGATTGATAGACGGGCAAATTGCCGATGGACTTCACAACGATTCTCTTCTGTCATTCAAAGATGTGAAAGAAATCAAGGAGTCTTTCATCTCACGATTGCGCACAATGTACCATGCCCGCATCTCCTACCCTTCAGATCCGGCAAAGAGATAACAACCCATTCTAAAAATCGAACTATTAAATATATTATGGATAAAATAAATATTACTTCACTCGATAACATCGAAGCTGCAGCAAAAGAATTTGTCAACCTCATGGGCGATGACACCGTATTTGCATTCTATGGAGACATGGGCGCCGGCAAAACCACATTTATCAATGCTCTTTGCCGAGTGCTTGGAGTAGAAGAGGATACCACTAATTCTCCTTCATTCTCTATCGTGAATGAATATCGTTCTGACACTACAGCCGAATTGATATACCACTTTGATTTATACCGCATTGAAAATCTTGAAGAAGCATTTGACATAGGCATTGAAGATTACTTCGACTCTGGAGCATTGTGCCTCCTTGAATGGCCGGAACGCATCGAAGATATTCTCCCCTATGACACTGTAAAAGTGGAGATTAAAATCAATGACGACGACACTCGCCAATTGCTAATTTCTCGCGCTGAATAACAATGTCATTAACAATTGGCTCAATAATCACTGCGGCAATATTTGCCATTGTAGGGCTGTTGTCGGTCGTGGCAGCAATTGCCAATTGGGACTGGTTTTTCAATAGTTTGAATGCACAACTATATACAGGTCGCATGTCTCGACGTGCGGCCCGCATTGTATATTTCATTTTAGGAGTCTTAATCCTCATCATGGCAATATACCTATTCTTCACATTGAAACAATGAACACTACCCCCGCATTTATAAAACTCTCATCGACTCGCTCCACTAACTCCTATCTTGCTGATATTGCATCTGACAGCGAGCATGGGACTGTTGTCTCTACCATAGAACAAACAGCAGGAAGAGGACAACGAGGGAATTCGTGGGAGGCCGAACCGGGGAAGAATCTCACATTCTCAATACTTTTGCGCCCGGAGATAATTGACGCCCGACATCAGTTTGCCATCTCTGAAATTGTCTCAATAGCAATAGCATCAACTTTGCAAAAGCTCATCACCGGCAAAAGAGTTGCCATCAAATGGCCCAATGACATATATGTCGATGACATGAAAATATGCGGCATATTGATTGAAAACTCATTAATGGGCTATTCCATAAATTACTCTATTGCAGGAATAGGAATCAATGTAAACCAACAAGAATTCCTATCCGATGCCCCAAACCCCATCTCGTTATACAATCTCATTGGCAAAGAAACCGCATTAGATTCACTGCTTGACGACATCTGTTGCGAAATCCTTCGGCTCATGGAGAAGTACAACAATGCTGACCTATTGCCGGAATTGCACGACTCCTACATTAACTTATTATGGCGCAATGAAGGATATTACCCCTACCAAGACACCGCAACCCTCGAAACATTTAACGCACGCATCATCGATGTCGCACCCACAGGATTGCTCTCCCTCCAAGACGACAAAAACGCTATCCGCACCTACGCCTTCAAAGAAGTATCCGCCATCCTATAACAATCAACGATTATTTATTATGAAAAAGATTTACACCATCAACAACGCTACAATAACAATTAAATTTGGCAATATTATTGATTCTAATGCCGAAGTAATCGTAAGTTCTGATGGCTCAACTCTAAATATGGGAGGAGGGATATCTAAAGCTATACGTGAAGCCGCAGGGTGGACAATTGTTACTGACGCTCAAAAAAAGGCACCTGCAAAAATTGGAGATGTTGTAGTAACCCATGCCGGAGATATGCGACAAAAATTCATATTCCATATTATCACCATTAATAAAAATTGGCACCATGAATTTTTAGAAAGCACTAATAGCATCTATGATATCCAACAATATATCATAAATCATGCAGTGAAAAAAATATTTCGATTAATGGCTGCGATGGAGCTTAAATCCATTGCATTTCCAGCAATAGGCGCAGGAGGAGCATTGATCCCTTATCCAAAAGTTGCGAAATGCATGGCGCAAGCATTTGCTGAAGCTCTATCTATAACTAATAAGCCTTATAACATAGAACTTTATTTATATGACCGATTTGGCAAGATGGAATTATGGGATTTCATTCCATTTTTTGAAGCATTTGCCGCAGTTGAACAACAAAATACTGAAATAAACAAATCTATCAAATAAAATATTGAAACTGATTATTCAAATGTTGTCATCAAACAAGTAAATGAAGAAAGTTCTAAAACCGCTAAGATATTTATTTGTTATTCACGAAAAGACCAATCTGAAATTAAAGGCATATGCGACTTATTAAACCAAATGGACATCCCTTATTGGATTGATATTGATGGCTCATATAGTGGTGAAAATTTCAAAGAAATTATTGTTAAAACTTTAAAAAGAGTTGACTTGGTATTATTCATATCTTCTGAACAATCCAACAAATCTAATAATGTAGCAAAGGAAATTAATATTGCAGATAAATTAAATAAAACAATTATTCCTATCCGATTAGATAACTATCCATATGCCTCAAGGATAGAATATGACCTTATTGGCATTGACTATATTGATTACATTGACAGAAACCCAATTGCGTTAGAAAAACTCCGCAAATCAATTCTTGGAAGATTAGTTATGGCTCAAAAATTCTAAATAAATTGATAATTACAACTTTATCAACATCTGTTAATGCTTATTTAAATTGCTGAAGAGGGAGGTTACTACAAAATAATTTCACTAATTTTGTAGAATTGCAAACTATAACATGAAAATATTGATTATGCGATATATATATATTTGTCTAATTTTATTCGTCTCGTGCTTTACAATATCAGTTTCAGCTGCACCAAAAGAAAAAAAGGTTAAGGTGGAAACTCCCAACATGGAGAAGATATGCGAGGCCGTTAACGACCCCAAATCAAAATATTACTACCCAACGCTTCTGAAAAAATACGAGGCTAATGACACCGTCATGCAGCATGATGAGTATCGACACCTATATTATGGCTATATTTTTCAAGAGGACTATAATCCCTATCGTCACTCCGAGTTCTCAGACAAGATTGAGAGCCTTTACTACAAAACAAAGCATAGCCGTGCCGAGTGTGACACTATCATAAAATATGCCGAGTTATCATTGAAGGACAATCCCTTTGATTTGCAACAGATGAATTTCCTTATATATGCGTTGCGTGAAAAGAAGAAAATTCATCTTGCCAACATTTGGCAATACCGTCTCAATCATCTTCTCGAAGCAATAGTATCTTCAGGGACAGGTCTTGACCAAGAGAATGCTTGGTATGTGGTAATCCCTAAGAATGAATACACTCTCATCAATTCGCTCGGATATATAGCCGACTCACAGGAATTTGTCAACCCCTATTTTGACTATATAACTATCCAAAAGAAAAAGGATAAAGACCCTGCAGGTTTTTACTTCAATGTGAAGAATATCCTTGAGGAATATTATCGCAAATATCCCGACGAAGAATAATTCTCTCTCAACCTAACATTGACGATACACGGCGGAGGGCGGCTATAAAGGCATCGGCTTCCGCTTTTGTATTATACATCGCAAATGATGCTCTGACTGTTCCCTCAATGCCTAATGCTGACATTAGCGGTTGGGCACAATGATGTCCGGTGCGCACAGCTACCCCCAATTTATCAAGCAACATCCCTATATCATAATGGTGCTCGTTACCAATGAGGAATGATATTACTGCACACTTGCCCGGAGCTGTCCCAAAAATGCGCATTCCCGGTATCTCCATCATCTTTTCAGTTGTGTAGGTGAGCAATTCATGCTCATGCTCAGCAATGCGCTCCACCCCTATAGATGTCATATAGTCTATTGCTGTGTGAAAAGCGGCAATATCAACAAAGTCAGGCGTACCGGCTTCAAACTTAAATGGAAGAGCAGCAAAAGTTGTGTGATCAAAGCTCACTTGACCTATCATTTCCCCTCCTCCTTGATAAGGGGGCATCATTTCAAGCAGATATTTCTTGCCATATAGGACACCCACTCCCGATGGCCCATACATTTTATGAGATGAGAAGACATAGAAGTCGGCATTAAGATCCTGCACATCTACTTTCATGTGAGAAATAGCTTGTGCGCCATCGACAAGGACAGGCACTCCATTGCTATGAGCCTCGGCAATCATCTCTTTAATGGGGTTAACCGTTCCAAGCACATTAGAGACATGGCAAACGGCAACAAGTTTTGTGCGGTCGTTAAACAACGAGCGATATGCCACCATGTCCAATTCCCCTTTTTCATTTATAGGAACTATGCGCAAGATGATACGTTTGCGACGTCCCAATAGTTGCCAGGGAACAATATTGGCATGATGCTCCATCACTGTGAGAATTATCTCATCACCATTTTCAAGGAGATCTCCATAGGACGAAGCCACAAGATTTATAGCCTCAGTAGTCCCACGAGTAAAGATAATCTCTTCAGTGGATTTTGCATTGATAAACTCTCTGACTCGCTCGCGAGTTGCCTCTTGCAAATCAGTGGCTTCTTGTGAAAGGGTGTGCACACCACGATGCACATTAGCTTTTGTGTTATAATAGACATTCTCTATTGCCTCAACAACACAGCGAGGAGTTTGTGTAGTTGCTGTATTATCAAGGTATACAAGCGGATGACCATATACTTGACGTTCTAATATGGGAAAATCGCTTCTAAGAGAATTCACATCATACATTTCCATACTTTTTATCATGATTTTTGTTCATGACACGACACACTGCACTCTCCACATAGCATTTGCTGACCATAAAAACGTTTTTCGACCAAATGGCGTAAACGATCACGCAAACCTTCCATGCGCACAGTATCAATCACGTCAACCATAAATGCCTGCATCAACATCAATCGAGCTTCCTTTTCAGAGATACCGCGAGAGCGCATATAAAATAATGCAGCAGCATCTAATTGCCCTGTTGTTGCGCCATGGCTACATTTTACTTCATCGTTATATATTACGAGTTGAGGTTTTGTGTGCATCTTGGCCGATGTCGAAGCAAGCAAATTGCGATTAGATTGGTAAGCTTCGGTATATGTTGCATTGGGAGCGACCAAAATGCTACCTTCAAATGCTCCTGTCGACTCATCGTCAAGCACATATTTAAACAATTGCGAACTGTGGCAATGTGATGCCCTGTGATTAATATTAGAACAGTTGTCAACGTGCTGGTGATCTGTTCCAATTGCCATTCCGGCGAGCAATGTTTCACAGCCATCACCCACGATATCTATATCGTATCCGTTGCGGGTTGTGCCACACATCAATGTCGTGCTGTTGATCAACAAGTTAGATCCGGTAGCCTGACGCGCAAACAATCGTGAATATCGAGATGTTGTCGCCGACGATTCTTCCATATCGTAGATATCAAATCGAGAACGCTCACCAATTATAATTTCTACCACTTGCGATGAAAGATATTTATGTTCGCTATCTTGAGTGTGGTCACACACAAGCAATTGTGCTTCTGCATCATCTTCCAATACGATCAACAGGCGACGTACCGCCATCAAATCAATGGGCGAACTAAAAATGTTGACAAGTTGCAATGGTTTTTCAAGTTTAATTCCTCGTGGAATATAAATCATGACACCATCTTGAGCAAGCAACGTATTCAATGCCACCCCGGTATCTTCAAGAGGAGCTACCGTGCCATAATATTTTGCTACCAAATCGGGAGACACACTTGCTACGCGAGAAAGAGAGTCAACAATTACACCCTCAGGCATTTTGTGTCTTGATGTGAGTGATGCATGGAACATATCATTTACTATGAATGACATCCAAGTACTCATGTTTGGCACATCGCATTTAAACGATGCCGCAACATTTACCGGGATATCCATGCGATTTATATTTACCCCATAGTCATGAGCAAACATCTCATCTATAGATGTCTTTTCATAGCTTTCCGCGCCACGTTTAGGTAATTGGTTGTCGCCAATTGCGTTAAACGCTACTTCGCGAAAGCTATTCAGCACATCGGCAGAATGAGCATTTATCGCATCGCGATTTTCTTTATATAAATCGAGATATTGATCAATTGAACCCATATCCTTATTAATTATCTATTTCTTGCTTAATCCAGTCATAACCCTTTTCCTCAAGTTCAAGTGCTAGTTCAGGTCCACCTGTGCGCACAATGCGACCTTTATAAAGCACATGAACAAAATCAGGTTTAATGTAATCAAGCAATCGTTGATAGTGAGTAATAACGATTGTTGCGTTATCTTCAGTTTTTAATTTGTTTACCCCACCGGCTACAATGCGCAATGCATCAATATCAAGACCGCTATCGGTCTCGTCAAGAATTGATAATCGAGGCTCTAAGACTGCCATTTGGAATATCTCGTTACGTTTCTTCTCGCCACCTGAAAAGCCTTCGTTTACCGAGCGAGATGCCAACTTATTATCCAACTCTACAATGGCACGTTTTTGACGCATCAATTTCAAGAAATCACTTGCCGACAATGCAGGTTCATTGAAATATTTGCGTTTCTCATTTATTGCCGCACGCATGAAATTAACCATTGACACACCGGGAATCTCTACCGGATATTGGAATGAGAGAAATAAGCCTTCATGTGAACGATCTTCAGGAGATAGTTCCAACAGATTTTTGCCATGAAAAACAACCTCTCCTTCTGTTACTGTAAACGAGGGATGCCCAGCCAATACTGATGAAAGAGTACTTTTTCCAGAGCCATTGGGACCCATAATTGCATGTACCTCTCCGGGACGTATTGTAAGATTAATTCCTTTCAAAATCTCTTTGCCTTCTATTCCGGCATGAAGGTTTTTCACCTCTAATAATATATTGTCCATAGTCATTATTTTTCTATATGTTATCCTACTGAGCCTTCAAGGGTGATTTGAAGCAGTTTTTGTGCCTCAACAGCAAACTCCATAGGCAGTTTATTCATTACTTCTTTAGCATATCCGTTAACAATCAATCCTATTGCCTCTTCAGTGGGAATACCACGCTGGTTACAATAGAATATTTGGTCTTCGTTAATCTTAGATGTTGTTGCCTCATGTTCCACAACTGCAGTATCATTCAAGACATCAATGTAAGGGAATGTGTGTGCGCCACAATGCGAACTAAGCAACAAACTATCACACTGGGTGTAGTTGCGACAGCCATCGGCATTCGGAGCAACCTTTACAAGACCGCGATAGGAGTTTTGGCTATATCCGGCAGATATCCCCTTTGACACAATTGTACTGCGGGTGTTACGACCGGTGTGTATCATCTTCGTTCCGGTATCGGCCTGTTGATGATTTTTTGTTACTGCCACAGAGTAAAATTCTCCCACAGCTCCTTCTCCGGCAAGGATACAACTTGGATATTTCCATGTGATCGCCGAACCTGTCTCCACTTGTGTCCATGAAAGCTTTGAGTAATCACCGCGACACAAGCCACGTTTTGTAACAAAGTTATACACTCCACCATTCCCATCTTTATCTCCTGAATACCAATTCTGTACAGTAGAGTATTTGACTTCGGCACGATCCTCGACAACAATCTCTACAATTGCAGCATGTAATTGATTTTCGTCTCGCATGGGAGCAGTACAACCTTCGAGGTAGCTTACATAAGCGTCATCGTCGGCAACAATCAGCGTGCGTTCAAATTGCCCTGTTCCCGATGCATTAATACGGAAATATGTAGAAAGTTCCATTGGGCAACGCACCCCTTTAGGAATATATACAAATGAACCGTCGGAGAACACAGCCGAATTCAATGCGGCAAAGAAATTGTCGCGATAAGAAACCACTGAGCCGAGGTAACGTTTTACCAAGTCGGGATAATCCTTTACAGCTTCAGAGAATGAACAGAATATAATCCCAAGTTCGGCTAGTTTTTCTTTGTGAGTGGTTTTTACCGATACCGAGTCCATTACTGCATCAACAGCCATTCCCGACAATAATTTTTGTTCTTCAAGAGAGATTCCGAGTTTATTAAAGGCGTCTAACAATTCGGGATCTACCTCATCAAGACTTTTAGGCCCTTCCTTCTTGCGAGGAGCAGCATAATAGCTTATTGCCTGATAATCTATAGGTGGAATGTCAAGATGTGCCCATGTAGGCATTTCAAGAGTGGTCCAATAGCGATAAGCTTTCAATCGAAATTCAAGCAACCACTCAGGCTCACCTTTCTTTTGGGATATCAGACGCACGACATCCTCATTTATACCATTAGGGATTATTTCTGTATCAATGTCAGTTACAAATCCATACTTATATTCGCTGGACGTAACATCATTGATTATATTTGAATTTTCTGTCATTATTTCTTTCTATTTAATATCTCTCTTGATATTTAACAATCTCATTATTTTTTTTGTTGCAACAACATTACAATTGGGATATTGAGCCAAACAAAGTTGGAGCTAAATCTATTATGGCTTGAATTGCTGTACCATTTGCCAATGTTGACATCTTCACAACATTTGTTTCCGGCGAAAGGACTTGCCACAAATTCAACAAAATACTGACAACAAAGAACCACTTGAAGATACAAAACACAGCACCTATTATGCGATCAAACAAGCCCAAACACAAAGCGTGGGTAATCTTTCGCATGAGCTTTGCGATGAGACATGCCGATACATATACGACAATAAACAACAGCACGTTACCCACAACACTATTTACATAAGCCGTAGTTTTTGCATCTGATGTCATTGCCGGAAGGATATTAGAAACCATCTCTGTCGCATATTCTCCAAATAATCGACACGCAATAATACCCAAGATTATCCCTCCAAGTGAGCCTAATTGTGCAATCACGCCTTTATATAGCCCATATATTATGGCTCCGACAAACACAATTAGAATTATTATATCTATTACGCTCATTTTATAAAATTTTAATCCGCAAATTTAGCAATAATTTCTCTGCACGACAACTCCAATTCGATTAAATAGATTACCTTTGTATTTCCTTCATTAAAATGAAACGACTATTATTAACAATATCACTCTCAATTATTGTGCTGACTACAATCGGTGCAATATATTGGCATTGCTTAGAAAGAAAACACCACATTGATATTGATTCACAGCAATATCCCATATCCGGAATTGACATTTCAGCTCACAATGGAGATATCGACTTTATCAAAATTGCCCAATCAGGCATTGATTTTGTTTTCATTAAAGCAACCGAAGGGGCCACTTTTAAAGACCCTCGGTTTCACTCCAATTATAACAAGGCACTAAAATCCGGATTAAAAGTGGGGGCATATCATTTCTTCAGATTTAACACCGATGGCTACTTACAAGCGTTAAACATTCTCCACAGTTTAAAAGGAAAACATCTGGACCTCCCCATAGCTATTGATATTGAGGAGTACACCAATGACAGAAATACGCCCACAGAGTACATCATCAGTCAAATTTCAACCCTCATCAATACATTCAAGAATAATAATCTGCCATTTATATTTTATACCAACAAAAATGGCTACACTCGCTTTATAAAAGGGAACTTTGACGAATACCCCCTATGGATATGCTCATTTTCAAATCCACCAATTAGTGAGAAGTGGCAGTTTTGGCAATATAGCCATAAAGGTACCATTAAAGGTGTTTTTGGGAATATTGACTTAAACACTTATAACGGCACAAACGAAGATTGGAATAAATGGCTAAACTCAATTCGTTATCAATCACAATAAACCACTAAAATCAACGTTATTAGTCATAGTAATTATAGGCTCAAATGCTCCATTATTAAATATTTATGAATTCAAAACGCTACAATATAACATCATTTATCGTCTTTGCTATCTTTTCATTGGCATCTATGTGCTTCCCTTTAAAGACTTACGCTCTTTCCCTTGACACATATGCATCTGAATCAGCATTAAAAGATGGTCGCTGGGTAAAAATAAGTGTTTCTGAAACAGGCATACATCTAATTTCAAATTCCAATTTGAAAAAATGGGGGTTCTCCGATCCTTCAAAAGTACATGTTTATGGATATGGGGGGCAACGACTACCCGATCTTCTAAACGACTCTTACATTGACGATTTACCATTAACCCCCTCGGTAAAAACAGCTCAAGGACTGGTGTTTTATGCACAAGGACCTGTAAAATGGCATCGAGAATCAAAACCTTATACCCACTCGATTAATCCCTATTCAACAGTTGGATACTATTTCCTTAGCGACAAAGATGTTGACGTAAAAGAGATACCAACAATCGGCTCAGCAATAACAACCGATTATGCAACAACATTTACCGAAACGATATATCATGAAAAAGATTTATATAGTCCCGGCGCGACAGGACATCTACTCCTTGGCGAGGATTTTAAATATAACGACTCACAAAATTTCAATTTTACGCTGACAGATAAAGTAGAATCAACAGTATCTTTAAAATATTCATTTGTAACAAAAACATTTAACTCCTCTTCCTATCTCAGCATTTCCGTCAATGGAGAAAACATTCCATCCAACGACATCATTAAAGCCACGAACAATGATACATATTCATTTGGCTCAGAAGGAGTTTTTTTAAAAAACATTGACATTTCAGGTGATAAATTAACTTTAGGTATAACATATAAATCTTCTGTTACAAAACATCTTGCTCGTCTAAATTACATCTCATTAAATTACACTCGCGCCATAAAACTAAACAATGGGACATTAATCTTCAACTCATCAAGCCCATCGGTTGCATTATCAGGCGCAAGCGAACACACTCATGTTTGGGACGTAACAAATCCACAAGCAATATTCAAACTTAACACTACGCTTGATGGTAATAACTTAAAATGGACAAACGATTATACGGGGTTACGTGAATACGTCGCATGGGATGAAAATAGCTCTTTCTTAGAACCGGCATTAATCGGGAATATCTCCAACCAAAATCTCCATGCCGAAGAAGTGCCTGATCTGGTTATATTCACCATCAGCGATTGGCAATCACAAGCTGAACGCATTGCCTCCCTTCATCGAAACTCATCCGACTCATTAAAAGTACTTGTCGTTTCACAGGACAAAGTATTTAATGAATTTTCATCAGGAGTTCCCGATGTAAATGCATTTCGAAAAATGCTGAAAATGTTCTGGGACAGAGGAAATGCCGATGCAAATTCTTCAAAACTCAAATATGCACTACTCATGGGTAGAGGCACATATGATAATCGTCATCTGACACCAACTGTTGCGGCACTGGGATATCCCACAATGCCAATATGGCAAACAGACGGAGGATTGAACGACAATAACTCATTTTCAAGCGATGATATAATCTCTTATTTGGATGACAATTCGGGAGCCAATATCACCGGCAATCGCATGTGTATTGCCATCGGTCGCATGCCGGTCAGATCATCAAGTGAAGCAAAAAAAGTTGTTGACAAATTATATGGATACGTAAATAACTCCATCAAAGACTCTTGGAAAAATCAAATTCTCTTGATTGCCGATGACCAAGACAACGGAGTTCACATGAAACAAACCGAAGCAATGTACAACACCATGAAGAATTCTGCTTTCGGTAAAGAGTTCTTCTACGACAAAATATACACTGATGCTTACACTATGGAGGATGGCAAATATCCTATGGCTCGCGCACAAATGCTCCAAAAATTAGATGAAGGTGTATTATGGTGGAACTATATTGGTCATGCCAATACCTTAACTTTATCCCACGAACACATACTCACAGCAAATGACATAAGCAACCTATACCTTAAACGTCTACCGGTCTTATATGCTGCAACATGTGAATTTATGAGATGGGATGCCGATGCTCTATCCGGAGCTGAAATACTGTTCCAAAATCCCGATGGCGGTATCATTTCTGCCATAAGCGCAAGCCGCCCAGTCTATATTTCAAATAATGGGGTTCTATCATCCTCTCTTGCAAGACACATTTTCAATCGAGATAACAATGGGGAATTTCTTCCTATAGGAGAAATACTTCGCCAGACCAAGAACTCAATACTCTCCGATGAGAATAAACTGCGATTTGCATTAATGGGAGATCCGGCAATGAGATTTACCTCACCTTCATCGACAGTCGCGTTAGAGGAAATCAATGGGCAACAGATTACAGATAGTAATCAACCAGAAATACATGCTCGTCAACAAGTTACACTAAAAGGCTCAATATACGACCCCATGGGTATAAAAATGAACGATTTCAATGGAGTTTTAACCGCAACAATGTATGATGCCGAAAAAAGCGTAACATCCAATGGCAACGGAGAAAAAGGAGAACCGGTTACATTTGAAGAACAAGGCGACAAACTATACATCGGACGCGATTCGATTATTAATGGAGAATTTGAACTGAAAGTTTTCATGCCCACTGAAATTGCTGATAATTATCGACCTGCCGCTTTAAGCATGTATGCACATAATGATAACATCGAGGCAATAGGCTGCAATCGAAACTTTTACATTTGGGGATATGACGAAACAGCCGAAGAGGACAACGAATCACCTATAATCTCGGCATATTTTCTTAATCACGAATCATTCAAAAGTGGGGATAAAGTCAACGAATCTCCTATGGTTATCGCCAACATATCAGACAACAAAGGCATTAACATTTCATCATCCGGCATTGGTCATCAAATGGTATTAACCCTTGACGGGAATAAAACCTATACCAATGTATCCCAATACTACACACCTGGAGCATCATCCGATGCCGTATCGGGAAGCATTGCCTACCCCATCAGCAATCTTGCTGAAGGCAATCACACATTACGCTTAAGAATATGGGACACATCTGGTAATGTTGCCGAAGAGACAATTGAATTTTATGTTCAGAATGGGCTAACCCCCAAGATTTATGACATCTACACCGATGCCAATCCGGCAACAACCGAGACTAATTTCTATATCACCAATAATCGCCCTGACGCAAAAGCAACGATTAAAATCTCGGTATATAATTTAATGGGTAAACTCGAGTGGACTACTACACAAAGCGGGCGCAACGATATGTTCAAATCATTCCCTATAACATGGGATTTATGCGACATGGCAGGTCGTCGAGTCCCTCGAGGAATATACATCTATAAGGCTGAAATTACAACAGATGGCAAACATTATGCCACTGAATCAAAAAAATTAGCAGTAGCGGCACAGTAACAAAACATTTTCACACATCTAATCGACTCTTAACTTGAGATATAACAGATAATAAGATTTGCGAAATTTCGCAAATCTTATTATCTTTGTTTGCTTTTAGTTTTAACACCTTAATTTACATTATGTCAGACAACAAGAACATTCCTCGCGAATTTCTTCCTGAGCCAACGCTTAGGAGACTTCCTTGGTATCTGGCATATGTTAATCTGCTCCGCGCAAACAACGTTGAATATGTATCTTCCACTCAAATATCAAAGGAGTTAAATGTTGATGCATCACAAATCGCTAAAGACCTCTCATTTCTCAATATTAAGGGAAAAACTCGCATCGGATATGAGGTAAAAACTCTTGAACGTGAACTGCAAGATTTTTTAGGATTTAAAGAAGTACACAACGCTATTATCTTAGGAGTAGGGAGCCTTGGCGCAGCCTTAATTCAAGATTCCGGATTATCAAACTATGGGTTAAATATTGTTGCAGGTTTTGATGTAAACCCGGCAATCGTTGGTACATCAATTTGCAACGTTCCCATTTTCGACATAAGCGATTTAGAAATGCAACGCAAAAAATACAATGCCGAAATAGGGATTGTTGCGGTCCCTGTTGATAAAGCACAGGAAGTTGCTGATTTAATGACAAATGCAGGGATTAAAGCATTATGGAATTTTACACCATTTCGCATTCGCGTAACTGAAGGAATAGTTATCCAAAACACCTCTATATATTCACATCTTGCTGTGATGTATAATCGTCTCGGCTCTCAAAAGCTTCGTAAAGAATGAAAATAATGGCATTAAATCGTAATCTTGGGGACACAATCTTAGAACCGATTGCAGTAGATATAATTCCCGACTCAGCGATTATAAAAGACCGCAAACCATTTTTCATGCCTGACTTTTCATCAAAATGGATGTTTGACCTCAATATCGCAATTCGAATTAACCGATTAGGTAAAAACATTGGAGAAAAATTTGCAAACCGCTATTACGATGCAATAACCCTTTGTCTAAGAATGATTCCAGTTGACATGATTGAGCAACTATCAACGACCCAAACGACATCTAATATCGTCACATCATTTGACGGCGCGGTAATTCTGGGAGATTGGCAACCAATTGATACTATTCAAGAGCAAATAAAAATCAGCATTGGGAATTTTGAAACAACAATCAACACTCCCGATATAGGAATTGACAACTCAATAAAACAACTAAGCAAATATTTTACATTTAAAATTGGAGATATTCTTATTCCGTCTAAACTAAATTATCAATCTGAATTCAAAATTGATGATATCATAGCAGGTAAGATAAACAACAATGAATGTATTAATTTTAAAGTCAAATAAGCATTTAACCGCATAAATCTTTCCAAGTATGGACAAAAGACATTTATACCGAATCATTCTTACCGGATTATTCACATTCTGTATTAGCTTGATTGCTAATGCATATGTTTCTACATATTATACAACTGAATCCAAACTCGCAAAAGGTCGTTGGGTAAAAATCAAAGTAAGCAATACAGGAATACATGAAATTACCCATGAACAACTCCTTGAAATGGGTTTTTCTAATCCCGAAAACGTCAGCATATATGGTTATGGCGGTGTTATGCTCAAAAACACCTTTGACACATCACTCCCTGACGACCTTCCTGCTCAACCGGTATATCGAACTGATGATAAAATCTGTTTCTATGCCGAAGGGGGAGAAAGATTTGATATCACAGGTGATATTTATAAACCATCGATTAAACGAAACACATACTCCGACTCAGGATATTATCTGCTCAGTGATGCCAATCCAACAGATTCTAAAGCGCCATCATCTTATTACTTCAACTCATATACAACAGAAACTCGCGAAAATCACAATTCACTACAAATCATCGAATTGGAAAAAACATGTCCGGCTAACGGAGGTTATCGTTTCTTTGGTACGGATTTCAAGAAACAACCAATTCAAGACTTCACCTTTAATGTCTTAAATGCAGATACAACAAAACTTGGTCAATTTAATTATTATTGGGCAGCCAATGCTCCTTCGGGATTTGCGTTAAACATACAGACAAATGGGCTCGAGATAACCTATGAATTACATCGTACTGTATCTACAACCTACTCCTCATCAAGCAAATATTACATGGCCAATAACGGGACCATGAATATCAAAATGAAAAACAACAATAATCCGGAATATACATTTACAGCATCAATTCCTTCTACACTTTCGTCTTATAATTATGCCGCAATAGATTATGCTTCATTAGCTTACTACCGATTTAATAAAATGGGGACTCAAGCCCAAATGCGCATGGTATTTTCCGAAGTAAATTCAAATACGGCATTTTCAATTAAAGAAGCAAATGAAAACATTCAAGTGTGGAACGTATCATCTCCCACTAATGTATTCGCATATAAAACTATTTTCAACAGCGAAACAGGAATCTTAAAAGGTTCATTTGAGAAAAAATATTCATCCAATTCCAATGGACACGCCTATCTTATTGCTTTTGACCCAACAAAAAAACAATATCCCATTGAATATGTTTGTGATGTTCCCAATCAGAATATTCACTCAAATTCTGCTCCTGAAATGCTCATCATTACCAACAAATCGATGAAGCAATATGCCCTCCAATTAGCAGAAATACACAAACAATATCAAGGGATGAAAGTATTAGTCCTTGAACAAGAAGAAATTTTCAACGAATTTTCATCCGGCACCCCCTCGGCTATAGCATATAGACGTGCAGCCAAAATGTTCTATGACCGCAATGCCTCAACATTCAAATATCTCCTTTTCTATGGAGCCGCCTCTTATGACAACCGCGGACTAATATATAACAACGATGGTTTATTGCTCACATATCAATGTGAATCAGCGACAGAAGTCAACGATAAATCACTCGTATACTGTGCCGACTCATATTTTGGGATGTTAAACGATTCTTATAATCAAGTAAATATACCTTTTACTCTCATGGATATTGCTGTTAGTCGCATACCGGCAAATAGAGCAGACCATGCACGAAACATAAACAAGAAAGTGCTTGAGTACTTCCAAAATCCACCAACTGATATTTCACAAAATCGCGCATTACTCATGAGTGATGATGGAGACTCAAACAGTCACATGCATCAAACAGAAGCATTGGCCGACTCTATAATAAAATACGCTCCTCACACAACAATCACTAAAGTTTACAACTCTCTATATCCATGGACGAACAATGATGCTGTTGCTGCTCGTGCGACAATATCACGAGCACTTACAAACGGGCAACATTATCTCTGTTACACAGGTCACGGAAAACCCGACTGTTTCACAAGCGAAGACCTTTGGCACAATAGATATGTCAAAGAGACCAATTATAACATCTACCCTATTACATTCTTTGCCACTTGCGATGCATTAAGTTTTGACCGCCAAGATAGTGGCATCGCCGAGACAATGTTATATAAAGCAACAGGCGGAAGCATTGCTGTTGTCGCTGCTTCACGCACTGTGTATAAAGACTATAATCAATATCTCAGCACAGCATTTGCACAACACATATTTGATGCTCAAAAAGGTGATTGTATTGGGGACGCCTATCGCAAAGCTCATAATACAGCCACACAAGAAGCAATTACAATAGGAGATTCATTTTTAGGCATAAACAACCTCTGCTTTAACATGATTGGAGATCCGGCTCTTCCTCTAAACATCACAACTCACAAAATTGCTACTGACAAGCTCAACGACACAGCAATAACATCAAATGAAACAATGATTGGTGTATACCCATTGGCAAACAACATAATTTCCGGTTCAATTACAAACTCAAATGATATAATTGATACTGATTTTAATGGCAGAATAACACTTACGCTATACGAATCACCAATAGACAAACAAACACTCACTCAGGGTGGAGATGCTTTGGACACAATAACTTGTGACGAAGACATTCTTCTTGAAACAACTGTCCCGGTAACTGCCGGTAAGTTCAATGCCAAGCTAAATATTCCCACACCATCACGACTTGGGAAATCAAATCGCATATCCTATTATGCTCTATCAAACGACAGTAAACAAAGTGCACAAGGGTATTTCAATCAACTTTTTGTAAACGATTATGACGCGACTCAAGTTGTTATTGACACTACGGCTCCCGAAATCACTGAATTATATCTTGACAATCCTTCATTTAGTGATGGAGACTGTATAGGTCATGAAGCGACACTATACGCAACAATACTTCCTGATGAATCCGGTTTATGTAATTCATCAATAGCAATAGGGGCGGCAACAACGCTTATGCTTGACAATTCAACGTCATTCCCCGAGATAAAAGGTACAATTGTTACTGATATTGACGGTGTATCCACAATTAAATTCCCCATTGCCGGACTTGAAGATGGGATACACACACTATCTTTGAGCGTTGCCGACAATGCTGGCAATCGTGCAGAAAAAAGCATCACATTTTATGTCGTAAATAATTCCGTAACATCTGCTCTTGAAATCGAAGAAACTCCTGCTCGTACAAAAGCAACTATTTCGCTTACTCACAACTTCAAAGACGAGCCATCAGGACGTTTAATTATTGAAAACAATGACGGAGAAACTATCTTCACCAAAGAAAATTGCACTTTCCCGCATACCTGGAATTTACAAGACATAAATGGAGAACTCGTTGCCGACGGCACTTATCGTTGTTATGCAATTTTAAATGCCGATAAACAATATTCAAGCACTTCAAAAGCAAAAATAATTATAATCAAGCAATAAATAGCATCTTTTTGAGTTTATATAAAGTAGTTATACCCTCTTTATATGAAAAATCAATTAAAAGCTTTAACAATAAGTGCCTTTGCGCTACTATTTATCTCAATATCGGCAAAAGCCCAAGAAGCAGGTAAAAACGAATTTAACCCTATACAAACAGGTGTTACATCATTAGGTATCACACCTGATGCTCGCGGTGCATCTATGGGAGACCTCGGTGTTGCAACAGACCCGGATGCCAATTCACAATTCTGGAACCCATCAAAATATGCATTTGCTTATAGTAAAGCTTCTGCATCGCTTAGCTACACTCCATGGTTAAGAAAACTCGTCAATGACATCTTCCTTGCCAACCTCGCCGGTTACTGGAAAATAGGGGACAATGACAATCAAGCTGTGTCAGCATCTATCAGATATTTCTCTTTAGGAGAAGTAAACACAAGCGACGGTGAAGGCTATACAACTCAAAGCCTTAACCCATATGAAATGGCCGTTGACGTAGGTTATTCACGCAAATTATCCGATAGTTTTTCTATGGGAATTGTATTCCGATACATCTACTCCGATCTCGGGTTTTCCGATTCCTATGCAGGAGACCAAACATCAGGAGCATCAGCATTTGCCGCCGACATCTCCGGATACTATACATCCTATCCGATAATAGGTCGTAACGAGTGCCAATGGTCTTTAGGATGGAACATCTCAAATATAGGCTCGAAAGTCTCATATAACAATGGAGAAGATCCCGCATTTCTCCCTACTAACTTGCGCATCGGTACCGCATTTACATTCCCTCTCGCCGATTACCATAATCTCACTCTTGCGCTTGACCTGAATAAACTTCTTGTCCCTACACGTCCACGCGAAAGTGATTATGAAGATACTCCCGAAGGTCAACAAGCCTATCTTGACGCCCTTGAAGATTGGGAAAACATGTCGCCCATTTCAGGTATATTCAAATCTTTCAATGATGCTCCGGGCGGGATGAAAGAGGAACTTAGAGAGATCACCTACTCAATCGGTGCCGAATACTCTTATAATCAGCAATTCTTCCTTCGAGCCGGATATTTCCACGAAAATGAATTTAAAGGAAACCGTCAATACTTCGGATTAGGAGCAGGGTTTGCCCTCAATGTGCTTCGTCTTGATGCATCTTACATGGTGGCTACAGCGCAAACATCCCCTCTCGACCAAACATTGCGCTTTACCCTTTCATTTGACATGGACGGATTGAAAGAGATTTTTGGTAAAAAATAAAACTAAACAGCATGGCAAAGACACGCATCGGAATGGGATTTGATGTGCATCGACTTGTCGAAGATCGCGACTTGTGGATTGCCGGAGTAAAAATTCCTTATCATCTTGGTCTGCTTGGACACAGCGACGCCGATGTTGCCCTTCATGCCTTATCAGATGCTCTTTTAGGTGCTGCCGCATTGCGAGATATTGGCTATCATTTCCCCGACACCGACCCTACTTACAGAGGAGCTGACTCTCGCATGCTACTTCGCCGTGTCAGAGAATTAGTCTTTGACTCCGGGTACGAAATAGGGAATGTTGACCTTACAATTGTTGCACAAGCACCAAAAATGTTACCACACATCCCTCAAATGATAGAAAACATCGCGTCAGACCTTCAAATACCATCAGATTGCGTTTCTGTTAAAGCAACAACCACCGAACACTTGGGCTTCACAGGTCGCAAAGAAGGAATAGTAGCTTATGCAACTGCCTTAATCGAAAAAATCCAATAAAAAGGCTTTAATCTCCTCAATTCTCGTTATTTTCACACCTTTTTTGAAAAAATCTACGGCTGTTAGATTTCTTTTTCCTAATTTTGTCGGTTGAAATTTTTAATTAGGAAAACTATGCTCAAAAACCTCGTAATAGTAGAGTCTCCAGCAAAAGCAAAAACAATAGAAAAATTCTTAGGCAAGGACTTTAAAGTCATGTCAAGCTACGGTCATATTAGAGATTTAAAAGAAAAAAACTTCAGCATTGACATTGACAATAACTTTGCTCCTGTCTATGAAATACCCGATGATAAAAAAGGACTCGTGAGTGAGCTTAAAAAAGCAGCTAAGAACGCCGAAATGGTGTGGCTCGCATCCGATGAAGACCGCGAAGGAGAAGCCATCGCATGGCACCTCTATGAGGTATTGAAACTAAAACCCGAAAACACTAAACGCATCGTTTTCCACGAAATTACGAAAAATGCTATTCTAAACGCAATTGAAAATCCTCGTGACATTGACTTAAATCGCGTTGAAGCACAACAAGCACGTCGCGTGCTCGACCGCATTGTGGGATTTGAGTTATCGCCTGTCCTTTGGAAAAAAATCAAACCTGCACTATCGGCAGGTCGCGTTCAATCAGTTGCAGTGCGTCTAATTGCCGAGCGTGAAGACGAAATTAAAAATTTCACACCTGAAGAATATTTCCGCATCACAGCAACATTTGCTACGGACGACAACAATAGCCTTAAAGCCGATTTGTCAAAACGCCTTCCTAATGAAGACACTGCACGACAACTGCTCAATGACTGCATAGGTGCAACATACAAGATTGAGGATATAAATGTTAAACCGGTTAAAAAATCACCGGCTCCACCATTTACTACCTCGACTTTACAACAAGAAGCATCTCGCAAACTCGGTTTTACTGTTTCACAAACAATGATGATAGCTCAACGCCTTTACGAAGCCGGACACATTACCTATATGCGTACCGACTCCGTAAACCTTTCTGCTCTTGCAATTAACACCATTTCGACCGAAATTAAAGAGAAAATTGGCGAAGAATATCTACATGTCCGCCATTACCATACCAATGTCAAAGGTGCACAAGAGGCACACGAAGCAATTCGCCCAACATACATCAACAAACACACTATTGAAGGTTCTGCTCAAGAGAAAAAATTATATAATCTCATTTGGAAACGCACTATCGCGTCTCAAATGAGTGATGCCATTATCGAAAAAACAACTATTGATATTGCGCCATCAACCCGCCCAGAGCGTTTTATAGCTACGGGCGAAGTTATCAAATTTGATGGTTTCTTAAAAGTTTATATTGAGAGCCGTGATGATGAAAGTATTGATGATAGTAACGACGCAATTCTACCTCCTTTAAAGAAAGGAGATAACCTAATTGCCAACGAAATAACAGCAATTCAACGATACACTCAACAGCCTCCACGATACACCGAAGCATCATTGGTAAAAAAAATGGAGGAATTGGGCATTGGTCGTCCATCAACTTATGCTCCCACAATATCTACAATTCAACGTCGTGAATATGTTGAGAAAGGCGAGAAAGCAGGCTCTAAACGCGAATATACGACTTTAACCCTTCGCAATGACAAGATATCATCTCGCACTAAAAGCGAAGCCGTAGGAGCTGAAAAGGGCAAATTAATACCTACCGACATAGGTATTGTCGTTAATGATTTCTTAACTGAATATTTCCCCAACATTCTTGACTATAATTTTACGGCTAACGTCGAAGAAAAATTTGACGAGATAGCAGAAGGTAATGTTGCTTGGATTGACGAAATTCGCTCATTTTATAATATCTTCCACCCCGATGTAGATAAAGCTCTCAATATGCGACTCGAGCACAAAGTGGGTGAACGTGTTCTCGGTACAGACCCCAAAACAGGCAAGCCTGTATCAGTAAAAATAGGCCGTTTCGGTCCATTGGTACAAATCGGAGATGGAGAAAACGATGAGAAACCTCAATTTGCATCACTACTAAAAGGGCAATCTGTCGGATCAATAACACTCGAAGAAGCATTGAAACTATTTGATTTTCCTCGCAACATTGGCGAATTTGAAGGCAAAGAGGTTACAATTGCAATAGGTCGTTTCGGTCCATATATTAAGCATGACACCAAATTTGTTTCAATTCCTAAAGATATTGCACCGGCTGCTATCTCACTGGAAGAAGCACAAGAACTAATTATTGCTAAACGCGATGCCGAAAACAAAAAAGTTGTCAAGGTTTTTGACAACGATGCCGATTTACAGATACTTAACGGCAGATATGGCATATATATCGCCTACAAAAAAAGCAATTACAAAATTCCTCGCACCATCAAAGAGCCTGAAAATCTCTCTTATGATGAATGCATGGAAATCATTAACAATCAAGAGTCAAAACCCAAGAAGACAACTCGTGCGGTGAAATCCACTCGCAAAAAATAATTTTTACGACAATGCAAAAAAGAACTCCGCACAAACCGGGCGCTGACACTCGCCAATTTCGTCCCGACGTTATTGAGACATATCTGCCTCAAGGCGATACAACCCTATTGCCCTTCCTCATTGAGTCAATGCCGCAACGCAAACGCACTTCGATAAAAGAATTACTCAAGCACAATCAAGTTGCTATAAACAATATACCGACGACTCAATTTGACTCAGAAATACACCCAGGCGATACTGTAAAAGTCAACCTCACTCGAGAATTTCGTTTATTCTATCATCGTCGCATAAAACTTGTATATGAAGATGATGATATCATTGTTGTAAACAAAGGCTATGGACTGCTATCGATGGGCACAGACCGTGTTAAAGATGGCACAGCCTACTCCATTGTGCGCGATTACATCAAGTGGCAAGACCCACGAAATAAGCTCTTTATTGTGCATCGCCTCGACCGTGACACATCAGGGTTAATGATGTTTGCCAAAAACGAACAAGCAAAGGAGACCATGCAACATAACTGGAACAACATGGTACTTAATCGTAAGTACCTTGCCGTAGTTGAAGGCAAAGTAGAACAAGAAAGTGGTTCAGTGCGCAGTTATCTTGCTGAGACATCGCAATATGAAGTTTATTCTACTCAAAATCCCGATGAAGGTCAACTTGCTGTAACACGCTATCGCACACTTAAGTGCAAAAATGGATACTCTTTACTCGAAGTAGAACTTGATACAGGACGCAAAAACCAAATACGCGTACACATGAAAGATCTTGGCCATCCCATTGCCGGAGACCGCAAGTATGGAGCAAAATCAAGCCCCATACACCGCCTTGCACTACACGCTCAGACATTGCGATTTGTACACCCTGTAACTCGTCGCGAAATGAACTTTGAAACACCCATCCCCACATCTTTTGCCTCAATGGTAAAATAAACACGCTTATTCATAAACAATCCTATATACCGCCATAAAATGAAACAATATCTCGACCTACTCAACCACATCATGGAAAACGGCACTCAAAAGAGCGACCGCACAGGCACAGGCACACGTAGCGTGTTTGGTTATCAAATGCGTTTCAACCTTGCCGATGGGTTTCCTGTTATGACAACTAAAAAACTACACCTGAAGTCAATCATTCACGAATTATTGTGGTTTCTCAATGGTGACACCAATGTTAAATACCTACAAGAAAACGGAGTACGCATCTGGAACGAGTGGGCCGATGAAGATGGCAATCTCGGGCACATCTATGGCTATCAATGGCGCAGTTGGCCCGACTACAACGGAGGACACATTGACCAAATTAAAGAGGTCGTTGAAACACTCAAAAAGAACCCCGACTCCCGACGCATCATTGTGAGCGCATGGAATGTTGCTGACCTCCCCAACATGAATCTTCCTCCATGCCATGCTTTTTTTCAATTTTATGTAGCCGATGGCAAGTTAAGCCTTCAGCTATACCAACGTAGTGCCGATTGTTTCCTTGGAGTACCTTTCAACATTGCATCTTATGCTCTACTGCTTATGATGATGGCACAAGTAACAGGCTTGGAAGTAGGAGATTTTGTTCACACTCTCGGTGATGCCCACATCTACAACGACCACTTTGAGCAAGTGCGTGAGCAGTTGAGTCGCGAGCCACGCCGATTACCTCGCATGGTTATAAATCCCGATGTTAAAAGCATATTTGACTTCAAATTTGAAGATTTTTCTCTTGAAGACTACGATCCACATCCACACATCAAAGCAAAAGTATCGGTATAACATGGCTCAAATATCAATAATAGTTGCCATTACACGCAACAACGCTATCGGACGCAGTGGAGACCTCCTTTTCCACATCAGCGAAGATTTAAAACAATTTAAAGCGGTAACAATGGGGCATCCCATCATCATGGGGCGCAAGACATTTGAATCTTTTCCTAATGGAGCATTACCGGGACGCCGAAACATCGTAATAACCCGACAGGGAGATTACAATGCTGAAAACATTGAGATTGTCAATTCTCTTCAAGCAGCTGTTGATGCAGTAAAAGATACCGACGAAGCATTTGTCATAGGTGGTGGGGAAATATATCGTCAGGCATTGCCATTGTGTTCTCGCCTATACTTGACAGAAATCGACACTGAAATAACTGATGCCGACACATTTTTCCCTGAGATAAACTGCAACGAATGGGAAATAACAGAACAAAGCGACATCAAACAAGACCCACGTTCAGGAGTACAATTTCGATTCACTTGCCTATCTCGCAAATAACGCGTAACTTTGTTTACACATCTAAGCTCCGGTAGTTCAACGGATAGAATAGAGGTTTCCTAAACCTTTGATAGCGGTTCGATTCCGCTCCGGAGTACAAGAAAGCACCCATGATTACAAAATCATGGGTGCTTTCTTGTTAAATGCAAAGAAGATATTCCCACCTTTACATTTTCAATACTAAATCTCTATCTTTTTATAAATTTCACCGGAGCGAAATTATTAACTCGCAAGAAATAATAGCCCGATGCAAGGTCACTCACATCTACAGTCATCAGCTGTTCGCCATTACCACTTAAAGTTTTAACCAACATTCCCGATTCTGAATAAAGTTCAACATAATCAATAGTTTCTCCACATTTGATTGTTACCGAAACAGTTGCCGGGATAGGATAAACACTAAGGACAGTTGTGGTTTCAACAACCTCAACACCAGTTGGAATCTTTTCTCCTTCATCGGCAATCATAACATCTGATGCAACCTCACTGATTTTTGCATTTGTGGCAGCATAATTGGCGGTAACACTATATGTCCACATTGATGGTCCATTTGTTCTATAATCCACTTCATCAGTAACCACTCCGGCAGTATAATCTTCCATATCCCAATAAACATGAGGCTTGCCACCTGTATCAGTACTATTGAAATCATAATCGCCCGGAATTTGTCCATTAGTAATCTTCACATATCCATCACTATTGGCAGTCAAAGCATTTCCATTGGTATCAACATATCCATCAGGAGCATATAGATAGAACTCATTTACCGGTGTATCAATAGCTCTGGCAACACTGTTGCTATTATAACTAATAGTATAATAAGTTACCGGCTCTTTACTCATATCGGTAAACGCAGGATTGGCAATAGCAAGAGATATGCGATACTCGTCATAATAGATATCACCAGCATCATATTCTCCCTTAGCCGGATTTCCAAAATATAAGTTATCCCAGTCACCCCATTTATTCAACGACTCGTCAACTCTCACATATCCCGATGGCGCATCGTAGTCAAATGTTGCAACATCCTCCCACTCTGTTTTAGGACTCTGTTGCACTTTACCGGTTGTCTTGGTGTCGATACCATAGTAATTAACCGTTACCTGTGCAACATAATCAACATTTTTATCTACATTTTCAAATACATAGTCAAAACAAGTAACATCATTTGAAATAGTACCATCGGCATGTGTAATGTCTCGTTTATCCCAAGTCAAACCAACAAGCAAGGAGCCATCAGCATTTGATACTGTACCATCGTCATTTAGGACAACAGCAGTTTCGAGATTATCGACAACTCCATCTCCTTGTCCATCTCCAAGATTTACATCATCACCCACTCCATCAATATCACGAGGCATCTCAAATGTTATGGAGGGATATTCATCAATTACATTACCATTGGCATCAACAAGCTGAACAGTATAACCTAAGATCACATATGATGGATTTCCTCCAGCGGTAGTTCCATAATTTGTTACTTCAGGCCATGTCGCCTTTGCATCAAAACGAATGATATCACCTCCGGGATTATGTTCCAGTTCTACATAGTCCTTTTTGTATTTCTTCTCAATCTCCAATGAAACCTGTGATGGAGGGAACAATGACGACGGAGTCATTTTATACTTGGCAAAACGTTCACCCGGGACATACATGTAAATGTATATATAGTCAGCTTCACCATCTTTGTTTTCATCGATAATACTTCCTGACGCATCTGTCGCTTTTTCTGCCGCTAACCACACACCACTGGAATTGGTATTGACATTGACATCTTCATCAGGCTGAGTCCACATATCGATTGGAAGGATAAGTTTCAAATCGGCATTCTTAGCAGTTACGGCATTGGACGAACGAGAAGCAGCCCCCACATAGAAATTACCTGAATTGGCCGAATATTGAGATTGTGGAGTGATTACAAACAATTCTCCATTCCACTCGATTGTACAACCGCCTGAATTGTTTACACGCGACTGTGTATCATATACTGTTCCTTGACGACCGGATTCATGAATATTATTTTCAAGATTTGCATGACACGCATGCCATGAATAGGCCGACGAACGAAGATTATGTATAAACTCATTATCACGCCCTTCACACATTACGGGGAATGCATAGTTATTTCCTCCATCTTGGAATGACTCTCCGGTGAAAAGACTTATGCTATAGTCGTCATACTTATAATGTTCCGATGCCGTAACAGCAGTTCCATCAAATGTCAACTCAATGACATATACCGCACGAGACACATTTGGCGCTAAATACAAATATGCCTTTGTGGGATTTTGGGCTGTTCCACCGGTCAAATTACCTTTCATACAGAAAAAATCAATACGACCAAGAGAAATATTTCGTCCTGCTACAGCATATTCTGCAAAATTAAATCCGGATAAGTCAACATCATAAGATTGCTCATCACTATAAGTGATACCATCACCGGTAGTGTTCATCAAGATACGACCTTTTGTCAGTCTGTTTGCAAAATAATTGGATACTAAACCGGTATTATCATTAGTAGTCTCTTGAGCAATAAATATATTACCACCTTCATCAATCGCGATCCCGGCACTTTGAAGGGCCTTAGTTGTATATATTTTTTTGAATGATTCTGATTTCAATGGGTTTTCATCGGTATTTTCCCATGATGCCGCAGTCGGGATGCGATAAATACCCCCGGCTGTAGCTTCATCATTTACCGGCAAATTTTTCAATTGCGCTACATACCAATATCCATTATAAAATTGACCTTGACGATAGCTGTCTCGATCTGTCAGATAAAGGAAATCTCCTTGTGGCACAACCACGCTATCCCCTTCTGTCGCAATCGAATAATTATATACTTCCGATAACTCATAAGATATCTTTGACCAGTCGCGAACATCGATATGCACTTTATTATCATCAGAGACTGCCGTATCAGGCATTGAATAGTAATGTGCTACCACATTATAAACATAATCATGCCCCGGCATAACCGTCTTATCAATATAGTTAAATGCGGATATATTTGTTGCTATCTGTTTGCCATTTCGCAAAATTGAATAATAGTCAGGCTTACAACCCCATTTAGAGATATAACCTCCATTAGTTGTATTATTTTTTTGAGGAAATTTCCAATACAACTGCACCTTGCAATAGCCATCATAGCGGTCGATACCAAATTTCTTGTCATCTTGGTCTTTTGTTTCATCCCAGTCAGGAACAAATGGGATAAAATCGGGCGTAGCAGTAACAATCTCCGATTCTTCACCTTTACTTCCTGATGAATATACGGGAATGACTTTATAATCGTAATATCGTAAAACTGTTTCTCCATTTGTTTGATAATATCTAACATCGACATCAGTCATTGTCAACTCAGTTGTATTACCTTGGTAGTTCCATGAATTTACTGTTTCTGTATCTTTTCCCTCTCGAGTATATCTTGTGCGATAATATACATCATAGCTTTCCACCTCACTCTCGGCATCAGGGGCGGTCCATGAAAGAATTGCATCTTGGCGAGTGGGCTCATCAGGATCCAGATCACGCACTACCATTACCTCCAAATTTTGCACCGGAGCAAGGATTTCTTTAGCCTTAATCAAATACTTTATATGATTCTTCCTTGGCACATATACATGTAGTGCCAATGTTAGTTCATCTACCTTTTCAAATTCACACCAGGCATTGACACGATCTTTATTTGTTGTATATGTCCCTACATTAAATGACGCCAACTGTTTTCCAGTTGTCAAATCTTTTATAACAATATCTCCATCAACTTCAGAATTTGCAGGACCTACAAAGACTTTATGTCCTTGCAAATATTCAATATCAGAACCATAAACACCGCTTATAGAAGATATTTGAGTTCCTGTAATTTCTCCATTATTAATTTGGCAATCATATATACCTGCCGCACCAAAATAGAGATATTCATTATCAGCATACAAGTCAAACAATGCTTCAGTTGGTCGAGATGTGTTATTTAACCCTACCGGCAACGTGTAAGTAACCTCACTTTGAGCCTCACCATTGATGAATGGGATTTTAACGACGGTGGCACCATCGGTAAACCACAATGCACCTTCACCTTCCCACAAGTTTCCTGACGCGCTCCAATAGTCGGTGCGCCCACCATTACTATTGCCTATAAGATTTGTTGCATATTCATTTGTAAAATTAACAATTCGACTATTATTATCATCAAATGTTACCGCACTACCAAAACCACTTGAGGCTTTATATATCTGAACTTGAATTATTTTGCCTGAATAATTTATACTGCACGCTGTAACAAGGTTTTTAGCGTCATCAGTAGCAATACCCCAACCGGCATCAGCTACACGTTGCACACCAACAGCGGCACTTGTGCCTACGGATGCAACAGTTGACATATTTACATGATACAATTTAGTCGAATTTGTACCTGTATTTCGGGGATAAACTACATATTGAATATCATTTGCAACAGCCATCTGTTTAGGTATATATGGGTCAGCAGCGATGGCATATGCCTCGCCTAATTGAGCAACAGGTGTAGTATTCACCGTAATAAACTCGTCAGACACATCAGGAAGAGTTGCAGTAATTGTATATTTATAGGTATTCCCTCCAGGGACATACACATATAACCCTAATGTCAAATCATCAATCTGTTCAAACTCACACCATGCATTGACAACAGCAGTTGATGATGTGGGAGAAATCGTGATTGTTGCCAATTGCTCAGCTGTTCCGGTTGTTATATCTTCTATTACTATTATTCCATCTCGTGTACCTCTTGTATTTGACCGAACAAATATCTTATGTCCTTGTAAATATGCAATATCAGCAGCAAATTGATTTACATCTGTCAACTTTGTTGCTGTAATTGTAGAACCGCTGATTTTACAATCCCACACACCGGTACCATTTTGGAAGATATACTCGTCAGTAGCATATTGGTCAAATGCCGATTGAGTAATCCAACCTGTCCCATTGGTATTTGGTCCTGATGGAAGGGTATATGTCACTTCTTTTTTCGCCACACCTGCCTCTATAGGGATTTTCACTACTGTAGTGCCATCAGTAAACCATAATGCACCATCACCATCATAGCAATTTCCTGAAGCATGCCAAAAGTCAGTACGCCCTAAAATCGTTCCTGATACAACTCCGGTAAGGTCTGTTGTATACAAATCGGTTAAATCATAGTCTTTATATGTGGACGCAGATATAGGATTTCTATAGCTTGTTGCTTTATATACACGCACTTTTTTTACTTTTTGCGTATACCCTATACCATAAGCTGTAACAAGATTCCTTGAATCATCGGTAGCTATACCCCAACCGGCTTTTGCTCCTGCAGCAATAGGTTCGTTTTTGCCGTCAGACATATTGACATAATAAAATGCATTTTCGGTTGTACCAGGATATACCACATATGTTACATCATTGGCTACTGCCATTTGTTTCCCTGTAGCCGATGCGCCTGTCAAACCTGAAGTATCTATAGTTTTTACAGGCGTTGTATTAACAGTAAAAGTAATACCATCTTGTGCTGTCATTTTTGGGACAAGCCATGCCAATGCAAGGATGAGCATTAACGAGCGAGAGAAAAAGTGTTTCATAATATATATTTTTAGTTATTATTTATCTCCATTTAACCCACAATAGTCTATCCAACAGAATATAATTTACAAATATATCGATTTATAAAAAAAAAAAATGGCAAAATTTCAACACTATTTTATGTTAAAAAATCACAAGGGAATCATCTCCAAAATTTGAATATTGTGAACAAATTCAGAATTGTGTGTGTTTTAAATAAAAAACACACATCTATGAAAAAGATTTTATCAATAGTTATTGCTATAGCAATATGTTTCGGAGTAGGTATCACTGCCCGCTATTTTCAAGCCGATGCATTGGCTTCTTGGTATCCGTTCTTGGAAAAGCCATCAATCACACCGCCTGACTATGTATTTCCCATCGCTTGGGGATTCATCTATCTGTGTATGGGCATTTCAATAGGTCTTATATGGGATAAACCCACTTATGTGCGTTTTGCCCCTATGTGGTTGTTTATCTGGCAATTGTTTTTTAATTTTATGTGGAGCATTTTGTTCTTTACGATGCAAAGTCCCATGCTTGGGTTCTTTTGCATTATACTCTTAGACATTTCGGTCGTATTGTATACCATGCAGGTCTATCACATCAATCGACTTTCATCATGGTTGTTTTTCCCTTATATTGCATGGCTCACTTTTGCCACATATCTCAATGCCTACATTCTCATTGTAAACTAAAAAAATAGGATATGTTATAAATAATGGTTATTTTTGATGTTCAGAAATAACCATTATTTGTATCATGAAACATTTATCAGCAATTTTTGCATTTATAACCCTATGCACCATTGGCACTATAGCCCAACCTCGTACAACAAAAGTTCAGCTAATTTTTGTGCCGGATCATGCCGACGCTCTCTATAATGCAGGAGAAGATGCCAAGTTTAAAATCATTGCTCTTGACTGCGGTATGCCTCTGAACGAAGGTGTCATAAAATGGGAGGTGAGCGAAGATCTCATGCGTGTACATAAAACCGATTCGATAAAGCTAAATGGCACGAATGAGGCAAAGATAAACATAGGGACAATGAAGAAATTTGGTTTTTTGCGAGTTAAAGCATCCATCGTTAAGGATGGTAAAACATATTCATCTATTGCAACTGTAGGATACAATACAGACCAACTGCTTCCCACTGTTCAAAAACCTGATGACTTTGAATCATTTTGGGATAAACAGGTCGAAGCTGTGAGAAAAATAGAATTAAACCCAATGATGACTCTACTCCCTGAACGTTGTACCGACAAGGTTAACGTCTACCACATCTCCTATGGTAATATAGGTGGCACTCGCATGTATGGCATGCTGACAATGCCGTCAAAAGAGGGGAAATATCCTGCTATTCTACGCTTTCCCGGAGCCGGAGTAGGAGAAAAAGGTGGGGATATTGCTCATGCCCAACAAGGAGTAATTGTACTTGAACTCGGTATTCATGGCATCCCGGTAAACCTATCGGGAAATATATATTCAGAGCTTAACAAAGGTGCTCTTGCATCCTACCCAACATATAACATCGACAATAAATACAATTACTACTATAAACGCGTATATATGGGTTGCGTGCGTGGTGTAGATTTCCTTCTATCTCTCCCACAATGCAATGGTAATATAGGTACTCTTGGAGGTAGCCAGGGAGGAGCTTTATCGATAGTAACATCAGCGCTCGATAGTCGTGTAAAAGCAACGGCAACCTATTTCCCCGCACTTTGCGATCTTGAGGGTTACACTCATCATCAAGCCGGCGGATGGCCCCATGTGTTTAAAAACGTTGAAAACCGCACTCCCGAAAAACTTAACACTGCGCGTTACTACGACACTGCCAACTTTGCACGATGTTTGAAAGCCCCGGTCTGTTATATATTTGGTTACAATGACCTGACTTGCGCACCCACTACCACTCGTGCCACATACAATGTGATAACTGCTCCTAAAAAACTCATCATCGGCGAGAACATCGGGCACTGGCTATACCCAGAACAAACTGCCACCCTTTGGAATTGGCTAATTGATGAATTGAAAAAGTAAAAACATATATAATATAGAAAGGACTATCGCTCAAAAAATAGAGATGATAGTCCTTTCATATATATTTAACCGCTACTCTTTAATTTGTAATCTTAATAGTTGCAGGAGTAGCAACAGCCCAATCAAATGTAATATATAAAGTAGACGTTTCAGCATCAAATTTCACCGCCTCACTCTTTATTTTCTTGCCATCAACCATTATTTGGCGAGGCTCACTGCTAATATTATGAATAACAAATTTCAATTGTTTGTGAGTTGGTGCTCCGGCATAAGTTCCCTCATTTTCAATGGTAATCTTATACGTTGCATTAGTGGTTTCTCCTCTGAATGTTATAAGACTATATGCACCATCGGCAAGCGATGTTGTAGATTTGCGGTCGTCTTCAAACATGGTGTATTCGCTTTCGACATTAACGACAGGGAAATATTCAATGGTATAATTATCAGTTTTGTAATCACCTGTATTATCCATTGCATAATCAGCCTGTGGGATAAATGCTCCGGCTCTTACAAACATGGGCAATACATTCAATGGTGCATCATAAAGAAGCATATCTCCTGCATAATAAATTTTTGACGGATTGTTATAATCAATCCATTCGCCATCGGGGAAAACGACCAAACGATTATTTGCGTCTTCAAGCACCGGCGCAATCATCACTTCGCTACCCCATAGATATTGATCTTCTATAAAATCATATTTATTTGAGGCATGACTATAGAAGTTCAATGGGCGCACCATCGGCAGACCTTTAGAGGCGTTTTCATAGGCAAGCGTATAGTTATAAGGGAGCCAACGATAACGCGTTTTTATCAAGTCAAGGATTATATCTTGATGTTCGGTATAGCGATAAGGTTCTGCTACTTGCTGAGCATGAGTGCGCAAAATGGGAGAAAATGTCCCAAGTTGCAACCAACGCACATAAAGTTCAGGATCAACAACCTTATCTTCGGTTATTGCAAATCCGCCAACATCGTGAGACATATATCCAAGACCGCTAAGCCCCGAATTCAACATGATTGTTACCTGTGGTTGCAATCCACCCCAAGAGCGAGACACGTCGGTAGACCATGGGAACACGCTATAACGTTGCAATCCGGCTGTACCGCCACGCATCAATGTCATGAATCGAGTGTCGGGGTATTCTTCTTTATAAAGGTCATAAATGATGCGACTCCACTCATTGCCATAAAGATTGTGGTATTCGCGAGCAGTTAATCCATTGTAATGGAAAATTGTTTCAGGATGCACCTCTGGCTCTCCAAGATCTCCCCACCATCCGCCAACGCCTTCATCGGTAAGCAACTTATAACGGCCTCGCAACCATTGGCGAGTATCAGGATTAGAGACGTCAAACATTCCTCCTGTTCCTACCCATATTGTTACATCATGAGTATTGCCCACAGAGTCTCGACAGAACATTCCTTTAGGAGATAATTCATTATAATTATCAATTGCTTTGCCATTTTTCAAGACATAAGGTTGTGAGATAATAACGGTATTTACACCTTTTTCTTTCAATCGTGCAAGCATTGCTTTGTGGTCTTGCCATTGATCAGGCTCCCAAGCGAGACGTCCCATATCCTCCTCTTTGCCATACCAATAAAGGTCAAGCACTACTCCATCAACCGGATAATTATTTAGTTTCAATGTATCTATCACCCCCTCAGTTTCTGATGCCGTCTTATATCCATATTTTGATGTGATATATCCCATTGCCCAAAATGGAGGCAATTCCTGACGACCGGTCAATTCGGTAAATTGCTCCACAACTCCGGCAAGTGTTCCGGCGCCGTTAATGAAATAGTATGATATCGGTTGGCGACTTTCTGAAATATATTTAACGGGATTGCTCATTATCATCTCAGCGGCGGCATAATCATCAAACAGAACTGCATAACCGTTTGATGAAATGAATAACGGCATGGTAATGTTCATCTGTTTGATGCGTGGCTCGCCTTTTTTGTAGCCATAATTTTGCTTGTTATACATCACAAGCGTGTCTCCGGCAAGATTGTAGGAAAATCCTCGTTCGCCGGCTCCGTAAAATGAGCCTGACCCCATTGTAGACAATAACAGTGTGCGTTTACCTACCGACTGCAGGCGTTTGCCATTATCGGCAATCGCTCGATTGTCACCCGACGAGATTGTAACAGCTCCAGTGGTGTTGTTCAACGTTGCAATTACGCCGGTAGCTGTTGTAATAATCTGATTTCCGCCGGCTGTCATCACCTCACCTTCAAAATCAGAGGGGGCAAGAATAGCAGAATAAGACACCGGAACCTCCTCATTGGCGGAGACATTGGAAACCTTGATAATATCATCATTGATGACGGTTATCGTTACAGTGCGACCATCCTGAGTGGTAGTTGTAAACACTCCGGGAGTGGCAAAAGCGACTCCTGAAACTGCCATAAAGATGCCGCACAATGTTGTTTTAAATAGGCTGCGAATTTTTATCATGATATAAAAATGTGATTTTAAATTATTTGCTATAAGAACACACAAAGATAGTGAATAATTCACAAGCCAAGAGAAATAACACGCAATTTATATTTAATTAGGGTTTTATAAAAAAAAGCACCCACACTCTTGTGAGCATGGGTGCCTGTATTGTGAATTTAAACAGTTAATTACTTAACATATTTAATCGTCTTGAATTCAACGCCATCACTTACAACAATGATATATGCGCCATTTGCAAGACCTGACAGGTCGTAAGTCGATTCAGCAACAGCCGAAGCAATCAATTGTCCCGAGATAGAATATATGCCCACTTGTGAAACATTTCCGGAAAGGACAAGAACTCCTTCACGTGTTACATACACCTCAGCCTTATCTGTCGTTACATCGTCGATACCGGCTTCTGAACTGTAAACAAAGTTCATAACAGTTGACCAATCGGTATATTTTGTTCCTGAACTTGTAGAGTATTCACCACGTGCACGAACATAATATGTTTTACCATTTGACAATGAACTACTCCAACCACCTGTTGTTCCGCTACCCAATTCAGCTGTTTCAGTAGCATAACCGGTCAAACTTGTTGTTATTTTGCCTCCACGGCCTGTAGGAAAACTTGCACTTGTAGAAACCTCAACATTTACTTTTAACAAGCCCGCACTCCATGGAGTTATCTTTATTCTTTCATTTGAATAAAGAGTTATCCCGTTTGCATTGGGACGAACAAACACAGGTGCAGAAACATTTGTAGGCTCTACAGTTCTGAACTGACACACTTCACCAATCGCAGTTATATCACCACTCGTTGCAGTTACACGAGCATAATAAACACGATAACCCGATAATATGTTTGCAGGTATTTGATGAGATATTGATGTTGTTTTTGCAGTATAAACCATACTCAACGGAGCAAAATCAGCGTTCGTTGCTATTTCTAACAAGTAATCTACATCGGCATCAGCACCCTCCCATGTAATATTGGGAGTTAGGGAAACATCAACAGCTCCATTGGATGGATAGGTAATCTTCATATTCTCTCCTGCTACAAATGATGTAGATGCCGATGTTGTTTCCAATGCATTAGGAGCAATTGAAATAACTCTCCAATAATATGTATTACCTGAAATTAATTCGGGCAACAAAGTTGACGACAAACTATTTGTTGTAGTCTCAAATGAACCAATCATATTTGTGAAAGAAGCATCTTTAGCTACTTCCACCAAATATTTTGTTCCCTGACCATTCCATTTGAAGCTAAACATTGGTGTTGTTTTTGCCCCATTTATAGGTGCTGTCAATGTTGCGGCAGTGATAGACTTCTGAGAAGATCCCATAAACAATGGAGAATATTCATTGCCGTAACGGTCATATACAGCAACGGCATAACGATATCCTGTTCTCTTATTACTTGGGATGTTATAGTAGTTTGAATATTTTATTCCTAATAAATACTCACGTTGACAAGAAAATTCTGCATCAGTGATATTTTCAGGCACGGCATATACTGTGTAACGCATTCCGGAAATGGCATCCCAAGTGAGTTTAGCTCCATCAAATGAGATATTAGACACCATCATAGGATTTTTCTTATTATCCCATACACGAATAGGTGTCAATGCTTTAGTTTGGAATACTGCATCTTTGAAAATTGCACCATATGTTTTTTGCGAACCGTTATATGAACTTGTGTAGTTTACAAATTGATCATACTGAAAGAATACAATACCAGCAGCATCTTGGTAACAACAATCACGATTAGTCAACACTTGTTGAATCAATGTTTCTGCATCTGTAACATATTCGAATGATGTACTGAAATAAATGTGACGATTAAATTTATATGCCGCAGATTTCCACCAATTCAGAAGAGAAGCAAACATATTTGGCCAATATATTTGAGGCGAAATAAAGTCAACAGTTCCTTCATCCATCCATGCCAATGGATCGCAATATAATGCGGCATAGTTCATATCTCCATAAGGAGCAGACGGAAGTCCATAGGTAGCAACTGTCGGAGAATCATATCGACCTGCCGGAGAAATACCGAAACACACATATGGTTTTGTTTCCTTAACCATTTTGTGCACACGGCTCACCATTTCATTGACATTGGCACGACGCCAGTCGGCAATCGACATTGATGTCCCGCTTGCTTGATAATGAGAATAGTCAGGAGCACTTGAATTCTCATACATTCCCCCTTGTGGATAGAAATAATCATCAAAAACAAGACCATCCACATCATATTTTGTGATAATTTCTTTACACACATCTACTACGCGTTGTTTAACCTCTTCTATTGCAGGGTTCAACACTCGGTTTAATGATTTACCATTAATCAACCACTCAGGATGAGAAACCTCATAGTTCAATGGGTGGTCGCCATTAGATCCATTAATATCGTAATGATAACGATATGGGTTAACCCACGCATATACCTCAATACCATAAACGTGTGCTTGTTCTACAAGATATGCAAATGGGTCAAATGCAGGAGCTGTTCCTCGTTCTCCTGATACATGTTTCGACCATGGCTCGTATGATGATTCATACATAGCATCACAATTTGCACGCACATGGTAATATAGCACATTAATTCCTTGTGATTTAAAACTATTCAAACGACTTACAAGGAGTGTTTTTTGATCTTCAGCATTAACTGCTGTTAATGCTTGCGTCGGCCAATTATTACCCAAAAAAGCAGATACCCATATCGCACGATGCTCACGCGAAACTTCTGCTTTTAAAGCAACAGAAACACACATCAACATTGCCAATACCGACAACGCAATTTTATTAATTTTTAATTTCATAAATTATATTGTTGTTTATTTGCGAAAAACAAAGGTAACCGCCATTATAGCGGCAGTTACCTTTGATTTTAATTTTTTAAACCTCTCTAACTGATTATTAGAATAGTTTTGAAAGCGTAGGATTAATAGTAATACCCATTCCGGCATCATCAGTTTCACCATAGCGTTTACATTTCTTTGTTTCTGGATCATAGTAAACAATACCTGTATCAATTCCAGAATCGTCACTACTATCAGCACGGAAACAGAAATATACACGACCTGTTGATTCATCCAACGCAAATTGAGTTGTGTGAACTTGTTCATCAGCAGTTGTATTAACAGGATCAGCAAACATATTCACAGAATTTGATGATTTACTAGCCAACAAACCATCTGTATCCCCAGGTAAGTCATAACAATAGAATCCAGATGTCGCTGGTTCTATTCTCCAAACATACAACGCTTTACGCTTTTCATCTATTGTCATTGTACTCATTTTTATACCAGACAATAAAGATGGATATGGCAGAGTTGCATCTTCTGCCTCTTTTGTCGTTTTATGAACATCTGTATCTTTATATCGAATAATTTGGTTTCCAGAATAATTTATACCAACCCACCAAATTCCTTTTGAGTCTTTATTAAAACCAACGGGAATTGCACCAAAAGCTACATTTGCTTTATAATAAGCTGCGAGTAAGTTAAATTGCATTTCATATGAACCACGATACGCAACATCGCTACCTTGCGTTTCGGTCTTACCACGTTCACTTAACGCAATCTTACTGATCCCATTATTTCTATCAGAATAATACAAATCAGTACCTACAACCAAACCTCTATATGGGTCTCTAAATGCAGCTTGACCTGTATTTGATACCACTGTATTCACATTTGATCCATCTATTCCCATTACTGTTATTTTTCCATCACCCAACACTGAGTTAGCATCGTTTATATAATAGTACTGCTTACCGGCATCAAGGATATAGATAAACTGACCTGCATCATATTTACCATAACAAATATTGAAAGGCATCGACCCTGAACTTACACCCATATCAAATGGGAATACTTTAGTTCCTTTTGGGATTTTACTTTCATCCACAATCTTAAGAGCTTTAATATTTCCATCTTTAACTGCATAATACAATGTAGGGGTTTCATAATTACATCCTACCTGCACATTAAAGTATGTATCTTCCAATTTTCGATTTTCTCCGCCTTCTTCAATATTAAACCATGTTTCAATATCAATACGCTGAGATCCAATGTGTTTGAACTTCAATTCACCGGGATAATCAATAATGTACTCTCCTGTGGATTCATCTTTTTTACCATATCCGATAAATTCTTTAATTTCAGAGCCATCGGCTGTTAATGTTCCTTCAGGGAAAGTCCATACATATTTAACTGCAAGCTCTTCTGGATTTGGTAACTCAAGTTTGAATTCTGTTGTAGTCTTGCTTATCTCAACAATATCATCACTTTGCTTAGCAATTGACAATTTCGGAACAATATCATATATCAAAATAGGATATGTTTTAGAGTAAGTCTTTCCATCAATGCCATCGATTTTAAGAGTTACATTGTACTCATCTGCTACATCATATTTATGAAGAGGATTAGGCTCATTAGATGTAGTTCCATCTCCAAAATCCCATGTTACAGAACCCTCTTTGGCAGAAGTATTGGTAAATTGAATTGTAGATACAACATAATAGTCAACAAGATACTTATCGCCGGATACTCCATATGTAAAATCAATATCCGGATCCGGGAATGTCTCAATTTCCGGTTCGTTGTCTACACAAGCTACTGATGCCATAGACACAGCAACCATGAGACAGTATTTCTTAAAATTTCTCATATCTGTTTTCATTGTGTTAATTAGTTAATAGTTACTGTATGCTTATCATAAGCAATACCCACATTACCGGCATTGTCAATCACTCGGAATTGAGCATTTAATGAATATTTTCTATCAAACGATATAGCATATCCATCTTTACCATTTTCTATCCATTGGTCAAATGTAATAACCTCAAGAAGCTTAGCAAATGCAGGTATATATTCAGCTCTTACAGTTGACACAATAGCTCCTTGGTCATCATCATAACGACACAATACCCATGGAGCTGAGTCATAACGGCGATAAGCTCTTTTTGTAACATCTCCTGTGTAAACTAAGTTTCCGGCTTCATCTTTCATAGTTTCAGCCTCTGAAATTTCGTTAATCACACTTGAGCCATCTTCTGCAATAGTGATGTAGTAATATCCCACAACTGCACTCTTAGAATCCTCAGTAGTTGTATACCACAAATCACTCTTATACGTGCCCGCAGCAGTTTTAGCATCGGGTTTTGAAATAATAGTATCTGGAAGGAGTGGAAGATCTACTCCAAACTCATTATTTACTGCTTGAACTTGTTCATTTGTAAAATAGTAATCGCAATATACTTTTCGAAGAGCAGAATAATATGAATCCTTTTGTAAATAACCTATTACTTCTTTTTTGAACTGAACATCAAAACTATCAGGAAAATAACTTTCAAAACGTTTAACAGTTATTTCATCCCATACCTTTGGAGACCATTTCAACGGTGATAGAGTACTTGAGGTGGGAACCAATCCAGTAATAACATATTCAAAACCATCCCACACTGCATCTTCATGAGAGAATTCAGCCTTTTTGGCAGCAATACGCACAGTATCGACTTCAGATACAGTTTTCGTATAACTTAAAAGGGTTCCTGCAAGTTTTACTGAGGCAGTAGATGTTTGTTCACGAATTTCAGAATACCACACTTCACTATGATCAGGAGTGTACCCATCTTCAGTCCAATATTTTCCGCTGAAAGAGAATGACTCTCCAGCTTTACATGCGGTAGAACCAAGCTCCCAATAAACATTAGGCACATATTCGCCTATTGCAGCATTGTCGTCAATCGGGTCATGTTTCTCACACGAGCTGAAAACAAGAAGCCCTAACGACATAATTCCTAATTTATATTGTATTTTCATAATTGATAATTTCAATTTAAAGATTTCTCTTTGTGACATAAAATTATTCTGCAATAAGTGATGAACGAACACCATAATCAAGGGCCCAGTTCATCGGTTTTTGCAACCACTTATAGTCTTTATATGCTCCCACGCGAATAACCTCATTCATGTTATAGATATCTTCAGTTTGTGGGTCATAGTTTAGACGTTGAATCCATGTATTTTCCTTTTCAGCGTCAGTCAAACCATCTACCCAATAAGCTGAGTACAAGTTGTATGGACGACGAAGTGTGGGATAAACAATTTCATTTGCATCGCCTATACCATAACCATTACGATTATTACTATAGTGGTAACGACGCATATCAGTCCATTGCTCCGGTTGCATATACATTGCAATCCATTTTTGAATCATCAAATCAGACAATGAATATTCATTTTCATTAAAGAACCAGTGTTTTTGTCCTATCTGATCACATCGTTTAGTGTTCAAGCTTCCTTGATTATCCAAGAATGCTGTTACCATACGTTCAAAACGTCCCATATTTAGCTTATTTACAGCTGTAGCTGTAGGCTTAGCTGCAACGTTACCTGAACCGGGATAGAACCCTCCATTATCAGCTTTAAAGCGTTCAAGGTGACGTTCGATATTCCATTTAGTTGCGGTTTTTGCAAGTTCACAAGCTGTAGTTTTATTTCCTTTCCAGTATTCAGCTTCTGCTTTAATGAAATAAAGTTCCTCCATTGTAAAGATAGGATTATATCCATCATTCTTGGCATAAGCTCCCATAAATAATTCGGGATAATTAGCCTGTTTAAATGTAGAACCCGCTCCTATATTATTTTCCAAATAACGGATCATCGTTTCTTTGTCATCATTTGCTGCTGACACAGGGCCATCCATTGGAAGCATGAGTAGCATCAAACGAGGGTCAGCGCCATAGCCATTTCCACCATCAAAAAGTCCTTGTTTCAATTCAATTCCGGGATTTATAACTCCCATACAGTCTTGGATAAAGAATTTTGAAGGAACTGCCGATGTTAATCCATTTGCACGTGATTCCCAAGAGTTGATTACTGGTTGAACAGGTCCCCATGGACAATTCTGCTCACCTGAACCACCATCAAATTTATAACGTGGTTCGTTACCAAACCATTCACCATACATCAGGTCTCCTGTGCGCCATGCCGCAATCGCTTTGTCAACTGTATTTACAATTTCATCACAGATTTTAACACTACGATCAATATTAGGAAGATTACGAAGCAATAAACGAGCTTTTATTGCATACACAAGACCTTTCCATTTTTTAAGATCACCTGCATATACACGATCCTGAGAAACATCAATCAGCTTATTATTAGGATTGTTCACGACATCCTCATTTTCAAACAAGTCAATCAATGCATCTGCTTCTTCAAACATCCATTTATATACAGCAGCTTGTGATTCATAACGAGGAGTCAACAATTCATTGCCATACATATCGCTATAGGCTTGAGCTTCATACAATGGCATATCACCAAATGCGTCAGTTGTCAATTGGGTTGACATCAAACGTACGGTACGACCGATTAAAGCATAGTTAGATGTTGATGAACCAGAATCCTTTACTAAATTAACAATATTAGCACCCAAATCATAATAATGACGACGCCATTGTGGGTGACGATTAATATTCAAAAATTCCCAACCACTTCTATATGGGAGACCGCTTTGTTGAGCTTTTCCTGTTGTTGTCAAACATTGAGACAAAAACACATTATATTCTGCGTGGTCATACACTATTTGTTGTGCATAAAACACTACAATAGGAAGGCATAAATTCGGTGTATTTGTATGTGCTACATCCGGATTAACATTTTCGCTGAGAGTATCCTCGCAACTTGACATTGTTAATCCTACTAAAAGAGACAATAGCAATATCTTAATTTTGTTCATATCTATATTAGAATGTTACGTTAACATTAAAATTAAAACTGCGCATAGACGGTACACTATAGTTGTCAACACCCATAGCACCTACACCACCAGTAGCAGAAGGCATTACCTGTGGATCAGAGCCTGAATATTTAGTCAACAAGAACAAGTTACGTCCTGTAAATGATGCACGAAGTCCTTTGATTGGGTTTCCAGAACCAAGCTTCTTCATCAAACGACCAAAATCATAAGATAGAGTTACGTGGCTCAAACGAATATAAGAACCATCTTCAATGAAATTAGATGAGATTTCAGCAAGATATGTATTAGCGATATTGTTATCCAAAATCACCGGAGTGGTATTTTTGCGATAGGTACCATCACCATTTGCAACAACCCCATCAAATATTATTTCACGATTACGATATGTTTCCCAGAATTTGCTTTGACCATTTGCAATCAAACCACGACCTGTGTAGTTATAAACATCACCACCACAACGTCCATCAACCAAGAAAGAAAGTGTAACATCTTTCCATGTGAAAGTAGAGCCAAAACCTAATAAGAAATCAGGCTCACGGTCTCCAAGATGGTTATTTTTATTTGATGAGATAATAGGTAGGCCATCTTCACCGACAATTACTTGTCCATCGTCTGTACGCAAATAATCTTCCCCTGTCATTGCCGTAGTAGAACCTCCTACTTGTGCAATACAATAGAAGTCATTACCATATTGGTTACCAAGATATTCTTTTTGATCATTTGGCAAACTCAATAGACGACCACGATTTAGAGAGAAGTTCAAATTTGCAGTCCATTGGAAATCTTTTGTTTGCAAGATGTCTTGCGCAAGAGTTGCTTCAATACCATAGTTTTCAATTTCACCGGAATTGAATGTACGCAAAATTGCTCCTGATGTTGGAGATACACGCATTGTTACAATTTGGTTATCAACTTTTGTTGAATAGTAAGCGACATCCAAGCGAGTGCGAGATTTGAAGAAACGCAAGTCAGCACCAATCTCCCATGAAGTAGTCATTTCCGGTTTAAGATCTTTGTCTGCTGTTGAATTTACAGCTGAAACGCCATAACCTCCATCAGGGAAAGTTGACCATTGTTTGAAAGATGGGTCAAACAAGTTAGCAGGAGCATCCTTACCTACTTTCGCCCAGTTACCACGAATTTTACCATAGTCAAACCAGCTGTTTTGCAACTTGAACAATTCAGAGAAGATAACACCGGCAGTTACTGAAGGATAGAAATATACAGGTTCTACGGCTTGTTTCAATGTAGAAGAACCGTCAACACGACCTGTTACTGACAATTGTGCCATTCCTTTATAGTCAAAACGAATCTCACCAAAATAGCCGAATTTATTTCTCTTTGAGTGATTCAAGTAAACGTCGGCATATTCAAACCAATCAGGATTCAAGTTATTCATTGAGAAGAAATCGCCTCCGAGCACATAGTCAACGCCACCAAATCCGGCTGAGTAACTTTTTGACTCAGAATATTCACCTCCAAGGAAGAAATTTAAATTATAATTATCATTAATCTTCCAATAATAGTTACCCGTCATTTGAACTGTTAAACGATCGCTTTGAGATGGATAGAACCAGTGTCCACCATTTCGAGATGCGATATCTGAAGCATAATTTTTAAGTTCTTCTTCAGTATACAACTCTGTTGTAAATTCATCTTTACTATTGCGAGGATGTGTTGAAGATTCTGAATGACTATTAGTTTTATCATAACCAATTTTACCAACAAAAGTCAAGTTCTTGATTGGCTCATAAGAAATCTGACCATTAATCATAACACGATTTGATTGCGCTTCAGCTTCATCCATATAAAGGCTATAGTAAGGAGAAACTCCTGCGCCTAATTTTTGAGCGAGAGTCAATTCATCATAAGCGTCATAACGGCATTCCCAATTAGGCATACCATTTTCTAATCTATAGTTTGACATATCGCGATTAATAGCCCAACCATAAACGCTTGACATAGAGTTACCGAAACTACGTGATTTTGTTTCAATGTAGTTTGTTGATAACGTAATTTTCATTTTTTCTGAAGGATTAAACTCACCTTTTACATATACACCAAGACGTTTTCTATAGTCATTATGAACTACACCTTCATTATCCATATAATTTGCAGATGCATAAGCAGAGAATTTTTCATTACCACCTGAAAGAGAAATATCATACTTTTGCATGAAACCTGTTCCAAGGAAATTTCCAACATTATCATATACTACATCCTCTTCACGCAAACGTGGACCCCAACCATTATTAGCATTGGTTACATACATACCGCTTGCACCTGAGATATATTTACTTTGGATTTCAGGAACATTTGCAGCTTCTGAGATTTCCCAGCCACCACTTGCAGTAACAGTTACAGTACCTTGTTTACCACTCTTAGTTGTAATCAAGATAACACCATTGGCACCTTCTTGACCATAAAGAGCAGAAGCAGCAGCACCTTTAAGCACTGACATTGTTTCGATATCGTTAGGGTTTATATCGGCAGCAGAAGAAGCACCACCACGAACAGGCATACCGTCGATTACGAACAATGGCTCATTACTTTGTGATGAGTTAATAGAAGAAATCGCACGCACAATGATTTGCGATGCCGAGTTAGGAGAACCCCCTGCCATAGATACTTGCACACCGGCAACTTTACCTTGTAGTGAGTTAACGAAGTTGGCCGATTGACCGGCATTAACCTCATCAGAGTTTAGGGATTGTACAGCGAAGTTAAGTTTTTTCTTCTCTTGTACTTGTCCCATCGCTGTTACCACAACTTCTTCAAGCACTGTTGAGTTTTCTGACATTTGAACGTCAACAACGCTACGAGAGCCTACAGTAACACTCATGGGATTCATTCCCACATAACTAAAGTTCAAGACTGCTTTGTCGTCAGGAACTTCTACCGAGTATTTTCCATCAAAGTCGGTTGCAACACCGGTACCACCCTTTACCATGACGGTTACACCAATTAATGGCTCACCATCAGCGGCAGAAGTAACCGTACCTGTCACGGTGCGGGCATAACCCACTACCGCAAAGAGGGAAAATAACAGAAGCAATAGCTGTTTTTTCATAATTACTTTAATTTGTTTATATTCAAGGTTATTTATCACTTGCATTTTTTTAATACGCATTAAACAAATAATATTCAAGCACTTTTAAGCCTCCCCTATTTCAACTTTTTAACAAGTTAACATGGTTTGTTTTCATGTTTATTATCTTCATTTCAGGGTTATTTAAATACTTCGCTCTTCCTTATTTAATAGCGCAGATATAGCGAATAGACACATCTATCCACTATATTTCATACAAATCTAATACAATAATTTAGAATAAAGCCATTTTATTAGTTTTTATTTATGCTATTTTGCAAATCTAAATATTTTTTCACACACCATTCCTATCATCGCAACCACACAACAAATCTGTCCTATATAATTAATGTATAATCAATCACTGTTATTCTTAGTCCTTTTGATTTTTTTGAGGGTATTCATTATCTTTGCCTAAGAAAATTGAATATTTTACCTATGCGAATAGATATTTTGACCGTATTACCTGAGATGTTGGGATCTCCACTTGGTTGCTCCATCCTTAAACGCGCACAAAACAAAGGACTTGCCGAGATTGTTGTACACAACTTAAGGGACTACACAACCAACAAACACCGCAAAGTAGATGACTATCCCTTTGGCGGAGAGGCCGGCATGGTAATGCAAATCGAACCAATCGATCGTGCAATCTCTCTTCTAAAAAGCCAACGCAACTATGACGAGGTCATCTTCACAACTCCCGATGGAGAAACATTCAATCAATCAATGGCCAACAGTCTCTCAATGCTTGACAATATCATCATCCTTTGCGGACACTACAAAGGTATTGACTATCGCATACGTGAACACCTCATTACTAAAGAAATTACAATCGGCGACTACGTACTCACAGGTGGAGAACTTCCCGCCGCTATTATTGCCGACGCCATTGTTCGACTTATTCCCGGTGCTATCGGAGATGAGCAGAGTGCTCTAAGCGACTCTTTCCAGGACAACCTACTCGCGCCACCGGTATACACTCGTCCGGCTGAATACAATGGTTGGCGCGTACCTGATATACTTCTATCCGGACACCAAGCACGCATTGACGAATGGAAACACGAACAAGCTCTTGACCGCACTCGTCGCCTACGTCCTGACTTACTAAAATGAGGACAATATAATAAAACGAGACAGTTGTAATACAACTGTCTCGTTTTGTGACCCCGGAGAGGCTCGAACTCTCGACCCAATGATTAAGAGTCATTTGCTCTACCAACTGAGCTACGGAGTCAATTCCTAAAATTGTGATGCAAAGGTAATGCTATTTTTTGTTTCAACAAAATAAATTTTGCATTTTCTATTCATTGTCTCCTTCCGGCATTATAAAAATAGAGAAATTCACACTGCCATATACCCTATGCTCATAAAAGTAAGGTAATGCCGAGAAATCATAGTTCTTGGAATGTTCAATCACAATAATCGTTCCTGGGTTCAACATCTGCGAATTCAATATCATTTCGGGAATCTCCCCAAATTGAGGTAAATCATAAGGAGGATCGGCAAATATTAAATCATACTTAGCAAGTGATGTCTGCGCATAACGCATAGCATCACCACGTACAACATTGAGATTTTGGCAGTTGAGCTGTTGCCCCACCTTACGTATAAAGTTATACTGTGTAGCTGCTTTTTCAACAGCTGTAACAGACTCACATCCTCGTGAAAGAAATTCAAAACTTATGGCACCTGTCCCTGCAAACAAGTCTAACGCTCTCAAGCCCTCGAAATCGACAAGATTTTCAAGCACATTAAAGATATTTTCGCGTGCAAAATCGGTCGTTGGACGCGCTGAAATATTTGTAGGCACATCAAAGCGACGACGGCCATATTTTCCTCGTATTATTCGCATAATGGTAAAACTACTAAATCAAACGGAGCTTTCATTGCCTCTTTCCCTGCCTTGAAAATTGCCGATGGGAATATAACAGGCATTACATAGCTTATATATTTTCTCAACGTTTCTGCTACAGATTCACGCGCAGATGGACTACCCGATAAGAACATTTCATCATTGCCATTATCCAGGCCAAGCATTTGACGGCTTGCCATGACATAATAAGCGACATCCATGGGATTACGATAATCAAACGTATTGGCAAATCTCAATCCATCGCCATTTACGGCAATGACATCTACCTTGCCGGAACGAATGCACGCATACATTTTTGTAGAATTCCCTTGTCCGTTCTTATGAAAAAAATAGCGACACAAAGGCGACAGATTGTGATGTAAATGAGGATTATTAAATGTACGACGCAAGAAAGCGATTATTTCGGACTCAACACCCATGAGTATTATTGCTCCATTTTCTGATATTTCGCATGGCACAATCTCGCCATCAAAGTCAGAGAAAGATGCTTTCATTATTTTCTCGCGCGCTTCAAGTGATGTTATTTCAGGAGGTACAATTGCAAATATACTTGTCTCAACTACACAATCGACACGTAAAAAATCGCTTAATAATAATGGGTTTTCATACACTACATCTTCTAATGATTTGAGTTGCGATGATGACGCTTTATCAAATTCTATTTTGCGATATATCAATGAGTTTTCCTCAATAACACTATAAAGGACCACATGCAATGCGGCTTTTTCTACACGCAATGCAAGCTTCCACAATTGCGGGTCCTTTATTAGCTCTTTATTTAATATTTCGTTATTTCCACCCATGTCATTAACGACCTCTGTAGTTTTGGAAACCGCCACCGCCCATGCCTTTCAGTCCTCCATTGAAATTTGAACCACCAAAGCCATTGTTTCGAGAGCCACTACCAAATGGGTCATTTTCATCATAAAATCCATCATCTTCATCATCTTCCGACTGTTCAGTATCGCGCTCTCCGCGTTTCTTAGCGGGCTTATTTTTCTTTATCTCACGAGGTTTTTGCAAATCGAGAGGAAGTTCAAACAAATTCCACGACTGTTCTACATCCCAATTCTTTTTCAAATTGAGTTTCTTGGGATAATAATACACCTCTTCAGGTTGTAGTTTATCTCCCATATTACCGGTATCATACTCTCCATTACCGTTTTTATCAATAAAAGCACGTGCAAAGTATGTTCCTGGTTTTAGATAGCGGAATTCAGCTGTCCCATCAATAACTTTTGAAACAGCAACGGGTTCATCAGAAGAAGATAATAATTCAACAATAACATTATCTGTCTCTCCGCTTACATTAAAATACAATGCCGAATATTCTTCCTCTTTCTTAACTGTAAATTCATGCTTAAGCCCTTTGTTCCATTCATTATATATCCCCACAACAGCAGCTGAGTCAAATGAGAGGCGATAAGTTGCCCCCGGCTCCCAATTATAATCAATCTTGTATTCCATAAGTTTAGTCGGGATAAGGCGTTTGATTTCAGGCAAAGCCAATGTATCCCACAATGTATCACGTTTCATTTCAAAATGGATTTTATCAAGAATAAACGTGTCAACAGGTTGGGATATTTCAAACGATAACGGAACATTTATATCATGAGATGTCGCCGTTTTCATCATCACATTTATAAATGTGAGTTGTGGAAGACTATCTTGTGCTATTGAGTCTTGCAACAAACTATCAATCAACTCTTTATCTTTCTTTTTATCCTTTTTCTTCTTATCCTTCTTTTTGTCTTTTGACTTATTTTCTTTTAAGATAAGCTTCAATGTATCAGTTCCCCATGTCAATTGTTGAAGAGTATCTGTGCGCATATATCTGGCAGCAACCATCAAAGTATCTTGAGCCAATAATTCAGGAGCAGTGATCCAATACTCAAGGGTATCTTGAGTCTCTCCTGTATTGAGCAATGCACACTCATCAAGAGTTCTTCCTGCCAAATCGCCATTGAGCAATGTAATCTGTGGCAAAGAATCAGCTGGTGCAGCAAAATCAACTGTTATGCGACGACGATCGACCCGCTTGTAATCTTTTAGATATTGAGACTTGTACCCTTCATTAAACCATGTAAGCAATATATCATTAGGCAAGAATATCGTAGCCGGACGCACAACGATAGAATCGCTACCATCAGCCGCCTGCAATGTATCAGAAATCTCAGTAGGTTGTGATGTCGGAGTTATATCAATATCGTAAAATGCAATATCTTCTGAACGATCCCAATGATAATCACGATTAAGGTCATTTAATGCAAATATACGATACGTTCCCGGCTTGAGATTGCGCAAAGTAAATTGCCCCAACTGGTTTGTCTTGGAGATACGTTCCAATGGGAGTGTTGTTATAGCAGTATCTGATAAATTACTATATACGCCCACCAACATCCCTTGTGCCGGCTCAAGATTACGAGCTTCAAAAATCATCCCTGAGATGCGTAATGAGTCAATCTCATTGCCGGTTGAAAAATCAACAGCAAATCCATCAAGAGGGTTCCCCTCATTTAAGTCACTGATTGCATCAGAAAAATCAATTGTATAAGTAGTATTTTGACGCATTGTATCTTTCAATTCAACATATACACGTCGACCATTTGCTGTAATAGACGGCATTGATTTTTGCACAGGAGAAACAACAACCTTGTCCATTACATCCTTAACTTGGACATTTTCGTCAAATTCGAGGACAATCTTCTCATTTGTATAATTCAATGCTCCGATAGCAGGCTCACTTTTCACAAACACAGGAGGTATTTCATCACGCGGACCTCCTTCAGGGCGTCCAATACTTGCACACGCAGCTACAATCACAGCCAATACTATGATTAACAACACATGCATATATATTCTTCTATCCTTCATTGCGTTATGTTTCAAACTTCAAAGTTACGTAAAATTCTTGATATTTCAGAATTTGTAATTCACTCCCACAAGAGCATTTATCCCTTGTACAGGAATATTTCCTGGCATCAGATACTCGTTATTAAATAAATTTTCAATCTGTCCAAATAGACCTAATCTCTCCTTCAGTTGATAATTAGCTCCTATCGATACATTTTCAGCATCGCCCATTTCACAAAGTTCATTTGTTGAGATATTGCAATATCGGTCTTTCCTCAACTCATAACCAACAACTATATCAAGCGGTTTAATTGGTGTTACTTGTAGCGAGAGACTTAAAATATTTTTAGCTCTATCGCGCCACAAATAATATCCTTTATTTAAATCTTGTGACGCTGCTTCATATCTAATACTGAAATCCACTATATCATGATAGTTAAATCCGACCTTTACTCCACCATGCCAGCCCTTGACATCTGTAGCAACATAGAGATTTGTCATATTCTCACTGCTTGGCATCAACCAATCATCAGCCTTAGCATATCCTCCAAACAATTCAATGTAAGCTCCTCTCCACGGTCCTACAACAACTCCGGCATCGAACGAAAGTGGTATTGTTGATGAATTATAAGCAAACATAGGGGCAGCATATCGCATGTAGTCAAACAACGATGCCAATGTATTTATGTGTTTCCCTCCGCCGAGTGTTCCATAAACTGAAACATACGAAACAGGGGCCCAACTTAAATTCACATCAGGAGCAATATTTAATGCGTTACCATCATTTATAGCAAGGTCAATTTTCACCCCAGCACTAATATTTAGATTGGCTGTTTTATACTTGACACGAGGAGTTAATGAGACAATGCTATAGCTCGGGGCATCAGCCTCACCAAGTTTTAAATGCCCCAACGTATCAGCCAATAAAATGTTATTCCTATTATAATTTACAATATGGATTTTTGTATCTAATCCTATGTTTAGATTTTCAGCATAAGGCATTACTGCACTGCCGGCAAATGCAATTAGGTTTTCTCTCACCGGCCTTGCCTTTTCGTCTAAATAATAGCCATTTTGCCCATAAGCAAAATGGTCAAAATCAATCCCGACATTATATTTCAACACTCCTGCTTGTGAGTTCCAGCCAATGTTTAATCCTAAATCATTAACACTCTCATTATAACTTGATATTTCCGTTGGAATATTATAATGATTATAGGAATAATCCACTCCGGCAGTAACCCATGAAAAACGATTAACCTTATGAGATACTGACGCGCCCAATTCTATCATATGAGAGCGCAATGTCAATTCTTCGTCTGGTAACATTTCGGCATCATAAACCTTTCCATCATATTGCAACCACGCATTTAATCGAGTTGTTTCCGTATTAAGAAAACGATATCCGGCTGATACCACAGAATTATAGATGGGAAAATATCCCACATCGACATATCCGCGATATTTCAAATTTTTCAATGTGTCTCCACATGATGCCGGCTCAAGTGTGGCAATATTAGCCTGAATTTCCGATGCTGTGTGCCGATCTTTAAATGCCGGCGTTTTCTTTGTCATCGTGCGAGAAACACTCTTAGGCTCTACATCAAGCTTGGTTGCTGAGCGATGCTCCGGAACTATCTCTTTTTCTATTGTAATCTCTTTACTCAAATCTTGTGCTGACAACGACATAAACATCGCAGAAACACACATCGCTGTTATATATATAGCTCTCATTGTTCAATATTATTTAAGCCGTTCATCAATCATTCTGAAAATATCATCTTCAGTACCAAGATAGTTCTCCTTTAACGTTTTGAGATATTCATCGGCCTCAAAAGTTTTTCCCTCACGACGATTTATATCTGACAGTAATATAAATCCTCTTGCAAGCCAATATTGATGAGGGGTATTAGCCTCAATAAAAGCCTCTATTGTCTTGCGAGCAGTAGCCATTTTATTATTATCGTAATAGTGTTGCCCTAAATAATAGGCACTCTTTGCCCCATGAATATCACTAACATCTTGCGCCAACTCACTCCATGCTTTTTCAGCCTCACCATTGCGATTTAACTCTTTTAGAGAATAGGCTCTAACAAATTCCACCTCTCTTTTAACATCATTATCAATTGCGTCTATTGCCAACAATTTATCAGCACACTCAACGACATCTTCATGATTACCCATATCACGAGAGATTGTCATTATTCCCATTTGTGCAAACATTTGATTACGCTCACTTGTTGCACGTCGAGCAAGCTCCTTATAGCCTTCAAGTGCAATTTCGCCTTTTCCTTGACGGTATTCAGCATTAGTCTTTATCGCAAGTGCATCTTCATACACTTCAGCATCGGGGTATTTCTCAACAATTTCAGTTGCATATTTTAAAGCCCCCTCATCATTCTTTGCCAACATTTCACTTGCGCACAAATAGTATAATGCTTGTGGGCGATGTAACCCCTCAGTATATTGTTCCACATATACTATCATTTTTGCGTTATCATTATTTATTAAATAAGCCTTTTCAGCAGCCTGGAATGTCAACGCGTCCATCTCGGCTACTTCCATGCTCGGTGCTCCAGAAATCGAATTTAAGAATTGGGCATATTCCAAAAGTTTCCCATCATCGGCATATATGCGCTTCAAGTCATCAGATGCTACTTTGGCCTCTTCGCTTGTGGGGAAATCGGCCACCACCTTTTTATACGATTGTATTGCATTATCTTTCTTACCCATGCTCATGTAAGTAATAGCCATTTGCAACAATCCATTACGTCCCTGAGGTGTTGACTGATACTTTGAAGTCAATTGCTGATAGGTCTTTATCGCTTTTTCATTATCTCTCAATGCCAAATAAGCCTCTGCTTTCTCCAACAATGACGCAGGAACTAATTTTGATGAGGGGAATGTTTTTAACAATTTGTCCAAATCCTTTATTTTGCCTTCATAATCACGAGCATGCCCTTTCATCAAAGCATTTTGATACAAGGCATAATCTCCCGATGCCGGATTTGCCTCATAGGATTTGCTATAATAGCTGTTGGCTTGCTCAAATTTTCCATTATAGTAGTAGCAGTCCCCTATTCGATTATAGGCATCGGCGACAATGGTTTTATCCAACCCTGCAGACTTTTTTATTACTCTCTCAAAATTCACTATCGCATCGTCATATCGCTTCTCAGCAAATCGGCTATATCCTAAGCTATAATAAGCCACAGAGATATTTTCAGCAGTTGCCGGAGCTTGCTTTAAATAGTTCAAATAAGATGCCGATGCTTGAGAATATTTCCCTTGTCGATAGTAACAATCGCCAATCCACAAATCACACTCTCGTGCAATTTCTTTGTCTTGAGAAGATAGGTTTTTTGCTTCTGAAAAATATTTTATAGCTTGTGTGATTTTATCGTTTGAGAAATTTTTCTGTCCAAGAGCATACAGCACCTGCTGCTTTGCCTTCAGAATATTAGCATTGGGTTGCTTTATCCCCTTTATACATTCAAGTGCCTTTTCATAATTTTTCTCCGCCATATATCCGGCAACAACATATTCTTGCACATCCGGAGCATATTGCGATTGAGGGAATTTCAGCAAAAATTCTTCGAAAATTGCTACCGAATTGCCAAATGGTACACGTCCCCCTTTTTGACTCGCAATCGCATAGTTATAAAACGCTGTTTCTTGCACTATAGGATCAAAAAACATGCGAGAAGCCTTTTCAAATGCGAGCAATGCCGCATCATTGTCGTCCTCTTTCTGATAGGACTGCCCAATAAATAAATAGGCACTCTGCCCCATTGCATTATCACACCCTGTCGCCGGAGTAAGATGATCAATAGCCTGAGTATATTTTCCTGCTTTATATTCGCTTACACCCAAAATATATAATGCTGATGGCAATGGATTTTCAGCAATATCGGCATATCGCCTTAAGTACTCCAATGCCTCTGTCTCCTTTCCAAGATTATACAACGATTCTCCTGCTATGCGATTAGATTCAGCCACAAAAGACGCATCAATATTCTTCTGTGACAATAGATTTTGAGATAACGACAATGCCCTGTTGTAATCTTCCCTCATGAAATATATCTGACTTAAATAATAGTCAGCCTTGTTAGCCGGTGCCGTAGATGAATCAACACTGCTAAACAGATTAAATGCGGTATCAAAATCACGCTTGCAGTATGCAATATATCCTTCATAAAAACGAGCAGCATTGGAATAACGTTGGGATTTATTCAACGACTTAAATCCCGCATCGGAAGCATCATACTCCGCCAATAATAGTTGGCAATAAGCAACTCGATAGCGATACTCCTCATTGCGAGCGTCATTCAATTGTTCCGGATCCACCTTTTGATACTCCAATAATGCCACGCCATAGTTCTTTCTCAAAAACTCATAATCCCCCATCGCCATCAACACCTCCGGTTTTCTTGGAGAAGCGCCATAATTCGATAGGAACTCAGCCAACAACGCTTTTGCCTCATCACGCCCCTCAGCAAGCGAAGCCATTGCACAATAATAGTCAGCATCCTCTCTCTGCGAAGGAGTCAAAAGCAAGGATTTTGCATGAGTTAATTGGTCTATGCATCCGGCATAATTGCGAGCATTATACATGAGTATTCCACGAGTGAGAAACCCTTGCGAATTATACTCATTTACCTGTCCATGTATCCCGACAAGCGAGCATATAGCTATTGCTAATAATATCAATCTTTTTTTCATAATATTTCCTCTAAAATAGAGTCTTTTACCTCCTCATAAAAATTACACCACAAAGATACAACCCTTTTAGCACCAATATCGTTAACATATTTAAAAAAAATAACATTTATATATATCAGCTCAATCTTCTGACAGTTTTTCCCTACAAGATTAGTCCTAAATAAGCACTACGGAAATTGATACTTATTTAGGACTAATCAAAATGGGGACAAATATCCTCTACACAATTATTTTAACTCTTTCTACATGCCGAAGGTTTGCGCTTTTTCTTTATTTGTCGCAAGACGATGGCTGTGCGTGCCGGCAGATACATCTTTAACCATTCTACTCCATGTGGCTTATATAGTTTATCCACTTGGGTAATGTGCTTCACTGTTTCATCAATATTGCCATATCCACCGAAGTCAGGATTATCTGTCGTCATTACAATTTCATACTCTCCTCCGGGAGCGAGAATACCATAGTCGGTAAACGACTGAAATGGGTTAAAGTTAAATACAAATACCAAAGAGCCTCGTTTAAATGCCAATACTTGGTCGTCATCTTTTTCCCATAATTTTTCCACCGGAGAGATTTCAAATTTCTTTTCACCTTTAACCAGCGTAATCATCGCATTGTCAAAATCGTTGAGATAGTGATATTTCAACTCTTTGCGGTCAACCAAATCCCATTGACGACGAGCGTATTTGTGCGACCACCCGTTACCTTCGCGTGGGAAGTCAATCCATTCAGGGTGTCCAAATTCGTTACCCATAAAGTTGAGATAAGCACCATTAATCGTTGACAACGTTACAAGACGTATCATTTTGTGCAAAGCAATACCACGAGCTACGGTCATATCATCGTCTCCCTTGGTCATGTGCCAATACATCTTATCGTCAATCAAACGGAAAATCACCGTTTTGTCCCCCACCAATGCTTGATCGTGGCTCTCAACATAGCTGACAGTCTTTTCATCAGCACGACGATTGGTCAATTCCCAAAATATTGATGTCGGATGCCAATCTTCATCTTTCTTTTCTTTGAGCATCTTAATCCAATAATCGGGGATACCCATCGCCATGCGATAATCAAACCCTATACCTCCATCCTCAAATTTTGTTGCCAAACCGGGCATACCGCTCATCTCCTCTGCAATGGTTATTGCATGAGGATTGACATCATGAATGAGCTTGTTGGCAAGCGTGAGATAGGTTATTGCGTTGGTATCCTGCCCGCCATTGTAGTAATCTTCATATCCTCCAAATGCTTGTCCCAACCCATGGTTGTAATAAAGCATCGAGGTTACTCCATCAAAGCGAAACCCATCAAATTTGAACTCTTCGAGCCAATACTTGCAATTTGACAACAAGAAGTGTAACACCTCATTCTTTCCATAGTCAAAACAGAGCGAATCCCACGCCGGATGTTCGCGACGATCATCTCCATAGAAATATTGGTTGTAGCTACCATCTAATCGGCCAAGTCCCTCTACCTCGTTTTTCACTGCATGAGAATGAACGATGTCCATAATCACAGCTATCCCCAATTCGTGAGCTCGATCAATCAGCGATTTCAACTCCTCAGGAGTGCCAAATCGACTTGATGCAGCATAGAAACTTGACACATGATAGCCAAACGAGCCATAATAGGGGTGCTCCTGAATAGCCATAATCTGAATAGCATTATAACCGTCGGCAGCAATGCGTGGCAATATCAAGTCGCGAAACTCAACATACGTTCCCACACCTTCGCGCTCTTGCGCCATACCTATATGACATTCATATATCAACAATGGACTGGTATTGGGCTTAAACGTTTTCTTTTTCCATTTATATTCCTCTTCCGGAGCCCACACCTGTGCAGAGAATATTTTTGACACTTCATCCTGAACAACGCGAGTGGCATAAGCCGGGATACGTTCTCCTTGACCGCCGTCCCAATGCACCATCATTTTAAATAAATCGCCATGCTTGAGGTCAACAGCCTTGAGCTTAACTTCCCACACTCCATTACCAATGTTGGTCAATCGGTATTTTACCTGTTCCTGCCATTGAGAGAAATCCCCAATCAAAACAATGTCTGTTGCATTAGGAGCCCATTCACGAAACACCCAGCCTCCATCTTTTGTGCGATGCAGCCCAAAGAAATGATGAGCATTGGCAAACGCATTGAGCGAGCCACTCTCAGCAACAAGTTCAGTTTCTTTCTTTATTACATCATTATGACGTCCCTCAATCGCTTCAGCATGAGGCTCAAGCCAAGGATCGTTTTTCAATATGGCAAGTTGTTCCATAAATTTAAGGATTTATTTATATTGCATTTCTATCGATATTTCTTTTTGTTTGTGATATACACAACACCTCATGAATACAAACTTAATGAAAATTCTGCAACACCACACTATAAGCCCACATATTTTCACAAACTTTTGCCCTTTACCATCAAAAACCACAAAAAACACTTGCACACATCAAAAACTTTACCTACCTTTGTCGCCACAAAAGCCCAGATGGCGGAATCGGTAGACGCGCTGGTCTCAAACACCAGTGGGGCAACCCATCCCGGTTCGATCCCGGGTCTGGGTACTGAAACGGAGAAAGTTGAAAAACTCTCTCCGTTTTTATTTTCCCGCAAAAAATGAAATGGATTTCGGTTACCTGGATTTTATTTCAAATATTACCAAACAAATGAGGCGACCTGCATTTCGCAAGTCGCCTCTTTCACTTATTAAATATTCGTATTTACTTTTGTAATGCTTCGTGCATTGAGGCTGCAGCATGACGTCCATCACCCATAGCAAGAATAACCGTTGCTCCACCTCTCACGATGTCGCCTCCGGCATAGATGTCATCAAGTGATGACTTCATTGATTCTTCGTTCACCACGATTGTTCCTCGACGAGACACTTCGAGTTCAGGAATTGAATTTGGTATAAGCGGATTAGGTGATACACCGACACTCACAATCACCAAATCAACAGGGATTTCTTCTACTGCACCTTCTACCGGTACTGGCGAACGGCGACCACTTGCATCGGGCTCTCCAAGTTCCATGCGTTGCAATAACATCATGTTCACACGACCTTTGTCATCTCCACGATATTCAATGGGGTTGTGAAGTGTGAGAAATTGAACGCCCTCTTCTTTGGCATGCTTAACCTCTTCTACACGTGCAGGCATTTCATCTTCACTACGGCGATAAACAATCATAGCCACTTCGGCTCCCATGCGACGAGCTGTACGCACCGAGTCCATAGCAGTGTTACCACCACCTATTACAGCTACACGCTTCCCACGCAACACCGGTGTATCCCAGTCGGCACGACCGGCACCCATGAGGTTAACGCGAGTAAGATATTCGTTACTTGACATCACACCATTGAGATTTTCTCCGGGAATACCCATGAATCGAGGTAATCCCGCACCCGAAGCGACAAAGATTCCTTTAAATCCCATTTCATGGAGATTGTCATATGATAATGTTTTGCCTATGATGCAATCTTTTTCAAACTTAACGCCCATACCACGCAATCCGTCGATTTCAACCTCAACAACAGCGTTAGGCAAACGGAATTCAGGGATACCATATTTCAACACTCCACCTATTTCGTGCAATGCTTCAAATACAGTTACATCATATCCCCTTTTTGCCATATCACCGGCAAATGATAACCCGGCAGGGCCTGATCCCACAACTGCAACCTTAATACCATTGGGAGCTTCCATCGCAGGTTTGGCGATATTTCCGCTCTCGCGTTCAGTATCGGCAGCAAAGCGTTCAAGATAACCGATTGCCACCGGCTGTTTCTTCATCTTATGGTAAAGACAGCGAGACTCACATTGCTTTTCTTGAGGACACACACGACCACACACAGCTGGCAATGCACTTGTTTCTTTCAACACCACTGCAGCAGCTTGGAAATCGCCACGCTCAATGTTCTTGATAAAACCGGGGATGTTGATATTTACAGGACAGCCTGTAACACATTGAGGATCGGGGCAGTCCATACAACGAGAAGCCTCTACGACAGCCTGCTCGGCATTCAATCCTTGGTTGACCTCCTCATTGCAAGTAACACGATAGTTAGGATCTAACTCCGGCATTTTCACACGAGGAATAGATGTGCGTTCTTTTGCGCTAAGTTTTTTGCGTAGCTCTTCACGCCATTGCGCATCGCGAGGAGCCGATGTTATATTATTGCTCATAACGATAGTTTCTTATTGAATTATTAATTATACGAGCGCGAGCGCATCAACATTTCATCGAAATCTACTTGATGTGCATCAAACTCCGGTCCGTCGATACACACAAAACGAGTCTTACCGCCAACAGTAATACGACATGCGCCACACATGCCCGTTCCGTCAACCATGATTGTATTAAGCGAACACACTGTAGGAACTTCATATTTCTTGGTTAACAACGATACAAATTTCATCATTATACCCGGACCAATAGTTACGACTTGGTCAACTTTTTCTCGTTGAATAACCTCTTCTACGCCATTTGTAACAAGGCCTTGACGTCCATAAGAGCCATCATCGGTCATAATTATTACCTCGTCGGAATAAAGACGCACTTGATCTTCTAAGATGATGAGGTCTTTTGAGCGTGCGGCAAGAACAGAAATCACTCTATTCCCAGCCTCTTTCATCGCTTTAATGATTGGCAATAATGGAGCGACTCCTACACCTCCGCCACAACAAACCACCGTACCGAATTTTTCTATATGAGTAGCTTTACCAAGAGGACCCACAACATCAGTAAGATAGTCGCCTGCATTTAAGGCACATATTTTTGCTGAAGACTCACCCACAGCTTGCACTACAAGAGTAATTGACCCTTTTTCAATATCGGCATCAGCAATAGTTAATGGTATGCGTTCTCCATGCTCGCCTACACGGACAATAACGAAATGTCCGGGACGGCGTGAACGCGCAATCATTGGAGCTTCCACCACAAGTTTTACAACTTTCTCTGAAAAATGCTCCTTTTCAAGTATTTTGTTCATCTTTTAGTAATGATTGGTAGTAAATAAGTAGTAATTTGTGCAAAGTTATTAAAAATTTACTACTGACAATATTTTTATACCAAATAAATACATTGATTTTCAATAATGGTTATCTCTTTCGGTTCTTTATTGTATATTTGCAAACAAAATACCATTAAATATGAAATATCTTATTAGCAGTGTACTTACATTGGCAGTCGCTTTTAATGCCGTTGCCGACGACAAAATTGTAGAAGCCGATAGCACAGGCTTCAAATTTACCGATGTAAAAGTTGTAAAAACGACCTCAGTAAAAGACCAAAACAAATCAGGGACATGTTGGTGCTTTGCAGGAACATCTCACTTTGAAGATGAAATCATGAAAGCAGGTGGCGACTCACTCGACCTTTCTGAAATGTTTACAGTGCGTCAATGCTATTTGGAAAAAGCAATCCGCTATGTGCGCATGTATGGCTCAACAGCATTTTCTCCCGGTGGTAGCATCCTTGATGTTCCCTATGTGTGGGAAAAATATGGAGCAATACCCGAAGAAGTTTACAACGGTCTTGGATATGGCGAAGAAAAACACACTCATGGAGAACTTCATGCAGTGCTTCAGGCCTATATCAAATCAATAAATGCCAACCCAAATAAAAAACTCACTACAGCATGGTTCAAAGGTTTTGAAGGCATTCTTGATGCTTATTTCGGCAAAGTTCCCGAAACATTTGAATATAATGGCAAAACTTATACTCCTCAATCCTATGCCAAATCTCTCGGATTGTCAATGGACAACTACGTTGCCATTTCTTCATTTACTCACCACCCATTCTACAAACCATTTGTGCTTGAAGTTGCCGATAATTGGCTTTGGGGACAATATCAAAATGTCCCAATGGAAGAACTTAAAGCCATCGTTGACAATGCCATTGACAACGGATACAGCCTTGTGTGGGCAGCCGATGTGAGCGAAGGCGGGTTTAAATGGCGCAAGGGATATGCAGTTATGCCAAAAGGTAAAGGCGAGGGCGATATGGATGCAACCGAACTTGCTCGTTGGGTAAAGCTCTCTGACAAAGACCGCCAAGATTCAAAATATGACATTAAGGGTCCGGTTGAAGAAGAAACCATCACTCAAGAATCTCGTCAAGAAATGTTTGACCGTCTTGAAACAACCGACGACCACGGCATGGTAATCGTAGGTAAAGCTGTTGACCAAGAGGGAAACAAATACTATAAGGTTAAAAACTCATGGGACACCAACCAAGTCTATGATGGTTATTTCTATGTTTCAGAGCCTTATTTCTATGCAAAGACTCTTAGCATCTTAGTAAACAAAAAAGCAATCCCCTCCGACATTGCCAAAAAGATGAAATAATCAATCTTTCCGCATAAAAAAATAGCAGATAATCTGCTATTTTTTTTATAATCATTTAATACTCATCTCATTTATTGTTCAAATTCCTCTTTTTTATATACAAACGTTAATTCTTTTTTTGCCATAAGTCGCATTTTTTAGTTACCTTTGCGCTCTTATTAAAAAAAATACCTCATATTTATTCTATTAATTTAAAATTTATGAAAAATTTCTACTCTAAATTTGTTAAAGCAACAATCGCTTTAGTTACATTATTTGGAATTAGTATCTCTGCCAATGCCGAAACAATTACAATATGTGATGGTACCGACGAGAATAAATACATTCCATTCTATTTCTACTATTTGGATAATGCATCAGCGACATCACAAGTAATCTATCCTGCATCAGAATTAGAAGCTATCAAAGGGAAACAAATTACAGGTCTCAAATTCTATAATGCCGGATACTCTAACGCATGGAATTCAAATATGGCAGTTTCATTGGGTGAAGTTGAATTTTCTTCACTTGCCGAAGACAATGAAGCTTATATATCTGCCGATTTTAAAGAAGGATTTAATGGCGCTGTTTCAGGCGATGAAACAATGAACACTCTTGAATTCACTTTATCAACACCAATTGCTTATACAGGTCAAAACCTTGTTGTTGAGATCAAAAATACCGTTACCGGTAGTACTTATATGCAAATCCCTTTTTATGGGAAAGCGATAGAAGGGCAAATAAATGCTACATACGGATATAATTCTTCATTTAAGTATAATCAAGGATTCCTTCCAAAAGTCACTATCACTTATGAAGATGTTGCTCAATATGGAGCTAAAGTTTCTACTGAAAATGTAAATTTTTCAACAATCTTCACTAATGAAACATCTGTTAAAGAATTTACAATTACTAACACCGGCGCCTCTGACTTGACTGGAACAATTTCAGGCATGGAAGCACCTTTCTCTGTAGAAGAAACTACTATAAACATTCCTTCTTTAACATCTGTAACTATTCCTGTTACATTTGCTCCAACAATCGATGGTACATACAACCAAACTTTGTCAATCGATTTAGGCGAAGCAGGCAAATTTGAGGTTAATTTGACAGGAACATCAATGACTGCTCCAACTGGCTATCAACAAGCATTTGATGTTGAAGACAAATCACTTCCTGAAAAATGGATAGGCTATAACATCAAAAGCACTTATGATTATGACATATACGACTATGTTTATGAATTATCAGAAATCCACAACGATTATTTCGTTAGCACCGAAATTGATGGCACTAAAGCAATAACTATCTACGAAAATGCAAATCCTCGTCGTGAATACCCAAGCCAATATTCTATCTACATGATTTCTCCCATTGTTTCTGGTAATATTATGATTACTGCACGTGGAACATATTCAGAATACACTACAGGGGACGTAAAAGCATACAAAGCAGTAGAGAATTCTGACGGCTCATTTACTATTGACGAAAATCCCATAGAAATCACTTGGGCACCAACATTCACAAATACAGAATGGTGTAATGGTATTTTCTCGTTAAACGAAAAATCTCGCATTGCAATATTTATGTCTTATAGTGCTGTTTCAATGTTTGCCGCAGATAAACTTGAAACAACAACATCAATCGAAAACATCGTAAGCGAAGGTTCAACATCTTGCGTTCTTCAAGGTAACACTCTTGTTGTAAATTCTGATTGCATCGTAAAAGACTATCAAATAGTTTCCACTTGTGGAAATATTATTGCAACAGACGTGATAAACAATAATTCTGCACAAGTTAGCTTTAGTTATCCAGCAGGTCTATACATAGTTAAGTTAGCAACAGAAAACGGTGTTTCAACACACAAAGTTCTAAGTAAATAATCATGAGACATTTGATACTATCATTCATACTTGGTTGCGTTTGTTTTATTTCAAACGCAGCCATTGGCGATGAATTTACTCTAAATGGGATAACTTACGTTATTAAATCGGAAAACACTGTTGGTGTATCATCTGCATCTAATGACATTGTTGATTGCTCTATTCCTGAAATCGCAACTAATAATAGTATTAACTATACTGTTGTTTCTATTGAGAAAGATGCTTTCTATTGGAGTAACGTCAAAAACATATCTCTACCTAACTCAATAACAACAATAGGATATGGTGCATTCCGTAGCTCTCCTTTAGCATCAATTTCTTTACCTTCAAACTTAACTGCAATTGGAGAATATGCATTCTATAAAACAGAGTTGGCATCAATCACTATCCCTGAAGGGATTACTGCAATCGAAGCATCAACATTCTCTCAATGTACTTATTTAACAGAAATAAATCTACCAAGCACATTGCAAAAGATAGGACAAGGAGCTTTCTATAAATGTAGTTTGACTACTCTAAACATCCCTACATCATGCACCACACTTGGAATGTATGCATTTGAACATTGTTCTGCACTTGTACAAATAACCCTTCCAAATGGATTGACAGAGATCCCAATGGGATTATTTCAAGATTGCACTTCATTAACACAAATCACTATCCCTGAAAGCGTTACGACAATCAAGGAAGCAGCATTTCAAAATACAGGGCTAACAGCAATACATTTCCCTAAAAATGTCAATGCTATCCAAGCAAATTCCTTCAATGATACTCAGTTGTCAACAATCAGTGTTGCTAATGACAATAGTACATTTACTATAATTGATGGAGCATTATATACCTCCGATAAACGTTTCATATATCTATATCCTCGTATTACTGAGACTAAGAAATATGATATCATTGATGGTTGCGTTGCTGTGTGGGGTGGAGCATTCTATGGATGTGATATTAAAACTGTTACATTTCCTAACAATTTCATCGGAATTGACGCATTCAGTTTCTGCTATTCTCAATTAGAATCAGTTGAATTACCTAATTCGATTGAAGCAATTTGGGAACAAGCATTTGCAGGTACTAAACTCACTACAATCACTATTCCAGAAGGAGTAACCCAACTTACTGATGCTGTTCTTGCCGATTGCCAAAAACTCTCTACTATTACTCTTCCAAGCAAATTAACAGCAGTAGGAAACCGCGCATTTTTCAGATGTACTGCCTTGACAACCATCAATTGCTTAGGATCGACACCATCAGAATTTGACGCATGGGAAACATATACAGATCCATTCTATGGCGTTGATTGCTCTAAAATAACTATTAAGTGTCCTACCTCATCAGTAGAAGATTATAAACTAAGCGAATGGGGAGATTTCTTCACCAATATAGAAGGAACTGATTTTAATGGAGTTGAAGACAACTTCATCAAAGATATTGCAATAACAACCAATAATGGCATTATAGCCATTGACCTTTCTAATGGGGTAAATTGCAACATATCGATTTCTAACCTTAACGGAATTGTTTTATACAACATCACAAACGTTCAAAACAATTTCATCACAGAAAATCTTCCTCACGGCATTTATATTGTTTCAATCCAAAATGCCCGATCTACCATTGTGAAGAAAGTAATAATATAATTAATATCTGAATCTACGAAGAGACGGCGCCATTGGCGCCGTCTCTTCGTTTGTTTTATATTATGATTTGTTGGGCAGTGTGGAAAATTGTGATATTTGGATGATTGGATAATAACTGTTTAGCTTTATCTCCGGTACAATGCCCCACATAAAATTTCGTTTCTGGTGTATAATGCTCTATATCATCACCAAATTGTGCAACTTCATCATCAGTCCAATCGCCATCTACAAAATGCAATCCACCTATAAATGCCACAACTCTATCCTCTTTTGTAAATTGGCGGCACGACTCAATAATATTCATCACTCCACAATGCGAACATGACGAGATTATCACCAATCCTGCATCAGTTTTTACTGCAATCGACAATTCATGAGAAAAATCATCCCTCCCATCATCTTTCATTAAAAAACGATTCCCTTGCGGGACAGAATAATAATTACACTCACATTTTACAATCGCAATATTTTCACTCACCCGGCGACTTTCATTAATAGTAAGCAATCGGCTATTAAAGTCTGTTACTAAACTCTGTTGAGTGCTGATGTCTCTCTTTGCTCCATGTCGAGTGGAGTAGTACCTGTGAGCCATCACATCTCCCGACAGATAGACAGGAACATTGGCATAGGAGTGCAAAAAATCTTCCAATCCACCGGTGTGGTCGTTGTGCCCATGAGATACCACTGCAAAATCCACTGATTGCAAGTCAACCCCCATGAGCAAAGCATTTTCGCGATAGCCCGCTGTCAAGCCCATGTCGCAAAGGAAACTCACATCACCACAATCGGCATATACAGATAACCCATGCTCGCATTTCAAGCATGGGTTATCTATTGAGGGGCAATTATCTATTAGTATTGCTATTCTCATAAATTATTCGCCGGGAACAATCTTGGTAAGGTACCACTTTCCGCCGTTGCGCTTGAATTCAAATGTGTGAGTATAGTAAGAATCCATCCACCCACAATCAAGATGCACTGTACCCCATTGCATCTCACCCCACATTTGGTAAAACAACTCACCCTCTTCAGCATCTTCCTTTTGGAACGGATGTTTTGCTTCAAAGTTTGATGGAACGAGCAAGTCCTTATATTCAGTCGCTTGTGCAGCTGTCAAACGTATGCGCGAATTCATAAACTCCTCATCAGAAGCAAATTTTTTTATAAACTCACTGAAAGCCTCGCCTTGGTTCCATGCTTCTGAGGCATCTTGCATCAATTCGACGCTCTCATTGATGTCAATTATATAATTCTTGATTATATCTTCTTGCGACATTTGCGCATAACCCATAGTAGCAAGCATCACACCTGCCATCAATAAAATAATTCTTTTCATCTTTTATTCCCTTCTAAAACTTATGAAACCGCAGCAGCCACACCTGCTATTGCACCTAATAGAGCTACTATTATAATTACTCCAATGAATGATATCACTAAACCGGCAATTGCCAAACCGCGGGGACTCTTAAACACCCCAATAAAAGAAAATAATGCTCCAAGGAACCATAAAATCCAATTCACGATGGGAACCCAACATCCTAAAAGTGCAAGCAAAGCCAATATAAATCCAGCTGTTCCGAGACCATTACTATTTCCATTATTTCCCATAACAATTTATTTTTAATGTAATTAATTCACTATGCGACAGTATCTGCCGTCATAACTATAACACAAATATAGGAATATTTTATTTATTCCTACACATTTTTTGTATTAAAAACAAAAGCGAGATTTAAATGTCACGATGAATGATGTAATCAAAGATGTCAATAAATGACTGACGTGCATCGTTATTAGGAAGGTGATCCATTATCGCTATTGCTTGTGTACGCAAACGTGCCATAGCCTTATAGGCATATTCGATACCTCCGTTAGCCTTGGCATACTCTATCAATGTTGCAATCTCTTCAGTTGAGAGCTGTTCTTTGCGAGAGAGTTCAAGCATCTCTTTGTGTCCGGACAAGTCTTCACGCAACAAAACGCTCAATAGAGGCAATGTGATTTTACCTTCGCGAAGGTCGTTTCCTGTGGGTTTCCCTATCTTTTCGTCTTCAAAATAATCAAAAATGTCATCGCGAATTTGGAAGCACATTCCCAACAATTCAGCAAACTGACGCAAGCGTGCGATATCTTCATCAGAAGCTTTTACCGCATATCCCCCCATTGCAACACACGACATGAACAACGATGCCGTTTTAGCCTTGATTACGTTGAAATAAGCCTCCTCGTTCAAGATGTGAGTTTGTGCATTATAGATTTGGTCTATTTCGCCCAATGACAAGATCGAACCGAGTTCAGAAAGGGACTTAATGATGCGCACATCTCCGGTGCTTATTGCCTGAGACAATGACGCCGACACAAAATAGTCCCCTACAAGCACAGCAATGTGATTGTCCCAAATGCTATTTATCGTAGGATTTTTGCGACGCTCTTTGGTGTCATCAACCACATCATCGTGAATCAACGATGCATTGTGAAGCATTTCAACTGCTGCAGCTGCCGAAATTACATCTTTGTTTATCTCGCCAAACATCTTGGCGCTCAGCATCACGAGGATTGGGCGTATCTGTTTCCCTTTGGTCTTAAGATAAGTCTCTACAATTTGGTTCATCAGCTCATTTGACGTAGCAAGAGACTCAACGATGGTTTCGTTGAGAACTTTTAGCTCAGGAGCGATAGACTTTTGTATTGATTCTAATGCAGACATATCTCTATATAATTTGCAAAATTAGCAAAACTTACAATACAATTGCGATTAAATAATATAAAAAGCTATTTTTATGTGATATTTGCTAACTTTTTAAGCACCAAAAGTTCTTTTTATTACAAAAAACTGCATGATAATTACTAATTTTATCGGAAATTTATAATCTTATTTCCACAATGGAGAACAAAAAACTTTTTCTTTTAGACGCCTACGCTTTAATATATCGTGCCTACTATGCCCTGTTTCGTGCGCCACGCATCACATCAAAAGGGCTTAACACCTCGGCAATATTTGGGTTTTGTAATACTCTTGACGAGATTTTACGCAAAGAAAATCCATCACACATCGCTGTGTGCTTTGACCCCAAGGGTGGCACTTTCCGCCACGAGGAATATCCCGAATACAAGGCCCAACGTGAAGCTCAGCCCGAAGATATAACAAAAGCAATCCCTTATATCAAAGATATCCTTGAAGCCTACAATATCCCGGTAATTGAGATTCCTCGATATGAGGCCGATGATGTAATAGGCACTCTTGCAAAGCAAGCAGAGAAAGAGGGCTATACTACCTATATGATGACTCCCGACAAGGATTATGGTCAATTGGTAACCGACAAAATTTTAATGTACCGCCCAGCGTTGAAAGGAGCAGGGTTTGAAATACGCGGTGTCAAAGAGGTGTGTGAACGATATGGCATCTCATCGCCACATCAAGTAATTGACTTGCTTGCTCTTGAAGGTGATGCAAGCGATAATATTCCCGGCTGTCCAGGAGTTGGAGAAAAGACTGCTGTTAAATTGATTTCTCAATGGGGATCGGTTGAAAACATGCTTGAAAATACGGCTTCAATCACCGGTTCGTTACAGAAAAAAATCATTGAAAATGCCGAAAAGATCAAATTCTCAAAATACCTCGTTACAATCAAAACCGATGTCCCTATAGATATCAAAATAGAGAACTTGGCTCGCAAAGAGGAAAATATCGACAAACTGATTGAGATATATACCGAACTTGAATTCAAAACATTTATCAATAAACTATCAAGTCGTGTGGCATCAACTAAGCCCATTGAACAACCTGCTGTGATTGATGCAATGCCTTCATTGTTTGACATGGCCGATGCTATTGATACTACACCTGTAGCATCAGCATCTAACAACAGCTACTCTTCAGTGTCATCTCTTGCCGAGATTAGTGCAATTGTCAATAATGCTCGAAATTACTCTGAAATAGGGATTTATATCCATGCTTCGGGGATTGACGCAATGACAGCACGCTTAAAAGGTATTGCCATTGCCTCCAAGCAAGGGGAAGCGACTTTTATCGCCATCCCAGCCGATAAAGAGACTCGCACCGCAATTATCGCTACTATTACCCCATTATTCATTTCAAGCAACACAACAATAATCAGCCACGATATCAAACGTGATTATATTATCTTAAAAAACGAAGGAATTATCTTCTCCTCTAATTATTATGACACATCGGTTGCACACTACCTTTTGCAGCCGGAGATGCGCCATAATTTGTCGGGATTGGCGTTCACCTATTTAGGATATCGTACACTCGACTACACCGATGATTCTTCAACAAGCAAAAAACACGTTGAGATAAACGACATTGAAGCACCAAATCGCAGTTGCGAAATAGCTGATATCACACTACGTCTAAGCCACATTTTGAGACAAGAACTTGAAAAAGAAAACCTTTCGTCTCTAATGAATGAAATAGAATTACCATTCATCAAAGTATTGGCGGAAATGGAGTGTGAGGGAGTACGCATTGATGTCAGCGAACTTGCTAAACTATCTCAACAACTCACTGAACGCCTTCACACAATGGAGCAAGAGGCTTATCACCTTGCCGGATGCGAGTTTAATATAGGTTCGCCCATGCAAGTGGGAGAAATCCTATTTGGCAAAATGCAGATAGATCCTAAAGCAAAACGCACCAAGACAGGTGCCTACTCTACCACTGAAGAAATCCTTGAGAAGCATCGTGCCTCACATCCACTTGTTGACCTCATCCTAAAAATCAGAGGCTTACGCAAGCTACTAACAACATATATAAATGCGTTACCGGAACTTATCAACCCCAAGACCGGCAAAATCCATACATCTTATAATCAAACGGTTACCGCAACAGGACGCATATCTTCTACCAATCCAAACTTACAAAACATCCCTGTGCGCACCGAAGATGGGCGTGAAATTCGCCGAGCATTTATTGCCGATCCGGGAGACATTTTCTTTTCTGCTGACTACTCTCAAATTGAGCTACGCATCATCGCGGATTTAAGCGGAGACAAAGAGATGATTGAAGCATTCCTATCAGGAGCTGATATTCATCAAGCTACAGCAGCCAAGATATATAAAGAAGCTCTTGACGATGTTACTCACGACCAACGACGCAATGCAAAGACTGCCAATTTCGGTATTATCTACGGCATTTCGGTATTTGGATTATCAGAGCGATTGGGAATCTCCCGACAAGAAGCAAAAACACTCATTGACGGATATTTCAACACCTACCCCAAAGTGCGCGAATACATGGATAACAATATCGCTCAAGCAAAAAATGATGGTTATGTAACAACTATTAAAGGGCGCAAACGCATGTTACCGGGTATTAACTCAAACAACTCTGTCGTGCGTGGTTTTGCGGAACGTAATGCCATAAATGCTCCCATTCAAGGTAGTGCCGCTGACATTATTAAGATTGCAATGATTAATATTGCAAACGAAATGGACCAAAAAGGACTAAAATCGCGGATGATTATGCAGGTGCACGACGAATTGGTATTCAACATCAAACCCAACGAGCTTGACACCATGCAAGAGTTAATCAAACGCAACATGGAGAATGCCTACAAAGGTCGCGTACCTTTAATCGTCTCCGCCGGAATAGGAAACAATTGGCTTGAAGCCCATTAAAAAAATCCCTCTATTGAGGGATTTTTAATATACTACACTTGATGGCGGTGTTGGATTGTTTTTAGCTTCGGTTTCATAATTTGCAAGAGACTCTTGCAGGCTTGTTACCATCATTGCCTTCAATTCAGGTGGGTCTATAACCGTTAATTGCGGACCATGAGACAACAACTCTTGTACAAAATCAGGAGTAATGCGCAGTTTGTAGTAGAAAATTGAGTAGGCATCATGTATAATCTCCTGTTGAGACGAGTGTAATGGCAGTGCTCTAAAGTATTTAGCTTGACGTGCACTCGTCTTTATTGCCACATGCTTGACTTCTCCTTGTGAAAATACTATACCAAAAGAGTGTTTAAAGTATGACTCAGCATCAAAATCCTCAGGAATACTATATTTTGTCTGTTCTAATAGCACATCCTTCATGCGGTCAAGCGCATAGGTCTTTATCTTATCCTCTTTGACATTACGACCGGTTACATACCATCGCTGCTTGAAAATTTTCAAAAAATATGGCTCTACTACAATATCATGTGATGCATTACTTCGTGTGAACGGCTGATAAGTAAACTTTATCGCAACGTTTTCTTTCAATGAATCTATTACTGTCGACAAATATTCTCGCGCCGATGGCACATCCTCAAGAAATATGCGATTTGACACATCTCGAGAATCACTCAACACATTACTCATCGCTGCAGAATTAAGCAACCAATTGGTTACACTTTCGTTATAAACATCAGCATCGTCAATATAATACTCAAATGTGGACGTATCACATTCTATATTAATATTGAAAATCTCCTCTATCGCAAGGCGATAGTTATAAAATGTGCGACGTGGCAAGGATTCCCCATTTGAAAACGGAGAACGCTTCCATCTGACGTTCAGCTCTTCACGAGTCATACGCCCATAGCGTTTAATTGTATCTATCAACCAAACGTAACGGTTGATTAAATCTCTTGACATAATGGCTATAATTATAATACTTGGTTATGATTTCTACACTATCTATCTTTCTATATAATCGCCTTCTTTTTCCCAAGCGACAACAACCACATTCCTACTGCGGTTATTAATGCATTTATTATAAGCAACTCAAAACTTGTCTTATACCCACACATTTGGTCAAGCGAGTATTGAATTACCCATGACAATATGGGAGCGGCGACACACACGACAGGGACTAATTTATCTCTTACAGCCTTTTTGCAGAACATTCCAAATACAAACAATCCAAGTATTGGACCATAGGTATATGATGCTAATGTATATACTGCGCTTATCGCATCTTGATTGCTCATATAATAGAATATGATAATTACTACTCCCATTATCACCGACATTCCCACATGGACAAGTTTTCTGACAGTTGTCAATCGATTATCATCATATCGTTTTTGTCCGTCGAGAATATCAACAGTGAATGATGTTGTGAGAGATGTTAACGCTGAGCCTGCTGCTGAATATGCGGCGGCAATCAAGCCAAGGATGAACAATATGCCAACGACAATCGGCATTGCCGGATTTGACGCAACAAGACCAAAAATTTCGTCGGTTTTGCTTGGTATTTCAATACCGTTTTGATTCAAATACATCACCAACAATGTACCCAAAATCAAAAACATTGCAATAACGAAGAATTGCATGATGCTACTCACAATCATATTTTTTTGAGATTCTTTTGAATCTTTACAAGCAAGATTGCGTTGCATCATATCTTGGTCAAGACCTGTTGTTGCAATTACCATAAATACTCCTGCAAGAAATTGTTTCCAGAAATAAGTACCCTCCTTGGGATTATCAAAGAAAAATACTTGCGACGATTCATCGGCAGTAATAGCACCTATCATTTCACCAAATGAAAAACCAAGATTTTTTGCAATGAAATATATACACAAGATTACCGACAAAATCAAGCAACAACTTTTCAATGTATCGGTCCAAATCAATGTTTTCACTCCTCCTTGCATTGTATAGAGCCATATCAATGCTATTGTTACAACAACATTTACATAAAATGGTATTCCCCATGGGTCACACACAAGTTTTTGCAACACGACACACACAACAAGAAATCTCACCGATGCTCCAAGCATTTTTGAAATAAAGAAAAACCATGCACCCGATTTATAGGTCGATACGCCAAATCGTTCTCCTAAATATCCATAAATTGACACCAAATTACGCTTGTAAAACATAGGAACAAGAACAAACGCGATAAGGAAGTACCCAACGATAAATCCTAAGCACATCTGCAAATAGGAGTAACCGCTATTTACCACCATGCCGGGAACCGAAATAAATGTTACGCCGGAGATTGCCGCACCAATCATTGCAATTGATACTAAAACCCATGGAGTCTTGCGGTTTCCGGTAAAGAATGTTGAATTATCAGATTTGCGTGATGCAAAAAATGAGATTAAAAACAATAGGCAAAAATAACCTATTATTGTAAAAATTACTACACTCGGTGTCATGTTTTTGGGTATTTAATATATTGTTATTTACTCTGCATAAAGCAGATAGGGTTTTCTTTGTTGTTTGAATTTCTCTACATCATCAGACCATGTTTCACGAATTTCATCGGCAGTTGCACCTTGTTCAATCATTGTGCGAATATTTCCGTCGCCAATGAGTTTTTCAAAGAAACTGCGGAAAAATTTATCTGTAGGCATCTTTAAATTATGATAAGCATCAAGAAGATACTCTAAATTTATTCCTGCCTTGATTATATCTTCATCATCAAGATTACGCAAATCGCGTCCATAACATTTCTTATTAAGTTGAGGAGGATTTTTTGCGCCATCGACACTACGAGGAGTAAACGAGAAATCACAGCCTGTCATGTCGGGGTGTCCATAGATTTTGAATGGGCTATCGGTCCCACGTCCCAAGCTCACAGGAGTTGCCTCAAAATAACAAGTCGACGCATAGAGATACACCGCTTTCATGTCTCGCAAGTTGGGCGACGGAGCAATTGGTAATTCATATCGTGATTGATGAGTATAACCCTCACAAGGAATAACGGTCAACGGCACCTGTTTGCCATCCTTCAGCCATCCTTCACCATTGGCCATCATCGCAATTTCGCCCAATGTCATTCCATGTACAACCGTTAGAGGTAATCTCCCCACACCTGATTCATACTTCATATCAAGAATGGGGCCATCCACATACATCCCATTGGGATTAGGACGATCAAGCACCATAAATTCTTTCCCATATGTAATTGCCGCATTCATCAAGTCGGTCATAGTGCAGTAGTAGGTATAAAAACGTAAACCCACATCTTGAATATCGGTAACTATAATGTCTATATTATCCATTACTTCCTTAGCCGGCATGCGTTTTTTTCCATCATAAAGCGACGCAATGGGTATTCCGGTTTTGCTGTCAACCGAACTGCTTACATGTTCACCGGCATCAGCCTTCCCACGAAAACCATGCTCCGGTGAGAATATAGTAGTTACATTAAGCCCATTTTCAAGCATCACATCAAGAGTGTGCTTATCTCCTACCATTCCTGTGTGATTGGATAAGATAGCGATCTTTTTCCCTTTCAATAATGGCACATATCGCTCTATTTGTTCTGCACCAACTATGATTTTTTCTGCATGAAGCAACACCGGACAACACAATATTGCCAACAATATAAAAATAGATTTCAGGTATTTCATAAATTGCTATAATTATTAAAGTGTAAAGTTATATCAAATAACGTTATCAAAACACTAAAAAAGTGTTTCAATTAATTATTATTACTTAAAATACGACCTCGTATAAGCCATCCCGCCCAATTTATTAGATTTTTGCATTTTTTAATGATAGCATTCGATGCCCTATTCGACAATACAAGCATTTATGTTTTTCACAATATTCGCGTCTCAACTGAATCAAAGCCTGCGATGAAAATGCATCTTTACTATCTATACCTGCACGCTTAAACAGGTCTATAATCACATTTCTTTCTGAAGGCAATGACTGCAGTATAGACACAGCCCTATCACACAAATGATCCTCCCCTCTAATCATTCCATAGGCATACACCAATGGAGCATAAACATTTACCAACAGGATATTTATCGAAGCCTTACTTAAGGCTTTTAATTCATGAGGGGTTTCGCTTCCAAAAGTATAATGGCAAGCCCAGTAGCCCGATAATTTTATATCAAACAACTCTTGAGCCTCTTTTTCGGTTAACGCTGCAACCATCTTAGACATCATACTATAGCCACCGTAAATCATTTCGGCAAGTAACGCAATGCGACGATGAGGGAAATTTGTTGGACGCATGCGCGCCATCTTCCATCTGATATTTTCATTCCTTCTCAACGAAAATTTATGAGCAAGAAATTCATATTCAGTTTTTAAGCTTTTTACATATGCATCAATCGGGAGATCTTCCAATAAACCCGATTGCCCGAATAGCAATGCCTCAATACTCAGTAGCGAATCGCTGTGTTTTCCCATAAAACGCAACGGCAAACTCATTGCCAATTGTTCAAAAGCATCACTATTGACTCCAAAACCCAAACTTCGAGCCATTACAATATAGCACACTTCTTCCCAGTCTCCACAATATCTATCCAACAGTTCTTTTATATGCTCCACTTTACGGTACAATCGCTCATGCGCAAGAGAGGAAAGCCAGTCGGCAACATATATAGACGGCATAGCCGATATTTCATCACTACATGGCAACTCACTGCCTGAACACCCCACTAAATGATTATATCGCTTATGAAAATCGGGAGAACAAGGCATGCGCAATTGCGGAATCGCCTCTCCATTACTACGCTTGACCGGCACATCATCTTTCCCCACAACATGCAAAATAACAGAGTCATACACCTTGTCGGCATCGTGGTGATGGCGATACCAATCGCTGGCTCGCACATGTATTTCCACGTTACCCACCCACATTTCACCATCAATCTTTATCTTGGCATTAAAAAAATCAGGTCCCGCATCGGTGTTTAACTGTCCGACATCAATAACCTGCACGACTCGACCATCGACTGTGTGCATATCCTGTTGCAACCACAATCGATGTTGCCATATGTATTGCATTAACTTCTCCATCGCACAACTTATCATGTTGCAAACTTAGCAAATTTTCACATAAAAATAAATTCTCTTTTAAATTTTGTTATTTCACATAATCTGCTTATTTTTGTAGTTAATAGGAATAATTACATATCTTTTGCATAAAAATTCTTATTGCATTTTAAATTTATATTAATTCATACACTTAACTAATTATTAATCAACATGAAGAGACTTTTTCTCGTTTTAACCGCAATCGCACTGACTTGCACATTCGCATTTGCGGCATCAAGCGATGTTAATTGTCGCGGTACTGTTATTGACGAAACCGGCGAGCCTGTTATCGGGGCAACTGTTTCCATCACCGATGGCGCAGCCGCCGGAGCAACTGACCTTGACGGAAAGTTTTCGGTGAAGATTCCACAAGGTACAAAATCACTAACTATTACATTTGTGGGCTACAAACCTGTTACCGCAAACGTAGCAGCCAACATGGGAACAATCAAGATGGAGCAAGAAACTCAAATGCTTCAAGACGTTGTGGTTACCCAATCGGTAGCTCGTACACGCGTTACCCCTGTCGCAATCTCACAAGTTGATGCATCGACAATCGATGTAAAACTTGGCAACCAAGAATTCCCCGAAGTATTAAAAACCACTCCCGGTGTGTGGACAACAAAAGATGGAGGCGGTTTTGGTGATGCAAAAACCAATATGCGTGGGTTCAAATCGGCCAACGTAGCTGTTCTCATCAATGGTATTCCCATCAATGACATGGAATGGGGTGGTGTTTATTGGTCTAACTGGGCAGGTCTATCTGATGTAACATCAAGCATGCAAGCTCAACGCGGTCTTGGTGCGGCAATCTTGTCGGCACCTTCAGTTGGGGGAACAATCAACATCATCACACAATCTCTTGACGCAAAAAAAGGAGGAAGCGTGTGGTATGGAATGGGAAATGATGGCATGAATAACTATGGAGTTAAACTTTCAACCGGTTTAATGAAAAATGGATGGGCGATTACATTACTCGGATCTCGCAAGTGGGGAGATGGATATGTTCAAGGCACATTCTTCAATAGTTACAACTATTTCTTAAACGTGTCTAAACGCCTTAACGACAAACACCAACTTTCTTTAACCGCATTTGGAGCTCCTCAAAAGCACAACAAACGTAGCTCAGCCGATGGTCTCACCATCAACGAATGGCAAAACGTGCGTGAATATATGGATGGCGACAGCCCTTACAAGTATAACCCCACTTTCGGGTATGACAAGAACGGAAATGTTCGCTCTTCTAACTTAAACACCTACCACAAACCACAAATCTCTCTTGCTCACATCTGGCAAATAGATTATAAATCATCTCTCTCTACCACTGCATATGTATCATTTGCATCAGGAGGAGGTTACTCCGGTCAAGGTCGTGGTACCTACAACGGGACATCTATCAGCTACTCTTCATGGTATGGAGCAACTAATGGTCTTGTAAATACATTATTCCGCAATGCCGATGGCACTTTTGCATACGACAAAATTCAAGAAATGAATGCAAATAGCACAACCGGATCTAACATGATCATGAGCCAGTCAAACAACAGCCACGAATGGTATGGACTTGTTTCCACCTACAAGAATGAATTCATTCCTAACAAGTTGAAATTTACAGGTGGTATCGACCTTCGTTACTATGTGGGACATCACAACAATGAAATCATCGACCTATATGATGGTGATTACTATATGGATGACAGCAGCCGTAAAGGTGTTAAACCTGAGAACAATGCAGCTGCAGCTGATCCTAATTGGAAATATGAAAAACTTGGTGTCGGAGACATCGTATATCGCGATTACGACGGACACACCCATCAAGAAGGAGCCTATGCTCAAGCCGAATACACTGCTCTTGACAACAAACTTAATGTAATTCTTGCAGGATCAATCAGCAACACCGGTTACTGGCGCGTTGACCACTTCTATTATGACAAAGCTCACGAAAAATCTGAATCTCTAAACTTCTTGGGTGGTACAGTCAAAGCAGGAGCTAACTACAACATCAACCGCAACCACAACGTATATGCCAACGCAGGTTTCATCAGCCGTGCGCCATTCTTCTCCGGTGGTGCGTTCTTAACTTCAACCGTGAGCAACGCAACTAACCCCAATGCCATCAACGAAAAGATTATGTCCTACGAAGTTGGCTACGGATACCACTCTCCTGTATTCAGTGCAAACGTGAATGCCTACCACACTACTTGGATGGACAAAACCGCTACCCGCTCAGGAGATATCACATCAGGCGATCATGCAGGCGACCGTTACTATTTCAACATGGAAGGTGTTGATGCACGCCACATGGGTATTGAATTGGAATTTGCCTATCGTCCATTCAATTGGTTTGATGTTGAAGGTATGTTCTCATGGGGTGACTGGGAATGGTCAAGCAACGCAACAGGTTATTTCTACAATCAAAACGGACAACCTCTTGCCGACCTTCGCGGTAATATCGCATCAGGCGTTCTTGCCGATGACCATGCCAAAGCTACACTCAATCAAAAAGGTGTAAAAGTTGGGGGCTCAGCTCAAACAACGGCATCTCTTGGTGTGAACTTCCGTCCGTTCAAAGGCTTCCGCATTGGAGCCGACTGGGTTGTTAATGCTCGCAACTATTCTGACTATCAGATATCTTCAAGCAGCTATTCTCCGGGAGCAAACATTAACGTTGCCGATCCTTGGGAAATTCCTTGGGGACAACAATTAGACCTCTCAGCAAGTTATAGATTTAAGATTGGAGGCGTAAACGCCACACTTTACGGGAACGTTTACAACCTATTTGACTATAACTATGTTATGGATGCTTATACAAACACCGACAAGAAAGGCTCATGGGAAGACGCTTATCGCGTATTCTACTCATTTGGTCGCACTTTCTCTTTGAAAATGAGAGTTAATTTCTAATCCCTAAAAGAAATGAACACAATGAAAAAGAAATTATTTAACATATTGTTTGCCGGAGCATGCATAGCAGCTCTCGCAAGTTGCGACGACAATAGCTGGAACAACGAACACCTCAAAGGTTTTGATGATGATCCCGCTATCACCGACGTACAATCTATAGAGTACACACTCACTGATGCCGACTATGCCAATATCGCTGCAAATGCAACAAACAAAGAACTTGCCGGCGAAGAAAATGCCAATGCGCTAAAAGCCGTTGGGACTCAACACTACTTTACCGATATAATCACAGCAAAAGATTATATCCCCGCATACTTAGGTGATTCTAAATTTCCCTACTTCGTTCTTGACAATGGCTCGGCTGTAAAGGTAACTTATAAAGTTGCGACTAATCTACCTGAAGAAATTTCAGCAGCGTCAGCCGCTAAAGAATATGAAGTAACAGAGGCCGACTATCAAGCAGTGTGGGGTAGCGAAGAAGATTTCGTTTCGGCATTTGCTCCTTCTCACACAGCAGCTAAAAACATCCCCTCTATTCTCGAAACCCAATATCCCGATGCTCAGGCAGGTCAATATGTTATTGTCAACTACAAAACATCTGACCAAGAGCCTGTTTTCTCTACTGTAGGAGGCGAAACAGCAAGCTATACTCACGTCAAAGCTGCTACTATTGTAACTGGCAAAAAATATGTGCTTGTTGCAGAGGGTAAAGCAGCAACAGCTATTGAAGGAAAGACCTATGGATATTTGGGGGCAACTGATGTGACTGTTGAGGGCGAAGGTCTTAACCTTGCTGATGCAACAGCACTTGAGTTTACATTTGTTGCCACTGATGGTGGTTATTACATCATTGACGCAAATGGTAATTACTTGTATCAAAAGGGTACTTACAATAGTTTCAATCTAAATACAGAGCTTCCGGCAGAAGGAGCTGTATGGACAGTTGAAACAAAGACTGACGGCTCAATGAAGATAACAAACACTTTGGTGGGCAAAGCCATCCAATATGATACGCAATACAATTCTTATGGATCATATGCCGACGAACGCGGCGTAACTCCTGTTGCATATGAAAAATATGAGCCTTATACTCACACTAAAGCTACATCTATCGTAAGTGGTGCAGCGTATGTTATGGTTGCAGAAGGTAAAGCAGCAACAGCTATTGAAGGAAAGACCTATGGATATTTGGGTGCAACTGATGTAGCCGTTGAGGGCGAAGGTCTTAACCTTGCTGATGCAACAACACTTGAGTTTACATTTGTTGCCACTGATGGTGGTTATTACATCATTGACGCAAATGGTAATTACTTGTATCAAAAGGGTACTTACAATAGTTTCAATCTAAGTTCAGAGCTTCCGGCAGAAGGAGCTGTGTGGACAGTTGAAACAAAGGCTGACGGCTCAATGAAGATAACAAACACTTCGGTGGGCAAAGCCATCCAATATGATACGCAATACAATTCTTATGGATCATATGCCGACGAACGCGGTGTAACTCCTATGCTTTACCAAAGCACAAGCAGTGCAAGTAGCGCAAGCTATAGCTCTCGTGCTGTTGCGGCGGAAGTGCCTACTGTTAAAGAGAATGCAATTTACTATTTCGATGGCAGCTCATGGAGCGTTCCCGCTAATTTCGCAATCTTAAATCCTGCTGACTACACAGCAATGGGACAAAGCTATGGTAACCTTTCTACTTCGGCAAAACCTGAAGTATATCTTCCTCTTTACCTCAAAAACAAGTTCCCATATGCTCAAGCCGAGACTGCTAAATTTGTCCTATACAAATACTATGATGGTTCTGCAACTTATTATCGTTGCGATCAATATGTATTCAATGGCTCGGAATGGACTATTAACAATGGCGTTATAGAGGAATCGGCTCAATTTGTCAAAAATAATGGCAAATGGATGTTTGATCCAAACGTTACAATCACATTGCCAGGCGGAAAAGGTCAAGAAATAAGCACACTTTATTACCAAGCATGTGTTAATTGGGTATTCGAAAACATCGACAAGCCTCTTGGCTCTACCGACATCAAGAGCGGTAAATTCTATGTAACAAGCTATGGTAACAACGAATATTATTCTGGAACATCGGCCTATCAAGGAAATGTTGACTTGCGCCCATCGGCAGCAAAAACCCAATATCCTACTGAATATGAAGGCATGAGCGATGAAGAAATCGTTGCAAAAATGAAAGACCGTTTCGCTCGTGAAGTAATGCCCGGTGCTCTTGCCTCATTACATGCCGACGCTGCTCCAATCGATGGGCTACAAGTAATTTACACAATCAATTTCGCAATTTACACAGGCTCAACATCTCAACACACTATTCGTTATGAAGTTGTTGCCCCCGGTCAATTTGAATTTATTGATTGTACTTGGGATGAAAGTGTAGCTGAATAATCATTCTGTTAATATAAAAATAAGCAAGCATGCCATTTCGACATGCTTGCTTATTTTATTTTTGACAAATTGCAAGAAAAACTTTGAAAATAATAGAAAAGTGACTACCTTTGTACGCTAATTAAAACAGAACAGTACAAATATGGCTCTTATCATACCTAAAAAATACAAACAAAAGCTACTTCCTGAAACTACTGAAGTAGCAATTAAAGATATTAAAGAAACATTTCAAGAGAAACTTGCCGATGCTCTCAACTTGCGTCGAGTAACTGCACCCCTATTCGTTTTGTCCGGAACAGGGCTCAACGATGATCTCAATGGTGTTGAAAGCCCTGTTTCTTTTAATATCCAATGTATGGATAATCGACGAGCCGAGGTTGTTCATTCACTTGCAAAGTGGAAACGCACAAAACTTGGAGCCTACGACATTGCCCCAGGATATGGCTTATATACCGACATGAACGCGATACGCGCATGTGAAGAACTTGACAATCTACACTCTTTATATGTCGACCAATGGGACTGGGAGCAAACAATTACCGACAATGATCGCAACATTGACTATTTGAAATCCACAGTCAAAAAAATATATGCGGCAGTCAAAGCTACTGAATTGATGATATACCGTCGCTATCCTCACATCACACCGCAACTGCCCGATGAAATCACATTTCTACACTCCCAACAATTGTTTGAAATGTTTCCTAACCTTGACAGCAAAAGCCGCGAAGGAGAAGCTGCAAAAAAATTTGGCGCCGTATTCATAATAGGCATAGGCAACCCATTATCTAACGGAGAACCTCACGACGGGCGTGCTCCTGACTACGACGATTGGATCACTCCTAATGCCGATGGTTTTGTGGGACTAAACGGAGATATGATATTTTGGAACCCCATTCTCGAATGTCCATTTGAGCTTTCTTCAATGGGAATACGTGTCAGCCCTCAATCATTGATACAACAACTCAAAGCGCGCAATTGTAAAGAACGCGCGCAATTACGTTTCCATCAAGCATTGATCAATGGAGAACTTCCACAATCGATAGGTGGAGGTATCGGACAAAGTCGCTTGTGTATGTTCTTGTTGCAAAAGGCCCATGTCGGAGAAGTACAAGCAAGCATTTGGCCCGAAGAACAAATCGCCAAATGTGCGGCCGCAGGCATTGAATTAATATGAAAATATGACCTCGAAGAGGCAAAAAAAACAAAGAAAATAAAAAAATTGCGATTTTTTTTGGAAAATATTTGCAGGATAAAAAAAATCATCATACCTTTGCATCGCAAAACAGAAACAAACTGTGATGCACCTCAAAAACTGGTGTGGTAGTTCAGCTGGTTAGAATACCTGCCTGTCACGCAGGGGGTCGCGGGTTCGAGTCCCGTCCATACCGCAGAGGAGAGAGGAGACTGAATATTAAATCTTCGGATTTTTGTTCAGTCTTTTTTTGTGCCTATTTGCGAGATAGAATGAATTATTGACCAATTTGTTTGGCAAAAACAGAAAAAATCCATTACCTTTGTGTGATTATAGTAAATAATACCATAGGATGAAAGTCAAAATACATCACGAAGGAACAAACATTATTTTGATATTGCTTTTAATTTTATTGGCAATCAATATCCCTATGTGGCTGTATGTGCGACCTGTTGCGATACCGGTCTCAGCAGTATCGGCTATTCTTTTCCTTGTAGTAGTTAATTTCTTTCGTTCTCCCCGTCGACATTTTAACGGCAACCGCGAAAATGTCGTTGTTGCATCAGCCGACGGAAAAGTTGTGGCCCTCGAAGAAACATTTGAAAGCGAATACCTAAATTGCCGAGCAATACAACTTTCTGTATTTATGACAGTCTTTAACGTGCATGCCAATTGGTTTCCGGTTGATGGAAAAGTATTATTTGTAAAGCACCACCCCGGACGATTCATGGCAGCATATCTTCCAAAGTCAAGCACAGAGAATGAACGCTCAACTGTTGTCATAGAGACAAAAAATGGGCAAAAAATACTCATGAGACAAATCGCCGGAGCGATGGCACGACGCATCGTAACCTATGCCGAGCCCGGTGATGAGGCTTCTATTGAAGACCACATGGGATTTATTAAATTTGGCTCTCGCGTGGATATATTTCTCCCGCTTGATGCCGAAATATTAGTGAAAATCGGCGACAAAACCATCGGTGGCATTACCGAGGTTGCTCGCCTCAAGCCATAGGACATGTTTAAACGCATAAAATCTCAGATTCCTAACAGCATCACATGCCTGAACCTCCTTTCAGGATGCATGGCATGTATCATGTCATTTTCTTGCAATGAACAATTTGGCGTATTATTGGGCTATCAATGGGCTTTTATTTTCATCGGAACTGCCGCATTATTTGATTTTTGCGACGGAGCTGCCGCCAGATTACTCCACTTATACTCTCTTGTGGGCAAAGAACTTGATTCTCTTGCCGACCTCATCAGTTTCGGACTTGCACCGGCATTATTGATGTATAACACAATGAACAGCTATAACGATGGCTCATGGTTATCTTTTTTCGCATTAGCAATCGTAGTGTTTGGAGCATTGCGTTTGGCTAAATTCAACGTTGACGAATTGCAAACCACCTCTTTCCGAGGGCTTCCAATTCCTGCAAATGCCTTATTTTGGATTGGGATATGTTCATGGATACACACTCACCAATATCCCGGCAACACAATTTTGATCATCTTGCTGCTTGGGATGTCATTCCTAATGATCACCAACTTACCTATGTTCTCACTGAAATTCAAAAACTTTGATTGGAAAGAGAACTTCAAACGCTATGTACTAATTGTAGCAGCCATACTTTTTGTCCTCACAACAGGCATCGCCGGATTTGCATGGACAATCTGTTTTTATATCATCATCTCGGTGATGACTCGCACTCGTGAGAAATAAAACTCACATAATCCCCATTTTTATTCTGCAATCTATGTTTTGGGATATCCTTCTAATATTTTTTATCGTTTTCATCGTGTGGCCGATAGTAAAATTCTTTTGGACCATAAGAAAGGCCCACAAGCAAGCACGTCGCGCATTTGAAGAAGCGACCGGCACAAAATGGAATCAACGCAACCAACCTCAACACTCCACAGTAAAAGAAAAAATCTTTGACAGCAACGTAGGCGAATATGTAGAATTTGAAGAAATTGAGCACACACCCGACAACGATGAAACACAATCCGACGCCCAAAAGCAACAGCCAAAAATCGAGCAACAAATCATCGACGCCGAGTGGGAAGATATTAAATAGCTTAATTATTAATTGTTAACTATTAAATTCTCGACAATTGCACTATCTTTGTGTTTAAGATTGTTGTACCTTATAGATAGAAATTAAAATTAAATAGCTATGGCTGATATTAAATGTATAGGAATTCTCACATCAGGAGGCGACGCCCCGGGAATGAACGCCGCAATTCGCGCCGTTACACGCTCTGCAATATATGCCGGATTTTCGGTAAAAGGGATATATAGAGGTTATCGCGGATTGATAACCAACGAAATCGTTGATTTCAAAACACAAAATGTTTCAAACATCATTCAGATGGGCGGAACAATTCTTAAAACTGCCCGTTGCCAAGAATTTCAAACAGAAGAAGGGCGCAAACAAGCCTACGAAGTTCTTCGTAGCCATGGCATTGACGCACTTGTCGTCATAGGTGGCGACGGCTCATTGACAGGCGCTCGCATTTTTGCCAACGAATTTAACCTGCCCATCATCGGGTTGCCGGGAACTATAGACAACGACCTTTATGGCACCGACACCACAATAGGATATGATACGGCACTCAATACAATCATGGAATGTGTCGACAAGATACGCGACACAGCGACAAGCCATGAGCGATTATTCTTTATTGAAGTCATGGGACGTGATGCCGGTTTCCTCGCTCTCAACGGAGCTATAGCATCGGGAGCAGAAGCAGCAATCATTCCTGAAATATCAACTGAAGTTGACCAGCTTGCCCAACTCATTCAAAACGGCTTCCGCAAGAGCAAAAACTCATCAATAGTTCTTGTAGCAGAAAGCCCCGAAACAGGCGGAGCAATGGCACTGGCTGAACGTGTAAAAAATGAGTACCCCGGATATAATGTGCGCGTATCTATTCTTGGGCACCTACAACGTGGTGGATCACCCACGGCTCACGACCGCATCCTCGCCTCTCGCATGGGAGCTGCTGCTATTGATGCTCTGCTTGATGACCAACGTAATGTGATGATTGGTGTCAAAAACGATGAAATCGTATATGTGCCATTCTCTAAGGCCATCAAAAACGATAAGCCCATCAACCGCGATCTCCTCAATACTCTCCATCGTCTATCAATATAGTCGTGTATTGATTTTAACAACTATACTCCTCAAAAATCTCCTCTATTTTGCAAATAAAATAGAGGAGATGAGGCGAAGCCTTAGGAAGTAATAGTATGGAAAATATAATACCTTAAAGTTTGTTAAGGTAAAAAAAAATCACTGTTGTTTTTGTATTGCAAAATAAATATATATCTTTGTGGTACAAAACATTGGGGTATTAGCTCATCTGGCTAGAGCGCGACACTGGCAGTGTCGAGGTGAGCGGTTCGAGTCCGCTATACTCCACCATTATCATGAAAAGGCATTGACCATAACGCAGATTATATCATAGCAAACAATAATACCAATTTTTAATATTTATTTTTATGAAAAAAACTTTACGTAATCTCATGCTTGCCGGAGCTACATTACTCATGGCAGGTAATGCTTATGCGGCTACTGCAGTTACTCCTGCAACAGGTGGAACAGCTAACCCATTTGCTTATGCACTTTCTAGCACATCAGAAGAGGGTGTAGTTACAATCAATTACTCTCTTAATGCCGATGCTACTGCTGTAGCAATTAACCTCATTGGTGGCGAAGGAACAGTTGTTAAAACAGTTGATCTTGAAGGTGATTTCCTCACAAAAGGCGCTCACACTACCACAGTAGAACTTGCCGGTCTTTCTGACGGCTGCTACAACTGGGAAGTAAAAGTTACCGGTGAAGCTAAAACCACAATGGAAGAATTTGCCGCTCTCCAATTCTATCACCCACGTGGAGTAGATATTGACAACAACATGGAAAATCCCACTTTTGGAAATATCTATATAACAGAAGGAATGACTTCAGCAGACGAAAAATATCACAGCAATACAGCAACAAGTGGAGGCCTTGGTCTTTACGCTTTTGATGCATCTGTTGAACCTATTATAAACAAAACTACAGGTAAATATGGATTCAACGGAGGTTTAACTTTAGATTACTACGTTGTTAATTCATCGGGAGCAAATACAGCTGGAGCTGATTTATGTCGCGTCAGAGTTGACAAAACAGGCAAAATTTATGTTACACGTCAAAATGACAATGGTGATTACTTATTTGCAGCAGATGCTAATACACTCCTCAATGAAAACAAATTAGAACCCATATTCACAGGTGGAGCCGTTGACGCTACAACATATGCTTACACCCTTGCTGATGGCACATTCATTTCTGCTCCAAACCAAGGCTTTGACATTAAGGGAGAAGGAGAAAATTTAAAACTCATCTTACTCTCTGGACAAAAAAGAATATTCCCTTCAACATATTCTCCTGCAGCAACAAGAGTCGATGAATATTCTTTAGGAACTGCTCAAACTTGGAGTTCAGCACCGACTGCAATTTCTGCTCTTTCTGGAAAATATACAGCAAGTTATTCTAGCGTTAACGTAACATATGACAATCGTGGAGGTATTTGGTATTCTCAATATCGTGGAGCTACAACTGTTTCTGAAACATCTCCTGCTCTTGTTTATATTGATGCTAATGGCAATGAGATATATAAAGATGCTTCTACTGTTCGCGGTGGCGGTGGTTTCCGTTTTAATTCTGATTTCACTCAAGTTGCAATCGCTTCTTCGACTACAACTTTCTCAATTTATGACATTACATATGCCGAGGACAACACTCCTACATTAACTGAAATATATACCATCACACATGGTATCGGAAGAAACGTTAATGACATCGCATGGGACCTTGCAGGCAACATTTATATCTGCGGTAACTCAGGTGAATGGATGAAAGGTTTCTCTATTCCACGTGAAAACAACGATTTCACTACTAAGGCTGCTGCTCAATATGCTATCTGCTACACTGCTCCTGTAGTGCCTACTGCTGATCCTCTTTACATCACAGGTGAAAATGTAGGTGGAAACTGGGATCCAGCAAACGCTGCTGAATTTGAATTTGATGGTGAAAACTATGTAATAACAGTTGATGAAAACACTACTCAATTCAAGATTTCTACAGCAAAAGGCACAGGCGCTGAAAACGACTGGGAGATCTTTAACGCAGGTAACCTTGCTGTTGATGCAGCCATCACTAATGGTGGTACTGTAAATCTTTCTGTAAACAAAGACGCAGGTAACATCATTCTTCCATGGGCAGGCGTGTGGACTATTACTGTTGCTGCCGACCTTTCTACATTGACTGCAACAACTGAGACACCGGAGCCAGCTCCTTCTTATGACCCTCTTTACATCGTTGGACATGACAATGGTTGGGACCCTGCAAACCCACTTGAAATCCCTTATGATGCTACTAAAGGTGCATACTATATTGCCGGCGTGGAATTCACAAACATAGAATGTAAAATCTCACGTACAAAAGGAACTTGGGATGAATTCAATGCTAATGGTATTTGTAGTTCTAACGATGCCACTATCATAATCGGCACTCCATGTAGCCTATATCTTCAATATTGCAATAATATAAAAATCGAAAAAGCAGGTACTTACAATATCACTATCGACATGGTAAATGCTACTATCCTTCTTGAAGAAGTGATTAATTACCCTGATGCTTTATTCCTTTGCGGTAATTTGAAAGATGCTAACTGGGATCCTGCTTACGATGGAGCAATCCTTGACCCAACTGACGAGGGCGTTTATGCTATTGAAAATGTAGAACTTGTAGGTGCTGATGGTGGCGAATGGGCTTACTTCTCATTCAATACTACAGTTGGATCATGGGACGATGTAAACACATCAGCTCGCTATGGTGCTACTTCAAATGATGAGCTTGTAACTGTAGGAGAAAGCATGACAGTTGTAAACGGTGGTACTAGTCCTAATGCATGGAAAGTTGAACCAGGCACTTACAACATCATCGTTGATCTTGTAAACATGACATTAGTTGTTTCTAAATCATCTACAGGTGTAGAAAACATTGAAGTTGACAACAACGCTTCTGCTGTTTACTACAACCTTCAAGGTATTGAAGTTGCCAACCCTGAAAATGGTGTTTACATCATGAAACAAGGCAACAAAGTAACAAAAGTTGTAAAATAAATTGAAAGTTGAGAGCTGAAAAGACTCTCAATCCCTAATAAAACAATCCCCGTGCTCGATGAGTATGGGGATTGTCATTTTTTACAGAGAGAAGAAATGAGCGTTGAAAGCGGAAAAAGGATAAAGGAAAAATGATTGCCTGAAAGGCTATCCTTTTTTCAACTTTCCTTTCTCCTCTTTGCTTTTTCCTTTCTAAATAAAATTCATTACCTTTACAGCACAGATTATATCATACACTAAAACTACATTTTATGAAAAAACTTTTACGTAACATTATGCTTGTCGCAACAGCAATATTGATGGCAAGCAACATTTCAGCACAAGCAGCCTTATATGCAGTGGGAGGCAGTGCAGCTCTCGGCAATTGGGATCCTACGAATCCGGCAGAATTTACTTATTCCAACGGAGTTTACACCCTTGAACTTGACGAAGCATCTTCTTCATTCAAAATTTCTACATCAAAAGGCTCGTGGGATCAATTCAACGCAGGAAATCTCACCCCCGGTGCAGCTATCACTAATGGTGGCACAGTAAAACTTTCAGTAAACAAAGATGGAGGAGATATCATGCTCCCATGGGTTGGTGTGTGGACTATCACTGTTGACCTAAATGCTATGACATTCAAGGCTGTAACAGAAACACCGGAACCCGATCTTACAGAAACTCCTCTTTATATGACAGGCAATGATGGTAGTTGGAATCCGGGAAACCCTCTTGAAATCCCCTACGATGCCACTAAAAGTGCATACTATCGAGCTAACGTGGTATTCACAAACCAAAACTACGAAATGGGAGGAAACAACCACTATGGAGCAACTTGCAAAATTTCTCGCACTAAAGGTTCTTGGGATCAATTCAATGCTAAAGGAATGTGTAGCTCTGATGACAAAACCATCATGATCGGGACACCTGGTAGCTTATATCTTCAATATTGTGGCAATATACCCATTGAACGAGATGGCACATTTGACGTTACCATCGACCTTGCAAAGGCAACTATCCTTCTTGAAGGAGGCTCCACATCTGTTTCTTATCCCGACGCACTATTCCTTTGCGGAAACTTAGTTGACGCTAATTGGGATCCTTCTTTTGATGGAGCAATTCTTGATCCTACTGATGACGAAGGGGTTTACTCAATATCAGATATTGAGCTTATTCCTGAAGGGACAAACACTCATTGTTATTTCTCATTCAACACTACAACAGGCTCATGGGATGATGTAAACAAAGCTGCTCGCTATGGTGCTACTTCTAAAGATGAAGCCATTAGTGCCGGACAAACTGCAACAGTTACAAATGGGGGATCAAACCCCAATGCATGGATGATATTACCGGGAATTTATAATTTCACCGTTAATCTTAAGGAAATGACTCTACTTGTTGAAACATCATCTTTAGGCATAGAAAACATTGACGCTAACAACAATGCTCCTGCAGTTTACTACAACCTTCAAGGCATCAAAGTTGCTAACCCTGAAAATGGTGTTTACATCATGAAACAAGGCAACAAAGCAACAAAAGTTATTAAGTAGTCGAGAATTAATTGTACCCCCTCGGGTTTTAAACCCACTCCCCCTATCTTAGGGGGAGAGAACTATTTAAGGCTTAAAAAAAATGCTCCCCTAGTGAAGGGGAGCATTTTAACCTTGTTAACTATGTGAGGTTTTTTATTTGTATCGTAGCGTCTTCCCGACGCTTATTGTTTGTAGCTCACATCTAGAGGTGGCTCTTCGGGCAATTTTTCATTTCCCCTTTTTGCTTTATCCTTTTTCTACTCTCCTCTTTCCTCTTTCAACTCTCATTTCTCTTTTTGCGGTCAAGAGAAATCGAAATAAAGGCATAGAGACCTAATAGAATCAATAATAGAGTTTGTGTTCCAAGCACAAGATTAGCAAATGCCAAAGCAGGCATTTCACCAACCCCATACATTGACAGTCCAAACATCACCGCTATTTGCCAAGGACCAATTCCTCCATTTGAAGGTATTCCCATCGCAATACTTGATAATAAAAAGCACACCAAGACTGCAACAATACCATACTGTGCGACAACTCCTGCTGTTTCAGGGAACGCAAAAAAGGCAAAATACATCTGTATAAAATAACAGCCCCACAATAGGAATGTGTATATCAGCCATCTACCTTTACCTTTCATCTTACCAATCGCCGCAAAACCTTCCCACAAACCATTAACAATACTCTTTATCTTCAGTAATAATTTATTTTCCGGGAAACGACGGAACACCCACAAAACAACAATTATCGATACGATCAATATCACCCACAACCATGGTGAAGAGACAAGAGTGATTAACATGTTGTAAAATGCAGGATATTCTCTGATAAATGCCATAATCTCGCCACTTGCCAACAAAAATGTTACAACTGCCAATAGCAATACTGTTACTGCATCGGCCAATCGCTCTGCCACCATTGAGCCAAGAACAACAGTAAAAGGAGCTTGCTGGCGTTGAGAAATGTAACCTGTGCGCCATATTTCTCCTAATCGTGGGAAAACAAGATTAACAGCATAGGTTCCAAATATACTATTTATCAATGCCGACAATGGTGCATTTATTTCTACAGCCTTAAGTTGTATTCTCCATCGCAATGCACGAAATACATGAGAAAAAATACTTATGAACATTGCCAATGCCACCCACCACAGATTATTATTCTCATCTTTTATTTTATCCATCATTTCCCCGAAATCAACCCCGGTAAATAACAGATAACACAACCCAATACTAATCAACAATGGAATTAAATACTTAAATCCGGCTCGTAATATCTTTGATAATGATTGTTTTTTCATCTGTAATAATTTTAACCATACAAATTTAAAATAAACTATGCCAACATCCAAAATTATCTATGTGTATAATTTATTATCCTAAATGTCCTATTTTAATTATTTTCACAAAATATTTTGGAATATTTATCTACATTTGCAACAAAAATCACAAATATGAATATAAGACAATTAGAAATACATCAACTCACAGACATTAAAAATATCGCCACAAAATATAGTAACCTTGATGAAGACTATGTTTTGTCACGTATCAATATAGACCCTAAAGAAATTAACAAAAAGCCTTCGGGAAAAGAAGCAATACGCATTAACGGGCTCACATTAATTTTATGCCTAAAGGGGAATTTTAGTGTCGATATAAACATCGACCAGTATGATGTCGCGGCAAACACTATATTGGTCGCCGGGCCAAATAGTATAATTAATTTCAACAAAATCGAGCCGGACACTCTTGAGGCATATACTCTTTTTGTTTCTTTAAACTTTTTAAAAGATGTCAATTTAGACATAAATGCCTTAAGCACTACTAATTTTTCCAATCAAAAAAAGCACATTACCTCTCTCTCAGATGAAGAGACAACACACCTAAAAAAATATCTTGATTTGATATATTTAAATACGACAAATAACAGCAACCACATCTATAAAAAAAATATCGCTCGTTGTCTGATGGCTTCATTACTATATCAGATGATGCAATTTGGCCCCTCTCGCAATATTGAAGAAGACGACGACGATGTAGCACAACCTCAATCTCGCCGCATGAACTATGTGCGCGACTTCATGGCTCTTGTCCAAAAATATCACAGCAAAGAACGATCAGTGGGATTTTATGCAGGCAAGTTATTCATCTCACCCAAATACCTCTCTCTGATAATAAAAGACTCAACCGGCCGCTCAGCTGCCGAATGGATTGATGAATTTGTAATCCTCGAAGCAAAAAACCTTTTACGCTTTTCAGGCAAAAACATTCAACAAGTTGCCTATGAACTCAATTTCACCAATCAATCATCATTTGGAAAATACTTCAAACATCTAACCGGCATGTCGCCATCGGAATTTCAACGATCTTAAAACTCTCTGCAATATTTGCGCATTGTCAAGAAAAAATGTAACTTAGTACCCACATTTTTATTAAACGCATAACTCTTAATTCTGATGTCTAAAGTTATAATCATTGGAGCAGGTGGTGTAGGCACCGTAGTGGCACACAAATGTGCACAAAACCCCGACGTTTTTAATGAAATAGTTATCGCTTCACGCACAAAAAGCAAATGCGATGCAATTGCCAAAGCCATAGGAGCATCAAATATCAGTACCGATTCAGTAGATGCTGATAGTGTACCTCAACTCGTTGAATTGTTACGCCGTCATAAACCCGACTTGGTGATCAATGTTGCACTGCCTTATCAAGACCTCACAATCATGGATGCATGCCTTGAATGTGGTGTAAACTATCTTGATACTGCCAATTATGAGCCTAAAGATGTTGCTCACTTTGAATACTCTTGGCAATGGGCTTATCGTGAACGCTTTGAAAAAGCAGGACTGACTGCAATACTCGGCTGCGGATTTGACCCCGGAGTATCAGGCGTTTTCACTGCATATGCAGCAAAACATCATTTCTCAGAAATGGAATATCTTGACATTGTTGACTGTAATGCAGGAGACCATGGAAAAGCATTTGCTACCAACTTCAACCCTGAAATCAACATTCGCGAAATCACTCAAAACGGACGCTACTATCAAGATGGCAAATGGGTAACTACCGGACCGCTTGAAATTCACGCGCCATTGAACTATCCCAATATTGGCGCACGCGATTCTTATCTTCTTTACCATGAAGAATTGGAATCTCTTGTGATAAACTTCCCCACTATCAAGCGCGCACGTTTCTGGATGACTTTCGGACAAGAATACCTAACTCACCTACGTGTTATCCAAAACATAGGTATGGCTCGCATCGACGAAGTGGAATACAATGGAGTTAAAATCGTTCCTTTGCAATTCCTCAAAGCAGTATTGCCTAACCCACAAGACCTTGGAGAAAACTACAAGGGAGAAACATCTATCGGATGCCGCATCGCAGGTAAAGATAAAGATGGCAATCCCACAACTTACTACATCTACAACAACTGCAGCCACGAAGAAGCTTATAAAGAAACCGGCATGCAAGCCGTTAGCTACACAACAGGTGTTCCTGCTATGATAGGCGCTATGATGTTCTTGACAGGCAAATGGGTTAAACCAGGTGTTCACAATGTAGAAGAATTTGATCCGGATCCATTTATGGAACAACTCAACAAACAAGGTCTTCCTTGGCACGAAGTACACAACTGCGACCTCGAAGTCGACAAAATCTAAGCATTATTAAATAACATAGGAAAGAGGAAAGAGCAAAGAGCAAAGAGCAAAAAGGAGAAAGGATAAAGCAAAAATGCAAAGCCTTTCTCCTCTTTCATTTTTCATCTTTCCTATTTTCTTTTCCTTTTTTATTTTATCATTTTAAAATTTCAACCTTTTATATTTATTTTGTGTTATAAACTTAACATGATATAATTCATTACACCTATGAGGAGAAACACAATCTTTCTAATACTGTTCTCTTGCGCTATTACGACATCAGCACAAGCCTTATCACTTGACTCCTGCCGCACGATGGCACTTGCCAACAATAAGCAGTTGCGCATTCAATCAGAGCGCATACGCTCATCTCAATATGACCGCAAAGCAGCATTAGCAACTTATCTGCCTGCTATCGATTTCTCTGGTGGATATATCTATAACCAAAAAGATGTAGCAATCTTTGATAGCGACCAATTGCTTCCAACAAAAACATTTAACCCCGAAACCGGGAAATATGATTTCAATCTTGTTACAAATCCTGCTACCGGTGAGCCAATTAAATCACCTGACGGACAATATATCCCCTCTACTGTCGCTCTTATTCCCAAGGAGTCAATGACCTATGACATACACAACATGTTTTTTGGAGCATTAACTATTACACAACCCATTTTTATGGGGGGCAAAATAATTGCGATGAACAAGCTCGCCCACTTTGCTGAAGAACTCGCCAAAACATCTCACAATATTGATGCCGAAAACATTATCTACGCTGTCGATGCCGCCTATTGGCAAGTTGTATCACTAAAAGCCAAACATAAATTAGCTGCGAGCTATGTAAATCTGCTTGACACACTACACCGAAATGTAAAAGCAATGTACAACGAAGGTATCGCTACAAAAAGCGATGAACTGAGCGTCAGTGTAAAGTTAAATGAAGCTCAAGTGGATTTAACCAAAGTCGAAAACGGATTATCACTATCTCGCATGGCATTGGCACAACTATGCGGACTACCAATAAATACCCCTCTCCTACTTGCCGATGAGGAATTATCTGAGGCTCCCTATTCGGGCCCTGTTGCGAAAGAATATAATATGATAGATGTTTTTGCTCGACGCAATGATATACACGCACTTGAACTCGGAGTAAAGATGTATGAGCAAAAACAACGCATAGCTCAATCTTCTATGATGCCCAATTTGGCTGTCATAGGCTCATATATGTTCAGCAATCCAAATATGTACAACGGCTTTCAGAAAAAATTTAATGGAGCATTTTCCATAGGAGCAACACTCACAATCCCCATTTGGCACTGGGGAGGCAACTATAACAAATATCAAGCAGCGAAGACCGATGTTACAATCAGCCAATTAAATCTTGCTGATGCCAAAGAGAAAATAGAACTACAGGTAAATCAGGCCGCCTATAAAGCCACAGAAGCGGCAAAAACACTCCTCATGACCAAAGAAAATCTAGCCAATGCCAACGAAAACCTACGCATGGCACAAGCCGGATTTAAAGAGGGAGTATTATCTATCGACAATGTTATGGAAGCTCAAACAGCCTGGTTAAAAGCCAATTCCGAAAACATTGATGCTGAAATAGAGGTCTATCTATGTAACGTGTATTTATCTAAAACTTTAGGAACGCTAATAAACAATTAATTTATACGCAATGAAAAAAGAGGAAAAAGGATTAATGATTATTCTGTGTGGCATACTTGCAGGAGTTGCACTCCTCGCCATTGCCGGTTTTTTATTTCTATCGCCACCGCCCGAAATCATAGAAGGACAAGCCGATGCCACCGCCGTAAGAGTCTCCGGCAAATTACCTGGACGCATAGCAAAATTCTATGTTTCTGAAGGTGATCATGTAAAGCAAGGGGACACACTTGTCCACATTCACTCATCACTCGTCGAAGCAAAACTCATGCAAGCCGAAGCAATGGAGACTGTAGCCAATGCCCAAAATCGCAAAGTTGATATGGGCGCACGTCCTCAAATTATACAATCGGCCTACGAACTTTGGCAACAAGCGATAGCGGCGAAAACAATTGCTCAAAAAACTTATAATCGCATAGAATCATTATACAAACAAGATGTAATTTCAGCGCAAAAACGAGATGAAGCACTTGCGGCTTATCAAGCTGCCGATGCAGCAGAAAAAGCCGCGAAAAGTCAATATCAACTTGCTATTGATGGGGCGCAACAAGAAGATAAAACAAGTGCTGCCGCAATGGTAACAGCAGCAAGGGGGAGTATTAAAGAGGTTGAAGCTATTCTTGAAGATCAATATTTGACAGCCCCTTGTGATGGCGAAATTGACGAAATATATCCCAATGAAGGGGAACTCATCGCTCTTGGTGCACCAATAATGAGTGTTCTAAAACTTCACGATATGTGGGTAACATTTAATGTCAGAGAAGAACTTTTAGAACATCTACCAATAGGGCAAGAAATAACCATTATGATTCCTGCTTTAGGAGAAAAGACTGCGTCGGCAACTGTATATTATTCAAAAGACATGGGCTCCTATGCTGTGTGGAGAGCAACTAAAACGACAGGAGACTGGGATAGTCGCACATTCCAAATAAAAGCTCGTCCTACTGACAAAATTGAAAATCTTCGTCCCGGAATGACAATCATCTATCAAAAGCCATAAGTTTTTTATGATTTTAGGGATATTAGAAACAGCAAAAAGAGAGATGCAACGGCTTGTTTGCAGACGCATTTATCTGTTGACGATGGTGGTAATCCCCATTGCTATGTCCCTATTTTTCTTAAGTCTACTAAATCCCGGGCTCCCACTAAAAGTTCCCACTGCAATTATTGACCTTGACAATTCGACGATGTCACGCAAAATCACTCGTTCTTTATCTGCAATGGAAACAATAGAGATTGCCGAACAAGCAACGAGCTTTAATGAAGCAATGGACAAAGTTGGTCGAGGTGATATTTTTGGTTTTTTCCTTATCCCTGAAGATTTTGAACAAGAGGCAATCAGCAATCGCACTCCCACAATCTCTTACTACTCCAATCTCACCTATTTTATTCCCGGCACACTCGCATTTAAAGGATTTAAGACCATTGCAGTATCTACATCAGGGAATATCGTTCTCACAACTCTTGTTGCTGAAGGAATAAACCCGCAACAAGTAGAAACACTGTTACAGCCTGTTGTTGTCCAAGATCATCCGATACACAATCCATGGACCAATTACTCAATATACCTGAGTAATTCTTTTATTCCGGGAGTAATTGCTCTGATGATATTGCTTGTTACATCATTTTCTATCTGTTCTGAACTAAAACAAGGCAGTTCTATAAAATGGATAAAAACTGCAAACGGCTCAATACTCGGAGCATTAATAGGAAAACTATTACCCCAAACAATAATTTTTTCAATTATTGGCATCTTCTGCCAATCTCTGCTTTATGGTTATAACCATTTTCCATTGCACTGCAATCCTTTGGTAATGATATATGCAATAATCCTTTTTGTAATTGCAACACAAGCATTTGCAGTTTTCATATGCAGTCTTATTCCTAACCTAAGATTAGCCGTAAGCATCGTCTCTCTCATAGGAATACTATCATTTTCCATTACCGGATTTTCATTCCCAGTAGAGAGCATGTATGGGGCAATCGGAATTTTCAGCTACATCATCCCCTTGAGATACTATTTTTTGATATATGTTGACCAAGCCCTAAATGGCTTGCCATTATATTATTCACGATGGTATTTCATCGTGCTTATTGCCTTCCCATGTGTTATTCTCCCTCTTCTACCTCGATTAAAACGAGCGCTTTCACATCCTGTTTATATCCCATAGCATGAGACACCTTATTCACAACATATCGAAATGGACAACCTCCCTTTACCGCGTTTGGCGCAGGGAATTTCGTCTTGTGTTTACCGATGCCGGAGTAGTGATTTTTTTCTTCTTACTTCCTACATTATATCCTCTTGTCTATACTTTAATATACAACCCGGAAATCGTCAGAGATATCCCGGTTGCTGTCGTCGATAATTGTCGCACAACTTCAAGTCGGGAATTTACACGCATGGTTGATGCCACCGAAGCAATAAAAATCATAGGGTATGCATCAACCCTAAACGAAGCCCGCCAATGGCATGCTCAAAAAGCATGTTACGGAATATTAGAAATCCCTGAAGATTACGGGAAAAACATTGGAAGAGGAGAACAATCATCTGTGATATTCTATTCCGACATGAGCCTATTAATCCGTTATCGCGGATTTCTTTCGGCAATGACCGATTTATCGCTTGCTACCGGCACAAAAATCAGACAAAAACTTTATAATTCCGATAGTCAACCCATCAATAGCTCATCAATAATACTTGGCGACACAACACAAGGATTTGCCTCATTTGTAATTCCAGGAATTTTAGTTCTAATCATTCAACAAAGCCTCATTTTAGGAATTGCAATGCTTGGAGGAGGGGCTAATGAACGTCGATTAATGAACCGAGGTATTGATCCTCTTGCTGTTAAAGCCCCAGCAACAGCAACCATCATAGGAAAAGCACTTTGCTACTTTACAATATACATTCCTTTAGTTATTTATATCCTATATTTTGTTCCTATATTTTTCAATCTACCCAATATAGGAAATATTGTCGATTACCTATTATTCATAGTTCCTTTTTTATTCTCGTCAATCTTTTTAGGTATGATTTTCCAACGTGCTGTTACTGAAAGGGAATCTTCAATGCTCATTGTTGTGTTTTCATCAGTTGTATTCTTATTCCTTTCAGGATTGACTTGGCCTCGATATGCGATGAGCAAATTATGGATATGGATTGGAAACTGCATCCCCGCAACATGGGGAGTGGAAGGTTTCATCAGAATTAATTCTAACGGTGCAACACTTGAACAAAATACTCTTCCTTATCTGATGTTGTGGCTATTGACTTGTTGTTATTTTATAATTGTCCTACTCTCAGAACTGTTAACCAAAGTTAAAACACCATACAATCACTCTTAATGGCGACAAAAACATGCTTTTTTTAAAATTTAATACGGTTTTTAGAATTTATTAGTTACTTTTGTGTAAACAACAACCTTAACCTGATATGAGAAATAAGTTACTACTTTGCTTAATTGCTTTTATGTGTGCAACAGTCACAATGGCTCAAGAAGTGAGTCCTGAAACATTAAGCAAACGAGCAAAACGCAAAAATCTAACCGTAACCGAATGGAACACCGATTCAAAAGGGAAAAATCGCTGGATGGACCATTTAACCGTTTACGATGAGCAAGGTAGAAAAATCGAAGAAATCGAATATGCTTCTTATGGACAACGTGAACGCGTCGTAACAACTTATGGCGAGAATGGTCTTGTTGCCAAAGAAATCGTATATAACGACCGAAATAAACCTGTGAGAATCAGAAAATATGAATACAATCTTGATGGGACAAAGAAGAAACAATACAACTATCTTCCAAATGGCAAATTGTATTCAATAAAAGAGTATAACTATAAATTTTCTGATTAATAAATCCTGAAATGGTGGTTTACAACGATTTAGAAGCAATAATTTGGAATCAGATGCCACACATAAGCCTTGACGAAATGAAATCAGTCAAACTTATGAATCGCACTGACACAAAATTTGTTGCTCCTCGTTGTGCTTTAGCCCAAATTTTAAAGCGTGCCCACCAAATGGAATATATGGTGCAATACACCACCGGAGCCCTTAATAGCTACTCGACAATCTATTATGACACTACGGCACTTGAAATGTATACCATGCACCACAATCGCAAACTTTGTCGTCAAAAAGTCAGAAGTCGCACTTACATAGAATCTGATATTTCATTTCTTGAAATAAAGAATAAAAACAATCGAGGAAGGACAAAAAAAATACGCATTTCTGTTCCCTGCACTGATACATCTTTGATAAAACAGAATGATGAAGCAGTAAAATTCATAGAAAAAAATACAAAATATCTCTTTTCTAACCTACGTCCGGCATTAACAACCGAATTTTCTCGCATAACGCTTGTAAATAAAGAGAAAACTGAACGCATTACAATCGATCTGAATGTAAATTTCCACAATTTCAGTCACAACAATGACGATAATCTTAATGACATTATAATCATTGAACTTAAGCAAGATGGGCGCTATGTCTCGACCATGAGACAAATATTGCGAGACTTGCGCATCATGCCATTCAAAATAAGCAAATATTGTGTTGGCACAGCATTAACCAACCCCGATGCGAAGTCCAACCGATTTAAAAAGAAAATTATATTACTCAGAAAAATAGCACAATACAATTATGATACAACTACCTGAATTTGACCCATCTATCGCTGATGAATTTGGTTATACCGGCGATACAGTAGCAAGCCTCTTTGGAGCACAACTATGGAATGCCGAAGAGATGTGGCACTTATTATTACGTTTCAGTTTCCACATGCTTGTGTGCTTTATAATGATACATTTTTGCTACTACCGCAAAAATCGTAACCGCGAATATTATAAATCGCTTATCTTCTTCTCTGCCGGGATGTTCCTATTGCTTTTCCTTTTAGAAAGTATCAAATTGCAAATAGGTCTCACTCTTGGTCTTTTGGCAATATTCGGAGTTATTCGCTATCGTACCGAGACTGTCCCCATCAAAGAAATGACTTACCTGTTCATGGTTATCGCTATTTCGGTTATTAATGGACTTTCTTTGAGTGTCTCTTATGCTGTCCTTGGCGCTACCAACTTGCTAATTCTATTAATCATCGGATTTTTTGAATACCAAAAATTCCTTTCAAGCACAAGTTCAAAACTCATCCTTTATGATCGCATTGAACTAATAACTCCTGAAAAGCATGATGAACTCATGGCCGACTTGAAGCAACGCACAGGTCTTGACATCAAGAAAATCGAAATAGGTCATGTCGATTTCCTTCGCGATGCAGCATTTATCAAAATTTATTATCCAGGAGATGCCGAAACATCTAACACCGCATTAAACAATATCACTAAACTAAAACCAGAACTATAATGCAACTATCAAAACTACGCATATTGGCTATTTCATTGATTTGCACATTTGTATGGACAACATCTTCTGCACAAGATGAAGAACCACCTATTTATAAAACCACCGAAAATGATTTCCAATTTCGTGCTGGATGGAATATTTCTAAATCTCTTTCTCGCAAATTTAATATAGAGTGGGATCAAGAATTTCGCATCAAAGATAATTTAGGGACTTTTGACCGCATGTACACAGAAATAGGTGGTTCATATACTGTTCTTGACTGGCTCAAGCTACAAGCAAAATATACCTATATCCTTATCAATCACGATGGTAAAGCCAAAACAAATTATGATCGTTATTGGGAATCTCGTCATCGTGGAGCTTTTGGATTTACTCTATACTACAAAACCTATTCAAATTGGAGATTTAGCCTTCGTGAGTTGTGCCAATTCACAACCTACGAAAAAGAACATGGAGGATATAAACTTTATGATAAAGGAGAAAAGGCTAACCCAAAATGGGTGCTAAAAAGCCGTTTGAAAGCTGAATATGCATTCCGCCACATCCCTTTAACCCCATTTGTTTCAATAGAACTCATCAATACCCTCAATTCGCCAAGCGCATCAATAACAAAAAATGTCGTATCGGAAGATGGCACAAAAGTTATTCCTATAACAAAAAAATATGCAGGAAACGAATACATCGAGAACATACGCACAGCAATAGGTGTAGAATATCGTTTTGATCGTCGTAGCAGCATTGAAGTTTATTATCGTTTTGACTACGAATTCAATAAAGACATAAATATCGGAGAAAAATCAAGCGAGTTCAAAGACCTTACAGAAGAAACAAGTTACATCAATATAATTGGTGCTACTTACAAATTACGATTCTAACAAATATATAGTTCATTTAATTTATTATCACATGTTTTTAGCGCCTACGCAGTGATGTGTGGGTGCTTTTTTATTTTCATGTTATTTTTACTAATTTTGTGATACCATAAACTTCAATTATTATGTTACGGAAAATAAGGATTACCCTTGCAACGATATTTTTTATCGCAATAACAATGCTTTTCCTTGATTTTACAGGGATAGCACATGAGTGGTGTGGATGGATGGCAGAGATACAATTCTTACCGGCATTGTTAGCCTTAAACATTGGAATTATTGCACTTATTATATTATTTACCCTCCTTTTTGGTCGCATATATTGTTCAGTAATATGTCCTTTAGGCATCTTCCAAGATATTATTTCATGGATTAGCAGTAAACGCCGCAAGAAAAAAGCACGCTTTTCCTATTCTCTCGAGAAAAGATGGTGGAGATACATTACTTTAGTTTTATTTTTCGTTGCTATAATAGGAGGCTTCACTGCTATTGCATCTATAATTGCGCCCTATAGTACCTACGGACGAATAGCATCAACCCTTTTTACTCCTGTATACCAATGGGGGAATAATCTATTGGCCTACTTCGCTGAACGAGTAAACAACTATACTTTCTACCGAGTTGATGTGTGGGTAAAAAGCATTACCACTCTCGTTATTGCAAGCATTTCAGTTATTGTCTTAATAATTCTCGCATGGCGCAATGGTCGCACCTACTGCAATACAATATGCCCGGTGGGAACGATATTAGGATTCTTGTCCAAATACTCTCTTTTCCGACCAGTTATAGACACTACAAAATGTAATGGTTGTTCATTATGTTCACGTAAATGTAAGGCATCATGTATCGACAGCAAAAACCATGCAATAGATTATAGCCGTTGCGTTGCTTGCATGGACTGCATAGACAATTGCCGTCAAGGAGCTATAAAATATAGCTATCGCCGACAAAAAAGCGGAGCTAAAGAAAACACCACAAATGATAATCGCCGCACATTTTTATCTATTAGCACTATAATAGCTACTACATTTTTGGTTGATGCACAAAAACGCAGGAGAAGGAAACGCAAGAACAAAGTTGATGGGGGGCTTGCCATAATTCTTGACAAGAAAATACCTACACGCAATACTCCGATAGTTCCGGCAGGAGCCATCAGCCAAAAACACCTATCACAACATTGCACAACCTGCCAATTGTGTATATCGGCATGTCCCAATCAAGTATTAAGACCCTCTGGAGACTTGGCTACACTCATGCAACCCGAAATGTCATACGAGCGTGGATATTGCCGTCCCGAATGTACTCGTTGCGCTGATGTGTGCCCAAGCAATGCGATAAACCCCATTTCAGCAGAAGAAAAATCATCAATCCAGATAGGACACGCTGTGTGGATTAAAGAGAATTGTATCTCCTTTGCCGAAGGAGTAAAATGTGGCAACTGTGCACGCCATTGCCCCACCGGAGCGATAATGATGGTAGAACAAAAAGACAAACCCGATGCGCCAAAAATTCCGGTAGTAAATACTGAACGCTGTATTGGTTGTGGTGCATGTGAAAATCTGTGTCCGGTGCGACCATTCAGCGCAATATATGTTGAGGGGAACAAAGTTCACCACACAATTTAATCTTATAAATCAGCAGAAAAATGGCTCATAAAGATATAACCCGCAGAGATTTCCTTAAAGTAATGGGTGTAGGCACCACTGCAACCGCAGCTGCATTGTGTGGATGCACAACCGAAAAAGCAAAAGAGGCTAAAACAACACCTGAGACAGTTCCTTCAGAAGGAATGACCTATCGCACTACCCCCTCAACCGGAGACAAAGTATCTATTCTCGGATATGGGTGTATGCGTTGGCCAAGGCTCCAGGAGCCGGCAAAAGATGGTAATGTCATTGATCAAAATGCTGTAAACGAACTTATTGATTATGCAATCGAACATGGAGTAAATCTCTTTGACACATCTCCAATCTATGTGCAAGGATGGTCAGAAAAATCAACAGGCATAGCTCTAAAACGACATCCAAGAGAAAAATTCTATATCTCAACAAAGTTGTCAAACATGCACAACTATAGCCGAGAAGCATCGTTGGAAATGTATCACAACTCTTTTACTAATCTGCAAGTGGATTATATCGACTATTATTTGCTACATTCTGTGGGCGGAGGAGATGGAATGGGGCTATTAAAGAAACGATACTTCGACAATGGCATACTTGACTTCCTTCTCGAAGAACGTAAAAAGGGTAAAATTCGCAACCTCGGATTCTCTTATCACGGCGATGTAAAAGTGTTTGACTACATGCTTTCGCTTCATGATGAGATAAAATGGGATTTCGTTTTGATTCAGATGAACTACCTCGATTGGCAACATGCTAAAGCTAACAATCCCTCTAACACCAACGCCGAATATCTATACGAAGAATTAACGAAACGTGGGATTCCTGTCATGATTATGGAACCTTTGCTTGGAGGCCGATTAGCGAAAGTTCCCGACCACATCGTTGCAAGATTGAAACAACGTGAGCCCGAAAAGAGTGTGGCTTCATGGGCGTTCCGCTTTTGTGGCACATACGAAAATGTGTTGACCGTGTTGAGTGGGATGACTTATATGGAGCATCTTCAAGACAATATACGCACATACTCTCCATTAATGCCATTAACCGAAGAGGAACTTCAATTCCTCAAAGAGACTGCTGACCTGATGATTCAATATCCTACAATTCCTTGCACCGATTGCAAATATTGTATGCCTTGTCCTTATGGAATTGACATCCCCGGAGTCTTTTGGCATTACAACAAGTGTCTCAATGAAGGATATATCGTAAATGAGGGCAACAAAGAATATCGCGATGCTCGTAAAGCATTCCTTGTAGGGTATGACCGAAGTGTCCCTAAATTGCGTCAAGCGAATCACTGTATAGGGTGCGGACAATGTATTCCTCTATGCCCTCAACGCATCAATATTCCTCAAAAATTGCATCACATTGATGACTATGTAGAATCGCTTAAACGCAACAGCTAATTGCAAAAACAGCATTTATATCCTGAAAATAATGGTATTTAATTATCATTATGAATTATCAATTGTGTGTTAGGCATTTAATTTATACCTTTGTTGATTGATTTATTAACACAGAACGACAATTTCAATCTTGAATGAAAAAGTATAATATAATTAACAACTCACTCGGCTGGCTATGCTTTATCATTGCCACCGTTACCTACATGCTCACTCTCGAGCCAACAGCAAGTTTTTGGGACTGTCCCGAGTTTATTTCACAAGGCTATAAATTGGAGGTAGGACACCCACCGGGCAACCCCATCTTCATGCTTGCAGCACGCTTTTGTGTCAACTTTGCCGGAAGCGATCCCTCTAATGTCGCAATAGCAGTAAATGCAATGTCGGCTCTTCTTAGTGCCGGAACTATATTATTGTTATTCTGGACAATAACACATTTAGTGCGCCGGCTCATCGTTAAAGATGAAGAAAACAATTTCTCATTGACACAAATGCTTGTCATCTTTGGGTCAGGACTTGTGGGCGCTCTTGCATTCACTTGGAGTGATACTTTCTGGTATTCAGCTGTTGAAGGTGAAGTTTATGCATTTTCTTCATTCTGTACAGCATTAGTTTTCTGGCTCATTCTCAAATGGGAAAATCGTGCCGACCAGCCACATTCTGATCGTTACCTCATCTTAATAGCCTATGTAATAGGCATCTCTATTGCTGTACACTTGCTTAACTTATTGTGTATCCCGGCAATTGTACTTGTATTCTATTATCGCAAATTTAAAAATACCAATGCCAAAGGCTCTTTGATTGCATTGGGGATTTCATGTGTAATTGTAGGCTTAATTCTTTATGGTCTTGTCCCTGGTTTCATCGAAGTTGCTCAATACTTTGAACTACTCGCTGTTAACACATTAGGGCTAAGTTACAATTCCGGAGTACTACTTTACACTCTCATTGTTTTAGCGTCATTCATTTGGGCTATCTATGAATTATACAGCCAAAACAATCCTACTCGCATCAAACTATCTTTCATCTTGAGCATCTTAGTTTCAGGAATTCCATTCATTGGCAACAGCATAATAATCCCTATTTTGATTATAGCAGGATTATTTATTTACCTATTCAAGATTTGCAAAAAATTACCCATCAGAATTTTATCAATTACTGTTATCAGTATTTTTGTAATATTCATTGGATATTCATCTTATGCTCTGCTTTTGATTCGTTCAAGTGCAAACACTCCTATGAATCAAAACTCACCCGATAACGTATTTGCACTAAGTTCATATCTCAACCGCGAACAATATGGCGAGCGTCCACTATTCTATGGGCAAACATTTAATTCATCAATTTTATATAAAGTTGATGCAAGTAACAGCCCTCATGCCATAACCGACGAAGGTGCTGCAATATACAATAAGATTGTAAAACAATCGCCCAATGAGCCTGACCGCTATGTTGTAACCGGCAACAAAACCGATTACAAAATGACTCCGGAGCTAAACATGTTGTTCCCTCGCATGTATAGCTCATCACCTGCTCACGTTCAAGCCTACAAAGACTGGACCGGCATGAACAGTACTAACACAAAATATATTGAAGCTACCCTTTATGTTGATGAAAATGGCAATCCATTACATAAAGACTACCGCATAAAACCCACATTTAGCCAAAATCTGCAATATTTCTTGAACTATCAGCTCAATCACATGTATTGGAGATATTTCATGTGGAATTTTGCCGGTCGCCAAAACGACATTCAAGGAAATGGAGAAGTTAACCATGGCAACTGGATTTCAGGTATTCCACTCATAGACAATCTACGTCTTGGCGATCAATCATTACTCCCCGATGACATTGGCAAAGAGAATAAAGGGCACAATGTATTTTTCATGCTTCCTTTGATTTTAGGTATTATCGGTTTATTATGGCAAGCATTTGTATCAAAACGCGGCATAGAACAATTCTGGGTGGTATTCTTCTTATTCTTCATGACAGGTATTGCAATCGTGTTATATCTAAACCAAACACCGGGGCAACCTCGTGAGCGTGACTACGCATTTGCCGGCTCATTCTATGCTTATGCAATATGGATTGGATTTGGTGTAGCAGCACTATATGCCATCATTAAAGATTTCATTGCTAAAAAGAGCAAAGAATCGACAATTGCTGCAGGAGCAGCTTGTGTTTTGGGTATCGCAGTACCTCTACAAATGGTTTCTCAAACATGGGACGACCACGATCGTTCCGGTCGATATGCGGCACGCGATTTCGGGATGAATTATCTATCAAGCGTCGATGAAAATGCCGTTATTTTCACCAATGGAGATAATGACACATTCCCATTGTGGTATGCCCAAGAAGTAGAAGGCTACCGCACCGATGTGCGCGTGGTTAATATGTCTTACTTGACAACCGATTGGTATGCTAATCAATTACAATACCCCACCTATGATGCACCGGCAATCGACATGCTTGCAACACCGATAGATTATGGGCATGACCGCTTGCAATTCAGCTATTTTCTAAATCCTGACACAGTAAATACTGTTGAAGTGGAAACATCTTTAAAAGCGCTCTATGACCCATCTTCGTCTAAAAACAAATGGGGAATGCCGGAAATTAAATACCCAATGATGTATATCCCCGTTGATGCACAAGCAGCATTAAAGGCCGGTCGCGTTGATGCTTATCAAGCCAATGAAATTGTTGATTCTATTGATGTGAATATGTTTAATGATGTAGCTACTGCTAACGATGGCGGAATGGCACTAAATAAAGTTATCGCCCTCGACATTCTTGCAACAAGCATCAAAAACGGATGGAATCGCCCTGTTTACTTTGCAATGACTGTTCCCGATGATTATTATCTCGGATTGTCTAAATACATGAGTAATTCAGGTTTGGCTTATGAAATCACCCCTATTATTACAGGCAATGGAGACAATATCCCTGTCAACACCAACAAAATGTATGACAATGTGATGAACAAATTCCGTTGGGGTGGCATCGATAAGGTAACAAGTCCTGATGATATTTATCTCGACGAAACAATTCGTCGCATGGTTGCCACTCATCGCAGTGCAATGCTTGACCTTGCAACTGCATTATATAACGAGGGGGTTGAGGCCGACATCTCAGCTGAAGAATATGACGGAGAGATCAAAGAAAACCTCCTCAAATATGCGAAAGAAAGATATGAAAAATCTCTCGCCGTTGTTGACACAATGAGAGCAAAACTACCCACAGCGGCAGCTCCTTATTCAGTACAAATAGGAGAAATAATCGGAGACCTCTATTTGCGACTCGGACAAGCGCTCAATGATGAAACAATCACTCAAAAAGGGCTTGACATCTTGGAAAGTGAAATACGCCGATATGCACAATACATCAGATATTTCCAAAGTCTCAAACCTTGGCAATATCAATCATTACAACGCGCTGACCGTTATATTGCAGGAAGCTATTTCATGTCATTACTCCAATCTTACAATAATGGAGGTGGTGAAACTGAAGAACTAATGACAGAATTGGAAAATCAAGGTGTAAACTTCGGACAATTTCTTCAATAATAAATTTTGAACGATGTTAATCGAACAACCACCACTACTATATCGCATTCTGTTTCCGGAAGCGATTTGGCGCATTAAACGCAAAAAGCGTAGAGTGGTATATCTTACATTTGATGACGGACCGATACCCGAGGTAACTCCTTGGGTACTCGATCTGCTCGACAAATATAATATTAAAGCTACATTCTTTCTCGTCGGAGACAACGTTGCCCGACATCCCGAATTATTTGAAGAAATAAAACGTCGTGGACACACCTATGGGAACCACACAATGAATCATCTTCAAGGCTCCAAGGTTACGACAATGCGTTATATGCGCAATATTACCGAAGCAAATAACTTAATCGACAGCACTTTGTTTCGACCTCCACATGGACTCATTAGACCTGCGCAAGCAAGAGCCATCAAAGACCATTACAACATTATAATGTATGACCTTGTTACCCGCGATTATAGTAAAAAACTAAATGGCGAACAAGTATTTGCCAACGTCAAACGTTACACTCGCAATGGCTCTATCATTGTGTTCCATGACTCCCTGAAAGCAGAAAAAAATCTGAAATATGCTTTACCTCGTGCCATCGAATGGATAAAAGAGCAAGGCTATGAATTTGATGTCATCGGAATGTAAAAAGGTTATCTTAAAAGAGGCGGCCAAACTCGGCATTGAGGATATAGGCTTTGCGACAATAGCGCCTATTGATGATTTTGCACAAAAACATTTTGACTCATGGATTGAGAATGGATTTCATGGCGAAATGCACTATCTTGACAAGTATCACGATGAGAGGAAAAATCCGACTCTTCTTTTGCCGTCTGCTCGTTCAATTATTGTCTGTGCAATAAATTATCATCCAACACAAAAACAGCCGGCAAATGCACCTCAAATCGCGTCATACGCTCTTGGAAAGGACTATCACGAGGTCGTAAGAGCCAAATTATCCACTCTTGCTGATTTTATTCGTTCAAATTTTGGAGGAGAAACACGAGTATGCGTAGATACAGCCCCCCTAAGAGAACGCTATTGGGCAGTAAAAGCCGGAATAGGATTTATCGGGCGCAACAATCAACTAATCATTCCACAAAAAGGCTCTTATTTTTTCTTAGGCGAAATCTTAACAACAATAGAGTTCCCTCCCGATGAGCCATGCACGCAATCTTGCCTTAACTGTGGTGCATGTATAAAACATTGCCCCACTCGAGCTATTAAACTTGACGGCTCTATCGATGCTCGCCTATGTCTATCCTATCTCACTATAGAATATCGTGGTGATTTACCCGAAAATCTCCCTCTTGGCAATCGCGTGTATGGTTGCGACACATGCCAAATGGTGTGCCCTCACAATTTTAATGCTCCAGCCACAAAAATCGTGGAGTTACTCCCTTCCAAAGAATTACTTGAACTTAACCAACAAGCAATGGAAGAAATGACACCAGAGCAATTCTCCTCAATATTCCGACACTCAGCCATTAAACGCACCAAGCACTCCGGGTTTAAACGCAACATCGAATATATAACAAAAACGGCTCGCCATGATTGACGAGCCGTTTTTCATCCCACGCCTGTAAGACGGGCTTAACGCTTGATAAGCACTTTATTAACAGTATTTCCTTGAACACGGATATATACACCGCTTTCAGGATTTTCTACTTTTATACCTTGTAAGTTATAATACTCTACCGGAGCATTGTTATCGCTATCAACAACTACATCCTCAATTCCCGAAACGGCATTAAGCAACTTAGTATAAATATACACATTGGGAAGCTGTGAGTTAGTCATTACACACATCACTCCATCAAGAGATGTCAGGAATGTAGTAACACCATTTTCAAGAGTATATTCATAGTCAATTACCAATTCTTCTCCCTCAAGCATTCCGGTATCTTGATTTAACTCAGGAACACCAAAGAACCATTGATAGGTAGTTGCTGTTCCATCAACTGTAGCTTGATCACTTAGATCCACAACTCCATCAATACAAGAAACCTCAATAGGAGCCTGAGTGTGATAATAATATACTATATAATTAGGTTTGTGCACCGGCAAAGTCTTAAATGTAAAATAGTTATTATTAAGAGTTAACATTTTCAGACTTGATAAACCATCAACATCAATTTCTGAGAATTTATTATTTGACAATGTTAATTGTGTTATATTTGGTGCATTATCAAAATCTATCTCGCTCAATTGATTATTATCAAGATACAATGCCCATAGTTTATTGTTTCCTAATTTCACTTCGGTCAATTGATTTCCTGCAGCAGAAGCCACTTCAAGGTTTGGAGCTTGACTAAAATCGATTGATGTCAATTGATTTGAGCCAAGTGCCACTGTTTTCAAAGCCGGATATTTTGATAAGTCAAACTCTGTAAAGTTATTTCCTTCCAAAGATATCTCAGACAATACCGATGAGTTTTCAGGAAGTGCAATTTCAGAAAGACCGGCACTATTCACACTGATGTTAATTGCATCTTTTAATTTTGAGCCATCAAAAGATGACAATTTTGCACCTGTCATACTAAATACAGTAATCGCATCAGCAACATCATATGTATAAACTTTTACATTTGCATTTGCAATAGTTCTTGCAGAGAATAACTTATAGGTATCACCCAATAGATATTGTTCTACATTATTATCTCCTGCCCAATCAATATAAACAGCAATACCTTCTCCACCTGCAGCCAAAGAAAGGGATACCGAATCAGCATCATTAATTGTAGTAAATTCAGCTATGAGATTTGTTGGCATACCCGCAGCTTCAATAACTGTTGATTTCAAAACATCAACTCCGGCAAATGCAGGATAAGTAGAATTTAACATCTCACAATAGATCTTACCGGCATTAACATTGATGAATTTTGTAACACCATTGTTGATTGAATAGTCAACTCCTTCAGCAAGAGTATTTCCATCTACACTTTTCCACACATATTGAGTAGTTGCGCCACTAATAGAGGTGAGTTGTTCCGACAAATCGGCTCCCGGTCCTTTTGACGCAATAATTATATCAGCCTGAGGAGCATAGATGTAATTTGTCTCATCAAGTTCACCATGAGCGGGCAAAGTAGCATAGGTAAACTTATTGTTATTACATGCAAAATACTCAAGATTGTTTTCAGTAGGCATCTTTACCGAAGAGACATTATTGTGAGAAATATCCAATCTTTTAAGAGCAGCACAATAAGTGAAATCAAGCTCCTCATATTGGTTATTAGAGATATTCAAGTCCACAACATTATCTCCAAATGACAAGTCTATATCAGAAAGTTGATTGTTGCTCAAGTCAAGAGTTCTGATTGCACGCATATCGTTTAGAACGACATCGCTCAAATTATTATTGCTCAGATTAATATTGCTCAAAATGTTTTTGTCATAATCACCATTTACTCCAGCAAGTGAAAGAGTAGAGAAATTATTTCCACTTAGATCAAGAGATTCAAGACAACGATTCATGCTCAAATCAATTGAATATAGTCCGGCATCTGATATTGTGAATTGGCGAAGAGTTCGAGCGTTTGTAACATCAACCGAATACATCGGAACATTATTAGCCTCAAATGCCGTAATCTGCACACCTTCAGGCGCATAAACCATTACTTGACCATATCCGGCTTTTACGCCCTCTACATTTGCAGTTTCAGGGGCATAGAAAGAGGTTGCTTTATATGATTTTTGTTCCCCATCTCCAAAATCCACAAAAAACTCTACCGGATTTTCTTCGGTTGCTCCAAGAGCGCCCACAGAGAATGAAACAGCATTATTGGGAGAGATACTTGTTGAGAAACTTATTACTTTATCATTCAATCCCACCTCTTTTGCTGTTTTCACCTTGAATTTTTCTGTGCGCATTATTGCTTCAGGGAAGGCAGTGTTAGCAAAAGCAATATACACACTATCCTCATAAGCAGTATTAACAGTAAACACACCATTTTCATAGCTGTAGTAGCTTGCATCTAACAATGTTGTCGAGCCCGACACTTCTGAAACCGCATACAACGCGGCTTCTGTTGTTGTTCCTTCACGAAGCACTTTTGAACTAAAATCAAATGATGTTCCCTCTGCACATGATTTTACGATGTCAAAATTTCGTTGTTGATAATAATATGTGTTCCACATATTTGAGGGTAATGGAAGTGTTGCAAAATCAAGACAGTTTTTATTTATTTCAAAAATGTATAAAGCCGGATTATTTGAAACATCGATTGATGAGATATAGTTATCAGTAGCAATCAAAGTAATCAATTTAGTACACTTTGAAACGTCAAGGCTTGTCAATTTGTTGCCTGCACAAAACAGATATACCAATTCAGGGTTATTAGTAACATCGAGAGACGGTAACTTATATTCATTGTTTATTGACCCTTGATGTGTACAATAAAATTGCGTCAAATAAGGATTTTTAGAAACATCTATTGATGTAATGCGTGTATCTGAGATGTTAAGAATCATAAGATTAGGATTCTTGCTCACGTCCAAAGTCTCAACATTAGTTACATCAAGTGTTAAACGCATCAACTCAGGACATCCTGTAGGGTCAAGTTTATTCAATGACAAGTTGTGATAGCCATCAAATGAAACCAACGCAGGATAATCTGAAAGATTGAATGATTGATCCATGTGATCAACGATACTCACCTCAAGGATGCGTAGATTGGGTTTATTACCTCCTATAATAAGCGGAGTTTCAGCAGTAAATGCATTATCTGAAAGATACAATGCCGACAATTCGGTCATATTTGTCAAATCAAGACTTTTCAATTCATTGTGAGACAAATCGAGATAATCAAGTTTTGTGAGTTTTGAAAGGTCAATCCAATCTATATAACACCCACTTGCGTTGATATAATCAATTTTATCGGCATCACCATAAATCTTAACAATACCTTCGCTTGATACTTGACATTGAATGAATGTACCGGTTATAGAAGCTGTTGAATCAACATAAACAGCTTGCTCAAGCACATACTCTACTTTACCAAATCCATAATCAATATCGATATATTGTTCAGGTTCAGTACCGCCAAGCACAAGGGAGAATGAGTTTAATGCTCCGTTTTGCTCATAAATATTGGTTTTAAATGTAATTATAGGCTCATCTGCTGTTTGAGCAACAGCATCTACCGATGTTGCCATCATAGAAATCAAGATAGCAACACTTAAAACCAATGAATTAATAATTTTTTTCATCTTATTTTTTATATTATTATTTTACAAGAATTCGTTGGCTATGAACACCATTTACATTTAGAATATAAACACCCGAAGCAAGTGATGATGCATCAAGAGTTATTTCATCATTAGCCACCGATTGTTCTATCACCGGCTGACCTGAAACATTATAAATAACTGCATCTATTGAATCAGCTCCACCAAGGAAAACTTCATACACATCATCACCAATTGATTTAATCATCAATCGATTATCATCGGCCAATACATCAGAGACACCTGCTTGACGACGAAGCACTTCTTTCAATCCGGCATATGCATCAAATTTACCTGCACCCCATTGAATAGGATCACCTGAGCCGGTAACATCAGCATCGACAATAGATGTTTTTGCTATGATATCTTTTACATCATCAACAGTCAATGTGGGATCGGCTTCAAGCCACAATGCAATACCTCCGGCTACAACCGGACATGCCATTGATGTTCCTATCTGTTGATGCCAATAGTTGCTACGACCATCTTCAAGAAATTGAGCTTGAAGCATACTATTGACATCACCGGCTTGTGCTTTATATGCATCAATAAAATATTGATTGCTTGATGAAATCACAGTTGCTCCGGGAGCACACACATGAGGGAGATTACGTCCATCAATCAATGTACCATATGATGTAAATGGAGACATTTTTCCGGCAGGGAATGAGCCTTGGAAATTATATAGGTTACCATCCAATGATCCCCACTCATCGCGAGTATTATAAGAACCCACTACAACAATATTTTTAGCACATGCCATGTCGCTGATTGAGCCATTAGTACTACCGGCATCCCAACCTGCAATTCCATAGTTTTCCAAAGTAGTATAAACGCCATCACAAAAACAATCAACACGTTGACCATCTTTACCGGTAACCTTAAAACCAAGGATATAATTACCATCGGCATTAGTTGACTGATTATCACTTGTTAAATAGTCTATCATGACATAGTAACGCCCTGAATATTGGTCTATCATAGAGCCAATGCCTATATATCCATCAAATGCTCGATTGAAATTGGCATTGGTTATATCTCCTTCTTGAGCATATCCTGTAGAAGCATAGTAAACAGGGACTCCATTTGTATTTGTCGAAATAGGAGCACGGAATGTTTCCGTTCCACGTTTTTTGTTATAGATTACAGCTTCAAAAGTAAATTCAGTCGCATCATTGCTATATACATACACTTGACCATAACGAAGATTATAATATCCTTGTTGCTGTGTATATGGATGTATAAATGATTGCAAAACATTATCATCGGCAGTAAATGTTTGATTTAGTGCGATGGGAAGGTCTCCTTCGTTTCCTGAAGACAAACAAATAATCGCTTCTTGTCCGGCAAGATCAAGGAATTGACTCATGACACTTGTTCCATCATGAGAACCGATATTGCTCCCAAGAGACATATTAATAACTGCCGGTTTTTGAGCTTCATAAGCTTGATCCAATATATTTTCAACACCAAGAGCAATAAACATATCCATCAAGTCTCCACATGACAGCATGATTTCTGACTCACATGCTACACCATAGTAGGGGTTATTAGTTTCTTCTACTTTTGCCGCAAATGCCGATTGACGTGTTGCTACAGTTGAAACTCCTTTATATCCGCCAGCCATGATACCAAGAGTGTGCGTGCCATGGAATGTTCCGGTATTGTCTGTGCCAAATTTAGAAACCAATTCCGGTGTATTATACTCTCCTATATAATAACTTTGTTGGTCTTCACTCAAATATATGTGGCTTATATAGCTAATGCGGTTATTCCCTTCTTCATCACGGAAATTAATGTGTTGTGGATCAAATCCTGAATCTACAATACCTGTGATTACACCCTTTCCTGTATATGCTTGAGGCAAATCAGTTCCGGCATGAATTTTATCAACACCGATAGCAGGTCGCACAAGATCCATTTTTGGCTCAACGTGACGAGATAATTGCACTTGCTTAATGCAACCAAGCATCGCGATGCGTTCAACATCATTTACAGGCATTGTAACAAGAGCGATATCGCCACGTGTACGCACCACATTAACGCCATTTTCTTTAAGCGTTTCAAAAGACTCTCCTTCAGCAATTTTAATCAATCCTGAAATGTGTCCTTGGGGAATAATTCCATTAGATTTTGCTAATGTGTGAATTTTTGAATTTGGAATTTGCAACATCTTTACACTATGCAATGCCGCACGGCTTTGCAAGTCCAATTTTGATTGTGCTACACCAGAAAATGCAACACCCATAGCAATTAAGCCAAACCAGATTTTTTTCATATTAGGTAATTATTTAAATCATGAAAAGGGATATTGTGATTTTGTCCAAAGCCACAATATTCCCTTATCAGCTTGTTATTTATTTTTATTTAAGTACAACTTTCTTGCCGTTGATAATATACAATCCGGCAGGAAGAGCAGAAATTTGTTCTGCACCGGCATTCTTCACAACAAGAATACCTTGAAGGTTGTAAACATTACCATTTACTACATTATTAATTGTTATATCTTCAATGGCATTTGTTTTGTCAACAACGATTTCCGTATCTTGCGTTACAGGAATTACATAATTACCACTCTCATCCGCTTCAACAACTGTTCCATTAACAAGAACAGATGCTTCATTAGCAAGTGAAATTGTAATTTCAGTATCTTTCAATGCGGTAAATCCTGTAGCCCAATTGGCATATTGCTGACCATCTGTCGCAACACTTGAGATAGCTCCTTCAACTCCCTCATGTTCTGCTATTGTAACTGCATATTTTTCCGGCTCACTTGCAAGATATACCTTGATAGCATCGCCATCGAGAAGTGTTACATAATAAGATGTACTACCTTCATATTGAGGAACAAGATAGATCCCATTGTTAAATATTGAACAATATGTTGGGCCATAGAATGATATATTGTAAGGATTGTCTGAATCATCAAAGTTTACTGTAACAGTTTCACCTGAAATCAAAGAAACAGAAGCACGGTCGGAATAACGTTGAACTCCATATCCATAAGGAGCAGCAGTTAAATCGTCTACCCAAATAGTAGCAACTTTATCTCTAACAATTACCTTGGTAGTGATAACTATTTGGTCATTTTCATTAATATTGCGAATAGTTGTGCTTGATGTCCCATAGCCATTAACTGAGCCACATTCTACTCCATTAACTTGGATAGATACAATACTGCAATCAGTTGTTGGTCTCACGGTGATAGTGTTGCTGTTAGATGTCAATTCAACAGCAACAGCTTCTCCTGCTATCAATGAAAGAGGAGTGTTTGAATTTCCGGGATATGCCTCAATATTTTCAGGAGCATCAACTGTGAGATAGGCATTATATGTAACATATTTTGTAGCCGCAACCTCTACAGTATTAGTTTCAGAAGTAACTATAAATTCATAGTTTCCGTAGAAATATTGAGATGTTCCATTTACAGTAATTGCATAGTTGAAGTTATAAAGATTTGTATCACCTATGAGAGTTACTTTATCTCCCATCATTACCGACAATGTTTTGCCGTCAAAAGTCACATCTTCTCCATTTACTTTAACTGTAATACAGCCAAGCACTTCTTCCTCATTGTCCCCGTAAGAGAATGTTATTGTTGCAGGAATAGCAGGGAAATTAGCTGCAATATCAAGTTTATCACCATTTGCTACTGTAACATAATAACGACCATAAGAATCGGCTTGTGTCTCATCATTAAGTTTAACCGAGTATAATGTTTCTCCATAATTTACATGCGAAATTTGGAATTGAGACTCTGTTTCGGGATTAAACTTAACAGTGTTCTCGCCATTAATCAACTCTACCTTTGTTCCATTATAATAAGACATATTTACTTTTGATGCATCATCAACATTAACAGTAACACTTGCTGTGCGAGATGCTTCCAAATCAGCAGACTTAACCGAAAGTGTTTGAGCAGTTCCTGAATAAGAGCCTACATAAAAATAGGTTGAACTTCCACCGGTAGATGCGCTTGAACCTGTAGTCTCATTCATTGCATAAGTAATTACATTACCGCTTGTAGCATTTACATATACATATCCATAATCTCCGGGAATAGTAAATGTTCCACCTTCCTCTCCAGTAAATTGATTCAAATCGAGGTCGGTTTGTTGAGTATTATATGATGCATCGTAATACTGATAATATGCAGTCAATCGAGTTGCATCATCGACTTTGAGAGTAACCGCAATATCGGCTTTTGCTGTAAATGATACAGCAATAGCCATTACTGCCATCATGAAAATTGAGTAAAGTTTTTTCATAAGATTATTATATTATTGATTATTAATAAGCTATACTAGAATTTTGCAGGGCACAAAGTTAGTTCTATTTGACCTATTTTAACAAGTTTCCTTTAAAAAAAATGTTAAAATTCGGCAGAAATTGAATTTTTATCCATTTTGCATAAAAAATACCATCAACACGCTAAATGATTTTTTTTTAAATCAGCCTTTTTCAAAAAAAGTCCCACACTCCTCCAAGCATGGGACTTTTTATCTGAGAATTGTTGCTCATGAACAACAATCAGTTATTACTCTATTAATATTCTGACCAAGGAGCGATGTTTATTTCTTCAATTGGTTTATTGATAAATGCATTGATATAGGCTGATGCTAAACGTGCATTTGTCAACAATGGAATATTGTGATCAATTGCCGAACGACGGATGCGATAACCATTGGTCAATTCACGTTTTGTATGATTCTTAGGAATGTTAATTACCATATCTATAGCATGACTTGCCAATAAATCAAGAACATTTTCACCTTCTTCATCAGGCCAGCATACAGGATAAGCGGTTATTCCATTTGAATTCAAAAATTTAGCTGTTCCTTCTGTCGCATAAAGTTTATATCCGTTTTTAGCGAGTACTTTACAGCAATCAAGCATTTCCACCTTACCTCTGACATCTCCTGAAGAAACAAGCACTGCTTTATTCTTATCAGGCACATGGTGTCCTACCGAAATCATTGCATTAAGCATTGCTTCATCAAAATCGGCTCCGAGACAGCCCACTTCACCTGTTGAAGACATATCAACACCAAGCACAGGATCAGCCTTATGTAGACGAGCAAATGAGAATTGAGAAGCTTTGATACCTATATAATCAATGTCAAATGTTGAAGAATCAGCTTTTTCTACAGGCTCGCCAAGCATGATGCGAGTTGCTGTTTCAATGAAATTGCGTTTCAATATCTTAGAGACAAATGGGAATGAACGAGAGGCACGTAAGTTACATTCGATAACCTTAACATCGTTGTTTTTAGCAAGATATTGGATGTTGAATGGCCCTGAAATGTTCAATTCTTTAGCAATCTTCTTGCTGATGCGCTTGATGCGACGAGCTGTTTCCATGTATATTTTTTGTGCAGGGAACACAAGCGTAGCATCTCCTGAGTGCACTCCGGCAAACTCGACGTGTTCAGAAATTGCATACTCTATAACCTCTCCATTGCGAGCCACTGCATCAAATTCTATCTCTTTTGCATTTTGCAAGAATTCAGTAACAACAACCGGGAATTCTTTTGATACTTTAGCCGCAGCGCCAAGGAATTCATGCATAGATTCGTGGTCGTAGCACACATTCATTGCGGCTCCAGACAATACATAGCTTGGGCGTATCAATACAGGGAAACCCACTTCGTCAACAAATTTATCGATATCCTCAAAACTTGTCAACTCTTTCCAACGTGGTTGATCGATTCCGAGAGAGTCAAGCATTGCCGAGAATTTGTGACGGTTTTCAGCGCGGTCAATTGAGATGGGCGATGTTCCAAGTACAGGGACATGACGACGATATAATTTCATCGCAAGGTTGTTAGGAATTTGACCACCTACAGACACGATAACGCCTCGTGGTGTTTCAAGGTCGATAACGTCAAGTACACGCTCAAAACTCAATTCATCAAAGTATAAGCGATCGCAAATGTCATAGTCAGTAGAAACTGTTTCTGGGTTATAGTTAATCATGATTGATTTATAACCAAGTTTACGACAAGTGTTTACAGCATTAACTGAGCACCAGTCAAATTCTACTGAACTACCAATGCGATATGCACCAGAGCCAAGAACTACAATATTTTTACCTGAATTATAATCGTAAGGGATTTGGTGAGCATCGGCTCCGTAAGTTACATATAGATAGTTTGTCAAATCGGGGTATTCACTTGCTACTGTGTTGATGCGACACACTTTTGGAGTAACATTCAAGCTCTTGCGATGTTCACGCACGCGCAATACCTCTGCCTCGAAGTTTCCTTCAGGATTTTCCACATATCGAGCAATTTGGAAGTCACTAAACCCAAGGCGTTTAGCTTCTGCCAATACATCGGCAGGAAGATCTTCAATGCGGTTATATTTCTTAAGAACTTCAGTATAATCGACAATATTTTTAAGACCGTTAAGGAACCATGGATCAATCTTTGTCAACTCTTCAATGCGTTCTACCGTATAGCCTTCTTCAAGAGCTTTCGCTATAGCAAAGATGCGCAAATCTGTCGGGTGTGATAAAGAATAGTCGAGATCATCAAATTGCAAATCGCGATTACCAACAAATCCGTGCATGCCTTGACCTATCATACGAAGACCTTTTTGGATGATTTCTTCAAACGATTTGCCGATAGACATGATTTCACCCACCGATTTCATTGATGAACCTATTTCTCGATCGACACGTGCAAATTTAGTCAAGTCCCAACGTGGGATTTTCACAATCATATAATCGACCGATGGGGCAACGTATGCTGAATTAGGAGTACCCATTTCACCGATTTGATCAAGAGAATATCCCAATGCAAGTTTTGCGGCAACAAATGCCAATGGATAACCCGATGCCTTTGATGCAAGAGCAGAACTACGACTCAAACGTGCATTGATTTCAATGATACGATAGTCATTTGTTTCTGCATTGAAAGCATATTGGATATTACATTCGCCCACGATGCCAATGTGGCGTACGACACGAATTGCAATATCTTGCAACAAGTTAATTTGTTCTTGAGTCAAAGACACGATAGGAGCTACTACGATACTTTCTCCTGTGTGAATTCCAAGAGGGTCAAAGTTTTCCATTGGAACAACAGTGAAGCAATGGTCGTTTTTATCGCGAATTACTTCAAATTCAATTTCTTTCCACCCTTTCAAAGACTCCTCTACAAGGATTTGTTTTGAATGAGCAAGCGCGCTTTCGCAAAGAGCATGAAACTCTTCATCATTAGCACATATTCCTGAGCCAAGACCACCAAGAGCATATGCCGAGCGTACCATTACCGGGAACCCAATGCGGTGAGCTACCTCAACTGCATCTTCCATTGTTTCTACTGCTTGAGATACCGGTGTCTTAGCTTCGATTTCATTAAGCTTTTTCACAAAAAGGTCGCGGTCTTCGGTAATCATAATTGCTTCAACCGATGTACCAAGTACCTTTACTCCATATTTTTCAAGTGTACCATTGAGATACAACTCTGTTCCGCAGTTCAATGCTGTTTGTCCACCAAAAGCGAGCAAAATTCCATCAGGACGCTCTTTTTTGATTACCTCTTCAACAAAATGTGGGGTAATTGGTAAGAAATAAACTTGATCAGCAACACCTTCTGATGTTTGGATAGTTGCGATATTTGGATTAATTAGCACTGTTGAAATTCCTTCTTCGCGAAGTGCTTTCAAAGCTTGAGAACCAGAGTAGTCAAATTCGCCGGCTTGCCCGATTTTTAGGGCTCCTGAGCCAAGCAATAATACCTTTTTAATTCCGTCGATCATAATTTTGTGAAATTTCTTGCAAAGTTACAACGTTTAGCGTCCTGATACAAATAACATCGGACGAAAAAAACACTAATTTGCAAAAAAAATGCCTTATCTACTATTCAAAACGCCAAGTTATAACCCCAACTTGCTCTGCTTGCGCATCTTCTGACACTGAAAAGCGTGATTCTTGTGATGCAGAAATGCAACGATTGCGAATGGTAAGATTGGCCGAAGCTGGACCTTCTCCTCCAACATATTGGGGCGAGCCAATGACATATCCTTGTCTATTGACACGCACTTTTATGCGAATAGTACCTGAGAGTTGACTCTTAGGTCGTCCGAATGATTCTAATGTTCTACCTTTTAAAGAGTGTCCGGGAGTCCCACTTGCAGCCCCTACGGTTGAATTTCCGTCAGGAGAGCCGACATTCCCTGAGCCACTCCCATTATTGCCAAATTTTACTTGTTTTTTAATGCGTTCAGCGGCTTCCTTTTCACGTTTAACACGTTCTCTTTCTGCCAATTCCTCTTTTGTGGGCCCCGCTTTTTCTGGCTTTGTCTTCTCTTTTATTTTTGCAGGAGAGTCCTCAGAGGATGTTACTAATGGCTCGATTTCCCCTTGTGTCCCCTCGTTTTTAATATCTTCACCTGACACCGTTTTCGTTTCTGCCTCCGATGGAGCAGGTGTTGACTTATTGTTTGCGGTAGGTATATAATTATCTCCAAGCCTCACAAGTTCTCCTCCATACAAAATTTCGCTTGAATCAACCGGAGGCCATCGGCGCGGTTCCGATGCGGAATATTTTACATAACTCACGCACAACACCACAACAACAATCACATGAAACGCAATTGTCCCTATTAGTGCAATCAAACGATTTTTGCGAGAGTCATTACTCATGTGGTTTCTCTATTGTTTATTTCGATTTTTGCGAGCAGGTTTTGTCGCAAGGACAACTTTTAAATTATTTCTCGCACCCATTTCAAGCATTTCCACAACTTTACCATAGGGGACTTCCTCATCGGCATATAATGCGATGTAACTTTCAGGGGCTTGTTGTTGTGTCATTTTCAAGAATGCGAGCAACGCATTTTCCTCAATAGGTTGAGGCTCTTCCTCTCCAAATGAAGCAAATATATTTTGCTCTTTATCAATATACACTCGAGTTCCCGGCTTGAGGGCTGTCTGTGTCGAACTTTGTGGAAGATTTACCTCAAGCGCACTTGGGAAAACAAATGTAGATGTCACCATAAAAAAGATGAGCAACAAGAAGATAACATCGGTCATCGATGCCATCGAAAACATTGCCATCATATCATGCTGTTTCTTTAGCGCCATAGTTGTGATTTTATTGAGCTGGCTCGTTAAGCAAGTCCATGAATTCCATGGTTTTTGCTTCCAATAAATTCATCACTTTGTTGATGCGAGCAACAAGATAATTATAGGCAAACATCGCTATGATACCTACTATCAATCCTGCAACTGTTGTAACAAGTGCCTCATATATACCACCTGCAAGAACATCAATATTTGCAGCACTACCGGCACTCGCAAGGTTATAGAATGCGTTTACCATACCCATTACCGTTCCCAAGAAACCCAGCATTGGCGCTCCGGCAGCAGTAGTTGCAAGCCAGGGAAGACCTTTGCCAAGTTTGGCAATTTCAAGATTTCCGGTATTTTCAATCGCCACAAGGACATCATTCATCGGACGTCCTATGCGACTGATACCTTTCCCTATTAAACGAGCATAGGGAGAACCTGTTTTTTTACACAAATTCATGGCGCTTTCAATTTCTCCCTCATGGATATAATCTTTGATGCGCTTCATAAATGTTTCATCTTCTTGATTGGCTTTCTTAATCACCAAAAATCGCTCGATAAATATATATATGCACACTATGGACAAGAGAACAAGAGGAATCATTATAAAACCTCCTTCAAGGCACAATTCCCATATCGATAATTCAGCTGTTGCACCATTAGCAATCCCGGCTGCTGAAGATATAGAGTCAACAGCCACAGTAGTCGATGATGCTATAAATGATAGTAATGCCATAACTTTCATCCATTTTATCGTTAGATTAAACAGGCTTTATAACGTTTAATTGTCTCTTCAAGTCCGAGATAGAGCGCATCGCAGATCAAAGCATGACCTATAGACACCTCATTGAGATATGGAAGACGATCATAGAAGAATTTCAAGTTTTCAAGGCTCAAATCATGACCGGCATTAACGCCAAGTCCGGCATTGTGAGCGGCTTTACTTGCCACGACAAATGGAGCGATTGCCACTTCAGGATCAGTTGGGAACATATCAGCATAAGGTTTTGTGAATAACTCCACTCTATCGGCACCTGCTTTTGCCGCCAACTTAATATTTTCAACATCTGTTCCAACAAATATTGAGGAACGAATACCTGCTTCACGCAATTTATCAACTATTCCTGTCAAAAATTCAAGATTAGCAGCAACATCCCATCCGGCATTCGATGTTATCGCATCGGGAGCATCAGGGACAAGTGTTACTTGTTCTGGTTTCACTTTAAGGACCATATCCATAAACTCAGGAGATGGATATCCTTCTATATTAAATTCAGTCTTAACGATTGGACGCAAAGTAAAAACATCGTCATGCTTAATGTGTCGTTCATCAGGGCGTGGGTGAATAGTTATTCCATTAGCCCCAAATTTCTCACAATCGATAGCAACTTTTTGAACATTAGGCATGTTCTCTCCCCTCGAATTGCGTAAAGTCGCAATTTTATTAATGTTTACACTTAAGTTTGTCATTCCTTTTAATCAAATTCACTATATTTGTAGAATATAATTCAGACTACAAAAGTAATATGAATTAATAAAAAGCAAAAGTTTTTATAGGCAAAAAAGATTAAGACCTCAGACTATGAGATTGGCTATATACGGAAATAAATATCAAGAGGGGCATATTGATGGGTTATCACGTTTTTTTAACGCTATAACAGATTATGATGTGAAGGTAGCGATGGAATATACGTTCTACAACTACCTATGTCGAGTTTTGCCCACACCCCCACATGTTGATGAAATCATAAAGGGAGATAACTTCTCGGCCGATTTAGCCATCAGTATAGGTGGCGATGGCACATTTCTTCGCACAGCTCAATGGGTGGGGAGGAAAAATATTCCCATCATGGGTATCAATACCGGACACCTTGGATATCTCGCCGATGTACAAATATCTGAAAGCGAAACAATTCTTGATGATCTCACTGCCGGAAACTATAAAATCGAGGAACGGTCTTTAATCGAGATTTCATCATCAAATGAGATTTTAGACAAATGGCCCTTTGCTTTAAATGAAGTCGCAATCCTAAAACAAGACACCGCATCAATGATTTCAATCAAGACTGAAATTAATGATGTGGAACTTAACACCTATTTGGGCGATGGTCTGATTATTTCTACCCCAACGGGTAGTACAGGTTACAACCTGTCGGTGGGAGGTCCCATCATAGAGCCAACAGCTCCCAATTGGGTGATTTCTCCCATTGCCGCCCATTCTCTAACAATGCGTCCATTGGTCGTGAGCGACGAAAGTATCATAAAAATAACTACTTCTTCTCGTGCCACGAACTATCGTCTCAGTCTTGATGGTCGTTCTATCACTCTTCCCGAAGGCTCTTCAATTTCATTACGTAAAGCGCCTTTTGTTATCAATGTAGTGCAACGATTAGATCATCATTTTACCGACACGTTACGCAATAAATTATTATGGGGTATTGATAAGAGATAATGCCACCCATCAAGCTCATAACCGGATATGAATTTGACTATCCTCAATTAGGGTTAGTCAGAATAACTGTGCGCAATAATACCCGTAGCATTACTGCTCGATGGAAAAATGGAAAAATTCAGCTTAATGTCCCTCGTGGAATTACAGAGCAGGATATCTTTAATGCATTACAGAAATTCACACCTTCCTTACAACGGAATAAACCCTCTCTCATTTATCATGATGGGCAACAAATCATTCTGGAAGGATTGACTATTTTAATCAAAAGACAAACATTAAATTCGGAGAAAATACTTGGGCAAGCACGCATACCAAATTCAATAATAGGAGTGGGATGCGATTGGGATTTCAATAATGACAATACCACAAAATCAATCAGTCGATTAATGTGTAAAATTGCCCAACGTCTTGCTCCTGAAATACTTCTTCCACATGCTCGTCGATTGGCACAGAATGTTGGGATAGCTCCTTTAGGGTGGACAATATCAACAGGGCATCGTGTACTTGGAAAATGTGATAGCAACGGCTTTATTTCCCTTTCCTATATCATTGTTTTCCTCCCAAAACATTTGAGAGAATATATCATCTATCATGAACTTGCCCATCTCTCAGAAATGAATCACAGCAGTCGTTTCCATCAATTGTGCAATAAATATTGTAATGGAAAAGAGAAAACCTACATTCGCGACTTGAAAGCCTACAAATGGCCTATTCTAAGATAATGTTTTTAACTTCAGAACGATAATTATAGGTATTACGCAGTTGCTCAAATGAGTATTTATCCTCTTTTAACGCAATTGTATCTTCCTTTGGAGAATAAGAATTTTCTATTGTCTCAAAAGAAACATGTTCTGCAGCTCCGGCAGGGACAGTCTCCGACAGACTAATATAAGGCAATCCAAAGTGTTTCGTCAACGCTTTTACAACCATTGCAGTGGCTCTGATTTTCCCTTCTCGAGAATATCCTGCAATGTGAGGAGTAGCAATAATAGCTCGTTTCAATAGTTCATCCGATATATCAGGCTCGTTTTCCCAACAATCGACCACAACATCGGCAATCTTACCATTATTTAATGCGACAAGAATCGCCTGAGTGTCAACAATGGGACCACGCGCACTATCAATAATCAACGGACAACGAGCAACTTTATCTAGAAATGATGCATCACACATGTGATAAGTGGGGTATTGCCCATTTTTAGTCAACGGAGTGTGGAAAGTTATTATATCGGCATACTTGGCTATTGTCTCTAAAGACACAAAATTATTGGTGCTTTCAAGCTCTGCTCTCGGTGGATCACAACTCAAAACATTCATCCCCAATTGTAGTGCCCATCGTTCAACAATCGAACCGACATGCCCCACTCCTACAATTCCCATTGTCAAAGTATTTATCGGGCGCGAATCTCCTCTTTGCTTTAACCAATAAGCAATAGACGCAAATACATATTGTGCCACTGCCGGAGCATTGCATCCGGGAGCATTATACACAGCTATTCCTTTTTTGCTACAATAATCAAGATCAATGTGGTCAGTCCCGATTGTTGCCGTAGCAATAAATTTACAGCGAGAGCCATCAAGCAATGACGCATTGCATCGAGTGCGAGTGCGTATTATCATTGCATCAACATTCTTTACTGCATCAGCAGTAAATTCCTCCGGAGCAAGATAACTCACCTGACAACAGTCATCAAGAACACCTTGTATAAATGGAATTTTATTTTCGACAACAACCTTTATCATACCATTACGCTCCACCAATAAAGAGCAATGTAAACAGCGATTATTCCTAATATTGCAATGTAACTGCGTTGATAATTATTTATGGCAAAATAATGCCCCATTTGGAATGCAGCACAACAATTTAAAAGAGGAATATATGTGGCACTATTAGTATAATCAGCCAAAACAAGAATTATGGTAATAAACGACATAATGGAGATAAAACCATTATAAGCTCGTGTTTTGGAATTATAATTAAATACCCTCACAAGATTAAGCACACCGAATACAAAAGTTGCCATCACAGTAATCCCTATTGTTACCAATAATTGTAACATTTCATGACTGTCAATTGCACTAAACACATTTACGATATGAGGGAGTTCTATGTTTTTAAACGAAATCAAATCGAAACCCCACAATATCCATATAGGAGTAATAATCCCTATTCCTGCTGCAAGCAATGTTTTGAGATTTAAAATCCGCATTTGCGCACATCCAATCAAGAAAAGCGGAATATAAAACAAATAGGCATATTGCGACATTGCGCCCATCGTTAACAAAAAGAATATCAGAAATATGGGTTGTAATGGATAGGGGCGATTAAATGCCATGTACAATTTAAAGGACAAGAACAAGACTACAAAACAAAGCAATGTCCCTCCATAAAATTGTCCCATGAACGATGGCAATGCCATCTGTAATATAAGGAACAATCCGGCAAATAAGTCTGAAGCACTTCGCAAGATATTAAATCGCTTATTTAGCAAGATTAACATTACCGCGATGAACACATTAAGCACCAGATTTATAACAAGAGAGGCTCCTCCGACCGGCAACCAATCGTCAGCCGAAGGCAACCACGTTCCTGTATCGCCCGGAATGTCAGCGATATTTCCTGTACAATAAGACACGATAGTCGCGACAATAGCAATTGCCATCATCAACATTGTCCCAAAACGGGAATGTAGAAAGCGTAAAATATCGTGTTCTGTCACTTTAACTTGTCGCTATTAGCGTAAGTCGTTACCTATATCACGTCTGAAATATTTGCCTTCAAAGTCAACCAATGCAATGCTGGCATAACTCTTAGCAAGTGCTTCTTTCATATCTTTGCCATAAGAGCTTGCTGCAATTACACGACCTCCTGAAGTAACAACGCCATCTTCAACAGCCTTAGTCCCTGCATGGAAGAGGATGCTATCAGTAACATTCTCCAATCCGGTGATTTTCTTACCTTTCTCATAATCACCCGGATAGCCACCTGAAACCATCATAACGGTAACAGCAGTGCGAGGATCTTCCTTCAATTCAAGTGAGCCAAGGTTTCCTTCAGCAGCAGCCTTCATAAGAGCGACAAGATCGCTATCAATGCGCAACATCACCGCTTCAGTTTCAGGGTCTCCCATGCGCACATTATATTCAATAACCATAGGCTCTCCTTCGACATTAATTAAGCCAAGGAAAATAAATCCTCTATAAGTTATATTTTCAGCAAGAAGACCTTTTATCGTAGGCTCGATAATGCGTTCACGCACCTTTGCCATAAATACTTCATCGGCAAATTGCACAGGGCTCACAGCTCCCATACCTCCGGTGTTCAATCCGGTATCTCCTTCTCCAATGCGTTTGTAGTCCTTCGCAACAGGAAGCACTCGATAACCACCATTACCATCGGTCAATACAAATACTGAACATTCAATTCCTGAAAGGAACTCTTCGATAACAACAGTAGCCGATGATGCGCCAAACATGCCCGAAAGCATTTCACGCAATGACTCGCGAGCTTCTTCAATTGTAGGGAGAATAAGAACACCCTTTCCTGCTGCCAATCCGTCAGCTTTAAGCACATAAGGAGCTTTCAATTCTTCCAAGAAACGGAATCCATCTTCAATTGTTTCAGCTGTGAAACTGCGGTAACGAGCTGTGGGGATATTGTTTTTCACCATAAATTGTTTGGCAAAATCTTTACTTCCTTCAAGAGCAGCACCAGCCTTCGATGGTCCAACAACAAGGATATCTTCTTGTTCAAAATAGTCGTAAATACCCTTTACAAGAGGATCCTCATTGCCAACAACAATCATTTTAATGTCATTGGCTTTAACCCACTCTTTTATTGCATCAAAATCAAGTGGAGAAAGGGCAACATTTGTGCCATATTGCGATGTTCCACCATTTCCCGGAGCAATATACAATTTGCCCAACAAAGGGCTCTGACTCATTTTCCATGCAAGTGCTGATTCACGACCGCCCGATCCTAGCAAAAGAATATCCATTTTTTCCATATCTTGTTTTATTATTTATTTTCGTTATTGTTAGTTTCTCCATTTTCAGTAGGACGTTTCCATCCACGACGAGTGCGCATGAATGGACCTTCTGCAGGTGGCAACGATGGAGTACGACCAAGTATTGATTTCAATGCACCTTCATTACGACGTTTTGCCAATGGGTTTTCCGACAAAACCTCAGGTTTTTCCTCACGACGGGCACGACCTTTAGGTTTTGCCAAATATTTTTCTTCAAGAGCGCTACGTTTTTCCGGCTTTGGTCCACGCATCTCTTTGCCTCCCATACCTTTGCGACGAGCATCTTCCTTCCATTGACGGTCGCTAACACGCTTGATTTTTCCTTTTTTTTCAGGGCGTTCCTCTCTGTCGCCCAATTTTATTGAGCCTCCACCTTTACGGAATGATTTATAATCGCCATCAAATATCACATATTCACGCAATTCACACTCAAGCGCACCATTTAATATTGGTGTTCTTGAAGATGGAGCAAGACCTATCTTCTTGAAATATTCATCTCTATAACCAATTATCCACGCATGACCTTTGAATACATGTTTGAGTTTTGTTCCTATCGTTTCATACAATCCTTCCATGTCGTCGGAGCTAATGCGTTCTCCATAAGGAGGGTTTGTTATTATGAAACAGTTTTCAGGAGCTTCTTCCCACAATGCGATAGGCTTGATTTGCAAATCAACATATTTAGCAACACCGGCTTGTTTCACATTTCTCTCTGCTATGGCAACTGCCTTTGGAGAGATATCGGCACCATAGATTTTGAATTTAAATTCGCGTTCTTGACTCTCGTCATTATACAAGCGGTCAAATAACTCTTCATCAAAATCGTTCCATTGCTCAAATGCAAACGATTTGCGATAAATACCCGGATTTATGTTTGCAGCTATCAAAGCGGCCTCAACAAGGAATGTACCAGAACCACACATGGGGTCAACCAATGGGCAATCGCCCTTCCAACCACTTTTCAAGATTATGCCGGCAGCAAGAACTTCGTTAATGGGAGCATCGGTCTGTGCTACTCGATAACCCCGCTTGTGAAGTGATTCTCCCGACGAGTCGAGCGACAATGTAACACGATCACCGGCAATGTGTACATTTATCATAACATCGGCATCTTGCAATCTCACTCCGGGACGTTTATCCGGACCATATTTGTCTTTGAAAAAGTCAACAATGGCATCTTTTACGCGATATGTTACAAAGCGAGAATGTGAAAACTCTTCAGAGTTTACAACTGAGTCAATTGAGAACGTTTTATCCAATGAAAGAACTTGTGTCCAATCATACTCCTTAATCATTTCATAAAGAGCATCAGTATCTTTAGCAATAAACTTATAAATAGGCTTCAAAATTCTCAATGCAGTGCGACAACACATATTTGCTTTATAAAGCATCTCCAAGTCACCTTCAAACGACACCATGCGTCGTCCTATTTCAACATTTTCAGCCCCTAAGTTTTTTAATTCATCGGCAAGCACATCTTCCAACCCTTGGAATGTCTTTGCCACCATTTCAAAACGTTCTTTCATTCTTGCTTAAATCTTAATATATTGTTAGCCTTAGCTTGTACAAGTTTTTCTCCTTCAGCAACATCTTCGGTAACCCAAATATTACCACCGATAACCGCATTTGCGCCCACCTTGATGCGCCCGAGAATAGATGTATTGGAATATATTACAACATTATCGCCAATGATAGGATGACGAGGTATTCCTTTTATCGGATTGTTATTTTCATCGGTATCAAAACTCTTGGCTCCAAGTGTTACCCCTTGATATATCTTGACATTATTACCGATAATTGCTGTTGCACCAACAACTACCCCTGTACCATGGTCAATAGTAAATGACTCTCCTATTGTAGCTGCCGGGTGGATATCAATACCAGTTTCGCTATGAGCCTGCTCACTTATCATGCGAGGAATAATGGGCACTTGTAGCTTTACTAGTTCATGAGCAATGCGATAGTTGCTTATTGCACGGATTGCAGGATAGCAATAGATGACCTCATCGGTCGATATAGCTGCCGGGTCGCCATAATAAGTGGCCTTGACATCGGTCGTCAACAAGCGTCTAAGTTCGGGAAGATTTGATATAAATGCCTCAGCTTTCTCTTCAGCAGTCTTGTGAAGTTCACTCAAGTTAGGTGTTTCATTGCATGATACATTGAAACATAATCCTGCCATGATTTGATTTACCAAAACGGCATATAATCGTTCACATCTAATGCCAGTGTGATACTCGACATTAAAACGACTCACTTCGCCTTCTCCAAAAAATCCGGGAAAAATCAGAGCTCGACACAAATCAACAATCTCAGCCACAGCTCGCTGCGACGGCAATGGTTCACCTTGCCACCTCATGTGGCACACACTATGCAAATTTTTAGGTCGTGACAATGCCGAAACTGTCTCGGCAATACGTTTCACGCGTTGATTTGTCTGCTCCATAGCTGTAATTTCCAATATTTCTCACAAAGTTACAACTTTTAGACAATAAAAACCAACCAAGAGTTACATTTTGTCTACGATTGCATCAGCAAGAGCTCGACATTTTTCAATATCAATATTTCCAGGAGCCTGCTTGTTCTCCACCGACACAATTTCAGTATCTAACAGATGACTCTCTTCAAGCACCTCGTTAATACGACTTACCGCTTTTGAAGCCCATGTAAATGAACCAAACGCTCCAACTACACGATTCTTCAATTCGCGTGTTTTAATGGCTTGAACGACCGATTCTATGAGAGGGAAAAGAGTGTTTGAGTATGTCGGCGCACCTATTATCAGCCCTTTGTATTGGAATATATCACTTAGAATATATGACAGGTGAGAATAAGATACATTGTGCATCTTAATTTTCTTCACTCCTCTTTCTGCCAATCGTGTCGCAATAGCTTCGGCCATCTCTTGAGTGTTACCATACATTGAGCCATAAATAATTACAACACCATCTTCTGCTTCATATTTGCTCAATTTATCATAGATTGAAACAACTTTTCCCAAGTTCTTATGCCACACCGGTCCATGAGTAGAACATATATAATCTATTTCCAAATCGGATGTCTTAGCAAGAGCTTTTTGCACAGGCATTCCATATTTCCCTACAATGTTGGAATAATAACGATACATCTCCGGGATATATGGCTCAACTTCCATCTCCTCATCAACAACTGCTCCATTCAATGCCCCGAAACAACCAAAAGCATCTCCTGAAAACAACACCTTGTCTTCGACAATATAAGTCATCATTGTTTCCGGCCAATGCACCATGGGTGTCAAGCGGAATGACAATGTTTTACCTCCAAGGTCAAGAGTATCATTATCCTTGACTGCAATCACATTTTCAGATATCCCATAAAAGCCGTTAACCATTTCAAGAGTCTTGGCATTTCCCACAATTGTCATATTGGGATAATAACCACGCAACACTTTTATCGCTCCCGAGTGGTCAGGTTCCATGTGGTTAATCACAAGATAGTCAGGATGTTTATCCCCGATTATCTCTTTTATGTGTTTTACCAAATTGTCACATTGGCTGATTTCTACCCCATCAATAAGAGCAGTTTTCTCTCCCGTAACAATATAAGAGTTATAAGACACACCATAGGGCAACGGCCACAACGCCTCAAATCGTTGCGTTGTGCGATCATTCACCCCTACATAATAAACTCCTTTTTTAATCTCTTTTATATTCATAATTTTAAATTTTAATCAGTTGGTTGCGCCCCATGAGCCACGGTCGAGGTTGCGGTAGTTGACAGCTTCGCGAATGTGTGCAATGCCGATGTTTTCAGCATTGTCAAGGTCAGCAATTGTGCGTGCAACCTTTAATATCCGATCATAGGCGCGTGCCGACATATCAAGTCGCAACATTGCATCTTTCAATATTTTCAAACAATCAGCATCAAGATGTGCATATTTGTTTAACAATCGAGAATTCATTTGTGCATTGCAATATACCTCTTTTTCGTTGCGAAAACGCTCCGTTTGCCTTGCTCGTGCCGCAATAACACGCTCTCTTATCGTGCGACTATCTTCTCCCGGTGTTGCCGATGATATATCCTCAAATGGTACAGGCATTATCTCCACTTGTATGTCGATGCGGTCAAGTAGCGGACCGGAGATGCGGTTGAGGTATTTCTGTACTGCTCCCGGTGCACACATGCATTGTTTTGTTGGATGAGAGTAATATCCACATGGGCAAGGATTCATCGAAGCAACAAGCATAAAGCCTGCCGGGTAGTCGATTGAATATTTCGCTCGCGAAATATTTATGTGGCGATCCTCCAATGGCTGACGCATCACTTCAAGCACTTGTCGGCTGAATTCAGGAAATTCGTCAAGAAACAATACGCCATTGTGGGCCAACGAAATCTCTCCCGGCATGGGGTTTCCTCCACCTCCCACAAGAGCCACAGGCGAAATAGTGTGATGAGGGGCTCGGAATGGACGTGCAGTCATCAGCATTGATCCGCGTTTCAATTTTCCTGCAACGGAATGTATCTTAGTCGTTTCGAGGGCTTCTTGTAATGTCATGGGAGGGAGGATTGATGGCAATCTCTTTGCCATCATTGATTTTCCGGAGCCCGGAGGTCCCACAAGTATAATGTTATGCCCCCCCGCACAAGCCACCTCAAGTGCACGTTTTACATTTTCTTGTCCTTTTACTTCGGCAAAATCATAGTCAAACAGATCAACGGCCTTGCTAAATTCTTCTCGGGTGTTTATTATGGTAGGAGACATCATGTAGGTCTCATTGAAAAATGAAACCACTTGTGCAAGGTTATCCACCCCATAAACGTCAAGATTATTGACTACAGCAGCCTCTGTAACATTGGCTTGAGGGACTATCATACCCTTAAATCCTGCCTCACGTGCTTTTATCGCCATGGGCAACACTCCTTTTATGGGCAATACCGAGCCGTCAAGCGACAACTCACCCATTATCATATAATCGCCTAATGAGTCGCTTTTCAATTTGCCATCGGCAGCAAGAATTCCGATTGCAATGGGAAGGTCATAGGCAGCACCTTCCTTTCTTATATCGGCAGGGGACATATTTACCACTACCCGACGACGAGGAAATTCAAGTGCCAACTGCTTCATGGCCGATTGCACTCGTTGGTAACTCTCTTTTACTGCTACATCAGGCAACCCTACAATGCAAAATGAGATACCATTATCTACAAGCACTTCAATGGTTACTTGCAATGCATCAATCCCTTGCACTGCTGCACCATATACCTTTACCAACATAGCAATTCTTTTGATTATTATTTATTTATCTGAGTATCAAGCATTTGCGACACTCGCATTATTGATGAGCCCCTATATAGTTGTTTCCCTGTTGAGTCAACTACAATAAAATAGGGTAAGCGAGGTATCGACAATCGATCTATACCCTTAGCTCTCACCGATCCTAATGCCCAGCATTGTACCCAATTGGCAGAGTCTTTGCGTGTGATGCGTTTCCATGTTGATGTATCTGTAGCCAAGGAAACATCAAAAATCTTTAATTGACGTGATTTCTTCCCTTTGCTCAACTTCTTAAATTGCGGAACGATAGAATCGCGTGCCGATTTATCATCATCGGTGAACCCCAAAACCGAATAAGAAGACAACGCAGGGTTATAAGTCATCAACGAGTCATCTTTGCAATAAATCTTCATTGGGAGAATATTATTATGAGCTGTAGCCGAATTGACATGTGCAAACATTGCTTCATGGCCTTCAACCAATGAATGAGGTCGGGCATGTTCCGATATAGCCCTTAATATCGAGTCAGCAGTTCTTTCATTATTAGGGCAATAGTATTCTGTCAACATCAAGACAGTTGAGAACAATTCTTCTTTGTGTTTTGAGACATATTGAGCAATTAAATCGTTTCGTAGGTCGATGTTGTCTGATGATAATACTGTCGAATTATCAGTCAAAAATTTTCCCCATTTTTCTGAGACCTCATTCCCTTCGAACGATGCTTTATATCTGTTACCATTTTCGAGTTTGCATTCTACTGTCTCTCCGTTCTCCACCATTAAGTGTCCCAACAAAACACCATTGGTAGTTTGTATTTCAACCAATGTGGGTTCCGGGGCATTTCCAACAACCGAAAATTTCCCATCAATTACTATGGCACGACTTTCACGAACTGCACCATTGGCATAATATATAATTTTAATATTTTGTGTTCCCATCCCATTTATAACACCGGCAATACGGAATTCAGTGCTATCTCCACATGAGAACAGCAACACGCTCAATATCAAGCTAAAAAATAAACAAATCTTTTTCACAATTGTCAAGTTATATCCACAAAGGTAAATATATCTCCTCACCCTTCCAAGAAAAATTAGATTTATTGGACATTATTTTAGACTTTTCTTACAATACAAACAGTTCTAATATGCTTATCTTTGTATTTAATATGAAAACAATACGTCTTTGCATATTCATCGTTTTTGTAAATTTTATCACCACTGGTCTTAACGCTCAAATAATGGCCAGCCAGTCCGGAATTTACAATATCGATAGTTTGCGCCAAACATTTGACAAAACGCCTTCTTTTGGACTATACAAAGACAATTATTTTATCTTTGGGATACCCACCGGGAATGCTCCAACGGTAAAAAATTCCAATGCAAAATTCCAACTTTCAATTTCACAAAGGATTACCAAAAGCGTCTTACCATGGAATACTTATTTGTATTTTTTCTATACACAAAAATGCTTTTGGAACATTATTGATGACTCGATGCCAATGACCGACATCAATTTCAATCCCGGGATAGGACTGACAAAACCTCTATTTGTCAAAGATAGGTTTATAGGAAAAATCTCACTAATATTAGAACACGAAAGTAACGGCAAAGACAGTATAAATTCTCGCTCATGGGAAAGAGTCTCATTCGCAGCAAATATTGTTGTAGATCCACACTTAATAGTTCATGGCAAATTTTGGATACCCATTGTCGATGGAAAACACAATAAGGATTTACTGAATTATGCCGGACTGTTTCAAGTGGGAGCATCATTGTCGTCGACAAATAAGAAATTTGGGGTTGCATTTAACTTGACCAAACGCAAAGGATGGAATCTAAACTATAATACAACAGTTGAATTTACCTATCGATTTTCTCGTCGATCAAATCAGCATCTATTTATGCAATTCTATAACGGTTATGGCGAAGGTTTGTTAAACTATAAACATCATAGTTCCATGATTAGAGCCGGAATAGTCATTAAACCAAATCTTTTCAGCGAGTTCTAAATCAAATTGCGCAATATCCACCACAATATAATAATAATCCCGGTCCCCCATATAACATACTTCGAATTTACTGCCCCATGAAATTGCGGATAACGCGATTTTAGGATTTCGGCAATCCCCAACACAGCCAACATAGGGAAAAACAAGTATAGCGCAGCATTGTAGTGCCACACCGCTACAAAATCACCATGTAACAATGCATGAATTGCCCTTTGTGAGCCACAACCCGGACATTCCAGTCCTGTCATTGACAAAAACGGACACCGAGGAAAGAAATAATCTGATGGGTCAAAATAAAAATAAACACACAGAATTAAAATGGCGAGAAAAATTCCCGCCACTATTACATTGCGCCTTGTAACGAAGCCCATAATATCGATAATAGTCCGCTGAAAGGTTGGTAAATGAGACCTCCCACAAATGCGAGTATCACCCACAATGCTGCTCGTTCTGAAGCTTTGCGTGCTCCGCTATAATCACCATTATTATACTTAGTCTTTACTTGAGAAGAATATATTATGGCTGGTATACCAAGAGGAGCACAGCATAGCACAATAACCAATACTGCCCATACGAGATAAGATGGAGGACATGGTCGAAGAGTTTTTTTCTCAACTGCCATTACCGGTTGTTCTTGTTCCGACTCAGGCACCGACTCTGTTTCAACAATTTCAGTTGCTTCGGTGTTGAAATTTTCGTCGGTTTCTGTTACTTCATTATTTAGCAATTCTGCGAGTTCCGCTACTTGATGGGCTTGAATCCAATCCTCAAGACCAACATACCATACAGGAGTGTCGGCTTTTAAATCATATTCCTTCAATGCCTCGATGGTTAATGGCCCTACTCTTTCTTCATTAACTATAATCCAATATTCCATAATATCTCAATTAGAAGAATTTTACTTGTTCGCCTAAAATGTCAGAGAGAAGATTATTTGCAAGACGACTTGCCCCTATGCGGAAATATTCATTTGTCAACCACTTTTCGCCAAGTACCTCCTTGATTATTGTATAATAAGCAACAGCATCATCGGTAGTAGAAACGCCTCCCGATGCTTTAAAGCCCACCATTATACCTGTGCGGTCATAATAATCTTTGATACAAGAAGCCATCACATAAGCTGCTTCAAGTGATGCTCCGGGATAACCTTTTCCTGTTGAGGTTTTCAAGAAATCGGCTCCTGAATACATTGACAACACCGATGCTTTCTTGATATTAGCAGCAGTTTGCAACGCTCCTGTTTCAAGAATAACTTTTAGTTTTGCCTCACGACACACTTGTTTTAGCTCAATGATTTCATCACACACAGCCTCATAGTCATCGTCAAGATAATTGCCAAGATTAAATACTACATCTATCTCATCGGCACCACCGTCAACCGCAAGAGCTGTTTCAGCAATTTTTACTTCGGGGAATGTTTGGGACGAAGGAAACCCTGCCGATACAGCGGCAACTTCAACATCGCTGACCTCAAGGACTGTGCGCACCAATTGTGCAAAACATGGATATACACATATTGCGGCAACGTTTTTCAACTCGGGGTGTTCGTTATCAAAGTCATTTACTCTTTCTACAAATTTAGCCACCGATTGAGGAGAGTCTGTAGAATTGAGCGTTGTCAAATCTATCGTGTTGAACAAAAATTTATACACATCTTGATTTTTATTTTCTTCAAGATGGGCTGCTATAATTTTTTCTACTGCTGCTTTTACTTGAGCATCATCCTCTGTTACTTTACATGCAGCAATTGCATTTAGATATTTATCACTCATTCTATATTTGGTTTTAGTTTATTTCAATTTATCGTTATTCTGATGACGTTCCTTGTCACGCTTTGTTTTTTTCTCTATGTTACGAGCTAATGCCTCCGTGAGATTGACTCCTGTTTGATTAGCTATCGCCATCAACACCCACAGCACATCAGCGAGTTCATCGCCAAGGGTGTCTTTTTCACCTTCCTTAAATGACTGATCGCCATAACGACGAGCCATGATGCGAGCAACCTCGCCTACCTCTTCGGTCAATACGGCCATATTGGTCAATGGGGAGAAATACCTCACTCCTATCGTTTTAATCCATTGATCCACAATCTCTTGTGCCTGGCGTAATGTTACTTCTCCTTCAATCATGTTATTCTCTTAGTTTAGAGTCGATTATGATTGTTACAGGACCATCATTCACTAATGTTACCTGCATGTCTGCTCCAAAAACGCCTTTTTTCGTCGGACGACCAAGTCCCTCTGTTATCATATCACAATAAGCATCATACAAAGGAATTGCGACATCGTGTCCAGCGGCATGAATATATGATGGACGATTGCCCTTTTTGGTCGATGCGTTTAGCGTAAATTGACTCACAGCAAGCACCTCTCCTTCAACATCTGCCACCGAGCGATTCATCACGCCTGCTTCATCGTCAAAAATGCGCATAGCAATGGTCTTAGCGGCAAGCCAACGTGCATCATCAATCGTGTCCCCTTCGGCAACCCCTACGAGTACCATCAACCCGGCTCCAATTGACGAATGTAGCTCCCCGCCAATCTCCACCGATGCCTCCTTAACCCTCTGTATTACTAATCTCATAAGAAATTTTCTCTGCTTTTTCGCAAAGATAACGATTATTATTTAATATCTAACACTCTGCCTCTTGTTTTAGATTTCACAGCACGCTATTTCTACTGATTAATAGCCGAGTAATGTTTAATCGCTTAAATGAAACGGACAACTATACGCAAAAAAAATGGAAGTTTCGAAAACTCCCATTTTTTATTTCCAATAGCTTTTCCTGTTATTACTTGTAGTTTACTTTTTGTTTGATAGGAGATTTTTGACGCATGTCGTAGCTACCCCAGCTGCCGGCTTGGTAGTTTTGCCACAACATTTGATGAGAAACATAGTACTCGCCACCTTCTTTGATGATTACATCGACATTGATGCTGCGGTGGTCGGTGCGGTTGAAATTGTTGGGGTCGGTATATACGTGCCAATCGCTTTCCACCACAATAGCTTTCACGAATTGAGAGCCAAATTTAGCCTTTGCTTGTGCAGTTGCTTGATTTTTGATTGTAGCCGATACGGGAGTTGCTTTAGGCATTTCAACCGGAGTTGAGTTTGCTGTTCGAGCTACATCGAGCCATTTATCATAATATTGTTGATACATCAACTTAAAGTCATCTTCCATGTCCAAGTAAATGTCATCGTTCTTGCGGGTTGAATAGAAGCGTTCGCGTTCGATATCGCTTTTCATCATTCTATAATCCTTGAAAAGAAGATTGAAAGCATCGGCAATGCGGCCTTCGGCTTGAGCTTGTTTAGCTTCAGCCATTGTTTGTTGCATAGCGCTACGCATAACTTCATAGGTAGTGTTATCCATGAATGCACCGTAGGCATCGTCATTATCTACTCGTTTCCAACGCTTCAAGCGGTCATCTTCCGATTCCAACAAACTGATTTGTGTTCCGTCATTGAGCAAAAGTTTGCGCATTCCCGACATACCGGTATATTCTTCGGCCCAACCAAGTCGAGTTCTTTTATAGGGCACAGTGTGCACAATAGAACTAAGAGCCAAGATTTCATATGCGCGTCGTGCACGAATGTAGCATCTATAACCTTCAACTTCATTTGGGTGCTTGATAAAGTAAGAGAAATAGGCCACCAACGGATATTCGGTAACATGCACTTGTTTCAATCCTCTCGTTGGTGATTGATAGTCAAAGAATTCAAACAACCAAAAATGCTCATCGTTATCAGGCAAATTTCCGAGAGCAATCCACTTCTCGTAATACTCTTTTACTTTGGGATTGTTGATATCATAGAGAGGAGCATTCACTGAATCTTCAACCGGCTGATAGATAAACACCTCGGGGTTGAGTTGCACCGCTGCAGTAGCCTGATTGTTGCCATCGGACTTGACAATGCTCTTTACAGGGCTTTCACTTGAAGAGCTTTCGTTGGAAGAGCTATTGTCGTTAGACGAATTTGACTCGTTGTCACCGCCTATCGAAACTTCCACATTCACAGCCTTTTTGGCTTTCTTAAGCAAACTCTTAAACTGAGCTTCTGCCGTAAACTGCATTCCGAATATAACAGCTATCGCCATTATTATTCTCAAAACTTGATTCTTTTTCATAATAATTGATTTATTATTTGACTAATATTTTTTTGCCGTTTTGTATCACTATGCCACGATAACTATCATCTACCGGTTGGCCCATGAGGTTGTAGCGAGGAGCGTTGTTGTCAACATCGTCCTCTACTTCTACCTCTTCAATTGTACTTGTTTCCGTTCCCGAATAGGTTGTGCCATCGTCAAATTTCATACTCCAACCTTTAGAAATTGCAGTAGAAACCTGTTCTTTTGTGAGATTATTGGCATCTGTTATAGTGGTAAATAGGATATCGCCATGGTAGAATCCATTTTGGAATATATTCGGCAGATTTACCACAAACGATTCTCCATTTTGAGCGCCCGAGGGAACGTCATAAATTTGGTTATAATAACACGAAATTTTTCTGAGGGAGGAGTTTTTAGAGAAATCCAACGTTGTGAATCTATTGCTATGACATTCAATTTCTTTCAATTTGGTGTTTTTTGACACATCTAATGCAGTCAACTGATTTTCACCGAGATAGAGGTTGGTCAATGCAGTGCAATTTGACACGTCGATTGAGGTTAACGCATTAGAATTAACATTAAGAGTAGTCAACGTTGTGCTTTGGGGCAAACTAATAGTCCTCACTGAGTTTGAATTGGCGGTGAGCGTTGTCAATGCAGTGTTTTTCGACACATTCAACGACATCAAATTATTGTAAGACACATTCAATTCGGTTAGTCCGGTATTCTTTGTCAAGTCAACCGATGTGAGTAAATTGTTGTTTAAGAGTAACGTTGTGAGAGTCGTGGTTTGAGGCAAAGTGATTGATGAAAGCGAATTATCACTCATATTCAACGTTTTGAGTGCAGTATTCTTTGACAAATCAACATTTGCGAGTTTATTACTCATGCAGTTCAATTCAACCAAATCGGTAAAAAATTCTATCCCTTTCAACGAAGAAATGTTTCTGAAGGACAAGTCTAACGATGTAGTAAATCTAACTCTTCCTTCATTAAAGCCACAAGGTAAAATTAAAACATTCTTATAATCAGTGTTCGTTGTTGACAATTCACTTAAAGCTTGGGCAAAATTTTTATCGGGGAAATATTTTGTATCATTATATAACACTGCTTTACAAATATAAATAACACTGCCATCGGTCCCAATTACCCCTTCTTTACATACGAAGTTTTGAGAGGACGCAACATATTCTCCATTTATTATACCCATATAGTCACCGATACATTGAAACGATTTTACTTTGGTGGCAAAATTTCCATCCTTCCAGTGAAGGATGTAAACATATGAATTATCAACCTTAAATAAATTCAAGTCGTTTAACGTATAAGAATCTGCTTCAGTTAACACAGAAAGCCCTATATCTGAACCACCTTGTATAATTACAGTTTCAGTTCCTTCATTTCCCTCTAATGCAGAAGATTTCGTAGCAGAGACCTGAATATAGGCATGATCAAAAATTAAAGTTTTACCATCTCCTACGGTTATAGCATCTTCTGAACCACCGATAATTTCGGTTTGATTACTATCTTGAGTGGTTATTGTAGTATTATTATTTAATCGCACAGGAGAAGAATCTTCGGCTATGAGTTTATTTATCCCTAAAAACACAATTTTCAATCCATCTACATCTTCATTCAAGATGGCACGGTTGTAACTACCGGTGCGTTCAATCAGGATATTCTTGAAAGTAAGAGTTTTTGTCGCCGGGTCATACTTTATATAGTATTCATCGTCGGTAGCACTTGAATGTTTCTCAATATGTTCGCCCGTAATATTTGAGCAATTATCGGAAGTAACATCAACACCACCCACAGTCAAACCATAGTCAGTTGCGCCCCATGAGCTAATTGCAACAAAAAGAATTGCAACAAGAAATAAGTTAAGTCTTTTCATATTGATATATTTTTTTGGTTTTATCTGATTATATATTAAAGTATAGAGATTAAGAGCGTTTACCCATTGGAATGTTCGTTGCGATACATTGACGGCGACATTCCATACAGGCGACGGAAAGCACGCGAAAAACTTGTGGCATCTTCAAATCCACATTTATAGGCAATCTCAGTTATCATCATTTCGGGATTGTTGCTCAGCATGCCACACGCCGATTTCAGTCTTATTTTCATAGCATATTGCTGAGATGTCAACCCGGTAATGGCTTTTACTCGACGGGTTAATTGACCACGAGTTACATACATCTCCGAGGCAATTTTCTCAATAGATAATCGCCCGGTAGCCATTTCTTCTAATATCAATGATGATAATCGTTCTAGAAATTTTTGATGTGATAGATTTTGTCGCCTGAAAATATTCATCTTTTTTGTTAAAAATTTTCGTTTGTAAAGGTATATTAACCAAACAAAAAACACCTTGCACAATCGTGCAAGGTGTTGGCATTATGATGCAAAATCGATATAATCTCGTATATTTGAACTATCTTGTTCTATATTGTGATGGAGATTTGCCAAATGTGCGACGAAATGCTCGCGAAAAACTTGTGGCATCTTCAAACCCACATTTATAGGCTATTTCTGAAATTGGAGTATCGCTCTCTTGGCGAAGCAATATGCGTGAATGTTCCAAACGAATGCGCAACACATATTGCTGGGTGGTAACTCCGGCGATTGACTTGATGCGACGATTTAATTGTCCCCGGGTTATACATAAATTTGATGCCAATGATTCTATCGATAAGTCTCCGGCTGGCATTGATTGTTTCACAAGTGATACCAAGCGCGAAAGCAATTCTTGATCTGACTTGTTCATCGTTTCTTCATGCAAATCGACATCTGACGGAGTTTCCTCTGCCTGATTATTTTCCGTTTCGCGTTGCAGCTCTTCAATTATTGTTTTTAATGCCAATTCGCGCACTCTCATGCGACGATGCATCAACAACCACACTCCTCCAACAAACAAAATCAGCAACACCATCCCGGCAATTATTACTATTACCATTATTTCTTTTTGATGTTCATTTTCTTTTTGGAGTAATTCAGTCCCAAATTCGGCATTATATCGAGCCAAGCTCTCAGCCGATGACATATTATATAATAAATCTTTTAAATCATTGAACCGAGTTAATTCAATCTTGGCACTATCGAGATTTAAATCCCACAAACTTTTATACAATCCCCGTCGTGAATGCATCTCGTTACCCTTGTCGCCCATGCTTTCAAATATTTCAGCAGCCTTGCGATAATATGGCACTGCCTCATCTTGACGCTCTTGACACAAAAGAGTCATACCCATCTTGTTGCAAGCGATGCCCAACGAATGTTTGTCTCCCACTTGTTCAAATGCAGGAATAACCCTATTGAGCAATTCTTCAGCCTGTTCATATTCGTGCATTCCTATTAAGACCGACGATTTTTGCGATAGTCTTACCATCATTTTGTAACCATTTCCCAGTGATTCCTCAATGCGATATGATTCATTTATATACTTTAATGCCTCTTCATCGTTCCCTAATGCATGAAAACCTCCGATGCCATTCCCTGCAACACTGCCATACGTGTGGGATTATTGGCTTTCTCTGCTAATGCAATCCCTTTAAGAATATATTGCTCCGCTTCTTGGGGCTGATTGGCTCCTATATATATTCCGGCAATCGAATTTAGCGAAGAACTCATCATGTCAGGATCTCCGCTTTTCTCATCAATCTTGTAACATTGTTTGGCATAATCGACTGCTTGCTCATATTTGGATTGACGGAAATAGGTCAACGAGATAAGATTAAGACAATTGGCTTTATCTTCATCTTTTGTGCATAATGGCAATGCTTTTAGCCCATAGGTCAACGCTGAAGAATAGTTTTGAAGCGAATAATAATACTCACTCGCCCAATACCACACTTGCTGATTTACATTATCAATCGTTTCTTTATCTTCAAATGTTATTGCTTCATCAAGAAATTTCCGATCAAGTAGAAATTTCATCAATATATTTGCTTTGGAGACTTTGCCTTTATTATCAGCATTATCATAATCGACAAGCATTTTATCATAATCTGACAATTGCCCTTCTTCCTTTGCCAACATGGATATCGGCAATAGTATAAATATGATAACAAAATATAATTTTCTCATAATATTGATATTTATAACTACAAGGTTATTTTAATTGCACAAATTTACCTAAAAACAAAATTTCTCACTTTGCAATAACGTGCATATATTTTATTTAGGGTTGTGATTGTTTAGTGCGTTATAAATAATTTGAGATTTTACATTCCCTACTACCGAGGCTATTTCAGCAAGAGAGGCTTCGCGAATGCGTTTGACGCTTTTGAAATGGCGCAAAAGTGCTGTACGCGTTTTCTCTCCTACTCCTTTTATGGGATCAAGTTCTGATGCAACCTGACTCTTACTGCGACGGTTGCGATGATGAGTTATTCCAAATCGGTGGGCCTCATCTCGCAAATGTTGTATAATTCTCAGTGATTCAGAGTTTTTGTCAATATACAATGGGACACTATCGCCTGGAAAATAAATTTCTTCAAGTCGCTCAGCAATGCCAATGATTGCGACTTTACCCCTAAGCCCCAGAGTATCAAGGGTTTCTACTGCAACACTCAACTGACCTTTGCCCCCATCAACTATGATGAGTTGCGGTAAATCCTTCCCCTCTTCCATTAACCGAGTGTAACGACGAGTCAACACTTCTCGCATAGAAGCATAATCATTTGGTCCCTCAACGGTCTTTATTATAAAATGACGATAATCACGTTTTGCCGGTTTTGCATTACGGAACACTACGCATGCCGACACAGGATTTGTTCCCTGAATATTTGAGTTATCAAAACACTCTATATGACGTGGCAATTCGCTCATGCGTAGGTCGGTTTTGAGGCGTTCCAAAGTACGAAGAACTCGCTGCTCAGGATCCTTTTTCTCCATCTGTTTTAGATTATCAATCTTTTGCTGACGAGCATTCCTTGTTGACACATCAAGCAATTGCTTCTTATCACCTCGCTGTGGGACAATATATGTTACACCTTGTATCTCCACTTCCGGCTCTACCGGTACAATAATTTCTTTATACTTTACATCAAGTTGGTGAGCAATATCATTTAGGGCATACCCCAAAATCTGCGATTGCGATTCATCAAGACGACGTTTATACTCCAGAGTCAATGAACGAACAATGACTCCTCCACGCACATGCATATAGTTGACATATACATCACGATCATCATCCTCAATACCAAACACGTCAATATCATCAACCGTTTGCGTAACTATCACACTCTTAGCGCGATAGCGTTCTATCAACTGGTATTTTTCTTTGATTTCTTGAGCCTGCTCAAATTTCAACTCACTCGCCAAGCGCTCCATTTCCGAGCGCATATACCTCATAACCTCCTGAGTATCACCGCGTAATATCTGTTTGATGCGTTCAATATAAACACTATAGTCCTCTATTGAGATTTCGCCAATACAGCACCCGCGACAATTCTTCATGTGATACTCAAGACACAATCGCCCTTTCCCTTTGGCTATGTATTCGGGCGTAATCATCATGCGACATGTGCGAATGGGATATAATTCACGAATGAGATTGAGCATCGTGCGTGCTACTCCGGTATTGGTATAAGGGCCAAAATATTTAGACCCATCTTTGAGTTTATTATATGTCAGAAAAACTCGAGGATAATGTTCATTCGTTACACAAATCCATGGATAGGATTTATCATCTTTAAGCAATACATTATATCGGGGCTGATGCTCCTTTATTAGCGAATTTTCAAGATTCAAAGCATCTTCCTCAGTGGGCACTACTATATACTGCATATCGGCAATTGCTCGCACAAGTAATCGAGTTCTCACACTTTCATGTTCCCGGTTAAAATAGGACGATACTCGACGACGCAAATTTTTAGCCTTACCCACATAGATAACTATGCCCTCGGCATTGTAATACATATACACACCAGGGGTATCAGGTAATATTGCTATTTTATCTTTTAAATCTGACAAAATTTAGTAAGTAATCAACGATGTAACTTCAGCTTCGGCGGGGAGAATTGCACGACCTCCGAGCATTTCAAGTTCAACAATAAAGTTTACATAAATCTTTTTAGGATTCATGCTTTTTACAAGATTATATGCGGCAGCCATTGTTCCACCTGTGGCAAGAACATCATCATGAATTACAACGATATCATCTTCAGTAATAGCATCACTATGTATTTCAATAGTATCTTTGCCATACTCTTTGTCATAACTCATGCTAATTGTGTCAGCAGGCAATTTCCCCGGTTTGCGCACAGGGACAAATCCTGCATTTAAACCATATGCCAAAACCGAGCCGGCGATGAAACCTCGTGATTCTATCCCGACAACCTTGGTTATCCCCTTGTCGCGATATAACTGAAGTAGTTCATCTCCAATTTTATTTAATGCTTGAGGGTCTTTGAATGCTGTAGTTAAATCTTTAAAAACGATTCCCTTTTGAGGGAAATCCAAAATATCACGAATTTTAGACTTTACATATTCCATACCTATATAATTAATTGATTTCTCTACTCTTAGTTGTGTTCCACGTGAAACATTCCATCCCTATCTACCTAATAACAGGAGCAAAATATTTATATCACTCGGCGAAATACCGGGTATGCGAGATGCTTGTGCAACTGTTTCAGGATTTATCTTTTCAAGTTTTTGACGAGCTTCAGTCGAGAGCGCCTTAATCTCGACATAATTCAATTTCCCTGACAGTTTAACACCCTCAAGGCGCTTAATTTTATCAGCTATCAACTGTTCTCGATCAATATATCCTTGATATTTTATCAAGATTTCAGCTGCCTCAATTATCTCATCTCTGCGCTCCTCCTCTATTGAATTCAGATGTTCGCTGAGTGCCTTTATGTGGGGAGCTAATGTTTTTATCGTCAATTGTGGGCGCAAAATCAAATCATACAATTTCAATCCCTGTTTCAATGGAACTGTACCAAGAGATTCCAATGCAGGATTTATCAACGCCGGCTTTACTGAAAATTCTCGAGTAAATTCAATCAACGCATCACGTTGTTGACGTTTAGACAACATTAATTGATAACGTTCCTCTGTTACCAATCCCATCTCATATCCTCGTGGAGCTAATCGCATATCGGCATCATCTTGACGAAGAAGTATGCGATACTCAGCACGAGATGTAAACATTCGATACGGCTCATCAACACCTTTTGTTACCAAATCATCAATCAACACACCAATATATGCCTCATCACGACCAAGCACAAATGCAGGCTTACCCTCTGCCGAATTATGAGCATTTACTCCGGCAACAAGACCTTGTCCCGCTGCTTCTTCATAGCCTGTCGTCCCATTAACCTGACCGGCAAAAAATAATCCCTTGATTAATTTCGTCTCAAGCGTGTGATGTAATTGTGTGGGGTCAAAGAAATCATATTCTATTGCATATCCCGGACGATAGATTTGTACATCGGCAAGCGCCGGAACACTCTGCATAGCCTCCACTTGCACATTCAATGGTAGCGATGAGGAGAATCCATTTAAATAAAACTCTTGTGTATCTTCCCCTTCCGGTTCCAAAAATAATTGATGCTCCTCTTTATCGGCAAAGGTTACGATTTTTGTTTCTATACTTGGACAATATCGAGGACCTATACTTTGTATTTGTCCGTTATACAAAGGAGAATCAGGCAACCCCTGACGTAATATTTCATGTGTGTGAGGATTGGTATAAACTGTAAAACATTGTCTCTGTTTTAACTCTCTTTTTACTGATGGCAAATAAGAGAAATGATGAAAATCATCTTCTCCATCCTGCGGAGTAGTTAATTCCCATTTTACACTTCGGCCGTCAATGCGTACAGGTGTTCCGGTTTTCATGCGATCAGTAACAAAGCCCAATTCGCGCAATTGCTCGGTAATTCCTCGAGAAACGGGCTCAGAAACACGACCACCCTCCAATTGGACACGTCCCACATGCATCAATCCATTCAAAAAAGTTCCAGCAGTTAATACCACTGATTTAGCCTTAAATGTAACTCCTAATGCAGTTGTTACACCCTCTATGTGCCCATCTTTGACGACAAGACCTATTGCACTATCCTGCCACATGTATAAATTGGGGGTATTCTCCAAAATATGGCGCCACTCAGCACTAAATTTCATGCGATCACTTTGTGCTCGCGGACTCCACATTGCAGGTCCTTTGGAACGATTGAGCATGCGAAATTGGATCGCAGTGCGGTCAGTTACAATCCCCATTTGCCCACCAAGAGCATCTATTTCTCGCACAATCTGCCCCTTTGCAATCCCACCAACTGCAGGATTACAACTCATCTGTGCTATTTTGTTCATGTCCATTGTTATCAACAATGTGCGAGAACCAAGACGCGCTGAAGCAGACGCCGCCTCACAGCCGGCGTGTCCGGCGCCAATGACAATTACATCATAATCAAATCTCATCGTCTATATATTGATTATTTTAATTTACTTTCCTTCCCTCAACATCGCAAGAGCTTGATTTTCATGAGCTTCCATAATCTCTCGTTCACCCGGAGCCTTATCATTTATGCCACATAAGTGTAACAATCCATGTACTATAACACGCTTTAGCTCAGAGTCGTAACTGCAATTCAACCCCTCTGCATTTGTACGTACAGTGTCAAGAGATATATACATGTCGCCTCTCACCAACTTGCCTCGACAATAATCAAATGTGATTATATCGGTATAATAGTCATGATTTAGGAATTGGCGATTTACCTCAAGGATTTTTTCATCATTGCAAAATATATACACAAGCGGTCCAAGTATACGATCATGAGCCTTTGTAACTTGCTCAAGCCAGCAAGCCAGCTGCTCTGTATCAATCTCAGGCATTGATACATTTTGACAAATCCATTCTATCTTATCTACCATACTTTCTAAATGATATAACTTACAAAAATAAGAATATTTGAGAAAATTTCAAAAATGAATTTTTTGAGTCGATTTTTCAATTTTTCTGAGCAAATTTCAAAACCACAATTTTCCAACTTAAACCACTGCAAATCAAATCCTTAAACCCATTCTTTATTTCGCGAGATTTTGATATTTATTTTCGCCTGACCACCTGAGCGCAATTTTCCAACGCAAAAACGGCAAAATTGACTACCTTTGAACAAAACTTATCTCTATGTTAAAAAATTGGCAAGAAGAGCTCCAAGAAGTTGCCCACCCCGAAAAGATTAAAATTTTTCAATCATTTTTCAAAACGGGAAAAGGGGAATATGGCGAAGGAGACAAATTTATAGGAGTGAGTGTTCCCGACAACAGAAAAATTGCTCAAAAATATTATCTCTCATCATTTGATGAAATAGAGGCAATGCTATACCATGAAATTCATGAGTATCGATTATCGGCACTACTTGCTCTTGTCCATCGTTACAAAAAAGAGAAAAACGAAAATAAAAAACAAGAGATTATTGATTTTTATCTCACTAATAGTAGTAGATGTAATAATTGGGACTTGGTAGATTTATCTGCTCCTTATATTTTGGGGACACACATGATAGACCACCCATCTCCCACTCTGCTTAAGAAGCTTAGTAACGATAGCAATTTGTGGTGTCAACGCATAGCCATAGTATCGACATTGATGCTTATACGACATCGGCGATTTGACGAAACCATCTCCCTGTGCAAAAAATATTTACCCCACCCCCACCCTCTTATTCACAAAGCGACAGGGTGGATGTTGAGAGAAATTGGGAAAAAGAATGAACATATCCTTACTGATTTTTTAGACAAACATTCATCAGAGATGCCTCGCACTGCTCTACGATATGCAATAGAGCGCTTATCTGTCGAAAAACGACAATATTATATGGCAATATCCAAAAAAACTAAGTAATTTTGCACATCCTAAATTATAAACAAAATGGCAAAAGAATTTAAGCCCGAGACATTGTGTGTCCAAGCAGGTTGGACTCCATCAAAAGGAGAACCTCGTGTTCTTCCCATCTACCAAAGTACAACATTCAAATACGATACAAGCGAACAGATGGCTCGCCTCTTCGATCTTGAAGATAGCGGATATTTCTACACGCGCCTACAAAATCCCACAAATGATGCCGTAGCGGCTAAAATCGCGGCTCTTGAAGGTGGTGTGGCTGCAATGCTCACTTCAAGCGGACAAGCTGCCAATTTCTATGCTATCTTCAACATTTGCCAAGCAGGAGACCATTTTATCAGCTCTTCAGCAATATACGGTGGCACATTCAACTTGTTCAGTGTAACGATGAAAAAACTCGGCATTGAGGTTACATTTATCAACCCCGATGCAACAGAAGATGAAATAAATGCCGCTTTCCGACCAAATACCAAAGCACTATTTGGCGAGACCGTATCAAACCCATCACTTGAGGTACTTGACATCGAAAAATTTGCTCGCATTGCACACTCAAATGGAGTGCCTTTGATTATTGATAACACATTCCCCACTCCTATTAATTGTCGCCCATTTGAATGGGGTGCCGATATTGTCATCCACTCTACTACAAAGTATATGGATGGACACGCTACAAGTGTGGGTGGAGCAATAGTTGATAGTGGAAATTTTGATTGGGACGCTCACGCCGATAAATTCCCAGGATTGTGTACTCCTGACGAATCATACCATGGTTTGACATACACAAAAGCATTTGGCAAACTTGCGTTCATTACTAAAGCGACAGCCCAACTAATGCGAGATCTCGGCAGCATACAATCCCCTCAAAATGCGTTCCTTCTCAATCTTGGGCTTGAAACATTACACTTGCGCATGCCTCGCCACTGCGAAAATGCGCTCAAGGTAGCTCAATATCTTGAAAAGAACGAAAAAGTAGCATGGGTAAACTATTGCGGTCTGCCAGGAAATAAGTATTACAACCTTGCTCAAAAATATATGCCCAACGGCTCTTGTGGTGTAATATCATTTGGACTAAAAGGCGGTCGCGATGAATCTATCCGATTCATGGACAACCTCAAGCTTGCGGCAATCGTAACACATGTTGCCGATGCTCGCACATGTGTTCTTCATCCTGCAAGCCACACTCATCGCCAACTCTCTGATGAACAATTAATTGAAGCAGGAGTTCGTCCCGACTTAATTCGTTTGTCTGTTGGTATTGAAAATGCCGATGACATCATCGCCGATATCGACCAAGCACTAAACGCATAAGATTATGAAAAGATATATTACTGACTGCAATCATGATTGCCCTTCATTTAAACCAATAGTAGAATCTATTACACAAAATGGAGCGCCGAATGATGCACAAGTAATATTTTCAAAACGAAATACAGTATATACAATGATGATAGGAGACGAAAAACTTAACATCAAGGCTTTTCGTCTCCCAAACATTGTAAATGCATTTATATACACAACTCTTCGTAAAAGCAAAGCCTATCGCTCCTATCAGAATGCCTGCAAACTCATTGACTTAGGTTTCTTAACACCAAAACCTATCGGATATGGCGAGGAACGCGATGGGATAAAACTCTGCCACAGCTACTATATCAGCCAACATATTGAAGCCCTCAATATGAGAAATTGGCAAGATAAACCCGATTGCGAGCCCTTGCTACGGGCCTTTGCCAAGGAAATCGTAAGATTACACCATGCAGGAGTGTGGCACAAAGACTTCTCCCCCGGCAATATTATCTACACAGGAAATTCTACTGATGGTTATAAATTTTACTACATCGACTTGAATCGTATGCAATTTGGCATCAAATCTCGCAACAAACTCATGTCAATGTTCCGAGCCATCAATCTAATCCCTGCCGAAACTGAAAGACTCGCTCGATACTATGCCGAAGAAGTAGGCGAAAATCCAGATAATGTCATCCCAGAAGCGCTAAAACAATTAGATGGATATTTCAAAGAGCAAAGGCGCAAAAGATGGTTTAAATCTTTGTTTAAAAAGGGGAAAAAGTAGATTTTAATCTTCTTTTCTTGCTTTTTTCTCATCTCAAACAACCACATTTGAGATATCTTTGTTATCTTTATTGCACAATAACTATTTTACCATGAGCAATAAAATGAAGATATTCTGTAAAAATGTGGGAGAATATATCCCGTTCACCGGAGGAGAATCTCTCTCTGAAATATTCAACCGACTCAGTAATCGCATCAATATTACCCCCATCTGTGCTCGCGTCAATAACAAAACAGAGGATATGCAGTACCCTGTTTTCTCTCCAAAACAAGTAGAATTCCTTGACCGCAACAGCGCGTCGGGACAACGCGTATATATTAGATCCTTGTGTATGATGCTGTATAAGGCTGTCGCTGATTGTTGTCCCAAAGGAACTCGTCTTCGCATCGAACATTCTATAGCTCGCGGATATTATTGTCGTCTTATCGGCGAAAATATTATCGTGGACTTGAATTTAATAGATACTTTACGCGCAAAAATGGATGAATTGGTTAAACGTAATATTCCTTTTGAACGCAAAGAAAGACTCACGTCCGATGTTATAAAAATATTTGAAGAACAAGGCCTTTACGATAAAGTCCAATTACTAAAAACTACCCACGATTTATACACCATTTATTATCGACTTGATGGTATCTGTGATAGTTACTATGGCAATCTTGCACCATCAACAGGAATGTTGGCAACATTTGATCTTGAGCCCTATAAAGATGGGTTTCTCCTACTTGGACCTGACCCTCAAAACGAAAATCGCCCCATACGCCCCATTCAACAAGAAAAAATGTATGAAGCGTTTACCGACTATCTTGCATTTAATCGCATCATAGGCGTTAGCAATGTAGGCGAATTGAATGAAGCTGTTACACATCGCCATTCCGCTATGCTCATCAATGTAGCTGAAGCTCTTCATGACAAAAAAATTGGTCGTATTTCTGACCGCATTTTGGAACGCTATAAAGATGGCGGGGCACGCATTGTTCTCATTGCAGGACCATCTTCATCAGGGAAAACAACGTTTACAAAACGGCTCTCAATCCAACTGATGACCAATCTGTTAATACCTCAATCAATCTCTCTTGACGATTATTTCATAAATCGTGTAGATACTCCTCTCGATGAAAACGGAGAGTATGATTTTGAGTCATTATATGCCCTCGATTTAGAGCAGTTTAACAAGGATTTAAACGCATTAATCAATGGTGAAGAGGTAGAACTCCCCTACTATAATTTTGAGACCGGACAGCGAGAATATCGTGGCAACAAAATTAAATTAGGAGAAAACTCAGTCCTATTAATCGAAGGAATTCATGGACTAAACCCCGAATTGACCGCTGCTATTGAGCCAAAGATGAAATACGCAATATATGTTTCGGCCTTAACAACTCTTTCTATCGACGATCACAATTGGGTACCTACGACCGACAATCGACTACTACGCCGCATTATTCGCGACCATAAATACCGTGGAGTATCTGCAGCTGACACCATCAAACGATGGCCCAGCGTGCGTCGTGGCGAGGAAAAATGGATATTCCCCTATCAAGAAAATGCCGATTCTATGTTCAACTCTTCTCTATTATTTGAGCTTGGAGTTATTAAAGAATATGGCGAAGAAGTTCTTAAAAGTGTTCCCCATGATACTCCCGAATATGGGGAAGCATACCGCTTACGTGCATTCTTGAATTATTTCACACCCATAGGCGATGATTTAATCCCCTCCACAAGCCTACTGCGTGAATTCCTTGGGGGAAGTTCATTCCACTATTAAAAGCGATAAAAACGGCCCGCAAAACAATGATGCGAGCCGTTTTTATATAATTTGATATACTATTAGAATGGTATATTTAACCCAAGATTAACATTAGCATTTGCTGTCATCGGCACACCTTGTTTTGCAAGTTTAGTCATCATGTGATCCATTCCCACAAAGAAATTGAAACCGGGGACATTCAAATTCATAATCCAACCAAATCCCCATCCAAATGTTCCGGTAACGACATTTGCTCCCGCAGAGAATGCTTTAACAGGATTTACATTTGCCGACAAGCGGAATTCTGTCCATGTATAATCACCTTGAATGCGAGTTGTATTCAACAAACCAAATGAAAGTTTACGATAAACCGGAAGATTATATTCTGCTCCGAGATTGACTGTTGCAGCCAACATCTTAGAACGTGAACCTTGATCACCCATATCTTCAAGCTCATACAACGCCGACAAATCGTCTTGAATTCTATCTAACTCATCATCAAAATTATTCTCCATTTCGTCATCTACATTGAAAGTGTATTTATCTGTTTGGAATTCCTTTACACCATTTGTTGATGCCACCATATTATTATTCCAATTGATGAAACCAAGGTCTAATATTGAAGCTGAGAAAGTCCAGTCTTTATTAAATTTAAATTCTGCTCCCAAATCAAATGCAACACCAAATCCATTCAATCCGGCGCCATCGACATCCATTCCATCGACATACTCATGTCCTGTATCACTATTGCGTCCACGGGTATATTCCAGTCCCTTCACACTTGATTGGACTTGACCATCGACAACGACATCCCATGAATTTTCACCAAGAGCGAGATGAGCCTTATCAAAATCGGCATCAATATTAGCACCTCCGAGCAAGAATTTCATTGCTCCACCAACACGCCATTTTTCATTGATCTTATGAGAGTGACCGAGAGCAATTTCAAAATAAGCATCGGCATGAGCTCGCAAGTCAGAGATATCATACACTTTATTCTCAATACCCTCTTTCAATAAAGAGAAGAAAGTGGTCGGAATGTGTGTTTGAGCATTGGCACGTGCATTAATTGATATTGTGTTGTACCCTTTAAATGCTTTGAATCCCACTGCAAGAAGACCGATTTTGAGGTCAGTTCCAAATCGGCTCTTATCCCCCACCGCATCTAAGAAATCTTTAGCATCTACTTGAGGATTAAGGAATGTTGTAGTTTTGCCGTCGACATTATAAAAAATATCATCCAAACTAAGATTACCATTAACACCTAAATTCACATTCCCCAATGCAGGAATTGCAATAAAATTACGTTCATTCTCAAACGCCGGATTTTGTTGATAACGATATAAATAACCATCGGTAAAATAAGCCGAACGAGTATTTTGTGCAACCGAAGCAACACCCGACGCCAATAACACTGCTGATATAATTAGTTTATTTAGTTTCATATCTGTTTCTTTTATAGTTCATTGATGTAATTTCCTGAAATCTTGACCTTCAAATCTTTCAAATGAATATATTCCGATGGTTTAAGCATGCTATTATTGTCCTTGGGCTCAGCAACGGCTTTGAAATAAATCCCATCAAGATGTGTTATCTCACCTGTAATTCTGATAGCAAGTGGATGGTCTGTGGCATTAGCCTCAACACTCACACCTTCAACCACAACGTTATTAATCTGATTTCCATTTACATCAATAGGATATCCGGTAATCTCAATATCAAGAGGAAGGTTATTTGTTACAGAAGCTGTAACATCCATTACTTTTATAGTAATTGCATCAACATCTTCATCATTCCATCCGTCTTCAATGCTTGAATAAACAATTTTTGAATTTACTCCCAATTCAAGTGGAGTATAGAATGTATATTTCCCTTGAATTTGTCCGAAATCTTTACCTAATTGGAAATCCTCTACATGTTGAACAGGGACATTGGGATTATCCAAGGTTACTTTCAATGATACGGGCAATCCATCTCCGCTTAACACATCGGCTAAACCTGAGAATGGCACATGCTCGGCATTTTCATATCCTACATAATATTTTGAAGGGGCATATGGCGACATACAGAACACATTCATTGGGGTTCCGGCAATAGTAAACACCTCATTGTCAAGAGTCTCTGTTTTTGACAAATCAGACCATTGTGATGTAATAGCAAGACCTGATTGAGCATATAATTTGTAGTCAGCCAATGGATTATTTAGGCTCAAATATATTTGGGGATTAGCAAGAGTGATATTAGTCTCATCTTGAGCCAAAATATCAGGAAGATTATTAATTGCTATCGGAGCAATATCCATAGCTCCCAATGTGTACTTAACATCACCGGTAAATGTCTTCACAAGAATTTTACTCAAATCATATTCCGAGTGTAATTCAATTGTTTTAGGCAACAATAACGGATTAATTCCTGCAACCAAATCTTTTTGCGCAATAACGATTTCGCCTGAATGAATACCAACATAATCACTGAAAATAATTGTGTGTGTATCATGGTCATATTTTATTCCCGCTGCTTTTATGTCAATCTCTGACACTTTCATGACAAATTCCAAGCTATAACCGGAATGTTCTCCTTCATTGATAGCCAATACTCCTGTCGATGGATTATAAACACCCTCATCGGTCGACAAATTCAATCCTTTAGGCAATTGTAATTCAAAATTACGCACCGAGAACGTTTTTACAAATTCTTTAAGATCGGCAATTTCAAAATTCATCTTTACCTCAAGTTCTGTTCCTATTTTATCCATACTCATTATATAGTCACTCACACTATGAGTTTCATAAGTAAATGGAGAAACGCTTGTCTCAACAGTATAATGTAATTCTGTCACCGATGTTTCAACATCTGACAATGGAAAATTTTCCGGAATATTCAAATCCAACTCTGTTACAGTAGGCTCTATTTCCGGAGCTGCAATCTCTACAAAAGGAATAGAAATTCCATCGGATTGAAAATTTCCTTCTTCGATGAAAGCATATTCACCATCAATCTCCTTGATTTGCTCATTCCCTTCAATATCAATGATGTTTGAAAGTTTAATTTCATCAATGTTCATTGGGATTGTCAAATCCTTTACTTGTAATTCAACAGTACCGTCGATATCTGACAAATCATAATCATCATCAATACAGCCCGACAGAACAAATGGAACGGCCAGCATCACACCGACCTTAATAAAATTTAATGATTTCATAAAATATTGGTTAGTATTATTCAATTTTGGAACAAATTTAACTTTTTTTTTGATGTCTGCAAAATCCACAATCTATTTAAACACAAATATACACAGATTAACCCTGTAAAACTATAATTTGGAACGAAATTTGTATCTTTGCAGAAATTATATCTAAATAATTAATCATGTCAATAGATAACATTATTGCACAAGCGGTGGCTAAAGCCGTTAAAGAACTTTACAACGTGGAGGTTGAAGCATCTTCTATCACTCCGCAAACGACTAAAAAAGAATTCGAAGGAAACCTCACAATAGTAGTTTTCCCATGGGTTAAAGCAGCGCGCAAATCTCCTGAAGCAGTAGGGACTGAAATAGGAGAGTGGTTGGTTGCTAACGAGCCTGCGGTAAACCGTTTCAACGTCATAAAAGGATTTTTGAACATCGTTATAGAACCCACATTCTGGAACTCTGTTCTTAACGACATCGAAAAGACCGAGAACTATGGTTTGACAGCAGCAACTGAAGAAAGTCCACTTGTGATGGTAGAATACTCTTCACCCAATACCAACAAACCCCTTCACTTGGGACACGTGCGCAACAACCTGCTCGGTTACAGCCTTTCTGAAATCCTAAAAGCGTGTGGCAATCGTGTTGTGAAAACCAACATTGTAAATGACCGAGGTATCCACATCTGCAAATCTATGCTTGCATGGAAAAAATGGGGACAAGGAGCTACACCTGAGTCAACAGGCAAGAAAGGAGACCACCTAATTGGCGACTTCTATGTACTGTTTGACAAACATTATAAAGCCGAGTTGAACGAACTCATAGAGAAAGGCATGAGTCAAGAAGAAGCCGAAAAAGCATCTCCACTCATGCTTGAAGCTCGCGAGATGCTTCGTCTATGGGAACAAAAAGATCCTGAAATCCGGGGACTTTGGGAAATGATGAACGAATGGGTATATGCCGGCTTTGATGAAACCTACAAGCGCATGGGTGTTGATTTCGACAAAATCTACTACGAAAGCAACACTTACCTTGAAGGGAAAGAAAAAGTGCTTGAAGGGCTTGAAAAAGGCATCATGTATCGCAAAGAGGACAACTCTGTGTGGGCCGACTTGACCGATGCCGGTCTCGACCACAAATTATTGTTGCGAAGCGATGGCACATCGGTCTATATGACACAAGACATCGGTACAGCTAAATTGCGTTATCAAGACTACCCAATCGATAAGATGATATATGTCGTTGGGAATGAGCAAAATTACCACTTCCAAGTTCTTTCACTACTTCTCGATCGTCTTGGATTTAAATGGGGTAAAGACCTCGTTCACTTCTCTTATGGAATGGTAGAGCTTCCCGAAGGTAAAATGAAGAGTCGCGAAGGCACCGTCGTTGACGCTGATGACTTGATGGACGAAATGGTCAACTCTGCTCGCGAAGTATCTAAGGAACTTGGCAAGCTCGATGGATGTACAGCCGAAGAAGCCGATGCGATTTCAGAAATCGTAGGGCTTGGAGCATTAAAATACTTCCTTTTGAAAGTCGACCCACGCAAGAACATGACTTTCAACCCGAAAGAATCTATCGATTTCAATGGGAATACAGGACCTTTCATCCAATACACCTATGCTCGCATACGCTCAGTATTACGTAAAGCCGATGAAGCAGGATATTCAATGACCGACTACTCAAAAGTTGAACCTAACGAAAAAGAAATTTCGCTCATTCAACGCCTTGCCGATTTTCCGGCAGTAGTTGCAGAAGCAGGTCGCACTTACAGCCCCGCTCTCATTGCCAACTATGTATATGACTTGGTAAAAGAATACAACCAATTTTACCACGATTATTCAATCATGCGTGAAGAAAATGAGGCCATTAGATCATTGCGTCTATGCTTGTCCGACTGCACTTCTCGTGTCATCAGCACCGGAATGAGCCTTCTTGGCATCCAAGTTCCTGAACGAATGTAGTTGAGAAATTGTTATTAACATGATAAAATAAAAACACTATGGAAAATTTTTCAATAAACTATAGCGAATCGCTCGCTCGCCGCGTAACTCAAGTTATGAAACGCGTTTATGTCAAAATGTTTTTGGCATTATTGGTTACTGCCGCAGTAGCATTTTTCTGTAGCACAAGCTATGCAGTTCTATCATTCATGGTTGCAAATACATGGGCCTATTGGGGAATTCTTATCCTTGAAATATTGCTTGTACTTGGAATCTCGGCAAGCCTCACAAAATTTAGTTCTCCTGTAGCAACTGCATTGTTCTACTTGTTTGCCATCGTCAATGGTATATCACTGTCTATCATTGTTGCAATATACACTCCGGCTTCAATATTCAAGACATTCTTGATTACATCAGCCGTATTTGGCGCAATGAGCATCTATGGATATTTCACTACAAGTGATTTAACCAAAATAGGTGCATTTTTGCGCATGGCATTGATTGGATTGATTATTGCCATCGTGATAAATATTTTCTGGGCAAACAGCACACTTGATTGGCTCATTTCAATCGCCGGTGTATTAATTTTCGTTGGATTGACAGCTTGGGACACTCAAAAAATCAAGCAAATGGCAACAATGCTTCCCGATGCAACAGCAGGACGCCTTGCAACAATAGGAGCATTAAGTCTATATCTAGATTTCATTAACTTGTTTATTTACTTGCTCCGCTTCTTCGGTGCAAGCAGAGACTGATAAACTCATTTACTCAATGAGGGTGTCTAAAAACAAGACATCCTCATTGTTTTATACCCCTCAGTCGCGTTGTGACAGCCCCATTGTTTATGCTTATGTCAGGACTATTGCGTAAATATAAAGATAACTATGTCTCAATAATACGTCTTGGATTGCCCATTTTAATAGGGCAATTAGGGATGATTATTGTAGGGTTTGCCGATAATATAATGGTGGGGCAATACTCTACCGAAGCTCTTGCATCGGCATCATTTGTCAACAATATTTTTAATGTCGCAATTCTTGGATGCATAGGCTTCACCTATGGACTGACTCCACTTGTTGGGGCTCTGTTTACACAAAAACGATATGACACCATAGGAGCAATAATGCGCAATGGACTATTGCTCAATATCATCTTTTCAATATTGATATTGGGGATAATGGCAATCCTCTATTTCAATGTGGATAAAATGGGACAACCAGAAGAATTGCTTCCTCTCATTCGTCCCTATTATCTTCTTTTTCTTGCGGGAATAATCCCTATTTCAGTATTTAATGTATTTGCACAATGGGCCTATGCTATTAATCGCACCAAGATGCCCATGTGGATTATTTTAGTTGCCAATATTACCAACGTTGTGGGAAATTATATGTTGATATATGGAGCGTGGGGATGTCCCGAATTAGGACTCACCGGAGCCGGAATAAGCACTTTATTCTCACGCATTTTATCAATGGGGTGTATTCTCATAGTATTCTTTGGACTCAAAGAATATCGTAAATATCGTGAAGGTTTTACACAAAGCCAAATAACAAGACGTCTTTTAGGACAAATAAACCGCACATCGTGGCCTGTGTCCTTACAAATGGCATTTGAAACAGGAGCATTTTCATTATCAGCCATAATGGCAGGATGGTTGGGGAAAATACCATTGGCTTCATTCCAAGTCATGCTGATAGTGGGAACGCTCGGTTTTTGCATTTATTATAGCTTTGCCGCAAGCGTATCGGTACTTGTATCCAACGCCGCCGGGCTGAGTGACAACGCCAAAATCCGTCGCATTTCATTTTCCGGATTTCACATTCTATTACTAATTGCAACTATTTCATCCCTTGTTTTCATCTTGTTTGGAGAAATATTAATAAAGGCATTTACCGATGACCAAGCAGTTATCATAACATCACTTACATTGATATTCCCATTAGTGCTATATCAATATGGCGATGCCACACAAATCAACTTCGCCAACGCTCTTCGTGGCACCTCTAATGTGATGCCGATGTTGTGGATTGCATTTGTCAGCTACATTATCGTTGGACTTCCATCAACCTATCTATTGGCTTTCCCGCTTGGACTTGGGCTATATGGAATCTTTTTAAGTTTCTCTATATCTCTATTTCTTGCAGCAACTCTCTTTATCTATTTCTTCTTGCGCACCACACGCCAAAAATAACCATTAACAAGTATTGACGGAGATTTTTTGGTTAAGAAAGTGGTTTAGCTTAAATTTGTATCGATTAATTTAAGGCATTTAAGGCTATGATTAAGGAATATGACTATCTTGTGATAGGTTCAGGCATTGCCGGAATGAGTTTTGCGCTCAAAGTAGCGCACACAGGACGTGTAGCATTGGTGTGTAAAACAAAATTACAAGAAGCCAACACATCACTTGCACAAGGAGGTGTGGCATCGGTAACCAATCTTGCTGTTGACAACTTTGACAAGCACATAGAGGACACCATGATTGCCGGAGACTGGCTAAGCGATCCTGTCGCTGTCAAGAAAGTTGTAACTGAAGCCCCCGACCAGATAAACGAGCTCATCCGTTGGGGTGTTGACTTTGACAAAAACGAGGATGGAGAGTTTGACCTCCATCGCGAAGGCGGACACTCCGAATTCCGCATCCTTCACCACAAAGACAACACCGGCTTTGAAATACAAGAAAGTCTTATTGAAGCCGTTAAAAAATCTCCCAATATAGACATTTACGAAGACCATTTCGCAATTGAAATCATCACGCAACATCATTTGGGAAAAATTGTTACACGACGCACTCAAGACATCACTTGTTATGGCGCATATGTATTAAATCCCAAAGGTAAAGTTGACACATTCCTTGCACGCGTAACATTAATGGCTACCGGAGGAGTAGGGGCTGTATATAAAACCACAACCAACCCTCTCATTGCCACAGGCGATGGTATCGCAATGGTTTATCGAGCAAAAGGCACAGTACAAGACATGGAATTTGTGCAATTCCACCCCACAGCACTCTATCATCCCGGTGACCGCCCTTCATTCCTCATCACAGAGGCAATGCGAGGCTATGGAGCGGTACTTCGCAACCTAAAAGGGGAGGAATTTATGCATCGCTATGACTCTCGACTATCACTCGCTCCACGTGATATCGTTGCTCGCGCCATCGACAGCGAAATGAAGCTATTGGGCGACGACCACGTGTATCTCGATGTTACACACAAAGACCCTGAAGAAACTAAAAAACATTTCCCCAACATATACCAAAAATGTCTCTCACTTGGTATCGATATCACCAAAGATTATATCCCTGTTGCACCTGCAGCCCACTATCTATGTGGTGGTATAAAGGTTGATACCAATGGAGAATCATCAATCAAGCGTCTTTATGCAGTAGGGGAGTGCTCTTGCACAGGTCTGCATGGAGGAAACCGCTTGGCATCAAACTCATTGATTGAAGCCGTTGTATATGCCGATGCCGCAGCCAAACATGCAACAGAGCACATCAAACACTACTCTTTCCGCACCGACATTCCGGAATGGAACGACGAAGGCACTCGACTCCCTGAAGAAATGGTGCTAATCACCCAAAGCATCAAGGAGGTAAACCAAATAATGAGTACCTACGTAGGTATCGTGCGTAGCAACTTGCGTCTTGACCGCGCATGGAACCGATTGGATATCCTTTACGAAGAAACCGAGAGATTGTTCAAACGCTCAAAAGCATCTCGTGAAATATGCGAATTGCGTAACATCATAAACGTGGGATACCTCATAATGCGACAAGCCAAAGAGCGCAAAGAGTCTCGAGGATTGCATTATACAATTGACTATCTCCCCAAAAACAACACCTAAATTTCCTCTGTTTTGATGCGACAAGTGTTGATGTTTTTAACGGCAATCTTAATTCTTGTCATGACAGGAGTGCCGGTCATGGCCGAGGATGAATATGCCGAAATCACGACACCAGTCGTTGGCTCCGGACAACAACGAGCCTATAAAGGGAAATACCATTTTGTAACAGAAGAAGGCGATTCATGCTTGATGATTGTAATGAACAACATTACCGTATATCCACCGCTGAAATTCAAAAACAAAAAACAGGAAAAATTCTATTGGCGCACAGTCAGAGATGTAAAAAAAACTCTGCCTTATGCCAAACTCATTTGCGAAACTCTCATCGAAACATATGAGTATATCGAAACATTTCCCACTCAAGAAGAACGAGAAAAACACCTCAAAGAGATGGAAGGTGCTGTATTCGAACAATACAAACCGGTATTGAAAAAATTCACCAAGTCTCAAGCTAAAATGCTCATCAAGCTCATTAAACGTGAGACCAATCAATCAAGCTATAATATCCTAAAAGCTTTTTTAGGCTCGTTTAGAGCCACTTTTTGGCAAGGGTTTGGTCGATTGTTCGGGGTTAACCTAAAAACCGATTACAACCCCTCTAAAAATGACGAAGACGCCATCATTGAACGCGTCTGCACCTATGTCGAGCAAGGCATCCTATAAAGGAAAAATTTACAACTTTCTGAGATTTTTATTTTTTTGATAGTATTTGCGTAGCCCATAAAATACAAATCAACATATATTTTATCGTTATCAACAAATGGTGGGGGAGATTTGCACAATTCAATGTAACTTTGTTGCAATTTCTTATTACTACAGCAAATAGGTTTTCTCACATGTTTGATGCAATAGCAATATCGTACTAAGCTCAATTGTAGTATTTACATCGTCAAAACTATCACAACCGATGGCTCTAATGCTCAATTTGCCAAAATCGCAATCAAATAACCATCAAACAGGTTAATAATAATAGCAGGAGCAGGGAAAATTCCCTGCTCCTGCTATTATTATTAATTATATCTTATTTGTTTTTGTAGTTAATGGGGATTTCGCGGTCAATACTGTGATCGAGCGAAATGAGGGTTTCTGTTCCTGTAACACCATGAATCATTTGAATTTTGTCGTTAAGCAACTCCATGAGATGCTCATTATCGCGAGCATATAGTTTTACGAGCATTGTGTAAGGTCCTGTCGTAAAATGACATTCCACGATTTCAGGGATTTTTTCCAATTCGGGAACTACATCGCGATACATCGCTCCGCGTTCGAGATTTACTCCAATGTAAGTACAAGTGCGATAGCCGAGAATTTTAGGGTTTACATGGTAACCTGAACCGGTAATAACCTTAAGGTCTATCATGCGTTGAATGCGTTGGTGTATTGCTGCACGTGACACCCCACATTCAGTAGCGACATCTTTTGACGCTATGCGTGCGTTTCGCATGACGATTTCGAGAATTTTTCGGTCTAAATTATCTATTTTTTCCATAAAATTAAGATGGTATTGATTTATGAAACAAATTTAATCAGAATTTCAATAAAAAAAAGAACATTTTATAGAAAAATGTTCTTTTTTTATTTATTTTGTCGCTGAGATGAATATTATAAATGTATAAATACCACCTTAATCAACATTTTATGTAGCAACTTGCTATATTATTTAATGATGTCGATTAGCTCAACTTCAAAAATCAATGTAGAGTTAGGACCGATGCCTGCACCCGGAGCACCATCCACACCATATCCTAAATCACCGGGGATATAGAAAATGTATTTGCCACCTTTGTTCATGAGTTGAAGGCCTTCTGAGAAACCGGGTATAACACCTGTTACAGGGAATTCAACAGGCTCTTTGCTTGAATCAAATTCTGTACCATCGATGAGTGTTCCTTTGTACATAATTTTTACGCGATCTGTAACAACAGGTTTTGCGCCTGTTCCTTCTTTTTCCACCTTGTATGCAAGGCCTGATTCTGTTTGTTTTACAGAAGAATCTTCTTTAAGAAGTTTATCGATAAATGCTTTACCTGTGATTTTGTTTTGGATTGAAACAGGGTCATTTTGTTTCTTTTCTTCAAGTTTCTTAGCGACACGATCTTGAACGATGTTCATCAATGAGTCAAGTGTCATGCGTAATTGTTCAAAATCAACACTATCGGCATTAAGAGTTTCTTTAAATTCTTTGAGAACAGTAGCACGATCAAATTCTGCTCCCTCAGCAAATTGAATCAAACCTTGATTAAGTTGCATCCCAACTTGAAGTCCGATGAGGTAGCTGATATTGGCAGTGTCGTTCATTATAACGGTCTTGACGCCTTTAAAAAGCTCTTCTTTGTTGATTTTTGAGCGGAAATCTTCAGGCTCGTTTTCGATGTTTTGTGCCAATGCAGCACCATTTACTTTGCCGAAATAAATCGATACAGAATCATCAAATCCCGTTGCTGTAGTACTGCTACTTCCTCCACAGCTTGTCATTCCGAGCATGAGGGCAGATACGCCACATGCAGCAATAAATTTTTTCATAATTGTATAAATTAAAAGTTGTTTATGTAATATTATTTTCCTACTACTTGTAATAATTCCACATCAAAAATGAGAGTTGCGTTAGGACCGATGGCTCCACCTGCTCCGTTAGGACCATAAGCAAGGTCAGATGGGATATATAGACGCCATTTTGAACCGGCTTTCATCAATTGAAGAGCTTCAACCCATCCCGGTATTACTTGTGTAACACCAAATGTAGCAGGTTGTCCTCGTTCTACCGAACTGTCAAATACTGTACCATCGATGAGTTTTCCGGTGTAATGAACAACCACCTGGTCGCTTGCTGCAGGCATTGCACCATTTCCTTCAGCGAGTACTTCATATTGCAATCCACTTGCTGTGGTTACAATTTCGGGGCGTTTGCCATTTTCAGCAAGGAAAGCTTCTCCGGCTGCTTGGTTTACTTTAGCCATTTCTTTAGCCGCTTCTTGTTGTTTTGCTTCCATAGCTTGGAAGAATTTTTGTATTTCGAGTTTGGCTTCGTCATAGCTCATTTTGGGTTTTGTTCCTTCATAAACAGCAGCAACACCATCGGCAAAGTCGCTGATGTTAAGAGTTTCAATACCCGAGCCTTTAAAATTGTTGCCCATGCTGAGACCTAAAGCATAGCTGATGCGGTCTAATTCTTTATTTTCCATTATTTATGTTTCTATTAAGTTTTATTTTGCAAAGTTAGGGCAAATAATTAACAATTGACACCAATAATAAATTATTAACAATTTCAACATCAATAAAATCTCCATAAATAACAATCAACCTTCAATAAGGTTGCTGAATGGGTATATATCATGAATTTAATATATCAATTTAACTAATCTTTTATACAAACTATAAATTTAGTTAATAAACTAATTAAATAGTTGTATAACTAAATTATTAGTTGTAGCTTTGTGATGTCGATTGATTATAACATGAACCAGGAATAGCAACAGCGCTATTTGGCTTTAGTTATTAAACCAATTGATAATTTTACTGACATAAATTTTTGTAATTATGAAAAGCGAGGATAAAAAAATCGAACTGACAGAAAAGGAAGAAGAATTGATGAAGTTGTTTTGGCAACATGGACCATTGTTTGTGCGAGAAATAGTCGAATTGTACGACGAGCCTCGTCCTCATTTCAACACTATATCGACATTTGTTCGTAATCTTGAGACAAAGGGATATGTAGCACACAAAGAATTTGGCAAAACTTATCAATATTATGCAATTGCAAGGGTAGAGGATTATCGTCGTCGCTCACTCGGTAATGTTATAAAAAGTTTTTTCAATAACTCTTATCTTGGAGCTGTATCTACACTTGTGGAAGAAGAAAAACTAACGATTGACGAGTTGCGTGAATTGATTGATAAAGTCGAAAAAGGTAAAGCAGAATAGGAAATGGGAACATTGTTGTCATACTCAATAAATGTAGCAATATTTCTATTGCCAATGTATTTGATTTACAAATGGCTGTTGGCTCATGAAACATTTCATAGATTTAATCGCATGGTAATATTGTTGTCCTATGCAGTTGCATTATTAGCAGCTCCTATAATGAATATAGTAGAGCGATTAAGTGTTGAGGCGGTTGTCACTCAAGGGTCTTTTGATATAAATAGTCTCATGGGTAATGCTCATGTGGTTAATGGCAATTTGGCTTCTATTTGGGTGATGGTGCTACTTGCGGTTTATTTGCTTGGATGCATGGTGATGACAATAAGAACATTGTGTGTATGGACAAAGATTGCTCGGGTTATTATAGGAGGGGAAAAACAATCACAAGGAGATTGCACACTTGTGATTACTGATAATAGCTTAATAGCTCCATTCAGCTGGATGCGCTATGTTGTGATGTCGCGTGGGGATTATTCTCAAGCCGGAGAAATGATTTTAACGCATGAAAAACAACATCTTCGTTGTCGGCATTGGGTTGATTTGCTGATTGCCGAATTTGTAATTATTCTAAACTGGTTTAATCCGGCAGCGTGGCTACTTAAAGAAGAATTAAAAACCGTTCATGAATACCAAGCCGATGAGGCGGTGCTGCAAAGTGGTGTGGATGCCAGAAATTATCAATTATTATTAATAAAAAAGGCTGTTGGCGCGAGATTCCCGTCACTTGCCAACAGCCTGAACCATAGCAAACTTAAAAAACGTATCACTATGATGTTATCAAATCATTCTCGCAAGAGCAGTCGATTACGCGCTCTTGCCATAGTGCCTGTCGTTGCGACCGCACTATTAGTCGTTAACCAACCTTCGGTTGCCGGAACATTGTCGGCAATCAGTAGTAGTGAATTGTCGTTACCTGACAATGACAAAGGTAATGAAAAAACTGTAATTAAAAGCACTATTAAGATTAATGGAGATTCATCGGACTTTAAAATTGATGGATTGAAAGGAGTGCCCACTAAATATTTTCTTGATGGAAAGGAAATAACTAAAGAACAATTAAAGAATATTGATCAATCAAAGGTTGTAAACATGAATGTCAATAAGTCTAATGATGAAGTAATTGTTGAAATCTCAACTAAAGGTACCGTAGAAGCTAAGGCTATAGAAAATGTTGTAGTCATAGGTAAAGGTACCGGGACATTAGATAAAAAGGGTATTGAAAATGTTGATTTTTATGTCAATGGTGAAAAAGTTCAGGAAGATGAGCTAAATAAAATATCGGCTGATAAAATCAAACATATGAAAGTTAATAAAACTGACGATAACGGAATTACAACAATAGAGATATTAGTTGAAAAATAATAGAGTATAACTTAAACCATAACACAACCATCTTTGCCCGATTGCAGTAGAGATGGTTGTTATTTATGTCCCAAGTTATTAACTTTGTGGCATGGAAAAAAAAACGATATGGGATTTACAACGCGATAGCGTTGAAGAGTATAAAGGAAAAGGGAAATTGCCTCTTGTGATTGTGCTCGATAATGTACGTAGTTTGAATAATGTCGGCTCGGTGTTTCGCACATGCGATGCATTTCTTGTTGAGAGAATAATGTTGTGTGGCATTACAGCGACTCCCCCATCTCCTGAAATACATAAAACGGCTCTTGGGGCTGAGGATTCGGTGATGTGGGAATATTTTTCCACTACTGATGATTGTATCGACAGATTAAAAACTGATGGATATATCGTTTGTTCGCTTGAGCAGGTAAAAGAGAGTGTTGCTTTACAAGATTTTGTCCCGGTGCAGGGACAAGCCTATGCAATTGTCTTTGGCAACGAAGTTAATGGAGTGGAGCAATCGGTAGTTGACAAATCAGATTATTGCATTGAGATACCACAATGTGGCACAAAACATTCGTTGAATGTTTCAGTGTCGGGAGGAATTGCTATTTGGCATTTCTTTAAAGCAATGGGAGGTTGTTGATAATAGAGTAGTAAGCCTTTTGGACGGCTGTTTTGTCAATAGCAATCTGATTACGTAACTCCTCAAGTGAATTGAATTTTTGCTCCTCTCTGATAAAATCCAAGAAATGGATTTTTATCGTTTTATCATATAAATCTCCTGAGAAATCAAATATGTTTGCCTCAATGGAAATTGGGGCATTGTTTTTATCTACTGTAGGGCGACAGCCAATGTTCAGCATTGCAGGACGTTGTTCTCCATCAGGTAACGTTACCTGTGTAGCATACACTCCCATTGGAGGAATGAGTTTATCAGAGTTTGGCTGCAAATTTGCCGTTGGGAAGCCAATCGTGCGCCCTATTTGTTTGCCTGTAACAACGATCCCTTCAATAGAATAAAAGTAGCCGAGTTTTTCAGTTGCTTTTTTTATTTCTTTATTGGAAATTAGATTTCTGATGATTGAAGAACTTGTGTCTGGGAGTTCTTGGGCTTGTAGAATTGTTATTCCAATTTTTTCTCCCTCTTTTTGATAATCAATAATATCAGAAAGTCGATCACTCCCAAAGCGATTATTAAATCCAAGAATTAGTACATCAACATCATAGCACTCATGTACCATCATCATAAATTCCCGAGCGGTCATACGTTGTAGCGTTTGGTCGAAGTTGATGATTGCACATTCACTCACTCCGGTAGCCAATATTTTTTGTTCTTTTTCGCTTGCGGTTGTCAGCATGGGAGGGGCACACTTCGGAGCGATTAACGCAAGTGGGTGTTGATTAAAGGATATTACAAGAGTTCCTAAGTTTCGATTAATGCCTTCTTGTTTTAGTTGGTCAATGAGAAATCGGTGGCCGGAGTGGACTCCGTCAAACATCCCCACTGTTGCTATTTTGCGCGTTGATGACATTTAGTTGTTGTAATTCTTGATGAGGTCAAAAAATTCATTTCCCGGAGCAACAAGAATGGTCTCAAACCCAAGCTTTGATGCTGAGTTTAAGTTCTTTTGTGAGTCATCAAGGAAGATAGTCTCTTTAGGGCTGATGCCACATTTTGTGATTGCTGTCTCAAATATTTTCTTGTCGGGTTTGATGCTTTTAGCCTCAAAAGAGGTTACAATTCCATCAAAATAGTCATTCATCTCAAGCCCTTCCTGACGAAACTCTTCAGCGATGCGGCTATCCCACATGATGGGGTTGGTGTTGGAGAGCATGAAGATATTGTATTGCTTCTTCAACTCGCGCAGCTCTTCAAGGCGATGACGAGGAATTCCAATGAGGAATTCGCAGAAAGCAGCATCAATATCGGCATCTGAAACCTCGTTGTTGATATATTTTCTTATCTCGTTTCTAAACTCATCGGGAGTTATTGCGCCCTCTTCGAGTTGTAGAAACGGCCCTTTTTGGCTGTATTCACCAAGAAAATCATTGGCATCAGTCATGCCTATTTTTTCTAATGCCTTTACTGCATTCTCGCAACGAATGTCCATAATGACACCGCCCAAATCAAAAAGTAAGTTCTTTATCATGGTGCAAAGGTAATGAATTTTAGATGCTTAAGGAAACAATAGCGATTGCAAATCTTTAAATATCTATTGAGATTTGAAATATTTGAGATTTATTATATCTTTGTATTCAGTAAAATATTTTATATCAACTAAACATTATCCTTCAATGGAATACGGAATTTTAGATTTTCTAACGTTGCTTGGAGCCGTAGGATTGTTCCTATATGGTATGACGTTAATGAGTGATGGTCTTCAAAAAGCTGCCGGTAATGGTCTTCGAAACATCTTAGGCGCAATGACGCGCAATCGTTTCATGGGTGCATTTACCGGTTTTTCTATTACGGCGTTAATACAAAGTTCTTCAGCTTCTACTGTGATGGTGGTGAGCTTTGTGAGTGCAGGTTTGATGACCTTGGCTCAATCTGTAGCGGTTATTATGGGTGCCAATGTGGGAACTACAGCGACTGCATGGATTATTACATTGTTTGGATTCAAGGTTGATATCGCAGCTTTTGCCTATCCTTTAATTGCGTTCTCGCTACCTTTGTTATTTTCAAGTATAAGCCGTCGCAAGTCTATAGGTGAAATTATTTTAGGCTTTGCTATCCTATTTATAGGACTTAATATGATTGAGGATAGTGTCCCCGATTTAAAATCAAATCCGGAAATATTCGGTTTCCTACAACATTACGCCGACATGGGGATCGTCTCGGTGTTACTTTTTGTCCTTATTGGAATCATTGCAACAATGATAATTCAGTCATCGTCGGCAGCAATCGCGATTGTGCTGATTATGTGTACTAAAGGTTGGATTACTTTTGATTTGGCTTGTGCAATGATTTTGGGTAGTAACATTGGGACAACAATTACTCCTATAATTGCATCTCTTGGTGCTAATTTAGCTGCAAAAAGAGCCGCTCTTTGCCACTTGTTGTTTAATGTATTGGGTACAGTGTGGGTTTTGGCTCTTTTCTTCCCATTCACAAAGTTAACGGTATGGGTTACCGAATTCTTTGGTTTAGGAAATCCATGTGCATTATACAATTATACAGGAAGTGATGAAACAGTAATTGCAAACATGGCTGTCAGCGCTTCATTCGGACTTTCTATTTTCCACACAATTTTCAATCTCATCAACCTCAGCGTAATGATTTGGATGACAAACTTATATGTTAAGATTGTGGAACGCATTATGCCATCTAAACACAAAAGCGACGAAGAATTCCAACTTATGTACATTGCAAGTGGTCGCGTTGCTGCTTCGGAATTGAACATTGCTCAAGCAGAAAAAGAAATTTCAGTCTTTGCTGAACGTGTTCAACGCATGTTTGGAATGACTAAGGAACTTATTCACTCTAAAGAAAATAGCGAGGAATTTACTAAATTATTCTCTCGTCTTGAAAAATATGAAGATATTTCTGACCGCATGGAAGTTGAGATTGCAAACTATCTTAACCGTTGCGCAGAAGGGCGATTGTCAAGTGATAGTAAACATCGTATCGCATCGTTGTTGCGTATTGTGTCAGAAATTGAAAGTATTGCTGATGGATGTTTTGGTGTTGCAAAAGCGATGATGCGCAAGCAACAGGGTAAAGTAGAATTTCCTCAAATGATTTATGATAATGTTGATTCAATGTTTGCATATGTTGATGAAGCTATGTCTAATATGATGCTGTTGCTCAAAGATGTCGAAAACGCTCGCGAATCTGACATAATCAACTCTTACAATAAAGAACGAGAAATCAACAACATGCGCAATCAATTGCGTAGTGAAAACATTGAAAATATAAACAATAAGAAATATGAATATCAATCAGGTATTGTTTATATGGATATTATTGGCGACCTCGAAAAGACAGGCGACTATATCATCAATGTGGTTGATGCTATAAAAGAGCAAGTGCGTAAGCATAACGCTTAAACACACCTCTTAAAGAAAATGTTACCCACGTGTTATATAAGCGGACGATTTGAAGCCGGTTGTGATGAGGCAGGGCGTGGCTGTCTTGCTGGTTCAGTTTATGCGGCCGCCGTAATTCTCCCAGATGATTTTCATCATCCGTTACTAAATGACTCAAAGCAACTTACAGAGGCTAAACGTGAGAAATTACGCCCTATTATAGAGGGTGAAGCATTGACATGGTCGGTGGGTATTGTTACGGCACAGGAGATTGACGATATAAACATTCTTAACGCGTCTATTCTTGCAATGCATCGGGCATTAGACGGATTGTCTATTGTCCCCGGAGCTATTGTTGTTGATGGCAATCGTTTTAAACCCTATGGAAATATTCCTCACGAAACATTTGTAAAAGGCGATGGTCGATTTGGGAATATTGCAGCTGCATCGATATTGGCTAAAACACATCGAGATGAATACATGTCTCAATTGCATGAGGAGTTTCCTCAATATGGCTGGAATATAAATAAGGGCTATCCCACAAAGGCTCATCGCGAAGCCATCGAACGATATGGTGTAACCCCCCATCATCGTTTATCATTCAAATTATTAGATCCTCAATTAACCCTATTTTAATAGCAAAAACGTAAAAATCGTCAGTCTACTGACAAAATTTACGTAAAAATCGTCAACCTACTGACGATTTTTATTATATTTGCAAAAAAATAATCGATATGGAAACAATTAAACGTGCACTTCAAGATAAGATAACTGACAGGATACAACCTGGTAAGGCTATCATTATATATGGCGCTCGCAGAGTAGGGAAAACAGTTTTACTACGAAAAATTATATCAGAATATAAGGGGAAAACAATGTTGCTAAATGGAGAGGATTATGATGTACAAACAATGTTATCCAATCGTTCTATCGCTAATTACCGTCATCTATTTGGAGGGATAGAGTTATTAGCAATAGACGAGGCACAAAATATAGCTGATATAGGACAAATTTTAAAATTAATTGTAGATGAAGTTCCGAATATATGTGTTATAGCAAGCGGTTCCTCTTCATTTGACTTATTGAATAAGACAGGAGAACCTTTAGTCGGCCGCAGTTACCGTTTTTACCTGTCGTCATTATCTTTTCAAGAAATAGCGTCTATTGAAAATCCTTTAGAGATAGTTCAAAATTTAGAAACAAGATTACTTTATGGATCATATCCGGAAGTTGTAACAATGGACAATAACGACCTTCGCAAAGAATACTTGCAGGAGATAGTAGAATCTTATTTATTAAAAGATATTCTTTCTGTTGATGGCGTAAAAAATGCATCAAAGATGAAAGATTTATTGAGACTTATAGCTCTCCAATTAGGGAGCGAGGTGAGTTATGATGAATTAGGTAAACAACTTGGAATGAGTAAAAATACAGTAGAAAGATATCTTGATTTATTATCAAAAGTTTTTGTCGTTTATCGTGTTGGTGCATTTGCTCGCAATTTGCGAAAAGAGGTGTGTAAAGCCGGTAAATGGTATTTTTGTGATACGGGAATAAGAAATGCTATTATTAATGATTTTTCTCCGCTATCGCTACGAACAGATGTGGGTCATCTATGGAAAATTTATTTTATTAACGAATTGCGCAAATATAACTTCAATAACCTCAAACAACGAGATTTATACTTTTGGAGGACCTATGATAAACAAGAATTAGATTTAGTTGAAGAAGGAGATGGAGAGATACATGCAATGGAGATAAAATGGGGAAATAAAAGTCCAAAAGCGCCCAAAGTGTTTATAGAATCTTATCCCAATGCAAGTTATGAGGTAATAAATAAAGATAATTATCACACACGATTATCTTAAAATCGTCAGTCTGCTGACAAAATTTACGTAAAAATTGTCAGTCTACTGACGATTTTTATATTTTATTGGAGAGTTGTTCTGGTTTCGCTAACGAAAAGTGAGATTTTTGAACCGACGACGAGGGGAATGTTATTGTTGACATGCCCTATTGGAGCATTAAAAGCAACCGGGAAATTATAAGGGGCAACAAGTAAACTAATCATAGTTTCCATGTCCGTAAAATTGGCATCGGACTGATATTTGGTGAATTGCCCCACTATAAGACCTTTCAATGATTGCAACACCCCACTTAGTTTTAATTGATATAACATGCGTTGTACCTTATATATAGGCTCGCCTATATCCTCAATAAATAGGATAATATCTTTTCTGAAAACATCATAGGGCGTATTAATCAGAGCTTGTAGTACTGCAAGATTTCCGCCCGCCAATTGCCCTGAAACAGCACCATATTTATTGAGAGCGTGCGATTCCCAATTATATTGCGGACGATTACCGCGCAATATCTCAAATAGTTGTTGAGAATAAATGTCTGCTCCATTTTCATTAGCGAGGTGTTTAGCCATAGGAGCATGTATACTTACAATCCCCTTTGATGACATGAGAGCATGAAGAACTGATATATCGCTAAAACCGATAAGCCATTTTGGATCGCGCTCTAATGGTAAACCGGAGAGAGATTCAAGCAGATGCACCGCGCCATATCCTCCGCGGCTACAAAGTATTGCACGAGTATCCGTGTCCAGAAATGCGTTTGCGATATCTTCAAGTCGGTGGGCAATACTTCCACTGAAAGAGCCATGTTTCCCTAATGCGTGTTTACTTATATATGGGCTCCATCCTTCACTGGTTAGCACACGCGTTGCTGCACAAACGAAATCCGGGTTGACAATTCCGGCAGGGGAAACAATAGCAATTTTGTCTCCGGGATTAAGAGGTTGGGGATATTTGAAATTATCGCACATCGCGAATTAATTTACTTGTACCGAAATGCCTTCAGATCGGAAAATATCAGCAATAGAATTCAACTCTTCGATAGGAACCTTTTCAAGCTTTTCTTCCGGCGTTTTACGATCAATAGAGTAGAGCATTACCTCACGAGGATTAATGCGCTTATACGCCTTTAAAAGAGCTTCTATTTCCTCCTGGGTTGTATTGTCAACGCGCTTACCGTTGTGGATGCCTCGTAACATCATTGTTTGTACGATACATTGGTTACCAAATGCGGCAATCTGTTCGATTACGCTTTCGGATGTAAATGTTGGAGTTGTCGGTTGGTCAATCAAACGCATTGTCTCAGTGATTGCTGAATCGAGTTTCAAGATATTGTTATCAACTTTTTTCAATGCATTTACCACACGCACATCACCTAATCGTGTTGAATTGCACAACACGCTGATTTTCACATTAGGGAAATATTTATCTCGCAATGCGATAGTGTCATCTATAATACCCTCAAATTCAGGGTGTATTGATGGTTCTCCATTGCCCGAAAATGTTATTACATCAAGTTTTTCCCCTGCATTACTCATCTCTTTTAACTTTTCCTCGAGCAAAGAGCTAACGTTTTCTCGTTTTGGCAATCCTGATGTTCCTGTTCCCTGAGAGTTATAGCCGGCTTCGCAATATATGCAGTCAAAAGTACACACTTTGCCATCGTTGGGAGATAAATTCACCCCGAGCGAAGTCCCTAAGCGACGGCTACGGATAGGACCGAATATTGTAGAGTGAAACAAAATAGTAACCATTTTAGATTAACGTTGAGATAATAGCTTATTACAAAGTTCAATATATTTATTGGCAATCACCTCTCCCGCAAAACGCTTGTTCACCTCTTCATGTAGTGCATCTCTGTCGGGAGCATTCTCTAATGCCCATAAGATACCATCGGCAATACTTTCAGGAGACAAATATTCTGCGATGTAACCATTCTTTTTATGGTCAATGATATCTCTTTGTCCACCTTTTCCAAAAGAAACAGGAACACATCCGGCGGCCTGACCTTCAATCAGGGTACCCGGAAGTGTTTCATATAGAGAGGTCGATAGCACAACTTTTGAACAAGCATATGTTTGTCGAAGCATTTTTGCATCATTCACAACCCCAATGTGTTTATGTGGAAGTTTTATTCTATCCAATAAGGAGCTATCGCGTATATCGCCAAAAAATACCGAAATACAATTTTTGGCAATGTCAGGATATTTTGTTTTGAATATATTTAAAGCTTCTATTGCTATTTCAAATCCTTTTATGGGATCGTCCAATCGTGCCGCGCCCATAATGATTATATCTTTTGTATAGTCAATCCCATATTCTACAACCGGAGCTGTGGGCTTTGTCATGTAAAACTCAATGGGGAAAGCATTGTGAATAACTGAGATCGGTTTATCACGAAGCAGGGAACTTTCCTTACAGCGTTTGGCAAGCCAATTGCTGACTGCTACAAAATGAATATTAGTTCTGCTATATAATTCTTTTTTCTGCATCCACACTCTGTGAGAAAGGTCATTACGCAAACTAAACAGATGCAAATAAGGACATTTTCCGCATTGTTCTTCATAGTTCCTGCACTCATGGGCATGGTGGCATATTCCGGTGAGACACCACATGTCATGCATGGTCCATATTATAGGTTTGCCAAGAGCTGATAATCGATCTATTCCCTCCAATGATAACATCCCTTGATTAATCCAATTTAGAACGATAACATCGGCATCGATAACCCAAGGATGTTTTTCAAGATGCAGACCGATATTAGCAATGGAAACCTTGAAAAGATCTTTTTTACTGAACCCATTTTGTAGAAAAATGCAACCTCTTTCAACGAGGAATAATGCTGCACGTTTGTTTCTGTGGCACGCTTCGATAACATTTTCATCTTCACTGGATTTGACAAATGTTATCATACGTGCATCAACACCGACTTTGCGAAGGGCTTGCATTAGTCGGAATGTAACAATAGCAGCTCCTCCGAGCCTATCACTATGGCTTATTAGAGTTACTTTTAGAGGTTTCATTTATTCTTTTTATTTGTTTTTGCAAAATTAATAGTAGAACTGATGTCAACAAGGTTGATTTCATTTAATTTTAACCTTGCGCATAGATATTCAGTGAGTTTTTGACGTTGTTCATTGCTCATCTTTGTCGAGAATTCTATTAACGCTAAGTTTATAGAGTCAAGTTGCGAAGTATTGATATCGCTGAAAACGGCTTTTGTTATAGCCAATTCATTGATTTGCGGAAATAATATTTTTATTTCCGGAGCTATTGTAGCGCTTAGAGAATCATTAAAATTGTATTTATTAATAATCTTTTTGAGTGAATCTATTGATGATTGTTGGTGATTAATGGTTGATTGTGTAACCTGATATATATCATGTAGCATTGTTGAGGACAAATTTTTAGTGTCAATTGAACCATAGGCATCTCCTTGAATGATGTTTAGTTTTGTGCCGGCAAGCCCAAATCGTGGAAGTTGAGCCGTTAACGCAAGTTGCAAGGAATCTGTAGGTAAAATCTTTCCGATCAATGTTATGTTTATGACTTTTTCTCCGCCTATATTTTGAGTATTGTATTTTAACACTTGTGTTGAGGGGAAATTAAACTCTGCATTTATAAATTGGCTTGTGCGCGTAGCAAAGTTATTTTCACGCACCATAGTGTAGGTCAAATATATGCTTGGCAACATTGTGAGTATTGCAAACCAATACACAGTGTGTTTCACTTTTTTTGCCTTTTGCTCGTCCACAAAGTTTTTAGGAGTGTATTTCATGAACTTAACCCCTATTGTGGTCGCGCAAGCTATATAAATAGAGTTAATTAGGAAGAGATAAAATGCACCGGCAAAATAGTGTAATTGCCATGTCGCTATACCATATCCTGCGGTACACAATGGAGGCATGAGTGCTGTTGCAATGGCAACTCCTGGAATAACATTACCTTTGTTGCGACTCCCTATTGCCAATATTCCGGATGCTCCACCAAATAACCCTATCAAGACGTCGTAGATTGTGGGTGAAGTGCGTGCCAATAATTCTGAATGACCTTCATTGACAGGTGAAATTAAAAAATATATTGTAGATGCGATTACACTAACGCCGGTTGCCATAGCGAGATTGCGCACCGAGCGTTTAATCAAATCAAAATCAAGAATTCCAACACCTAATCCCAATCCAATGATGGGACCCATTAATGGTGAGATGAGCATTGCTCCTATTATTACAGCAGTAGAATTGGTGTTTAAACCTAATGACGCAATGAGAATTGCGAGCATCAAAATCAATATATTAGGTCCCTTGAATGTTACGTCGTTTCTTATTGATGCCTCGGCTTCTTCTTGAGACAACAAGTAGGATGTAAAATCAAAATATCCACTCAAAAAAGATTTGAATTTATTAAAATTAATATATTTCATAACTTTTATTTGGGTGTTTATGATTTTGGGGCTTTTCGGTGCAAAAACGCAAGCGGTTTTATCCCTTCAGTTTCTATCGCAATAACAACATAAATACCTAAAAGGATGGTCTTTATCAGAATATTTAACCAAAAATATGGCGTTTCGATAAAGATAGGGATATTGTACAAAGTATATGCTACCGCTACATATGACAAGATGCGCTTGGTGTCATAGCCAATAGGATTTTTGATGTTCCCGACAATGTAGGATGCAAGCATCATCACAACGTTACATGCCAATGCTGCCCATGCACATGCAATATAGCCATAGGTGGGAACAAACCAGATATTTATCGCCACCATTACAATGAAGCCGGTGAAGGTGAATATTATCGCCCAATAGGTCTTGTCAATATTTTTATACCACAATGAAAGGTTGAAGAATATGCCATAGCATAGCTCCGCAACAAGCAAAATAGGGACAACTTTAAGTCCTTCAAAATATTTAGGTGATATGAAATATTTGAGGAAATCAAGATAGAACATTACCCCGAGAAAAATGAAAAGAGCAAAGATGATAAAAAATTTCATTGCATTGCGGTATTCATTCAGTTTCTGCTTTCGATTGTCGGTTTTGCGAGAAAACATCAGAGGCTCATAGGCAAAACGGAATGCTTGAATAAACATTATCATCACCACCGCAATTTTGTAGTTTGCGCCATATATCCCAAGCCCTGTCATTGCCTCATGAGTGTCTTCAATGAGTATTGGATAAAGAATTTTGTCGATATGCTGATTCATCACACCTGCTAATCCGGCAATCAATAGCGGGAACGAGAATTTCAGCATTGTACTTAGCAATTTAGCGTTGAATGAGAATTTTTCGCCCATAATCTCTGGCAACAACATTACGAGTATTACTGCCGAACTTATGAGGTTAGCCACAAAAATATAGCCAATGCCATAACTTGGGTTGTAAAACCACGAAATGAGTTCAGGTGCAGTTTCCCAAATCCATGGACAGGCAAGAATAAAGAATAAATTCAGTCCGATGTTGACTCCAATATTTACCAATTTCAAAATGGCAAATCTCATTGCGCACTGCTTGTAACGCAAATAGGCAAAAGGGATAGCGGTAAAGGCATCAATCGCAACAGTTGCCGCCATTATCCACACAAATGATGGGGTATTCCCACAATTCATTACATCGGCAATAGGAGTCAAAAACATCAACACAATTGCCATAAACAATGAGGAGGTAAACCCTATTGAAGATAAAGCAGTGGTATAGACTTGAGACGGATTGTAATCTTCATGCTTGGCAAAGCGGAAAAACCCTGTTTCCATGCCATAAGTGAGAATGATTAGAGCCAATGCCACTATGGAATAAATATAGGTTACGACACCATACTCCGCTGCCGGAAACATAATTGTATACAGAGGAACCAAGCACCAATTGAGAAAACGTCCAATTATGCTGCTTAATCCGTAGATTGCTGTGTCTTTAACCAAACTCTTGATACCCATGCTTGTCAAGAGTTAGAATAGACTATTCATGTCTATGCGGTTTATTTTCAAGTGGGAATAGGCAAGTTCTGTAACCTCGCGACCACGTGGTGTGCGTTTGATAAATCCCTCTTTGATGAGGAATGGCTCATATACCTCTTCGATAGTACCGGGATCTTCACCAAGAGCTGTTGCAATAGTTGACAATCCCACAGGTCCACCTTTGAACTTATTGATGATGGTTGTGAGAATTTTGTTGTCAATTTCATCAAGTCCATATCGGTCAATGTTGAGAGCCTCTAATGCATATCGAGCTATCTCAGGATCGATTGTTCCTGAACCTTTCACTTGGGCGAAGTCTCTCACGCGACGCAACAACGCATTGGCAATACGAGGTGTTCCACGACTGCGCATCGCTATCTCGTGAGCAGCCTCTCCTGTGCATTTCACGTTTAATAGAGATGCAGAACGTAAAATAATGCGTTCCAATATCTCGTGGTCATAATATTCCAAATGGCAATTAATGCCAAAACGGGCTCGCAATGGAGATGTCAGCAATCCGCTACGAGTGGTAGCTCCCACAAGGGTAAATGGCGATAGTGTAAGTTGCACAGAGCGAGCTCCAGGACCTTTGTCTATCATTATGTCAATGCGATAGTCTTCCATTGCTGAGTAGAGATATTCTTCAACAATGGGACTAAGGCGATGTATTTCATCAATAAAAAGCACATCGTTCTCTTCAAGCGATGTGAGAATACCGGCAAGGTCGCCGGGTTTGTCTAATACCGGACCTGATGTAACTTTGAACCCCACTCCAAGCTCATTGGCAATAATGCCTGCGAGAGTCGTTTTCCCAAGTCCCGGAGGTCCATGTAGCAGCAAGTGGTCAAGAGCTTCGCCACGCATGCGAGCTGCTGCGACAAAGACTTTCAGATTTTCTACAATCTTGTCTTGACCGCTGAAAGAGTCAAACTCCGACGGTCGCAACGCCTTTTCAATGTCGCGATCACGTTCATTCTCATTGCGAGCCGAGCGTATGTCAAAGCTATCTCCCATTTTTTATTTTTTGTTTATAATGTTGCTTACTTTGTCTATAATCATTTGAGGAGGAATTCCTGCCAGGCAGTGATAGTCGCCACGATGACAAGGTTTGTTGCCAAACACCGAGCAAGGACGACAATCCATTGACAACTGCACCATGTTGGTTTCTTGTTGTTTCCACCCTTTAAATCCGCAGTAGGGGTGTGTTGCTCCCCACACACTCACAACAGGGACCGAGACAATTGATGCAAGGTGCATATTACCGGAGTCCATCGACACCATTGCGTCAAGATGGCTCATCAGTGCCAACTCAACAGGGAAACCATGGCGTTTCTTGGCAAGCGATATTGTTGAAGGGTATTTTTCCTCCCATGAGGCAAAAACTTTACGTTCCTCTTCTCCACCGCCAAAAAGGAATACCTTTGTATTGCTCCACCCTGAAAGTTCAGCCAAAACACGCTCCATGAGCTCTATAGGATAGATTTTTCCTTTGTGCATGGCAAATGGAGCAAGCCCTATCCAACGTTCTCCCTCCTGTTTGGGGGCTGTTATTTCTGCAAATTTTTCGGGCTTACCCTTTCCTGTTCCGTAAAGAGAGATGAAACGCTCCTCAAGAGGCAGTCCCATACTCAAAAACACCTCGCGATAGCGTGCTCGCGACGAAATGAGAGGAAGCATCACCTTGTTGTGCTTGCGAGTGAGGGCACGTTTGTTTGCTTTCCCTTTGTTTATGCGCTTGAAAGGGATGCGGTGTATGCGGCACAAAGTGCCTATGATGTGTGAACGCAACACATTGTGAAGGTCGGCAAATGCGTCAAACTGATATTCACGACGCAAGTCATTGAATAACTTTATCAGACCGCCTATGCCATGATATTTCTCCTTCAAGTCAAGTCCTATGACGACAAGATTTTCAGGAGCGTTAATGAACAGCGATTGTGTCGCCGGTTTGGTGATGAAGATAAAACGAATATCGGGATTACAACGGCACACGCTGTACATCACCGGTATTGTCATTGCTACATCACCGAGAGCTGAAAAGCGAGCGACAAGCACATTTTTAGGCCTGCGCTTGCCGCATTTTTCAGTGTTATTTTTTAGCATAAAGGATGGGGTTGGTGTCGGTATCGTTGTACATTTTCATTTGACGATACACCTTCATGTATTTGCGTCCTGCTTCGATATCTTCGAGCAATTGGTCAATAGCCGATGTGAGGTCCACTTGTTGTTCAAGAAGCACATTTAGCTTAGCTTGGCATTTGTCGATGTGAGCTTGTTCAGCATCAGTGCGTTGTACCTCAGCTTGCATGTGGTAAATTTTCAATGCAAGGATTGACAAGCGGTCAAGGGCCCATGCAGGGCTTTCGGTATTGATTGTAGCGTCGGCTTGCGTAGCAACGTTTTTATATTTGTCGCGGAAATAGCTATCGATTTCCTCAACCATGTCGGTACGATCTTGATTAGAGCGGTCAATGCGACGTTTTAATGCAAGAGCAGCAACAGGATCGATTTCAGGATCACGAATTATATCTTCGAGGTGCCATTGAACGGCATCAATCCAGTTTTTTGCGTGCAATGTATGTTCGATAGTACCTTCTTCGTAAGGATTGGCTACAACAGCATCAACATCATCAGTCTTGTGATATAATTGAGTTGTTTCCCAAAATATGCGATAACAATTTTCGGCAAATTTCATATAGTGTAATGATTAGGTTATTATTTTGTTATTAAGTGCAAAGATAGTAAGAAAAATCGAAAGACAGGGAAAATCGGGGAATAATAGTTGTCTGCGAGCGATTTATCGTACATTGGCGAAATAAGGCGAAGCCACGAAAAGCCAACAAAATGCCCGTTGAAGCCAAAGTTTCGTTACCA
>JAFSCJ010000006.1 GCA_017436845.1 Muribaculaceae bacterium
AGAATAGAGGGTATTTGCCCGAAGAGCAATAGAAAAGAGGAGTGTGGAAGTTAAGAGTTAAATAAAAAACGCAAGATTTGAGTTCTTGCGTTTAGTGTTTAGTTGAGAATCATGCTGCCGAGTGATGTTTCGATTTTCTTTATACATCTAAATGAATGGGAAATAGTGAGGTTAATAGAAAACTACCTATATGTTTAATGGTGTAGGTAACATATAGGTAGCAGGCAATTATTATGGAGTAGTTGTTGTAAATTTTGTTTGACGGAATAAACTGGTTATTTTATTTAACTGTCGAATTGAAAAAATAGAATGTAATAATATGATGATGAGGATGGTGTAGATTGAGATAGTGAGAGAGAATATTTCTATAGTCGCTATTTTATTTATTAAATGTGATATTTGTTGAATTTCAACCCTGTGGAAAATATCTGTCAAGTGTAGATCAAGACTAAATACAATTATAAATATTGATGATATAATTCCTATAATGAGCGTTGTAACAATGCGAATAGTCATCTCTTTTTTTGCTCTTTGTTGTTGAATCTTTATTTGATCTATAATATTCAATTTAGATGATAATAGTTCCATGAAATTATTATCGGCTATTTCAGGATTGAAATTAGAAAAGTAAGATTTTAAATTAGAATCATTATTCATGACTTATTATTGCTTTTAGATGTTTACGACCACGTAGTAATTGTTGTTTTACTGCATCTTCAGTACAACAAATGATATCGCATATTTCTTTAATTGAATACCCTTCAAGATAATATAGCAAAATCGTTGTTCGTTCTTTTGGCGATAGCTTGTTTAATGCATAGTATAGCTCTTGGTATTTGAATGATGAATCGGAGTTTTCATTGCTTGTTTCGGTTGTAGCATAATCAAGTGGCAAATATATCTTGTGATATTTAATATAATCGAGAAATGTATTGTGTGCTATTGTTTTTAGCCATGCTGAAAATTTATTCTTTTCGTGATATTGCTCTAATGATAGGTAGGCTTTTATAAATGTCTCTTGAGCAATGTCGTCGGCTAAAGTTTTATCTCCACAACATAGAGCAAGCAGAAATCGTCTTAATGATTTCTGCTCTTTGGCAATGCTAATAGTAAATTCTTCTTTAGTCATGCCTTAATGATTTCTTTATTTGTTGTTCTTTTTCTCAACGAAATAAGTAATATAATAAGCAATACCTAAGGAGATAAGTATTATACCGGATAATAATATAAAGCTAGTAAAATCATTTAAGTGAGCCATGTTATAACAATATGCCAAAATGATAAAGAATACAGCAATGGCAATTCCGAGACATGAGCAAATGTTTCCGATAAGCAATTTAGAAATAATGTTTTTTTTCGGTGATTTGTGTAAAAGTTTTGTTACAGACTCAATATCAATATTGATATTCTTTTCCATGGCTGTAATAATAATTTGAGATAATTTGTTTGTTTCATTAGTGCTTTTTCGCATAATCAGCCAAACGATTAATACCGGTAGAGCAACACAGATAGAGAAAACTGTAAGAAAGTCAAAAAAATACATAATTAAAATTTTAAAGGTTAAACGAAATGTTATTTACCATAATAACGATATAATCTAAAAAAAAGTGACATTTAGAAACAAAAATAGTAGTGAGAGAAAGAATATAAATAAAGATAGTGTTTTTTTGCTATCGGTAAATTATGTGTAACTTTGTGGGGAGATGGAGAAATTTCGTTTTAAGATACACGAGGCGTTAAAGAGTTGTTGCTTGGTGGGCGATAGCTCTAAGGTGCTTGTGGCATTGAGTGGAGGTGCTGATTCGGTGGCTTTGCTCGATGTGCTTGTAGCTTTAGGATATGAGTGTGTAGTAGCTCATTGTAATTTCCATCTGCGTGGAGAGGAGTCTAATCGAGATTGTGCCTACGCTGTAGCATTAGCCGAAAGTCTTGGCGTAGAAATTCATGTCAAGGATTTTGATGTGCCAGCTTATGAGGCGCAATATGGAGTGTCAACAGAGATGGCATGTCGTGAGTTGCGATATGCGTGGTTTGAGCATTTACGGGTGGACGTTGGAGCCGATGTGATTGCTGTTGCACACCATAGAGATGACAATATCGAGACATTTTTCTTAAATCTGTTGCGAGGCACAGGTATTGCCGGATTGACCGGTATGTCATATCGAAATGACCGCATTGTGCGCCCTATGCTTGCCTGCAGGCGTGTTGAAATTGAACAGTATTTAAGAGATAGACACTTAGACTATGTAACAGATAGCACTAATCTTCAGAATGATTTCAAACGTAATCGTTTGCGCAATGTAATCCTTCCGATGATTGAAGAACAGTTTCCCGGAGCAAGTGATGCGATAGCAATGACTATTGCAAATCTTCAAGGAAATGAGGCCGTTTATCGCTCTCGCATTTTTGAGATAGAAAAAAGATACAAGAAAGAGGATATTATTGAAATTGCTCAGCTTGTTGCCGAAGAAGATGGCGCAGAAACGTTGTTATTTGAGTTGTTGCGACCATATGGTTTTAATTTTACTCATGTGCGAGATATAATAACATCTAAAGAACATTCCGGAAAACGTTTTTATGCTGACTCTTATGTCGCATTACTTGATAGAGGGCGGTTGATATTATCAAAAAACTCACCAGCCGATGAAGAAGATGAATATATTATTAAGCTCGAACAGCCGATTCATAAACCTATAAACTTCAATATTTCTATTTTTGAAAACCATCGAAACTTGTCGTTTAAGACCGACGTCAATAGTGTATTTTTTGATGCTGAGATATTATCGGGTGATGCTGAATTTAAATTGCGACATTGGCAACCCGGAGATAGATTTGCGCCATTTGGAATGGGCGGAACAAAAAAATTGAGTGATATATTTTCTGATGCAAAATTATCATTGGACGCTAAATCAAAAGTGTGGTTATTGACTCGAAACGATGAAATCATATGGATAATTGGAATAAGGGCGTCTCGCCATTTTGCAGTAAAAGAACAGACAAAACGAGTGTTACAGATAGAGTTTTTGCCTTAAAGTAAGCAAAAATGCCATTTAATGCGTTGAAAATAATACATGATTAGTTAACTTTGTGAAAATTTCAGTGCATAATGGCAGGAATACAAAAAACAAATGCAGCTCGATTGCTCGATAAAGCAAAAATTCAGTATGAATTAGTGCCTTATGAGGTGGATGAGAATAATCTTGCTGCCGATCATGTTGCCGAAGAACTTGGAGAGGATATAAATCAGGTATTCAAAACGCTTGTTCTTCATGGAGACAAGTCGGGGTATTTTGTGTGTGTCGTTCCCGGTAATTGTGAAGTTGATTTGAAAAAGGTGGCAAAAGTAGCTGGTGCCAAGAAAGCTGAAATGATTCCAATGAAGGAATTGTTGCCATTGACCGGATATATTAGAGGCGGTTGTACTTCGATAGGTATGAAAAAGCAGTTTCCCACGTTTTTCCATGAGACAGCATTGGATTTTGAATTTATATTTGTGAGTGCTGGTCAGCGTGGTTTGCAGTTGAAATTAGCCCCACAAGATTTAATAAAATATGTGCGCGGTGTAGTCGCTGATATCGTAGTAAAAAACGAAGAAGATGAAGAATAGTATAGGAAATATATTCAGAGTAACAACATTTGGCGAATCACATGGGGTTGCCATTGGAGGAGTTATAGATGGAATGCCTGCCGGTATAGAGATAAATCTCGAAAAAGTGCAGAATGAGCTTGACCGTCGTCGTCCAGGACAGTCGGCAATCGTTACTGCTCGCGATGAGAAAGATCGAGTGAAAATCCTTTCAGGAATGTTTGAGGGAAAGACCACAGGCACATCAATCGGTTTTATTGTTGAAAATGGAGATCAACATTCAACTGACTATGAGAATATAAGAACTACTTTTCGTCCCTCTCATGCCGACTATACTTATACTCAGAAATATGGATTGCGCGATCATCGAGGAGGTGGACGTTCATCGGCTCGTGAAACGATTGCTCGTGTAGTGGCTGGAGCATTTGCTCGTCAGGCATTGGAGCAATTGGGGGTTAAGATATATGCATATACATCTCAAGTGGGAAATATCTGCTTAGATAGTGATTATACTAAGTATGATTTATCCAAGATAGAGAGTAATGAAGTGCGTTGTCCTGATGCAACAGTTGCAAAACAAATGTATGATTTGATAAGTCAAGTAAAGTCCGATGGAGATACTATTGGCGGAGTGATAACCGGAGTAGTAAAAGGGGTGCCGGTAGGACTTGGTGAACCGGCATTTGGAAAACTACATGCTCAACTTGGAGCAGCAATGCTTGGAATTAATGCTGTCAAAGGTTTTGAATATGGAATGGGATTTGCCGGAGTAGGGAAGCGTGGTAGTGAGATGATAGATCGTTTCTATACCGATGATGCCGGTAATATAAAGACCACGACAAATAATTCCGGAGGTATTCAAGGAGGAATATCCAATGGAGAAGATATATATTTCAGAGTGGCGTTTAAACCTGTTGCAACTTTACTTCAAGAGGTTGAGACCATAGATGCTGATGGAAATGCTACGATATTAAAAGCAAAAGGACGTCATGACCCTTGTGTGTTGCCTCGTGCAGTACCTATTGTAGAAGCGATGGCAGCTATTGTGATTTTGGATGCATATTTAAAAAATAAAACAACGCATCTGTAATGGCAGCGTGTTATCGCGATTTTTCTCAATTTCTTGCCGAATTGTTCCCTTGCAAAATGCAGAAGATTGCTGTAAATGCAGGGTTTACATGCCCCAATAGAGATGGGACAAAAGGGCGTGGTGGCTGTACCTATTGTAACAATCAAACATTTAACCCGGCGTACTGCGCACCTGTGCTTAATGTTACACAACAACTTGAAGAGGGGAAAAAGTTTTTTGGGAAGAAATATCCCGATATGAGATATTTAGCATATTTTCAAGCATACACAAATACTCATGGAGATATCTCTCAATTGGTGTCTTTGTATGAAGAAGCGCTTGCTGTTGACAAGGTTGACGGGTTGATTATTGGCACTCGACCTGATTGTATGCCTGATGAATTGCTTGAAAAGTTGGTTTCAATACATCAAAAATCTTGTGTCTTGGTGGAATATGGAGCGGAAACGGCTCATAATGTGACATTAGAGAAGATAAACCGTTGCCACACATGGGAAGAAACGGCCGATGCTGTGATGCGGACGTCGGCAGTCGGTTTGCCTGTGGGCTTACACCTAATAATGGGACTTCCAGGGGAAGATAATAAGATGATGATTGAAACAATTGATATGGTATCACGTCTGCCTATTGATACAGTTAAATTGCATCAGTTACAGCTCGTAAAAGGTACACGCATGGCTCTTGATGTGGAGCGAGGAGAATATGATGTACCTCGATTTACGGTTGATGAGTATATAGAATTGTGCTGCGAAGCAGTGAGGCATGTGCGTCCTGATATTGCAATTGAACGATTTGTCTCGCAATCGCCTGATAACTTGCTAATATCTCCACGCTGGGGGTTGAAAAACTATGAATTTACACACCGCTTAAATCGTCGCTTAAAAGAATTGGGAATACAGCAAGGAGATTGCTATACTCCCAATTAAACAGCACACAATATTGATTAAATTTTATTTCTTATAGTTCTTCAAAAAAGTACTTGCATCGCGGTAGTCCATTTGATGCATAGGAACTTTAGTCAATGTAGAATCAATCAATGCATCGTTATAGGCTTCAGCCGGATAAATCCCTTTAGCTATAACATCTTCACGAGAGTTTACAAAAACTACAGCATCAGCACCTGAGCGGCATATAGCATTATAGGCTTCAGTTGTAGGCTCGTTTATTGTGAAGATAGTTGCCATGTTGAGCTTTTTCTTGCGAGAAGAAGCAATAGCATTTTCTTCAGCAGTGGTAGTAGCAGTTGCTTTACCAGAACTGCGCAAAGCTCCATTAAGAATAACAACAGCACCGCATGGAAGTCCGCCTTGTTCAACATTTGATTTAGCTGCCGAAAGAGCCATGTCGATAAAAATTTCATCGGTAGGGTTTACGCGGTCAACTTTTGTAATGGGAAGACCCGTAATTGCAGTGCCTGCAACCAATGCAACCAATGTGATGAATGTGATAAAAATCTTTTTCATTGCTATAATTGTTTAAAAGTTAGAGGATTAATATTCTATTTTGTCGCTTTTGTTTCTCCACTTGTTGAATGCTTTAATTGTGAAATCGTTTGGCATGTGGATGCATGGTATTGCGCGTTCAACTTTTGGCTTGTCTAGTTCACTATAAATAAATTTATCGCTGAAATCAATGGTATCGGCATCGTCTTGGGTGTTGCCGTAATATATGCGACTTATACCTGCCCAATATATAGCACTCAAGCACATAGGGCATGGCTCACAAGAGCTATATATGATGCATTTGTCAAGTTTGAACGTGTTTTCTTTCCTGCATGCTGATCTGATTGCATTAACTTCAGCATGTGAAGTGGGGTCATTGTCGGCGGTTACGCGATTAACGCCGGTAGCAATAACTTCTCCGTCGCGCACAATGACAGCGCCAAATGGACCTCCATTCTCGTCGATATTTTTTTCGGCGAGCTCGGCTGCAATTTTCATGAATTTGTAGTCGTCAGGAGTAAATACCATGTTGTCTAAATATAAATTGTATTGTTAGTCACCCATTGTGCGTAGTAGCTCGTCATTGTCTGATGTACGTTCCATGCGGTCTTTGATGAATTCCATCGCTTCGATAGAATTGCGGTCAGACAGGAATCGACGCAAAATCCACATGCGATTGAGTGTTTCAGTGCGCAGAAGAAGGTCATCGCGACGAGTGCTTGATGCCATAATATCAACAGCCGGGAATATGCGTTTGTTCGACAATTTGCGGTCAAGTTGCAATTCCATGTTGCCCGTTCCTTTGAATTCCTCAAAGATTACTTCGTCCATCTTAGAGCTTGTTTCGGTCAACGCTGTTGCTATGATTGTCAATGAACCGCCATTTTCAATGTTGCGTGCCGCTCCGAAGAAACGTTTTGGTTTTTGAAGAGCATTAGCATCAACACCTCCGGAAAGGATTTTCCCTGATGCAGGAGAAACAGTATTGTAAGCACGAGCAAGACGAGTTATAGAGTCGAGTAGAATAACCACATCGTGTCCACACTCAACCATGCGTTTTGCTTTTTCCAACACGATGCTTGCAATTTTAACGTGTCGTTCGGCAGGCTCGTCAAATGTAGAAGCAATAACTTCGGCATTTACGCTACGGCTCATGTCGGTAACTTCTTCGGGACGTTCATCAATAAGCAAAATCATGATGTAGGTCTCCGGATGATTTTCAGCAATAGCGTTAGCGATATCTTTCAATAGGATTGTTTTACCTGTTTTAGGGGGAGCAACAATCAATCCACGTTGTCCTTTACCGATAGGCGAGAACATATCCACTACGCGAGTAGAAATATTGCAAGTCTTTCCACTTGTCAAGTCAAATTTTTCATCTGGGAATAAAGGAGTCAAATGTTCAAAAGGAACACGATCACGTATATATTCAGGTAAACGTCCATTTACTTGTTTTACTGTGCTAAGAGGGAAATATTTTTCACCTTCTTTTGGTGGCCGTATAGTCCCTTCAACAACGTCTCCGGTCTTAAGCCCATGATGTTTTATCTGTGATTGTGTAACATATACATCATCGGGAGATGATAGATAGTTGTAGTCGCTTGAACGCAAAAATCCATATCCGTCAGGCATTACCTCGAGGACACCTGTCGCTTCAATAAATCCATCGAAATTATAAAGTGGTGCAGCAGGTTGTTGAGGTTGTTGCTGGTTATTGTTGTTACGATTTTTTTGCTTCTTAGATTGTTTCTGTTGTTGCGGTAGTTGTTTTTGTTGCTGTTCTTTGCCCGGTTCGGTTATTACGATGGGGGCTGTCGCAGCGGCAATTGCGGCCGCAGCGGCAGCTTCCTCTTTCTCACGTTGTGAGCGTGGAACAAACTTTTGTCCACCACTGCGAGGGAAGAATGAGCCAAAAGCCGAATCGTTTGGTCGGAAATCCATTTTGGGTTTTTCCGACTCGACTTTTTCTGTTATGGGGTTTTGTTCTGATGGAACTTGAATATCCTCTTTTTCTGTATTTGTAAATTGAATGGGTAATGACGGTTCTTCGTCCTTAGCAAGAGGAGCTATCAATGTCATGATATCGTTGTCGCTATCCTCATTATTTTCGGGTATAGCAGTTGTCTCCGATTCTTTTATCGGTTGTTCTTCAGTAATAGACGTGGCGCTGTTTTCTTGAGTTTCTGTTGGTTCAGGTTTGTTAATGCGGCGGCGACGCCCACGAGTAGGTTGATTCTCTGTAGCTTTTCCCTCCTCCTCAGTAGTACTGATGTTTTCTTGAGTGGTTTTCTCGATTTGAACTTGTGGGGTTGGGATTTCCTCTGTAGGGGCTTTATTATCTTTTTTATTAGTTGTCTTTTTTTCTTTCTTTGGCTTGCTTTCTTTTGGCTCGCGACGTTTTTTTTCGGTGGCATTAGCCGCCATTTCAATAGCCTGTTGGTCAAGAATACGATAGATTAAATCATCTTTCTTGTTTAGATCGATTTTTTTTAATCCCATGTTTTCAGCAACAGACTTGAGCTCGCTGTCGCTCATAGAGTTAAGTTCGGAAATGTTGTACATAAAAAGTTGATTATATAAGAGATAATCCAAAATCAATATTGCACAATTAGTGCTTATTGTATAGAATTGATTTATTATTTGATTGGGGATAAGATTTGTTGATGGTATTGTTTGTTATACACATCAAAAAAGATGTTGAATTTATAATTTCAATACAAAGTTACACGCTTTTATTGAATAAACAAATATTAAGCCTAAAAAGTTTTAAGGCTATAAAATAAAAAAATTATCCGTCATCACGACGAATAACTTTCTTACCTTAAATCTAATACCATGAAAAACTTGTGCAAAGATACGAATAATATGATATAAAACAAAAATTTTAAAAATAAAAACTGTGTATTTAAGAAGTTTTAATTATTAAAGATGCAATGATATTATTAGATGTATTTAAATGGACCAAAATGAGGTTTATAAGAGGAATATTTTGTAAATTTGTGGCTATTAAAATGGCAAAAATAGCAATGATAGAAAAAATAAATAGCTTAAAGGCTGAGATAGAAGGCTTACAAGCAGCGAATTTGGCTGATGTAGAAGCTCTACGCATAAAATATTTGAGTAAGAAAGGTGAAGTTTCTTTGTTGTTTAATGATTTTCGTAATGTCCCTGCAGAACAAAAGAAAGAGATGGGACAATTACTCAATCAATTGAAAAATATTGCAACAGATAAAATAAACTCTTTGCGTGATGCTCTTGAAAGTGTCGATACCGATTGTGATGGCATTGACCTGACACGTACGTCGTCACCCATAAAGTTAGGTACACGTCATCCGTTATCGCTTGTGAGAAATGAGATTATATCGATATTCTCTCGCCTTGGATTCTCTATTGCAGATGGTCCGGAAATCGAAGATGACTGGCATGTATTCTCTTCAATGAATTTTGCTGATGACCATCCGGCTCGCGATATGCAAGACACATTCTTTATTCAAAGAAATCCGGCTGATGTGTTGTTGCGTACACACACATCGTCGGTGCAATCTCGCGTGATGGAAAAATCTCAACCTCCTATTCGTATTATTTGTCCCGGACGAGTGTATAGAAATGAAGCAATATCAGCGCGTGCTCACTGTTTCTTCCATCAAGTAGAAGGATTATATGTAGATAAGAATGTTTCATTTGCTGATTTGCGTCAAGTGTTGCTGTATTTTGCTCAAGAAATGTTCGGTCCTGAAACACAAATACGTCTTCGTCCAAGTTATTTCCCATTTACAGAGCCTTCAGCAGAAATGGATATTTCATGTAACTTGTGTGGAGGTAAGGGGTGCTCATTCTGTAAGCACACCGGGTGGGTTGAAATTCTTGGTTGTGGAATGGTTGATCCTAACGTACTTGAGGCCTGTGGCATAGATAGCAAAGAATATAGTGGATATGCTTTGGGAATGGGAGTTGAACGCATTACCAACTTGAAATATCAAGTGAAAGACTTGCGCATGTTCTCAGAAAATGACACTCGCTTCTTGGACGAGTTCAAGAGCGCACGATAGAAAACAGATAGATGGTTCCGATTATCAACTTTTTGATGGTAGCTATAGGCGGGGCAATAGGAAGTTGCTTACGCTATGGTATAGGGCTGATAAACGGAGTAGAAGATACAAAAGGGCTTGGTACATTCATTGTGAATGTAGCAGGCTGTTTTGTTATAGGAGCATTATTTTCGTTAGCATCTCGATGGGATATCTCGGAATATTATCGAGTTTTTTTATTTGTGGGACTGCTTGGAGGTTTTACAACATTCTCAACTTATGCTCTCGACATATTAACCATGAGTCAACAAGGTGAATATCTAAATGCCATATTATATTTCCTTCTTACAAATGTATTAGGAATAATTGTGGCATTTATAGGAATGTCTTTTGTGAATATAATTGCGAAATCGATTGCATGATTACAATAGATGAGAGATATAAAAAAATGATAGAGTGGTTTAAGGTTGCAATGCCTGTTGCTGAGACGGAATTGCACTATGAAACCCCCTATCAATTGCTTGTGGCGGTGATATTGTCGGCGCAATGTACCGATAAACGAGTTAATCAAATAACTCCAGCATTGTTTGAAGCATATCCTACGGCTGAAGCTATGGCTAAAGCAACACCTGATGATATTTATACTTATATAAAGTCATGCTCTTACCCTAACAATAAAGCAAAGTCCCTTGCAGGAATGGCTCGCTGTATTGTTGAGCGATTTGAAGGGGAAGTGCCTTCTGATATTGATGATTTAATGTCTATACCGGGAGTGGGAAGAAAGACAGCCAATGTCATACTTGCCGTCGTTTACAACAAAGCCGCAATGGCAGTAGATACTCATGTGTTCAGAGTGAGTGAACGCATAGGGTTAACGACCAATAGCAAATCACCATTGATGACAGAGAAAACACTATGTCAATATATTCCGGAGGACATAATCCCTTTGGCTCATCATTGGTTAATATTACATGGTCGATATGTGTGCAAGGCTCGTCGTCCTGATTGCTTAAATTGTGGATTAACCGAAATTTGCCGATATTACAATAACAACTAATATATAGTACCATGGATTTTGAAATCACGTTTCTAATTATAATTGAGATTATAGGAACAATCGCTTTTGCAATTAGTGGAATACGCTTGGCTGCTTCAAAGAGATTTGACTGGTTTGGAGCCTATACCGTGGGTCTTGTAACTGCAATAGGAGGAGGAACTGTTAGAGATGTTCTTTTGGATATACCAGTGTTCTGGATGCAAACATGGTGGTATCTTGCTGTTACCGGTATAGCTTTTGTCATAGTTGTGCTATTTCGTAAAATATTGGTAAGGCGAACAAAGACGCTATTGGTATTTGACACAATTGGGTTGGCATTATTTGTTGTTATAGGTATTCAGAAGACTCTTGCAGTAGGGTATCCTATGTGGGTCGCTATTGTTATGGGTATGATAACAGGTTCGTTTGGAGGAGTTGTTCGTGATATATTGATAAATGACGAACCATTGTTTTTTCGTAAAGATATATATGCAACAGCATGTATTGCCGGTGGGATAGTCTATTGGGCTATACTATTGTGTGGCGGCTCAGATATATTACAACAATCATGTTGTGCTGCGACAGTAATATTATTGCGGTTTTTTGCGGTGAAATATGAGTGGGCATTGCCTCAAATGAAACATGATAATGAATAGAAAGATGGGCGGACATAGAACAATATTGCAGTTTGTAAAATATGGATTAGTGGGAGTAATGAATACACTCATTACATTGATTGTAATATTTTTGTGCAAATCAATAATAGGAGTAAACCCTATGGCGTCAAATGCAATAGGTTATGTAGCCGGATTGATAAACTCTTTTTTGTGGAATAAAAAATGGGTATTTAAATCTGATAACGGATATGTGAAAGAAGCAATAAAATTTGCAGTTGGATGGGGGATTTGTTATTGTGTGCAGTTTGTAATAGTATATTATTTGTCTTATCACACTGCTTTTGGCTTAAAGGAATGGTCAATTGGTATTATGGTGATAAGTGGCTATGGCGTCGCAACGCTTGTGGGAATGGTTGCTTATACCATAGCCAATTTTATCTATAATCGTTTTATTACATTTCGTTAGAGTTGCCTTTAATTGGAGCTGACAAAGAATACTTGTTGATATATTCGGCAAAAGCTTGTTTATAGCTTTCGCTAACGGGGATATAATGATTGCCAAAAATGATGCGATTTCGCTCAATGGTTTTGATCTTACATGTGTTAACTATAAATGAGCGGTGAACGCGTAAAAATTGTGGCATTGGGAGATGACGTTCTAATGTTTTCATGCTCATCAGTGTCATGATGCTTTTTTGCTCATTGTCAATATATATCTTCACATAATCTTTCAATCCTTCAACAAAAAGGATGTCGGAGATTGGAATTTGAATAAGTTTATATTCACTTTTGACAATTATAAAGTCTTTAGAAGAAGAGTTATTAAAGACTTGATTGTTTAGCTCAGCCCATTTTAACGCTTTATTAGCTGATTCAATAAATTCTTCGTAGTTAATAGGTTTTAATAGATAGTCAAGTGCATTTACTTTAAAGCCTTGTATTGCATAAGAATCATAGGCAGTGGTTAATATTATGCGACAAGTTTGTGGAATAATTTTAGCAAATTCAATTCCATTTAGTTGAGGCATTTGAATATCAAGAAACAATACATCTATTTTTTCCTCAAAAATTGTCTTTATTGCATCCTGTGCCGATGTAAATACACCTACTAATTCCAAAAACGGAGTTTTGTCAATATATGAGGCTATTAATTGTCCGGCAAGTGGTTCATCGTCAATTACACAACATCTTAAAGTAATCATCGTTTACAAATTTATTCTATTTTGGTTATTTATTAAGGTCAATTTTCAAATCAACTGAAAATGTATCTTTTGTCTTATCTATAATTAGCGTTGCTTTTTCTCCATAAATAAGATTTAGACGCTTCTTTAAATTATTAAGACCTATACCATTTTCTTTTGTCGAGATATTATAATAATTATTAAATGTTGAACATGAAACAATTCCATCTTTTGCCGTGATAGATACATCTATTCTGTGTTCTGAATTTCCGGTATTCCCATGCTTGAAAACATTTTCTATTAAAGTAATGAATAGTAGTGGAGCAATCTTTAAACTGGAATTATCTCCTGCATCAAGAGTTACATTAATCGGAATTTTGCTTCCAAATCTAACCTTCATTAAGTTAATATAATCTTTTATGAAGTTTAGTTCTGATTTTAGTTCAACATCTGATGGTGTTTCATATAAGACATACCGGAGCATGTGGCTTAATTCGTGAACTGATTTTTTCGCCTTGTTAGGGCTAATATCAATTAACGCATATATTGAATTGAGTGTATTAAATAGGAAATGAGGATTTAGTTGATTTTTCAGATTGTTTAATTCATCTTCCCGTTGAATTGTAAGTTGTTTTTGCCTATGTTCTTTGTCTTTTACCCATTTTTTACTTAATTTGATAGCCAAGCTTAAAAACATTGCTAATATTATCATTACGCCATCTCTAAGGAACAAACTTAGAGTGCGAGCAAAATAACGAATATCGCCTGGAAATATGCTTGAGTCGTCAAAGAATGATGCCGGTGGCGCCATTGGATGAGGCGCAGTATATTCTTTTATGGGTTTGTCTGCTGCATTATATTTCCACACGATATATAATACCGTCAATGAAATAATTAAAATTATAAAATTATATAATAAGAATTTCCATGTTGAATATTTGCTATTAAAACATTTGTCAACAATAAAGAAATAATTAATATAATACACAACTATAAATAGCACACATCTTGCATATACACCTAAAGGAAGATTGCTTCGAGCGGGATCACCAATTTTCATTACGACTTCAGGAAAGAATATAATGATTGCAATACATATAAAATGTATAACTGCTGACAATATATTTTGCTTTATTTTTCGTTGCTCAATATAAATGTGCATAGTGTAATATATAATTGTATAAATGCAAATTTAGCTAAAATCAGTGAAATGATGCAATTGATTAGATGTAGTTAAATTTTGTATGCGTATTTTAGGAGATTGTCGATACAAAACAGCGAAATGTCGCTATGCTGTTAATGGATATTAAAAAATCGCCCGCTGCTCCCTTCTATCAGGGAGCGAGTGGACTAAAGCCAAAAGGCATGATTTGTGATTCTAAAGATAGTTGTCTTATAGCAATTTAAATGTAGAGATTATATCATACTTACATTTATGCCACTAATCTATAAATTCCGCTTCACAGCGTGGTAAATAAAATAAGTAAAGAAAATAACCGAATAGAATTTATGCGTAAAATAGTAAATGTGTTATTTTGCCTTTACAAGTGGCAATTTTATGCAAAGATACATTGTTTTTTTATAATTATAACAAAGAAATGTAGATCTTTTGTGATTTTTGCAAAACAAAAACTCCAATGGACTGATAAATCATTGGAGTTTTGTGTGTTAGTTTTTAATTTATGTTTTATTCCATAAGCTTGCGATATCGACGTCGAGTGGGCTCTTTTCCATCGTTATGCGCACGCTTGTAATCTTCATATTCTGAATAACTACCTTCGTAGAACACGACATTACCATCTCCCTCAAATGATAGGATATGAGTGCATATTCTATCAAGGAACCAACGGTCGTGAGATACAATAACAGCACATCCGGCAAAATCATCAAGACCTTCTTCAAGGGCGCGAAGAGTGTTGACGTCAATATCATTGGTAGGTTCGTCAAGAAGCAATACGTTGCCTTCTTCTTTAAGAGCCATTGCCAAGTGTAGACGATTGCGTTCACCTCCTGAAAGTACACCGATTTTCTTTTCTTGGTCGGCTCCGGTAAAATTGAATTTAGATAAATAGGCACGTGCATTCATGTCGCGGCCACCCATGCGGAATGACTCTACTCCTTGAGAGATAACCTCATATACTGATTTTTCAGGGAGAAGATCGTGGTGAGTTTGGTCAACATAGGCGATTTTAACTGTTTCGCCCACATCAAATGTTCCGGCATCGGGAGTTTCTTGACCCATAATGAGGCGGAATAATGTGGTTTTACCTGCGCCATTAGGCCCGATAACACCAACGATTCCGTTTGGTGGCAATGAGAAATTAAGATCTTTGAAGAGTTGTTTTTTACCAAATGCTTTTGCTAATGATGATGCTTCAATAACCTTATTCCCAAGACGAGGACCATTAGGGATGAATATTTCAAGACGCTCTTCACGTTCTTTTTGATCTTCATTTAAAAGACGGTCGTAGGATGAAAGACGGGCTTTCCCCTTTGCTTGACGAGCTTTTGGTGCCATGCGCACCCATTCAAGTTCGCGTTCAAGGGTTTTGCGACGTTTGCTTGCTTGTTTCTCTTCTTGAGCCATACGCTTAGTCTTCTGGTCAAGCCATGAAGAATAGTTCCCTTTCCAGGGTATTCCTTCTCCGCGGTCAAGTTCAAGAATCCAGCCTGCCACATGGTCAAGGAAATAACGGTCGTGGGTGATGGCAATAACTGTACCGGGGTATTGTTGCAAGTGTTGTTCAAGCCAGTCGATTGACTCTGCGTCCAGGTGGTTGGTGGGCTCATCAAGAAGCAATACATCAGGTTGTTGTAATAAAAGACGGCACAATGCAACACGACGACGCTCACCCCCTGAAAGTGTGGTTACAGGTTGGTCGTCGGGTGGACATTGCAGAGCATCCATTGCACGTTCAAGTTTACTATCTATGTTCCATGCATCAGCTGCATCAAGCTTGTCTTGCAATTCGGCTTGACGAGCAATGAGAGCATCCATCTTGTCCGGATCTTCAAGAACATCGGGATCAGCAAAACTTTCATTTACTTTGTCAAACTCAGCAAGCAAGTCCATGATGGGTTGTACCCCTTCTCTTACTACTTCTATTACAGTTTTATTGGGGTCAAGTTGAGGCTCTTGTTCAAGATATCCTACCGAGTATCCTGGAGAGAACACTACTTCCCCCTGATAACTCTTGTCGATTCCGGCAATAATTTTTAGTAGAGATGATTTACCAGAACCGTTTAACCCTATTATACCTATCTTAGCTCCATAGAAGAAAGTTAGATAGATATTTTTTAATACTTGTTTTTGAGGGGGATAAATTTTGCTTACTCCCACCATTGAGAAGATTATTTTTTTGTCGTCGGCCATAGTTTTTGGTCAATGTATATTTGTAAATTATTTTTTCTTTTTAGGAGCATAGCGCACAGCATAGTCGCAACGAGTGCGACCTGTGATGATGTTATTGAGTTTTGTGCGAATAAGTTGTTTGCGAATAGGAGAGATGTGATCAATATATAGTTTCCCTTCGAGATGATCACATTCATGTTGTACTATACGAGCAAGAAATCCTGAAATTTCTTCCTCGTGAGCTGTGAAATTTTCATCAACCCATGATAAGCGAATGTGCTCAACTCGATTTACATTCTCCGATAATCCAGGAAGGCTCAAGCATCCTTCTCCACGAGAAATAGTTTCGCCATCGAGAATCTCGATTTTAGGATTAATGAGAGTAAGTTTGCGTCCGGCACATTCGGGATGACTATCGGCAACTGGATCAGCGTCAATAACTACAATGCGATCGTTGCGACCAATTTGTGGCGCAGCAAGCCCCACTCCTTCAGATGCATACATTGTTTCGTACATGTCATCCAAAAGTTTTTTCAAATCGGGGTAATTAGGGGTGATTTCTTTCGATGCGTTTCTTAAAACGGGATGTCCGTAAAGATATATAGGTAGTTTCATTATTTAAATGATTTACTTTGTAAATAATCGTTCAAAATGATAGTCGCTGATATTTCATCAACGATAGCTTTGTCTTGTCGAGCGGTTTTCTTCATACCGGAATCAAGCATTGATTTGTGGGCTAAGACTGAAGTAAATCTTTCATCCCAAAATTCGATTGGAATATTGGGTAACTCTTTTTTTAGTCGATTTATTCCGGGTGTGATATATTTCATTGATTCGGAGTCTTCACCTCGCATAGTGGTGGGTTTCCCAACAATAATTTTATCGACATTTTCAGTCGCGACATATTTTTTTACAAAATCAATAAGTGTATGGGTAGGAACGGTAGTTAGCCCATTAGCAACAATTTGTAAAGTATCGGTTACGGCAATGCCGCAACGTTTACGTCCGTAGTCTATTGATAAAAGTCTTCCCACAATGCAAAGATACTAATTTTATGGTCAATTTACAATGTGTTGTAGAAGTCATATAGTGCTTTGCGCACAATGTGACAATCAAAGCGTTGTGCAACTAATGGGCGAGCATTTGTTGCCATCTTTTCTCGCATTTTGTTATTGTCGTGCATTTCAATCATAGCGTTATATAGAGCATTGGTGTCGTGAGAGGGAATTATAATTCCGTTTTCTCCGGCAATTATAATTTCGTTAGCTCCGTTAATATCTGTTACAATAGATGGCAATCCCATAGCACCGGCTTCGATAACAACATTGGGAAACCCTTCTCTGTAACTTGGAAAAGTCAAGGCATCGGCAACAGCAAACCATGGTCTTACATCTTTTTGAGGTCCAACGGCTTCTATTGCCGGATGAGTATTAATGATGTGTTGAGTCTCATGGGACAACGGATCTAAATGAGGCTCTGAACGCCCTACTAAAATCAATCGGGTGTAGGGTTTCTCTTGATGTACTTTTACAAATGCATCAACTAATTCGTGTATCCCTTTGTCTCTGACTATTCGTCCGACAAAAATATAAGTGAAAGTCCCAACTTTTTTGAGTTTAGATGCTTCCATCATTACATCATTAGAGAGAGAATAGTGGTCTAAGTCGATACCTTTAACATTGCCATTGGCAAGAACTTTCATCGATTTTTTTGTGATTTCTCCGGCAATGATGTCACGTTTAACGCCTTCTCCTTCAGGAATAATATGTGTAGCACAAGCACAAAGGATTTTGTCGGTGAACATGAGTATGCGTCGAGAAATGCCTGTCGCTGTGGGCCAGATAAGTCCGGTGAATGTATGGACTCGTCGTGGGACTCTTGTTATCCAAGCGGCTATCATGCATAGTAAACCGGCTTTTGGAGTCATGCTGTGAACCAACCACGGTTTTTCTTTATGAAAGATTTTGATGAGTTTAAAAAGCGATGCAAGATCGTTGATTGGCGAAATGTGTCGCTCCATTTTTACTCCTATAGTACGTACCTTCTCTCTTTGACCTACAAAGTCAAGAGTATCGCCGGGAGATGATAATGCTACAACTTCATAATCATTTGATAATTCTTTTAATAGGTCTTTGCAGAATGTTTCCAAAGATGTAGCTATGGTTGTGGCTCGAATTATTTTTTTCTTCTGAATCATTAAAAGAAATACTAATTTGTACAAAATTACTAAATATCTTGTTAAGTGCAATCAAATCACTACCTTTGCATTCGCAAATCTCAATAAATGGTAAAGAAACACTTGCTTCACCTGTTATTATTGTCGGCTGTGACTCTTCTGTGGAGTTGTAGCTCAACAAAGCATGTCCCTGTGGGAGAATATTTGTTGGATGATGTGTCAATAAAAGTTGAAGATGCTGAGAATGTTTCAACATCAGAGTTATACAATTATTTGCGTCAAGCACCTAACCATAAAGTGCTCGGGGGATTGAAAATCCAACTTGCTACATATAATATGTCAGGGCGAGACACTACAAAGTGGTACAACCGATGGTTGCGTCGTCTTGGGCAGGCTCCTGTTATTTATGATCAAACATTAACAACGGCATCTGCCAATCAGTTGCGTCAAGCAATGATAAATAAAGGATATTTGGGTGCGAGTGTGTCGATTGATACCATACGCAGAGATAAGAAAAAGAAAATTAATGTTGAGTATAATATAAAGGCGGGGCAACCACATCGCATAGCCTCGATCGAATATAATATTCCTGATACCACGATTGCTGAATATGTGTATGCCGATACGGCACGCACGACAATAAAACCAGGTAATTTGTTTGACATAAATAACCTTGATGATGAACGCATTTTGATAACCAATAGATTACGTAATCAAGGATACTATGCCTTCAATAAAGATTATATAACGTTTACCGCTGACACTGCTGCAAACTCTAAAGACATTAATTTGACGTTAAATTTAAATTATCCGATAAATCCCAATGATACATCAAAAACGGTACATCGTCAGTATTATATCAGAGACGTAATATTTGTAGTGGATTATGAGGCGGGGAGCGTAGATAGTGGATTTGTCGCTCTCGATACGGTCAAATATAAAGATATTGTTGTATTATATGGTAAAGACCATTACATTAAGCCAAAAGCGCTTGAGGAATGTTGTTTTATTGTCCCGGGGGAAAAATATCAGGCGCAACAAGTTGATTTGACTCATGAGGCGTTAGGACGACTTGATATTTTGAAATTTATAAATATATCGATGAAGCCTGTTGCACAGATAGGGGAACAAATGTGGTTAGATGCTTATATTTTGATGAGTCGTAACAAGAAACAAGGTGTTACTCTTGAATTGGAGGGCACAAATTCTGAGGGGGACTTGGGATTTGGTGTGGGTGTAACATATCAACATCGCAATTTGGCTAAAGGCTCGGAACTGCTAACAGCTAAGTTTCGCACAGCCTATGAAAGTTTGTCGGGGAATTTTGATGGGATTATTAATGACCGATACACTGAGTATGCGACTGAAATAGGGGTTACATTACCAAAGTTTGTGAGCCCATTTCTTTCAAAAGGGTTCAAGCGACGAATGAAGGCGACGACTGAATTTGCGGTGTCGTTTAACTATCAGGAGCGTCCCGAATACACGCGCATTATTGCCGGTGCCGCATGGAAATATAAATGGAATAATCGTCAAAACACAGTGCGCCGAACATTTGATTTATTAGATATAAACTATGTATATTTGCCCAATAGTACGATTGATTTTATCGACCAGATAGCACCATCCAATCCGTTGTTGCGATATAGTTATGAGGACCACTTCATTATGAAGATGGGGTATACCTATTATCGTACAAATAAACGCATTGTGTCAACGACGTTACGCAAATATATATTGCAACCATCGGTTTACACGCTTCGTGCATCGATCGAGACCGCAGGTAATTTGTTATATGCTTTATCGAATGCATTAGGACAGAAACGTGAAGACGGGGCTTATAAGTTGTTCGATATCCAATATTCTCAATATGTGAAAGGGGAGATAGATTATACCTATACACGTAATTTCAATACGCGCAATAGTCTTGCTTTTCATGCCGGTTTTGGTATTGGTGTGCCTTATGCCAATTCGTCGATGATGCCTTTTGAGAAGCGGTTTTATGCCGGCGGAGCAAATGGAGTGAGAGGATGGAACGTGCGCACTCTCGGTCCCGGTAATTACGACTCGCGCAATTCTGTAACTGACTTTATTAACCAGTGTGGTGATATTCGATTTGATATGAGTGTTGAATATCGAGCAAAATTGTTCTGGGTGTTTGAGGGTGCTTTGTTTGTCGATGCTGGCAATGTGTGGACAATACACAACTATGAAAATCAACCCGGAGGACAATTCAAGTTCAACTCATTCTATGATGAAATAGCAATGGCCTATGGTGCCGGATTGCGATTGGATTTTACCTATTTCTTGCTCCGCCTTGATTTAGGCATGAAAGCCTATAATCCGGCTAAAAATCAAGAACGTTGGCCTATCTTTAATCCCAGGTGGAAACGTGATGCAACGTTCCATTTTGCTGTGGGTTATCCGTTCTAATAGTTAAAGAGGAGATGAAGAAGTTAGTGATATTTGATCTTGATGGGACATTGTTGAATACAATTCAAGACCTTGGCGTGGCTGCTAATTATGCTCTTGAATTGTGTGGATATCCTGTGCATGAGATTTCGGCTTATCCGTTCTTTGTTGGAAACGGAATAACACGTTTGTTGGAGCGTGTGTTGCCTGAGGGAGCTCGCAGTGTAGAGAATGTTTCTCGTTTGCGAGAATATTTTATGGATTATTATGAAGAACATAAGGCTGATTATACAACGGTTTATGATGGCGTAAGAGAATTGCTTGTCGCATTATCCGAGAGAGGAATTAAACTTGCTGTTGCGTCAAATAAATATCATAAAGCAGTAGTCGAATTGATAAAAATATATTTCCCCGGGGTTAATTGGGTAGCGGTAGAAGGACAGAAAGAAGGTTATCCCGTAAAGCCTGATCCATCTATAGTTTTTGATATTTTAATAAAATCGCCAACACCGAAATCCGAAGTTCTATATGTGGGTGATTCGGGTGTCGATATGGTGACTGCACGAAGGGCTGGCATTGAATCGGTGGGTGTCTCATGGGGGTTCCGTCCGTTAAAAGAATTACGCGAATATTTGGCAGATAATATAGCAACTCATCCATTAGAAATTTTATCAATCGTAGATAAATAAATTCAGAAAATAAATAAACGTTAATTAGAGAAAAAAACAGTAACTTTGCACTCGATTTTGTCAATACAGGACAATTGGTGTTATTTAATCTCTACGTTACGTTATCTTATGGAATGGTTTCAATCACTTCTTGGTCCCGGAAATACCGGTCTTGCAAGTACAATTGTGCTTTACTCTTTTGTGATTGCATTGGGTGTATATTTGGGCAAACTTAAATTTGCCGGTATTTCACTTGGTGTGACATTTGTGCTGTTTGTGGGTATAATAATGGGACATTTAGGATATGTTGTTGATGGCGAGGTACTTCATTTTATACGTGAATTTGGATTGATATTATTCATCTTCTCGATAGGTATACAAGTGGGTCCCGCATTTTTTGAATCATTCCGCACCGGAGGAATTCGACTCAACGGATTAGCCGTATTGGGGATATTGTTGAATGTGGCAATTGTGCTTGCTATATATTTCATCGATGGGGAAACTTCGATGAGTGCATTGGTGGGTGTGATGTCGGGTGCAGTAACCAATACGCCCGGACTTGCAGCCGCGCAACAAACAGTGGGAAACCTTTCTGACGCCAATACAATGGCAATGGGATATGCGGCAGCCTATCCGCTTGGTGTTGTGGGGATTATTCTTGCAATGTTTATAATTAAAGCATTATTTCGCATTAAAGTAGAAAAAGAGGTTAAAGAAATTGAGGATGAGGCTGAAAACAGTGTGCTTAAACCCCATGTTGTAACATTTGAAGCAGCAAATCAGCTTATAGATGGGCGCACTCTTATGCAATTGCATGATATTATCAATTGTAACTTTGTGGTTTCTCGTTTGATGCGCACCGATGGTACAATAGTTATCCCAAAATCAGAAACTCAAATCCATCTTGGCGACAAACTGCTTGTCGTGATGTCGGTGCAAGATGAGGAACGTTTGAAAGCAGTTGTCGGTCCTGAAATAGAAATGGACTGGAAGGCGATGCCCAGTCCGGTAGTGTCTCGTCGCATTTTGATTACAAGAGGCAATTTCAATGGCGCAACAATAGGTTCTTTGCGTTTGCGCATGGGGTATAAACTTAATGCTACTCGTGTCAATCGTGCCGGTGTAGATCTGCTCGCATCTCCTAACTTGCGCCTACAGATAGGTGACCGTTTGACAGTTGTCGGCAACGAAGAGGATATAAATCGACTTGCAACAAAATTGGGTAATTCAATGAAACGCCTTAATGAGCCAAATTTGATTACGATATTCGTGGGAATATTTTTAGGGATTGTGCTTGGCTCCATAAACGTGGGATTTGGAATGAAACTTGGCTTGGCAGGCGGTCCGCTTGTAGTGGCAATCTTGTTGAGCCGTTTCGGATATAAACTCAAATTGATAACCTATACATCTTCTTCGGCATCCATGTTGATGAGAGAGTTGGGTATATGTTTGTTCCTCGCTTCGGTGGGCATTTCATCGGGAAAAGATTTTGCCACAACGGTGTTTAATACTACAGGTATGTGGTGGGTAATATGGGGTTTTATAATAACAGTAGTTCCATTGATTATTGTAGGTAGCATCGCGCGTGGATGTTACAAGATAAATTTCTTGACCATTATGGGCTTGATGTCCGGCGGTTGTACTGATCCTCCTGCACTTGCTTATGCCAACAATAGCACAGGCAACGATGCTCCGGCGGTAGCCTATTCTACAGTCTATCCGCTGACAATGTTCTTGCGTGTAGTCGCAGCCCAATTGTTGATACTATTCTTCGCTCTTTAAAGAAATTCTTTGATTTTTGTCTCTATGTCAGAGGCTTGGCGTAGTCCGCTGGCACGCCAGAGTATTCGCCCGTTTTTAAACAAAATTAGAGTGGGGATAGAGTGTATTGAGTAGATGTTTGCAATCTCATTATCATGATCGACATCTATTTTTAAGATATTTATAACATTTCCAAAATGTTCTTTTACTTTATCAATAATGGGCGATTGCATTTTACATGGTCCACACCATGTGGCATAAAAATCGACAAGAGTAAGTTTGTCGCTACTGATGATGTCATTAAATTTGGTCATGAGTTTGTAAATTAAGAAGTTGAATTATTTGCAATTAAAACGCCTTATTATTGGTAATTGTTTAATCGAATTCGGAATAAATGTGTAAATTTGCAACTTATTTTATGGAATTCCTATGGCAAGGATTAATTTGAAGGGAATGGGCGTAGCGTTGATAACGCCCTTTAAACAAGATAAAAGCATTGATTTTGACGCGCTTGCTCGTTTGTTGGAATATCAGATAAAGAGTGGAGTGGACTATTTGGTTGTACTTGGGACTACAGCCGAAACCGCAACATTGACTGCCAAAGAGAAAGAAGCAGTGAAAAGTTTTGTCGTCGAGCGAGTTGCCGGTCGAGTGCCTTTAGTAATTGGTATTGGGGGAAACAATACAATGGCTTTGGTTGAAGAACTAAAGACATCTGATTTGACGCCGTTTAGCGCAGTGTTATCGGTTGTTCCCTATTATAACAAACCATCACAAGAGGGTATTTATCAGCATTATAGTGCAATAGCGCAAGCATCGCCACTGCCTGTGATTTTATATAATGTGCCGGGTCGCACAGGTGTTAACATGACCGCTGAAACCACATTGCGTCTCGCGCGTGAGTATGACAATATCATTGGTATTAAAGAAGCATCGGGAAACATTACTCAAATGGATGATATAATCAAGAATAAGCGTGAGGATTTTCTCGTTATATCGGGCGATGATGGTATTACATTTCCATTGATAACACTTGGTGCTGTGGGGGTTATTTCGGTTATTGGGAATGCCTTTCCTAAAGAGTTTTCAAAGATGGTGCGACTTGCGTTGAATGGCGACTTTGAGAAATCATTGTTGATCCACCATCGTTTTACTGAGTTATTCAGCTTGCTGTTTGTTGATGGCAATCCTGCTGGAGTGAAATGTCTGTTGAACGCAATGGGATATATCGAAAATGAATTGCGATTGCCCCTTGTGCCCACACGCATCACCACTTATGAAAAAATTCGTCAAGTTCTCGACTCATTAAATTAAGATTTGGCAAAATCAAAGGAATTCATTATCTTTGCGCCACCAAATAACGATTGAGCGTGTGCTCAAAGAAAGATGGTCCAGTAGCTCAGCTGGATAGAGCAACAGCCTTCTAAGCTGTGGGTCGTGGGTTCGAATCCCGCCTGGATCACAAAAAAGCCTCCTTGCAGGGAGGCTTTTTTATTTTCTATTGACAATTTATCTGAAAATCATGTATCTTTGTGATATGATGAAGATATTAACTGTATTGTTTTTTGTTGTGCTTGGAGTAATGAACGTAAGAGCTGTGGACTATGATGCAGAATTTTGCCGACTTGGCTATGTTGAGGTCTGTCAGCTTGATAGCACGATTGTGGTTGATATGAAATATTCGGGAAGAGACAATTTTATGGGTGTAAATATGTATGGAGACTTGAGAAAAGCATATTTACGACCGGAGATTGCCTCAAAACTTTTAATGGCACAAAAACTATTGCGCGATAAAAATGCAGATTACACGCTTGTTGTCTATGATGCCGCTCGACCATTGAGCGCGCAAAAAATGATGTATGACAAAGTGCAAGGAACGGAATTTGAACAATATGTGGCAAATCCCTATAATGGTGGCGGTCATCATTGCTATGGTTGTGCCGTAGATGTTTCGATCTTATATATGGGGATACCTCTTGATATGGGGACACCTTTTGATTCATTTAGCAAATTGTCGCACACCGATAATGAGAAGGCCAACCTTGAAAATGGCTCTCTCAGTATATCTGCTTATAAAAACCGACAGTTATTACGAAGCATTATGACCACTGTTGGTTTTGATGTTGAGCCTTGTGAATGGTGGCATTTTTCGTGCTATAAAATTGAAGATGTGCGTGAGAAATATCCTCGTTTAGATTTTTAACTCATTAATATATTGACCATGAAACGGATAATGCTTTTATTGATGATGACAATTGTGGTGTTGTGTGGCAATGCTACGGTTGAGGTGGGCTCGATAGTGAAAAATGTTATATCAAGTGGCGATGGCACCATTCGTGAACGTGTAAAAATAGAAACAAAATATCTCAAATTCACATCCAAACGAGGAAATTTTGTGCGTTATGCCGACCATGAAATTCCTGAATTCAAAACCAGTGATGCCTTGCTTGGCTCTGCCAAGATACGCCAATACATGGACCTTGCAACCAATAAAAGCACCTGCTTTTTGATGATTACCGTAGGGCGTGAAAAGGCAACTGAGGTCGTTGCCTATGATGATCTTGTGAAAATGATTGATGCCGTAAAAACATTGAAAGAGCAGAGCAAGAAAGACAGTATTGACGGGAAACAGTTGAAGTGCTATTATGTTACAGATGATGGCTTTCAAATAGGGTATAACATAAATAAAGGGAAAACTACATGGTATTTTTCTGTCAATGGTGATGAGCGCAAGTTTAGTAAGGATTTTGACTTTGAAAAGGCTCTGGTAGATGTGAAAAATAAGATGGAAGAGCTGATGAAAGTTGAGAATTGAGAGTTGAAAGTTGAAAAAGCAAAAAACATGAAATATCAATATCGCACAAGTGGCACATGTAGCCAGGCAATCGAGTTTGAGGTTGTTGATGGCATTTTAAAGAATGTCTCTTTCTTTGGAGGATGTGATGGAAATCTCAAAGGTATCTGTTCTTTGGTAGAGGGGATGCCTGTAGCTGATGTCATTGCGCGCCTCAAAGGAATACGCTGTGGCATGAAATCAACATCGTGCCCCGACCAATTGGCTCAAGCTCTCACGGGTTTGAATTGATATATTTAAATAGCGTCTTTCCGACGCGTTTGGTCGTTTACCTTGATCCGAGGGTTTTGTTTCATTCAACCCCCGGCTACTGAAATTTAGCCCTTCGGGCAAAATAAATATTTTGGAAATAGAAAGCAAGCCCGACAGAGCTTACATTTGAATAGCCGGGGGTGGAGCAATGCGATACCTCCGGGAAAAGATGCCACCGGCAAAATGCGTCGGAAAGACGCTACAGAAAAACAAAGATAACGCCTTCTATTACGGGTTTGTCTTAAAATAATTCAGAGTGAGATCCAAGTCTGACTAATTTTATAATATTGCTTTCTTCATCAAGCCATATTAAAAGTAAATCACTTTCAATATGACATTCCATAAATCCGGAGTAATCACCACTTAATTTATGAGGCTTGTATATGCTTGGAAGAATACCGGTTTCTTGTAGTAGTGAGAGTACAATTTTGAGGTGTGCAATTTGTTTGGGCTTATTTTGAATACGTTTAAGGTCTTTCTTAAACTGACTTGTCATTTTAAGGGTATTCTTATAAAGATGCAATTATAGTTTCAAGGTTTTTTGCATCTAAAGTCTCAAGGTTGCGATTTTCTCGCGCGTCTTTCATCGCTGCTAATGTAAGCTTGTTGGGATTGTTGTATATTGCATCCATTAAAACGCTTTCAACATAATTGTTTAAGCTACGATTATCCCTTTCGGCAGCTTCTTTTAATTTATTTAGCAATTCCGAATTTAGTCTGAATGCTGTCTGTTTTCGTTCTGTAATCATAGTGGTTAGCGTTAGTTATTATATTATATATAACAAAAGTATAACATATATATAACATATACAAATTTACAATGTAAAAGTTTTGTCGTAGATAAATTTACGTAACTATAATTTTGTTGGCACAGGCGTCATGATATCAGATCCCCAAGGGTATTTATTTAACCTTAACATTTACCGCACATTGTGGCTCTACGAGACTCGTGTGCAGAGCAAAGTATGTATCAAGAAATAAGACAAGCCCGACAGGGCTTACATTTGAATAGCCGGGGGGTGGAGCAATGCGACACCTCCGGGAAAAGATGCCCACCGGCAAAATGCGTCGGAAAGACGCTACACAAAAAAATAGGAAAGATGCTTCTTTCCTATTTTTTTAATTCCTCCTCTGTAAAATAAGGGAGGTGGCACAACGTGCCGGAGGGATTTTAATCCTCAATTAATTCTTTGCAATCTTCACCGGAGCGAGATTATTTACGCGAACGAAATAAGTTCCTACTTCAAGATCATCTACCGCAATCGTCATGGCACATTCGCCATCGCCTTGTAGCGACTTGACGACAGCACCTGCTGCGGAATAGATAGCAACTTGTTCAATCGCTTCAGCGGCTTTGATTGTTACCGATACCGTTGCCGGTACAGGATAAACCACAACGTTGTTCACAGCTCCTGCAACCTCTATTTCTTCAACAGCAGTAGTAACACCACCATTTACCGGAGTTGCGCCACCGGTAGCTGTAGAGCTGATTTTTGAGTTACCCGAAGCATAGTTGGCTGCTACAGTATAGGTGTAATTCAAGGCACTATTGTTCCCGTCATAGTCAGTAGCTCCACCATTTACTGTTGTGTCAAAGTCTTTCACATAGAATGTCGCCATTGGCACGTTGGCTTCTTCTGCTTGGGTGAAATCATAATTGCCGGGGATAGTGAATGTTGCCGATGTTGCTTCTACTGTAGAACGTGCCGAATAAGTCTCTGCTGCAATGTCAACAGGCAATGCAACATAATCTTTGGCATATCCTTCAGTAATCAATGGTAAACCGAGTGATTGTTTTGGGTCATAGAGCATCACCTCTGTAACATCTGATTTACCATTAGAAGCCAATGTCATGGTATAAGACGATACAGGAGCATCAGCATTGGGTTTGGTTATATCCATGTTCACCCAATAAACTTTCCAATAAGCGTCATCTTTGTCATATTCACCTTTGGCAGGATTGCCGTAGTAGTCGGCGTCCCAGTCGCCCCATTCGTGATTTTGGTAGTAATATACGGTGGGTTTTATGCTTGGAGCCACAGGAGTATATGATTTAGCACATGTCTCAGTAATCTCAGAATCGCTATATACAAACTCTCCATCAACAATCCAATATTCGGCTGTTACTACTGCGGTAAACTCTTTACCTACTGCCGAGCCATCATTGTTGATATCAAGCACATCAAGGTCATAGGCTTTAAAGTGGAATTGGTTTATTGTTGCACCGGTCGCATCGACAGTTTTTGAATATGTGAGGTTTTCAATCGCGTTACCATTGTCGTCAAGTACTGCTCCCACATTATTGGTCAACTCACCTAAACCGCTCACTTTGAATGAGAATGATGCAACAGGGTTGGCTCTGTTGGTATCATCACTACGGAACAATTGTAGGTTGTAGCCTTGCAAACTAAACTCCTTGTTGCTGTCAAATGCAACACCATTCCATGTTGCAGTAGCGTCATATTGCTTCAATTCTTCAATCCCATCTTCGTTAGTCTCTGTTACTGCCTCGATTGAGAAATCGTTCCATTCAGGCTCCGGCGCAACAAAATCAATTGTTACCGAGGTAGATATTTCCGATACCTCACCATCGTAGCAGTTGAAGTTAGGGACGATGATATAAGCATAAGTCAACGGATAAATCTTTTTGTTAGTACTGGAGACAGCAAATTCTACCCCTTCATGAACAAATTGGCAAGTAGCATCTTCGGTCATACCGGCATTATACCAATAATCTTCTCCGGATGTTCCTCCAGCCGGATTTAAATAAACAACCTCATTGTTTTCATTTACATAGCTCACTTGGTATTTTACAAGATAATTTGTGGGTTGTTCAGTCCATGAATCGGGTGCTTCCCAAGTTACAGTGATATTTGGCTCATAGTTGTTTGACACAACTTCAGCCTCAGTGCTTCCCACTGTACCGGTTACCTCTACAGGGTCATTGATGTCAATATCTGAGCCTGTAGCAGTAATTAAATATTTATACATATATTTATTGGGAACATATACATACAACCCTAATGTATTATCATCAATCTTCTCAAATTCGCACCATGCATTTACACTTATGTCTAATGAATTAGTTGCAAGTGTCAGTGTTGTTAAAGTTTGTCCCTTAGTTAAATCCTCAATAACTATCTTACCATCACGTGATGTAGAGTTTGGTCTAACAAGCAACTTATGCCCTTGAAGATATGCAATATCTGAAGAAAATACAGCTCCAGATAAAGCTCCTTGTGTCGTTGCAACTTTAGTTGCGCTGATTGATTTATCAGCATTTATTTTGCAGTCATACACACCTACTTGTCCCTGATAAATATATTCATTGTCAGCATATGGGACGAATGTTGCTTGTGTTGGATAACCGGCAAGATTATCAACATCTCCGTCTCCATCGGAATCAATATCGGGGAATGTATATGTTTCTTGAGTTCCAATTGCTCCATTATTTATATTGATTTTAACAATTGTTTTCCCATCAGTAAACCACAATGCACCAACTCCATTATAACAGTTGCCGGATGCTTTCCAAAAGTCGGTACGTCCGGCACCATTTCCACCTTGTAAATTAGTGGTATATGTGCTTAAACTTATTTCTTTGTATGAAGTTGTCGAAACTGGGTTACCAAAGCTTGTAGCCTTATATACACGAACTTTCGTCACCTTATTATAATATATAATCCCACATGCCATGATAAGGTTATTAGAATCATCAGAAGCAATTCCCCATCCCGGCATATACCCTCCATTTTGAAAACCTTGTGCGGCTTCTGATTTTGACATATTTTGATACCAACCATTGGTTGACGCTGATGTTGATCTTGGATATGTCACATAGCAAACATCATTTGCTGCCGCCATCTGTTTACCATAATAGCCACTGGAACTTATTAATCCAGATACATCCTTTTGATTTGAAAGATTAATACTAAACGTAATCCCTGATGATTCAATTGAATATCCGGTGGCATTGAGAAATGCTTTAGGATAAGAGATTTCGTTAGCTTTTACAGTAACAATTGTTGATTTCAAGCCTTGGCTTGCCGCTTGGTAACCGGCACATTCATAGTCAAGTGTATAGTCACCTGGCTCAAGGTCATAGAATACAAATGCTCCGTTGTATTCATCATCAGTAACATATCTGTATTTAGCTGTTTCAGGCTTTTCTGAATTATATAGTCTGTTGCCATATTTGTCGCAAAGATATACGGTGCAATTATTCAATGGCTTGTATATATCATCGGTACTTTGATTAGGAATATAGTAAGTGTGAGTAAAAGTTTGGTTACGGTCGCGCACGATGCCATAGATATAACCTGTTTTCTCTTTTTCCCAACCAAAATAATCAGCAATAGCGTGAGCATAAGAAATTCCCTCTATCGCACACACGTCTTTGTTCATGTGTCTGTTAACCGATGGATAGTATGTGTGCATATATCCTTCCGACAAACACCCAACGGCTCCATGTTTCATAACACCATAAAAGCCATAGTAAGTTGTATTGCTATATGTGTTGAGAGTTCCGGTGCCGCGGTTGCCATTTAATGTAAATGAACCATTATTTAATAAATTAAAGTAGTCTTGCAAATTGACATCTCCACGTACATTATGCTCGGTTTTAAGTGGGGTATAGCCACTCACATATTGATCTTTCCATTCTGTGGTGTAAGGCTCATGCTTTATGGTTGCCAAGTGAGAGTAAACCAATTTGCTAAATTCATAACTACTACCGGCTCCATTAAGACCTGTACCAGCATAGTCCCAATTCTTTCCATACCCGGTATCAGTGAATGCAGTACTTCTATAGTCCTCACCTCGGTAAATAACAAGTGGGTAGTTTTCGTTGCTACCTATTGTCTCATCGGGAGAAGCATTTGAGTGAACAGAGATAAAAATATCTGGAGAATATTTCTCAACTTCTACAGCAATATCGGTACTTAGACCGCGGTCAGTAGAGTTGCCATTTGTGATGCGCGACATTACAAGATGTTGATTTTTGTAATTGTTTGCGTCAAATAATGCATTTGAGCCATATTCGGGTACACCATAATCAACAAGTTTATGGTACATTGCCAAACATTTCCATAAGTTAGTGTTTGATTCAAAGAATGCAGTAGTGTCATTGGCTGTAGTAGCCGTCGTAACATTAGCTCCACGCTTAACTGTTCCCATTGGACGGCAATTGCTATTCCATCCACCATGTCCGGGGTTGATGTAGATTTTTACATCTTTGGGGTCTTTTTTCACAACAGCAGCGTTGCTTGTAAGGGTTGGTGCCACTAACAGTGCGCCTGCAGCAAGCATCGTAATACGTTTTAAATTCATGGTTGTTATAAAGTAAATTGTAATTATTTGATTTATCATTGGTTATGAAAATGCAAAGATACAAATAAAAAGTAAAAATTAAAAAGTAAGGTGAAAAATAATGTGAATAACCTATTAAGATTTAGCCCTTTGGGCAAATAGATATTCTGAAAATAGGAAGCAAGCCCGATAGGGCTTGCGTATAAATGACAGGGGGTATCCCCCAAGATGTTTTTTTATTTTACCATTTAATGGTTACGGCGACAGATTGTAGTTGCGCGCTAATAGGGGGGGTAATCTTTGCAATGTGTATCATCCCGCCTTGGATTTTTGGGAAACGAGATATGAGTGAACTGCGAATGCGTCCTGCGACATGCTCAATCAGTTGAGATGGTTTTGCCATTTCAATTTTTATAACGTCAACAACCTCAGAGTAGTTAAGCGTCGATTCTATGTTGTCGTTAATGAGCGCATCTTCGATGGGGTAGCGCAAATGTGCGGTTACCTCAAATGTGTTGCCGGTGATGTTCTCTTGTGGCGACACTCCATGATGTGCTTTGATGCGAAGGTTGTTGATTTCGATTGTCGCTTTCATTGGTTTTATTTCTTATCGTAAAGTACAAAGATAGTATATAAATTTATTTTTTCATATCGGCAAGTGCAAAATCGAGTTGTTTGCGTTCAAGATTAGCTCGGGCAATCTGTACTCTGATTTTGTCGCCAAGTCGATAGCGGGTGTTGCTACGACGGCCAACGAGGCAGTAGTTGCGTTCATCAAAATCATAATAGTCATCGGCAAGGTCGCGCACCGGGACAAGTCCTTCGCACTTGTTATCGTCGAGTTCGACATATAATCCCCACTCGGTAACTCCTGAAATAACACCGTCGTATATTTCGCCGAGGTGGTCGCCAAGATATTCAACCTGTTTGTATTTGATAGATGAACGCTCGGCATTGGCAGCAAGTTGTTCCATGTCAGAGGAGTGCTTGCACAGGTCTTCGAGTTTGTTGAGGTTTACGCTACGTCCTCCATTGAGATAGCGATCAAGAAGTCGATGTACCATCATGTCGGGGTAACGGCGAATGGGTGATGTAAAATGAGTGTAATAATCAAACCCCAGTCCATAGTGTCCTATGTTGGCAGTAGTGTAGACGGCTTTTGCCATCGAGCGTATCGCAAGTGTTGATAGAAGATTTTCTTCCCCTTTGCCTTTTACGTCGCAGAGCATGCGGTTGATGGAACGGTTTACGTCTTTAGGCGAGCCTTGGTTTTTTACTTTGTAGCCGAAGGTGCGCGAGAGTGCTGCAAGATCTGATAGCTTGCCGGGATCGGGTTGGTCGTGAACACGATAAACAAAAGCTTTTGGCTTTTTGTGGTCGGCGGGCTTTCCTATTGCTTGCGCAACTGTTTTATTAGCAAGCAACATGAATTCTTCGATGAGTTTATTGGCATCTTTCGACACTTTGAAATACACTCCTATGGGGTGTCCTGTTTCGTCGATGTCAAATCTTACCTCATGGCGGTCAAATTCCACTGCTCCGTTTTCATATCGTTGACTACGCATGATTTTAGCCATGCTGTCGAGCATGAGTATCTCATGAGCATAATCGCCTTTGCCGGTTTCGATAATTTCTTGCGCTTCTTCATAGGTAAATCGACGATTGCTTTTGGTAACGGTGCGGGCGATGTGGCGGTTGATGACGTTGGCGTTTGTGTCCATTTCAAAAATGCAAGAGAATGTGAGCTTCTCTTCGTTGGGACGCAATGAACAAATGCCATTACTGAGGTGCTCGGGGAGCATGGGGACAACGCGGTCAACAAGATATACCGATGTGGCGCGTTTTTGTGCTTCGCGGTCGATGATGGTATCGGGAGTTACATAATGGGTTACATCGGCAATGTGTACGCCCACTTCATAGTTGCCATTCTCCAATCGTCGGATAGAAAGAGCGTCATCGAAGTCTTTGGCGTCTTTGGGGTCGATAGTGAAAGTGGTAACGTCTCTCATGTCAAGTCGAGAGTCAATTACATCAGGAGTGATGCCTGCATCAATTTTGGCAGCTGCACGCTCAACGGCTTCGGGGTAGCGATAGGGTAGCCCGTATTCTGCGAGTATGGCGTGTATCTCGGCATTGTTTTCCCCTGTTTTGCCGAGGATATCAACTATTTCTCCTTGTGGATTTTTCATTTCCTCGGGCCAATTGGTGATGCGAGCAATGGCTTTGTCGCCTGTTACGCCACCTTTTAGTTTGGCTTTAGGAATGAATATGTCGGTGGCAAGATATTTAGAGTCGGTCAATAAGTAGCCAAATGATTTTTCAACTTGTAGTGTGCCGATAAATACTTGGTCGGCTTTTTCAATAATTTCAACAACTTCAGCTTCAGGCTCAGCCCCACGACGATGGGCTGCGATGATTACTTTTACTTTGTCTCCGTTAAGAGCATGCATTGAATTGCGTTCGGCCACGAAGATTGATTCTCCATCATTGTCGGTGATGACGCTGTTTTTACCATTGCTGCGACGCACGAATACTCCGGTCATTACATTGCTGCGATGAGGGGATTTGTATTTGCCCGGAGTTGTTTCGATGAGGTCTCCGTCAAATGCCATTTCGGCAAGAATCATGGCTACGGATTTTTGTTGCGCATGGGTGGTTGCCCCAATGGCATGAGAAACTTGTTTGTAATTAAACGTGTTGTTTTTCTGAGCGTTAATGAATTCACTGACTTTTAGCAGTAATTCGGAGTTTCTCTTTTTTGATTTGTTTGAACGAGCCATGATTTATCGTTTTAGGTGTTATGTTTAAAGATAAACACTCGAAGAGGAGTTGGAGTTTTAGAATAAAGGCGCGCCGTAGTTTCTTGCGACACGCCTTATTGTGGGTTTATGCGTCAATATTTGCGTAATTGGCATTTGCTTCAATAAATTCACGTCGAGGGCCAACGTCTTCGCCCATGAGCATTGAGAAGATGCGGTCGGCTTCGGCGGCGTCGCTAATGTTGACTTGTTTGAGAAGTCGTTTTTCGGGTGACATTGTTGTTTCTCGCAATTCTTCGGCGCTCATCTCTCCAAGACCTTTGTAGCGTTGAACTTTGGTCTTGTCTCCATTGGCGGCGATGAAACGTTGCACATCGGCATCGGTCCAGCAGTATTCTTCGACTTTGCCACGTGTACATTTATATAATGGTGGTGTGGCAAGATAGAGATAGCCTTTTTCGATAACCGGACGCATGCGACGGAAGAAGAATGTCATCAGTAGTGTTGCGATGTGACTACCATCGACATCGGCATCGGTCATGATGATGATTTTGTGGTAGGCAATGCGTGAGATGTTGACCTCTTTGGGATCTTCTTCGGTTCCGATTGTCACACGCATAGCGCGGAACAAACTTGTGATTTCTTGATTGTCGAAGATTTTGTGGTCCATGGCTTTTTCCACGTTGAGGATTTTACCACGTAGAGGAAGAATTGCTTGGAATGTGCGGTCGCGACCTTGTTTTGCTGTACCACCCGCAGAGTCCCCTTCGACAAGGAATAGTTCGCAGTCTTCGGCAGTGCGTGATGAGCAGTCGGCAAGTTTGCCGGGAAGGCCACCTCCGCTAAGTGGAGACTTGCGTTGGATTTTAACGCGAGCGTTGTATGCCGCATGGCGAGCTTGTGCTGCCAAGATTACTTTTTCGACGATTGTCTTTGCTTGTTTTGGGTGCTCTTCAAGATAGTTGCGTAGAGCTTCGCTCACAGCTGCTTGGACGGCACCGATAACCTCATTGTTGCCGAGTTTGGTTTTTGTTTGTCCTTCAAACTGAGGTTCCATGACCTTAACTGAGACAACTGCAGTCAAGCCTTCGCGGAAGTCGGCAGGGTCGATGTCGATTTTTACTTTTTCGAGCATCTTGGAGTCTTCGGCATATTTTTTTAATGTCGAGGTTAAACCGCGACGGAATCCGGTCAAGTGAGTACCTCCTTCAATGGTGTTGATGTTGTTTACATAGGAGTAAACATTTTCATTGTAGGTGCTGTTGTAGGTGAGTGCAACTTCAACGGGTATGCCTTGACGCTCGGTGTTGAGGTGTATGACGTCTTGAATGAGAGATTCTTTGTTTGAATCGATGTATTCAACGAATTCACGAAGGCCGTCTTTAGAATAGAATTCTTCGTGTTTTGGTAGCCCGTTTTCGTCTAATTCGCGCATGTCGGTCAATGTCAAGCAGATGCCGGCATTAAGGAATGCGAGGTCGCGAAGTCGATTAGCAAGCGTTTTGTAGTCGTAGATGGTTGTAGTGAAGATTGTGTCATCGGGCAAGAATGTAACACTTGTTCCGGTGTGATTGCTATCGCCTTCGATGCGGAGCTCGGTTGTGGGTTTGCCATAGGCATACTCTTGAACGTGAATTTTGCCGTTGCGATGAACTTCGGCTTTTAGATAGGATGATAGTGCGTTAACACATGAAACCCCCACGCCATGAAGACCTCCGGATACTTTGTAGGAGCCTTTGTCGAATTTACCTCCTGCGTGAAGGACTGTTAATACTACCTCAAGTGCCGATTTCCCTTCTTTTTCGTGCATATCAACGGGGATACCACGCCCATTGTCCACGACTGTGATGGAGTTATTCTCGTTGATGGTAACATCAATATGGTTGGCATATCCTGCAAGTGCTTCGTCTATGGAGTTGTCAACAACTTCATAGACCAAGTGGTGCAGACCTTTAACGCTTATATCGCCAATGTACATTGCCGGACGTTTGCGGACGGCTTCAAGACCTTCAAGGACTTGAATATTACTGGCGCTATATTCCTCTTTTTCTTCTGACATAGTTTATTATAGTGTTTGTTTGTTCTTAATGATTTATCTGCGATGTTTTGCAGTTTAGTCGTCTTGTAATTAGCAAACAAAGGTAGCAAAAAAACGTGGTATTACCAAATTTTTTGCAAGGGTATTGGCGTGTATTAGTTGAGATGGTGAAATGGTGAAAAATTGTAAAAAATGTGAAGAATGTTTGCGTGGCTCATTAAAGAGTTTTACCTTTGCATCGCTTTTGCAAACCGGGATGTAGCTCAGCCAGGTTAGAGTACGCGTCTGGGGGGCGTGTGGTCGGAAGTTCGAATCTTCTCATCCCGACAAAAAAAGAGGTTGTTTCACTGAAGCAACCTCTTTTTTTGTGTTATATCTTTTGCCAAGTGTAATTCCATTTGTCGGCTTTGCGACTTCGCAAGCGATGCAGGATGTTGTGGATGGGGCGGAATAATAACATTAGAGGAATTGTTAGCATCGGTTTGCGGGAATGTAGGGCTATTGATGTGTTTCGCCATGATATGATGAGGGGAATCCAGAGAATTAGTGATAGAATAAACATAGCGATTGCTATCAATAGATTGGGTAATGATGTTGTGATTGACAAGATGGTGAAAATAAGCCACAGCCACATCATTGCTGAACTGAACGCAAAGAAACTGTCGGCTGTGTGCTTGATGTATTTAGAGTTGAAATTGCGTATTGATTTTTGTTCGGTGTAAACCTCTTTGGGGTTGCGGCGATAAATACATTCGATATAGGAATTAGGCGATAGCTCCACAGCGGTATTGTCGGGTGTTGCTATCTCGCTGATGAAAATATCGTCGTCTCCGTGGTGGAGATTAAGTGAACGAGAGAATCCTTTGTTGCGGAAAAATAATTCACGACTATAAGCAATATTGGCGTCAATGCCACGGTAGGGCTTGTTTTTGATTGCAGAAGATAGGTATTTGGTTGCATCGATTACAGAATTGAATGCACGTGAGCGAGCTCCGAGTTTCTTGTCGGCTGAAATGGGATAAGATGCATATCCGATGACGATTTCTTTCCCTTTTGCAAAGTGTTGAGCTATGGATGTTAACCAATTCTTTGATGTAATTCGGCAGGAGGAGTTTGTTATTATAACATAATCATGTTTTGCCGCCTTGATGCCTATCGTAAGAGAAAGTTTTTTGCGACTTAGATATTTTGCTTCATCAGGGGTATAGGTGATGTAGAGGTTTTTGTAGGTTTGACTGAGCTGGGTAACAATATCTTTTGTCGTTTCTGAGGAACCGTCATTTACTACAATGACTTCATAGGGTGATGGGTAGTCTTGGTTTAGTATGTCGGTGAGTATGTGAGCAAGATTGTCGGAGTTGTTGTTGGAATATACAATTACTGAAACCGACGGAAGTGTAATCTCAGGGAGCGGTAGCGTGCAATTTTTTGCATGCTTGGCAATGCATGATATTCTACTGCGATAAAATATCAGTAAAAATACAATGGGGATAATTGATGCACATGCAAAAATTATAGAATTCAGGGGGGGCTGCAATGAAAACATGATTATAGATTGAATTGATTTGCAAAGGTAGTAATTGTTTTATAAATAGTCTAAAAAAAGTGTTGTACAAACATTATTTTGAAATCATATTTTAAATGTCTACCTTTGTGCTCGCAAAATAAAATCGTTAAACGATTATAATAATGCGAGCACTTTGTTCGTTATAAAGAAAACATTGAGTTAACCCAAATGTATAAATTTAATATGAAATCACGTTTCGTGTATCTTGTCGTGTGCTTATCGGTTTTGTTAAGTGCATGCTCTGCTTCTAAGAATTCATTAACCTATTTTGATGATATTAAAGGAATTGAGTCCGGTAGTGTTCCATCGACAGAGTATTCCGTAAAGATAATACCTAATGATGAATTATTCATAACAGTAACATCGTTAATCCCCCAAGCTACTGCTGCTTATAACTTGCCAATTTCTAATCCCGGAATTTTGGAGGTGTTGAATGTTTCAACGCAACCACAACAACAAACTTTTATCGTGGATAAGGCGGGTGATATTGATTTCCCTCTCATTGGAAAGGTGCATGTTGAAGGACTTACAACACAACAGATTAAAGAGAAATTAGCGGAACTTATCAGCAAAGATGTCGATGATCCCATTGTTCGTGTGGAATTGATGAATTTCCGTGTGAATGTGTTGGGAGAAGTTAAAACTCCGGGTGCTGTTTCGGTTAAAAGAGAACGTTATTCGGTGCTTGACGCATTAGCTGATGCAGGCGACCTTACTGAATTTGGCGAACGCTCTAATGTGTTGCTAATCAGAGAGAAAAATGGCGTTAAAACATATCATCGCTTGAACTTGAATGAAGCATCGGTATTGTCTTCTCCATATTTCTACTTGCAACAAAATGATGTGATTTATGTAGAACCTAACGAAATCCGCAAAGACAATTCTAAATATAACCAAAATAACGCATTTAAACTTTCGGTGATTTCAACAATCGTGAGTGCATGTTCTGTAATTGCATCACTTGTAATCGCTCTAACAGTAAAATAAGAAACTATGGATAATAATACATCAAAAAGACGAAGCGATATAATAGACATTGCCGGATTGCTAAAGACTTACCTCTCAAAATGGTATTACTTTATTATTTCGGTTGGAATTTGTGGAGCGCTTGCTCTATGCTATATTGCGATAAAAAAACCGGTGTATCAAGTAAATGCTAATGTGCTCATTTCACAGGAAGAAGGTGAAGGTGGAAGCATGTTGACTGATGTAACATTTGGCCTATTTGGTGGAAGTGGCTATGTAGAGGATGAAGTATTTGTTGTGTCTTCTCATTCTGTTTTGAGTGATGTAGTTAAAGATATGCAGATTAATAAAAACCATCTTGTAAAAGATGGTTTGTTAAAGACATTTAAGTATAAGGATTATCCGGTAGATGTTTATTGTAATCCATCTATTCCAGATACTTTGCGCGTTACTTTACAGTTTAAGGTTAGAGTAAACGAAGAGGGAAATGTCAGTGTTGTTGTAAAGAAGGGGTGGCGAACACAAGGAGAGGTTGAAGCAACATCATTCCCGGTAAATGTATCAACTCCATATGGCGATTTTGTGATAGATAAGACTGAATATTTTGTACCAGGGGAAGATTTAGCTACAAATATATATTTTTCTAGTTATAGTGCATTTGCTGAAGATTTATCAGAAGATTTATCAATATCTATAGCCAGTAAGAAATCAAATGTTATTGCATTAGGTTTAAAGCATACTGATATTGATTTTGCAAAGGACTTGTTGAACAATATTATTGCAAAATATAATACGAGAGGAGTTGATGAGGCAAATTTGAAAAGTCAAAAGACTATCGACTTCATTGATAGTCGCTTGTCATTGTTGGTTAATGATTTGGATGCCTCAGAGTCTAATATTGAGAAATTCAAGAAAGAACGAGGAATTGTTGATGTTGGGGCTGAAGCATCATATTTAATGGGACGGACTAATACATTAGAAAATAAATTAATAAATGCTGAGACCGAATTTGAGATTCTGTCAATGACTCGAACATTTGTCACAAATCCAGAAAACAATAATTCGTTAATCCCATATTCTTCAGGAGCAGGAAGTGCAAGTGGTATTATTGCAAGTTATAATTCGTTAATAATGGAAAGAATGAAACTTGCAAATAACGCGAAGACAAACAATAAAGTACTTCAAGCTTTAGATGAACAAATAAGTGCGTTGCGAGGTAATATCATAGAAACATTGAATAAAAGCTATGAAACATCTCTATATAGGTTAAATGAGTTGAGAACTCAAACAAGTAAGTCTCAATCAAAACTAAATGTAATTCCTACTCAGGAACGCGAATTTAGAAATATTATGAGACAGCAATCTATTAAAGAAAATTTGTATATTTTCTTATTGCAAAGAAGAGAAGAGTCGGCAATGATGTTGGCCAATTCAGTTCCTAAAGGTATTATAGTAGATGCTGCCTACTCATTAAATGAACCTGTGGGAATGTCAAAAATAATGATTCTTGCATTGTCTATATTGTTTGGATTGTGTATTCCTCCAATCTATTTCTATATTAAGAAAATGTTGCGTACAAAATTCTCAACAAAAGAGGATGTGGAACAGATGACAAATATTCCTATTCTCGGAGAAATGTGTACAAGCAACAGAGAAGAAACATTGGTAGTAAAATCGGGTGGCTCTTCATCGGCTGCAGAGTTATTCCGGTTGATACGCTCAAATCTTCAATTTGTACTTGGAGGAATGAATGATAAAGTTGTAGTAGTAACATCTACTGTATCTGGCGAAGGGAAATCGTTTATTTCTATTAATTTAGCTACATCGCTTGCAATGTTAGGCAAAAAAGTGTTGTTGGTGGGAATGGATATTCGTTGCCCAAAATTAGCTGAATATTTGAAACTAAAAGTAAATAAAGGCTTGACTGAATACTTGTCATCGCAATCAATCAGTATTGATGACATTATTATTAAAAATGCGATACAAGAAAATCTTGATATAATTGTGGCAGGACCTGTGCCCCCAAATCCATCGGAACTACTAGCTTCGTCAAATGTTGATCAATTGTTTAGTTTGTTGCGTGAAAAATATGACTATATTATTGTCGATAGTGCTCCAGTAGGAATGGTTAGTGATACATTCTCATTGGTTCGTATTTCAGATGCTACTGTTTATGTGTGTCGTGCAAATTATACTAAACTAAAAGATCTCGAATTTATCAATTCTCTTTATGCCGATAACCGCTTGAAACGTATGGCTCTGGTCGTAAATGGAACAGAATCAAAGAAGGGCTATGGCTATGGCTATGGCGAAACTTTTAAAGGGAAATAGCTTCAAGTGTACTTGCGACTGATATGAGTGGAGTATATAAATGGAGTGCTATTGACCGAGTTTGTAATTCGGTAATGACTTTTACTGGAAATGTCATTTTAGCTCGCATATTATCTCCTTACGATTTTGGATTATTGGCAATGACCGCAATTTTTGTGGCTATTGCCTATAATGTTTCAGGCTGTGGTCTTAGTGACGGATTAATCAAAAAGGCTCACCCAACCGACAGAGATTATTCTACTGTATTTGTTTTTAATTTAGTATTTGGTTTGGTATTCTGTGTCATTTTTATCCTTTCGGCACAACCTATAGCTAATTTCTTTGGATATAAAGAATTAGAGCAGATCATGTGGGCAATAGCGATTTGCTTTATCTTCTCGGCAATGACTTTTACTCAAGAAACTAAAATGCGTAAAGAGTTGGATATGAAGCGAATGGCAGTTGTGAGATTGTCCGCAACAGCATCTTCATTAATTCTTGGAATTTATTTAGCACTTGCCGGTTATGGATTTTGGGCATTAGTGTCAACTCGCATATTTTTATCTGTATTCTTGTTTATCTATTATGTGATATTATCTAGATGGATGCCTAAAATCGCATTTTATAGAGATTCTTTTAAAGAAATGTTTGGATATGGAGTCCACTTGATGTTGTCTTATGTATTTACTCAAATAGGACGTAATGTAAATTCATTTGTGTTGGGTAGGTATTCGCCAGTGGCGGCAGGTGTGTTTTCGCAAGCACAAAAGTTGCAAGAGGTCCCATATAGTATAATTGAGTCAGTTTTTAATTGGCCCTTTTTTGCCGTATTATCAAATGAACAAGATGCACAAAAGCGTCGCAAATTGGCTCAAGATATGTTCCAAAATATATTATGGATTGGAGTCGTAACTGGGGCGTTATTGGTGTTATTAGCAAGTCCTGGTATTAGAGTGCTCTATGGCGAAAAATGGATTGAGGCAATTCCTATTTTTAGGCTATTAATATTGTATGGAATATTTACATCAATGAAATATTTTTTCCAAACGATATTGAAAACATACGGAAAAACAAAAACTATAAAAAATCTAACATTTATCGAAATTGTATTGCAGCTAGTTTTGCTAACAATTGCGTTTGAATTTGGAATATATTGGATTACAATATCACAAATTGTAGCATTGGGAATCGTTATGCTATGTTATTTGCGATGGTATATGAAGATAGAAGAGATTCCCTTGATGCGAATAATAACATCGATAGTAAATACAATTGTAGTCCCATTAATTGTTTTTGCTATTGTATTAGTTGGCTATTTATATTGGAATGGAAATGTTTCGGTATATGTAAATCTATTGTTGATATTGATGTCTTTTTGCATTATGTTCGTATTATTAAACGAACTTATTCGCCCATCAGTGTATATTAGTTATAGAAAAAAGTTAGTCTCAGAAAGATAAATAATAAATGCTTAACAAAATAAATATATCTTTAGGTAGTGACAATGAAGCAAAAGAGCAGTTGTCAATTTCTCGCCAGGAGTGGGGTTGGACATTGTTGTTTTTGCTATCAATGTCTATGGTTGGGTTGTCTTTCCCATTAGGATATGTTGGTTTGATAATTGTTTTGCTTAATCGTTTTATTAAGGATAGATATGACTTTGTAATTTGTTTTACGATATTAACTGGGAGATATGCATTGGTTGGCGATGAAGATTTGCCGTTCAAACCAATGGATTTGGCTTTTGTTATATCTGTTATTGGATTCTTTGTGTATAAAAAATCCCCAATTGTGAAGAAGATAATGGTCGCGATGCTTCTTTATGCATTGGTGTTATTTATGCTTGCAAAGACAAGCGACGAGAGAATGTCGGTGCAGTTTATGAGGATGCGTTATTATTTGATGATTTTCTATGTTTTTGTGCCATTGATGGCTTTTTCTGGACGAGATTTTTATATAAAAATATTTTTTAAGAAATTATTTCCCTATATTTTAATATTAAGCGCATTTTATATAATTGATGGATTTATATTAAATGGGTATGTCTTAATCCCGAATTCTTATACGTGGATAAATGAGAAATCTATATTTTATAGTTTATTATGGAATCCGTTATCAACTAATTTCCCTCGAAAATATCCCCAAGGATTATTTATTCTTTGCATGTGTTTGTTCCCCATAATGAAGTATTATAAGTTGTCGGTAAAGCAATGGATTGTTATTGGCTTAGCTCTTGCAACGACTCGCACAATGACTTTTATATTTGGAATAATTTTTGCCTATGTAGTGTTCCAAGGTCATTTAAAAGCAGTGATGAAGTATTTGGTGGGTGCTTTAATTGCTGTTGTCGTTTTATATTATATTGATGGGGCTATGGGTGGTTTTCTGCGCATTCAATCAACATTTGATCAATTTGTTGCGCTAGATGTCGCTCAAGATGAGGAGGATATTTCTGAGTTTGGGTCGGGGCGTATAGCTCAAATGATTCCGAAATTTGAGGTTTTATATGACTTAGATCGAGAGTGGTTAGGCTTTGGTTTTTTGCATCCTGAGCTTACGACAAATCCTAAGTATATGATATATAATGAGTTCTATATTGATAAAACAAATTCATGGGAAGTTGTTACAGGAGTTGAAATAACACAATTACAGACAGTTCTAGATATAGGCTATATTGGTTTCTTATGTCAGTTGATATTTTATTTATATCTTTATTATATTATACGCCATTTTAGGATGGCAAAATATTATTTAACGGTACTAGTTATAATCTCCTTATGGGGGTTAGGCGGATTCGCTGGTCTAAATACTGAATTAGGTGTGTTATTTTTAGCATTGTCGTTAGCTGCGATTGTGCTTGACGAACGGACGTGTAAAGATTGTAACCAAGTCAATAATGCTACAAATGTTATGTTAACATGAAAATTGCGCAAATTATATTTAATTTATGCCTAGGTGGTTCAGAAACAATGTTGTTGGATATAATGGAGTGCCAGGTCAAACAAGGACACGATGTGAGTCTTGTATTGATAAATCGTGGACATAATGAAACTTTGATATCAAAAATACCTCCTCAAGTAAATGTTGTATATATAAATCGCCCTAATGGATCTGTGAACCCATGGTATCATTTCAAATTAAATCGGGCTTTAAAAAGGATTGATCCAGATATCGTTCATGCCCATAATAATCGCGCATTTGTTTTAATTTGGAAACGCAAAAATGTGAAATATCTGATAACTGCTCATGATACAGGGTTAGAATTTACCTATGCGAAGAACGTGGATGCCATATGTGCGATATCTAATGCGGTAAGGAAAGACTTAAAACAGCGTTATGGAGTCGAGTCTCAACTAGTGTACAATGGGATTAAAACGAAAGAGGTTGCAAAACGCCAAAATTCAGGATTAGAAGGTAATAAATTCAAAATACTACAAATCAGTAGGCTATACCATGATAAAAAAGGTCAAGATATTTTGATTAAGGCAGTTGCTCATCTTAAAAATAAAGGCTTTAAAGATATTACGATAGATTTGATTGGATCTGGGCCATCAATGGAATATTTAAATAATTTGGCTAAAACCAACGGAATTGTTGACGCTGTAAATTTTCTTGGAGAGCGATCTCGTAGTGAGGTATATGCAATGATTCAAAATTATGATCTATTGGTCCAACCATCGATATATGAGGGATTCGGGCTTACAGTAGTAGAAGGGATGGCGGCAAAAGTTCCGGTCCTAGTTTCTAATAATGATGGACCTATTGAAATTATCGGGAATAATAAATATGGTTGTAGTTTCGAAAACGGTAATTATGTAGATTGTGCCAATAAAATTGAAGCAATTATAAATAATTATTCTTATTATTCAGAATTGGCTCAAACAGAAGCATATAATCGGGCAATAGAAGATTTTGACATAGCGAGAACCGCTGAAAAATATTGTAACGAGTACGCTAAAATAATTAATGGGTAAATTGCCACGCATATTAATCATTGGACCAGCTCCTCAAAACATTGGGGGGATAAGTATTCATATACGCAGATTAATGGCGTTACTTAAGGATGATTATGAATTTGATATTGTGGATGAGGGACATAAGCGTTGGAACGGAGTATTTAACCTTCGTTCGCTAAATTTGTTTAAGTACTTTGGAAAAATATTCAGAGCCAACATCATCCACATTCAAAGTGGCCATTTCGTATTGCGATTATTCCATGTAATAATATGCAAATTTATTTTTCTCAAAAATACAGTTGTTACGGTGCATCGGGATCCTAATATTGAAGGAAGAACATCAATTACACGTTGGTTTTTAAAACGATGCAATAGTGTGATTGTAGTCAATGATAAAGGATATGATGCATTAGTGGTAAAGAATTGTAAATGTAGTTATCTCTTATTGCCAGCTTATCTCCCACCTGATATTAATGCAGAACATCAATTACCAGATGAAATAATCCAAAAGATAGCTGAGATAAGACAAGATTCAAATAGTTTTTTGATGGTATCTAACGCATGGAAATTAGTGCGTCATAACAATGAGGATCTTTATGGATTAGATCAATGCATAGAAGCATTAGTTGAATTAAAAAATTCTGAGAATCATTATTATCTGATTTTTGTGATTGCTGACAATACTGATGCCACTCCTTACGTTAATCAATATAAAAAGATTATTGAAGAAAATGATATCGCCGAGCGCGTGATGATATGGGAAAAGCCTCTGTCATTTGTTAGACTTGCACAAGCGTCAGATATAGTGCTAAGAACAACTAATACCGATGGAGATGCAATTTCAATTAGAGAGGCATTAGATTTAAACAAAATTGTTATTGCATCTGATGTCGTAAAACGTCCTCAAGGAGTGAAATTGTTTAAAACGCGAGATGTCAATAGTTTAGTAACAACAATAGAAAACTCGATTGGAGATAGGGGTTCTTCTCAAGCAGAGAAAATTGATTATCGCCAAAAGTATATTTCGATTTATAGTAAAAACAATAAATAATGGAACAGTTAACCCAAAAACTCGGATCAGGCGAAATGGTAATACAAGAATTACCCCTACCTCAATTATCGTTAGGAATGGTTTTGGTAAAAAATCACTTTTCGTTAATTAGTGCTGGAACCGAAGGCTCAACAGTAAAGGCAGCTCGCAAAAGTTTGATTGGGAAAGCGAAAGAACGCCCTCAACAAGTAAAGCAAGTGCTTGATACACTTAAAAAACAAGGCGTTGTGCAAACTTATCGTGCCGTGATGAAAAAGCTTGATGCATATTCTCCGTTAGGTTATAGTAGTGCAGGTGAAGTTATTGCTGTTGCCGATGATGTTACGGAGTTTAAAGTTGGAGATAAAGTCGCATGTGCTGGTGCTGGTTATGCTAATCACGCAGAGGTAGTGAGTGTCCCGGTGAATTTATGTATAAAACTGCGAGATGATGCCGATTTATCAGAGGCGTGTTATAATACTCTTGGCGCAATTGCTTTGCAGGGTGTGCGTCAAGCAGATATGAGATTAGGTGAAACGTGTGCGGTTATCGGTCTTGGCCTTATCGGACAATTGGCTTGCCTTGAATTAAAAGCATCAGGTGTAAACGTTATTGGAATCGATGTGTCTGAAGGAGCAATAAAAATGGCTAGTGAGCATTGTGCAGATCTTGCTATTGCTCGAAATACCCCAGGCATTGAAGAACAAATCAAAGATTATACCAATGGTATTGGAGTTGATTGTGTTATTATCGCGGCTGCAACATCAAGCCTTGATCCAATAAACTTTGCCGGTGCAATATGTCGTAAAAAAGGAAAAGTAATAGTACTTGGTGCGGTCCCAACAGGTTTTGATCGTGAGCCATATTATTATAAAAAAGAACTTGAATTGAAAATGTCATGCTCTTATGGACCAGGGCGCTATGATTTAAATTATGAGGAAAAGGGGATTGACTATCCTGCTGCCTATGTGCGTTGGACCGAAAAACGCAATATGGAGGCATTCCAAAATTTGATATATAACAAACGCATTGATTTAGGATATTTGACAACACATAGATTTAAATTTGAAGAGGCCCCTCACGCTTACGATATTGTTGTAAATCGGACTGAACCATTCTTGGGAATTGTTCTAGAATATGATTATAGCAAAGAGCATAAAGCAGGTCCTATCAATATAAATAATGCAACCATTGTAAAAGATGTAAATATCGCGTTTATTGGAGCTGGTAGCTATGCTCAAGGACATTTGTTGCCAAATCTTCCTCCAGAAGAAGTGGGGCGCATTTCAGTGATGACTAATTCTGGAACGTCTTCTAAACGTGTAGCTGAAAAGTATAAATTTGCTCAATGTACTTCTGATGAAAAAGATATACTAGACAATGATAAAATAAATACATTGTTTATTGCTACTCGTCATGATACGCATGCACATTTTGTAATGGAGGGCTTGCGCGCAGGGAAAAATGTATATGTAGAAAAACCACTTTGCTTGAATGTAGATGAACTTATAGAAATTGAACAATTGTGCAAGGAAAAGAATTGTGGTGTAATGATTGGCTTCAATCGTCGATTCTCTCCATTCGCTCAGAAAATCAAAGCAAGGGTTGGTAGTGGCAAAATGTCAATGATTTATCGAGTTAATGCGGGATTTATCCCGGCTGATTCTTGGATTCAAGATTTGACAGTGGGAGGAGGACGCATCATTGGCGAGGCTTGTCACTTCATTGATTTAATGGCATATATGTGTGGTAGTATCCCTTGTAAAGTGTCAGCGTCAGTTCTGAGTGATTCTCAAGGATTGAACGATACGGTAAACATGCTTATAGAGTTTGAAAATGGCTCAACTGGAGTGGTCGCATATTATGCTAATGGTTCTAAGAGTTTGCCAAAAGAATACTTTGAAGTTTATCATGCTGGAACAACAGGTATTATTTATGATTTTAAGAAGTGTGAAATATATGGTCGAAAAGTAGAGAAATTCTCTAAGGCATCACAAGATAAGGGGCAAAAAGAGATGATGACGCAATTCTTTGCATCAATAAAAGAGGGTAAATTGCCTATTGCACTAAATGAAATTTTCAGTGTAACAAAAGCGACATTCGCAGCATTAAAATCAATGCAAGAAGATGGAGCCCCTGTTAGATTTTAATATTAGTAACAATGATTGCAAAACTATTATATAAAACGAGGCATTTATTTGTTGGTGGAGGAAACAAAATAGTGTCATATTGTTTCAAGTCATTGTTTGCAAAGTGTGGCAAAAATGTTCATTATTCCCCACTAAACTCCCAATTTTCATATTCAACAATAACTATTGGTAATAATGTCTATATTGGTCCTAATGCACGATTTTCAGCTGTAAAAGGATTAAAAATTGGCAATAACATTACATTTGGTCCGGGAGTAACAATAATGGGAGGCAATCATAATTTTAAAGATGTTGGAATATATATTTTTAACAATCATACTAAACACCCTAATGATGATTTGCCTGTTATAATAGATGATGATACCTGGATTGGCTGTAATGCGATTATCCTTAAGGGCGTTCATATTAGTCAGGGTGCAATTGTTGGTGCGGGAGCAGTCGTGACAAAAGATGTTCCGGCATATGCGATTGTTGCAGGTAACCCAGCAAAGGTTGTGAAATATCGTTTTACTGAAGAACAAATTATCGAACACGAAAAACAATTAGGAATAACCCGAAATGGCTGATAATCTGAACTCCCTTATTAAGTTACGCGATTATTGCGAGAAGGAGCAATATAAAGGATGGGACCCTTTTGATGGTCTCAATTCTAAGGTGTTTAATGCTATCCCATTTCTGAATAAATCGGCAGCTTGTCGCTTGGTGATGATTCAGACGTTTAAAAAGTCTCCATTAAATTTGAGACGATTAGCAATGGTCCCTAAACAGCATAATGCAAAAGGTATAGGCTTGTTTTTGCAGGGATATTGTAATTTATATCGTGTTGTGGAGCGTCGTCCAGAACTATCGGTCCAATTGGGAACGTTAGATGAGTTGAAATGTAAAATAAATGAAATTGCAGAATTACTCATTTCGTTACAGTCGGTAGGGAATAGTGGCGCATGTTGGGGCTATAATTTCCCATGGCAGCGAAGATTGGAGTTTTTGTTTTTAGGTGGGACGCCAACAGTTGTTGCTACAAATTTTTGTGCGACTGCGTTGATGGACGCATTTGAAATAACAAAAGAAGAGAAATATAAAGAAATTGCTCTGACTTCAGCTCAATTTGTCCTAAATGATTTGCGCCGTACTGATTATAAACGAGGCTTCCTGTTTTCGTATAGTAAAACGAAGGGGAATGATACTGTGTTTAATGCGTCATTGTTGGGTAGTAGGATATTGAGCTATTGTTACAAATACACCGGTCGCGAAGAATATAAAGGGATGGCTCGTCAATCGGTAATAGCATGTTGTGATGCACAAGCATATGATGGCTCTTGGGTGTATAGCCTTTCTAAAGACCAACAGTGGATTGATAGCTTCCACACAGGATATAATCTTGATGGTTTGATCGCTTATGAAGAATTAACAGGAGATACTTCATTTCATGAGTATATTGAAAAAGGATTTAATTTTTATATTGAGAATTTTTTTATGTCTGATGGATCTCCCAAGTACTATCATAATAAACAATATCCTATAGATATCCATTGCCCCGGACAATTGTTTGTTACATTATCTCGCTTGCGAAAATTTGGCGAATATAGAGAACTTGCGGATAAAGTGTTGAGGTGGGTAATAGATAATATGCAAGATAAAAAAGGGTATTTTTATTATCAATTGAAGCCTAGATGGAGCTCTAAAATATCATATATGCGTTGGAGCAATGCTTTTATGTTCTGTTCGTTAAGCTATTATTTGTTGCAAGATTAAAGATTAAAATGGTGTGATTTAGGGGGAATTTTGTAAAATTATACTATCTTTGTAGTTTGTAAAAGAAAAAGCATAATTAATAAGAGATGAAAGCATGTTTCATGGGGCTTGGCTATATAGGCTTGCCCACCGCTATAATAGCAGCTAAAAACGGCATAGAAGTAAAAGGTGTTGATGTTAATCCTATGGTTGTGGAGAAAACCAATGCTGGAGAATTGCATATAATTGAGCCTGGTCTTGGCGAGTTGTTAAAAGAGGTAGTTTCAATAGGTGCGCTCGTTGCTGCAACAAAGCCTGAAGAGTGTGATGCCTATTTTATGGTTGTGCCCACTCCTTTTAAAGGTGATCACCAACCAGATACTTCTTTTGTTGAGGCTGCAACACGTGCGGTATTACCACTATTGAAAGAAGGAGATCTTTATGTAATAGAATCAACATCGCCTGTAGGAACAACAGAAGCGATGGCGGAAATAATTTATTCTGAACGTCCTGAACTTAAAGGAAAAATATATATTGCATATTGTCCTGAACGAGTGTTGCCAGGAAATGTGATATATGAATTGGTGCATAATGATCGTGTAATTGGAGGCATCGACGAGGTTTCAACTGATAAAGCCATTGCGTTCTATGCTCAATTTGTGAAAGGTCAACTTCATCGCACTAACGCACGTACTGCTGAGATGTGTAAGTTAACAGAAAATTCATCTCGTGACGTTCAGATCGCATTTGCCAATGAATTATCATTGATTTGTGATCGTGCAGGCATAAATGTGTGGGAACTTATTGCGCTTGCAAACAAGCATCCTCGTGTAAATATACTTCAACCTGGATGTGGAGTTGGAGGGCATTGTATTGCTGTTGACCCATATTTTATAACATCAGAGTATCCCAAAGAATCAAGAATTATTGCTACAGCACGTGAAATCAATAACTATAAGGCTGATTGGTGTGCTGAAAAAGTTGAAAATGCGATGCTCAAGTTTGAGTTGGAAAACCATCGTAAACCTATAGTGGCAATGATGGGTATTGCATTCAAACCAGATATTGATGACCTACGTGAGTCTCCAGCAAAATATATTACAACAAAAGTGATGCAAAAATGCAATAATGCGAGTATCCTTGTCGTTGAACCTAATGTAAGCGAGCACAATGTGTTTAAACTTACTGACTATAACGAAGCCTATGAGACTGCTGATATTGTTGTATTTTTGACAGCTCATACTCCGTTTAAGTCACTGGAAAAACGTGAAGATAAAGTAATTCTTGACTTTTGCGGGATTTTTAGATAATATACCAATGATAAAAGAAAAAGTAACAATAAGAGGTGTTGAGTTGTTCCCATTTTCGTCGGTTGATGAAATAATAGATTTTGCAGATAAGAAGAAAGGGATACTTGTAGCGGTAAATGCCGAAAAGATACTCAATGCTAATGATGTTACTAAGCCCATAATAAATAATAATATAGGCTATTGTGATGGATCTGGTGCGGTGCTTGCTGCACGTAAGAAAGGAGCTAAAGATGCTTGTAAGATTGCAGGATGTGAATTGTGGTTGCACATCATTAATCGTTTTCAAGGCAAAAAGAGTTTCTATCTAATAGGAGCTAAGCCTCAAATTATTGAAGAGGTTGTGGCAAAGTTGAAAGCTGAATATTCTGATATCAATATCATCGGTTATCGTGATGGATATATTAAAACAGAAGAGGAACGTCAGGCGCTCATAGATGATGTTGCCGACAAAAAGCCTGATGTGGTTTTTGTGGCAATGGGCTCTCCAAAGCAAGAAATCCTTATGTCAGATATGTTGAAACGTCATCGTGCAATATATCAGGGACTCGGTGGTAGTTTTGATGTTTATTGTGGGCATCAGAAACGTGCTCCAAAATGGTGGATTGACCATAATATGGAATTTGCCTATCGTTTAATTAAACAGCCCAAACGCATTACTCGAAATTTCCATTTTATCAAGTATGCATATTGGTTAGTAACCAACAAGCTCTAAACTTACGAAATGAAGAAAATTATGCTCGTATTCGGGACACGTCCCGAAGCTATAAAGATGGCTCCATTGGTAAAAGAGTTTCAGAAATATCCTGAAAAGTATCAAACAATAGTGTGTGTAACAGGTCAGCATCGTCAGATGTTGGATCAAGTGTTGTCTCTATTTGAGATAACTCCTGATTATGACTTAAATATAATGAAGCAAGGTCAAGATTTGTATGATGTTACAGCCAGAATATTGACCGGAATGCGAGAAGTGCTTAATGAGTGTGCTCCCGATATGGTGCTTGTTCATGGAGATACTGCGACTTCAACAGCTGCTGCTTTGAGCGCATTTTATAAACAGATTCCTGTGGGGCACGTGGAAGCCGGATTGCGCACTCATGATATTTATAGCCCATGGCCAGAAGAGATGAATCGCCAATTGACCGGTCGCATTGCTACATTGCATTTCTCTCCAACAGAAACAAGTCGAGGCAACTTGTTGCGTGAGGCTGTTGTTGATAAAAATATTAGTGTTACAGGCAACACAGTTATTGATGCATTGCATTTAGTTGTAAATAAGATAAAGAGTGATGCATCGCTTGAAAATTCTCTAATAGAGTATATCAATACTTTAGGGTATGATGTAAATCGATTGAATAGTGATCGTCGATTAGTGTTGGTAACCGGACATCGCCGTGAGAACTTTGGCGATGGTTTTATGAATATATGCAATGCCCTCAAGGATCTTTCGGAACGTTATCCTAATGTTGATTTCTTGTATCCGATGCACCTTAACCCAAATGTACGTCGTCCTATAAATGAGGTCTTTGGGAATATTAGTCATGGTAATGTATTCTTTATTGAACCTGTTGAATATCTCTATTTTGTGTATTTGATGACACGCAGTTATATTATCTTGACCGATAGTGGTGGTATTCAAGAAGAAGCACCATCCCTTGGCAAGCCTGTGCTTGTAATGCGGGAGGTAACTGAGCGCCCTGAAGCACTTGAGGCAGGAACAATACGACTTGTGGGGACAAATCGTCAATTGATTGTAGATGAAGCTTCTAAATTTCTTGATGACGCAAATTATTATTCAGAAAATCAGAAAATCGCAAATCCATATGGAGATGGTACTGCATGCAAGAAAATAATTGGATCTATTGACGAATTTTTCAAAGACTAAGATACTTTAAAGATAACAACAAAGGGACTTGAGGAGTCCCTTTGTTGTTAGCGCTTGTCTTCGATGCCGAATTTGAGCCATTGAGGTTGTTCGTAGTTTGTTTTAATCACTTTCTTGATGTCTCTCATTGCTGACGTGAGGTTTTCGAGGGATTGGTGTGCCGATGAAGATTTTTCTGCTACTATTTTACGCAGGTTATCAACTTCAGTGCTTTTCTCAGCTGTTTCATTAGCTATAGTGATTAATTGATCGAGTTGTTCGATGGTAATTCCATATTTTTTGGCGTCGTCTATATTGCTTTTGACACCATTGGCTAAAGCTATTGCTTTGCGCACGTTTTCATCATAAGTTTTTGACATAATTGATAATGTTTTAAGTGAATTTCATTATAAATTTAGTCAAAAAATAATTATACGACAAGCCGCATTGTAGTATGTAATACACTATGAAGATGTAATTAAGCCGCTGATTTATAGTGCTTTGAAAAATAGTTAATTTTTCAAAATCCTTGTTTCCATTTGGGGATTGTGAAGCGGAATTCAAGTCCACCTTCGGCTCTGTTTCTGACTGAGATATCTCCTCCAAATGATTTGATGGTGTTCTTTACAATCGGTAGTCCGAGCCCTGTGCCACCGGTTTTGCGGGAACGACCTACGTCGATTCGGAAAAAGCGGTCAAACAGGTGTGCCAAATGTTTCTCTTCAACCCCTACACCATTATCGTAGAATGAGAATGTGTAGTAATCGGCATTTTCTCCTTCAAAAACAAGTCCCATTTCAGTTCCATGTGAATAAGCCGCAGCATTGCGAATGAGATTTAGAAGCGCTTCATTGAGCAATCCTTGATTGGCTTTTACGACACAAGTTAATGGGATATTATGCTTGAAAGGTATTTTGTCTGTTATGGACATTGCCTTTATGTCATTGGAAATAGAATAGACTATATCGTGAAAGTTTACTTCTTCTGTAGGTATAATCGATGCTTCATCGAGTCGAGTGATTGTTGAGATGTCATTCAGCAAAGTACATAGGCGAGTAACGTGTTGTTGTGTTTGTCCGATGAAATGTCGTTGAGTCTCGGCATCCATATTCGGATCTTCGAGGATGGTGTCTATATACCCCTTTATTATCCCGATAGGGGTTTTTAGTTCATGGTTTATATTGTTGGTAAGTTGTCGTTTGATGCGACTTTTTTCTTCGGTTGCATGTTGTGCAATATGATGCTCTTGTTCGCTTTTCTCAATGGCAATTCCTTTATCTTTATAAATGCGTATGATTTGTCTAAATATTTCGCCTAATTCATCTGACGGGAATTGCTCAGCTGTAATTGTTGGCGTCTCATTGTTGGCGATTTGGTCGGTGAAGATTTGCAATAGCGAAATGTTTTTGCTTAAATATCTTGCTCCATTGTATATTAGTGCTATGGAAAATGCCGATAATATAGCTATAACTAACCATAAACTTGGGGTGAGCGCATCATATCGGTGTAGGAAAAAGATGAGGGTTACTATTATGAAGCATAATAGTATTGTGAGAGGGAAAAATAGTTTCCATTGATATTTAATGCGCCTCTTTGAAGCCATAACCATATCCTAATCGGGTTATAATATATTGACCATATTCTCCAAGTTTTTTCCTTAATCGTGTGATGTTAGTATCTATTGCACGAGTTGTTACCATTATATCGCTTGACCACACTTGCTTTATTATCTCGTCGCGTGTGTATATGCGATTGCGGTGTGTTAAGAAGAATAGCAATAAGTCATATTCTGTTTTGGTCAAATTGATGGACTCACCATTGATGATGCATTTCTTCTCGTTGCGGCTGATTCGCATATTGCGGAAGGTGATGTCGGGCTCATATGTACTTCGAGATACATTGTAAGCCCATTGGTGTGTAATGTGTGAGCGACGTAACACAGCTCGCACTCGTGCAAGTACCTCGCCTATCACGAATGGTTTTGTTATATAGTCATCTGCACCGATGTTAAGTCCCATAACTTTGTCATCTTCATCGTCAAGAGCTGAGCAGAATATTACAGGAGTGTTTTCGGTGGTAGCAGAGTTTTTTAGTCTTTTGACAAAGTCAAAACCGCTCAAGCGTTCCATCATTATGTCAACGATAAACAGAGAATAGTTTGATAAATCAAGTGATAACGCTTCTTCTGCACTATAAACACAATCAGCGTCATAACCTTCTTTTAAAAGATTATATTTTAGGATTTCACATATTGACTCCTCGTCGTCAATAATAAGTATTTTAATTCTCATAGCTAATAAATTTGTGACGATAAAGTTACAAAAAAGCTACAATATTATATGTTAAATAAAGCTAATATATAAAACAATCAGATATGATATTTGTTCTAAGTGTATAATTACTATATTTGCACTGTGTTTTCATGGTATTAGATTTAAGGTTAAGGGATTTCCGGGTGTCGTGAGACAGCCGGTTTTTCTTTTATACCCTTTGAATGGGTAAAATCACCTGCATTGATGGTGCTTGTTTTATGTTACAAAATGGTGCAAGAATGTTACAGCTTGATAGTTTTGGATAAAAATTTTCAAAAAAATAAATATATTATAAACATTTTGTAACTTGTAACGTTGTTTTAATATAGGACAGTGCAAATAGATGTACTAATCCTTATTATCAATTAGCCAATTATAAATTATAAAACTATTCTATTATGAAGACTTCTTTTTTATTTCTTGCACAAGGTTTTGAGGAGATAGAAGCCTTGACTGTAGTTGATGTAATGCGCCGTGCCGGGATGGATATAAAGACTGTTTCTATAACAGATGAATATAAGGTTACAGGGGCACATGGTATATCAGTAGAAGCCGATAGGTTGATTGCCGATGTCGATCTTTCTGATGCAGAGTGGCTCATAACACCCGGAGGTATGCCTGGCTCAACTAATTTGGCTAATTGCGACAAATTGTGTGCAGCGTTAAGCAAACATCATGCAAAACAAGGAAAGATAGCAGCGATATGTGCGGCGCCTGCCGTTGTGCTTGCTCCACTTGGAATTCTCGATGGTAAAGATGCTACATGTTATCCGGGATTTGAGGATAATTGCCACAAAGCTGTCATGCGCGACACTCCGGTTGTGGCTCTGAATAATCTCATTACAGCCAATGGCCCTGCAGCAGCATTAAGATTTGCTCTTGCTATTGTTGCAAATTCTATGGGCGAGGGAATTGCCAATGAGGTGGGATGTGGAATGTTGTTCTATCCCAAAGAAGTAAATTTCTACTTTTAAAACTAAACAAAAATATAGAGAACGAGAAAAGATTGCGACCGAGTCGCAATCTTTTTTTATTTGGTTAAAAGAGTTATCTTTGTGTAATGATAAAGGAATTGCGACATATAATGTCTATGGTGTTAATTGCGATGGCGATTGTATCGTGCAATCGAGATGTTGCGACGATGGAGACACTCTCCCATGCCGAAGCCATTATGCAAGAGCATCCCGACTCGGCTCTGTCGCTGTTGCAGGCGATCGACA
>JAFSCJ010000007.1 GCA_017436845.1 Muribaculaceae bacterium
GGTCTGAAATTCGAGCCTATTGAAATTGTTTTTAAATAAGATTTCAAATCTCATGCGCGTAATAATGGCAATAATATTAACGATTGTGTTGGCGGTGGCATCAGCTGCCGCCGGCATCCGCCATTATTGCGACACCAACCCCGCCAACCCCTCAACATGCGATACCCTCGCCCCTGAAAAATAATTTACAATAGAAATTAGCTCTGATAACTAAATTTATGCTTTTCTATTGAGGCGTAATTCATTAAAAAAACTATCTTTGTGGGATAATTAAACGTAAAGCGGTCACAAGGCTAAAAACAATGACAACCGAACAACTAACAACACAATCTGACAGCGTCGTAATAATTCCCATGTATAATGAGAAGGAGAACGCTGCAAATATTATAGATGCCGTATTAGCATTGCCTCATCAGTTTGACATTTTGGTCATTGACGATAATTCTCCCGATGGGACTGCTAAAATCGTTAAAACGAAACAGCAAGAGTATGCGGGACGCGTGCACTTGATTGAACGTGCCGGAAAATTAGGATTGGGAACAGCCTATATCGAAGGGTTTAAATGGGCCATCGACCACAAGTATGACTACATCTTTGAGATGGATGCCGATTTCTCTCACAACCCTAACGACCTGATTCCTCTCTATGAAGCATGTGCCAAAGAGGGCAATGATATGTCGATAGGTTCTCGATATGTGTCAGGTGTAAATGTTGTGAATTGGCCCATGGGACGCGTGTTGATGTCCTACTATGCCTCAAAATATGTGCGCATCGTCACAGGAATGCCCATCAACGACACGACAGCAGGTTTTGTGTGCTACACACGACGCGTGCTTGAAGCATTGCCACTCGACAATATCCGCTTCAAGGGGTATGCATTCCAGATTGAGATGAAATTTACCGCTTACAAGTATGGGTTTAAGATCAAAGAGGTGCCCATCATCTTTGTAAATCGTGTACTCGGAACAAGCAAAATGAATTCAAGTATTTTTGGGGAAGCTGTGTTTGGTGTTATACGCCTGAAATGGAACAGCCTTTTCAAAAAATACCCCAATTATAACGCATAAAATTTAATCCATGCAACGATTATTATATAACGCAGTTATTGTCAATGAAGGCAGTAGCCACAAAGGGTATGTTGTTATCAATGATGATAAAATCGCCGTTGTGGGAGAGGGTAATGCCCCTGCCGAGCTAATTGCTTCAGTTGACAACGCCGAAGATTTAGAGGGCAACTATTTGATGCCCGGAGTGATTGATGACCAAGTGCATTTCCGCGATCCGGGTCTCACTCACAAAGCCGATATTGCAACAGAATCGGCAGCTGCCGTAGCCGGTGGTGTTACATCGTTCATGGATATGCCCAACACCATTCCGCAAACGACAACCCTCGAAGCTCTTGAAGCAAAACATCAAAGAGCCGGAGAGGTTTCTCTCGCTAATTACTCATTCTTCATAGGTGCAACAAACGACAATATCGACACGTTGCTCAGTTGCGATTATTCGCTCATTCCGGGTGTAAAATTGTTCTTAGGGGCATCAACAGGCAACATGCTTGTTGACAACAACACTGCACTGCAACGCATCTTCTCTGAAGTTCCCGCGTTGATAGCCATTCACTCTGAAGATGAGGATATCATACGCCAAAACAAAGAGAAAGCACAAGCTCAATGGGGCGACGATGTTCCTGTGGAACAACATCCCCTCATTCGCAGCACAGAGGCTTGCTACCAATCGACAAAAAAAGCCGTAGAATTGGCCACTAAATACAATGCACGATTGCACATTCTTCACATCTCTACCGAGTCCGAACTTGAATTTTTGACAAGCGCTCCTGTTGAGCAAAAACGTGTTACTGCCGAGGTGTGTGCCCACCATTTGTGGTGGAGTGATGAGGATTATTCTCGTTTAGGGACACGCATTAAATGGAATCCTGCCATAAAAACCGCGCAAGATCGAGAAGCATTGCGCCAAGCCCTTGCCGATGGACGCATCGACATCGTGGCAACTGACCATGCTCCACATCTTCTATCAGAAAAAGAGGGTGGCGCTTTAAAGGCTGCATCAGGAGGTCCATTAGTGCAATTTTCTCTTCTCATGATGCTTGAACTCGCTCGCAAAGGAGTATTTTCCATTGAACAGGTCATCGATAAAATGTGCCATGCCCCTGCCCGACTATTCAACATCGAGAAACGTGGTTTTATCAGAGAAGGTTATTTTGCCGACTTGGCAGTAGTGAAACCCAATGAAGAATATCCCATTTCAAATAAAGATGTCTTAAGCCGTTGCGCATGGACTCCTCTTGCCGGCGAAACATTACACAACAAAGTTGTCAGTACCTATGTCAATGGCAATCGCGTATATCACAATGGCGTAATAGACAATTCTGTAAAAGGTAAAGCATTAAAATACAATCATTAATAGGAAATATGTCTACAGAAAACCAATCTATAACAGGGCTTAATCAACAACAAGTTGAAGAGAGCAGAGCCAAATATGGTGTTAACATCTTGACTCCTCCCCCAAAACCCTCTTTGCTATCTCAATTTTTAGAAAATTTCAAGGATCCGTTAATCAAGATTTTGCTTGTCGCACTATGCTTGTCTATCGGTATTGCAATATATGAATACACATTGCCAACTCATGGTTTCGAGGTGTTTTTTGAGCCTCTCGGCATACTTGTAGCAATTCTTCTTGCAACAGTTATAGGATTTGCTCTTGAGGTGAGTGCCAACAAGAAGTTTGAAATCCTCAACCAAGTAAACGACGATGTCCCGGTGAAGGTGATGCGCGATGGCAACATGACACAAGTCCCTCGCAAGGATGTTGTAGTAGGCGACATCGTAATTCTTGAAACCGGCGATGAAGTTCCTGCCGATGGCGTTCTTCTCGATAGCGTAGCACTTAGCATCAATGAAAGTACATTGACCGGGGAGCCACTAATACGCAAGTCTCACAAGCCAGAAGATTTTAAAGACGATGTAACATATCCCACTAACCATGCTATGCGTGGCACTACTGTTGCCGAGGGGCATGGTGTGATGGAGGTAACAACTGTGGGCGATGCTACCGAATATGGCAAAGTATATGAAGCAGCACAAATCGACACCGGTGTTAAAACACCATTGACGTTGCAATTTGAAAAACTTAGTAAAGTGTTGTCATGGTGTAGCTACACTGTGGGCGCTCTGATTGTCATTGGCCGATTATGCATATTTGATTGGGCAGCAAATGGCACTATCGAAACTGTTGAATATGTGCTTAACACAATAATGCTTGCTGTTACACTCATCGTGGTGTCAGTCCCTGAAGGATTACCCATGAGTGTTACATTGAGCCTTGCATTGAGTATGCGTCGCATGCTTGCAAGCAACAACCTCGTGCGCAAGATGCACGCTTGCGAAACAATGGGTGCGACAACAGTTATTTGTACCGATAAAACAGGAACTCTCACTCAAAATCAAATGCGCATCTACCGCACTAATTTCTATGTGCTTGGCAATGATCAAAAACTCGGCAATGACGACTACTCAAAATATATCACCGAGGGGATTTCAGTAAACTCTACTGCATTCCTTGATTTCTCTGACAAGGAAAAGGTTACTGCACTCGGCAACCCCACCGAAGGAGCTTTATTGCTATGGCTTAACGACAATAATGTCAACTTCCAAGAGTTGAGAGACAAGGCTACAGTAATAGATCAATTGCCATTCTCTACCGAGCGTAAATTCATGGCAACGATCGTTGACTCGCCATTGATGGGCAAACGCATCCTTTATGTTAAAGGAGCGCCTGAAATCGTTATGGGAATGTGTAAAGACCTTTCCGGAACAACACCCGATGCCGTTCACGCTCAACTACTGCAATATCAACAACAAGCAATGCGCACACTCGGTTTTGCATATGCTGAAATCGGTGCTGGCGAAGATCCTATTAAAGATAACAAACTCACTTGCGACAAACTCAAATTCTTAGGCATTACAGCCATCTCCGACCCTGTGCGCAGTGATGTGCCGGCAGCTATTCGCGAAAGCATCAGCGCAGGTATCAGCGTGAAAATCGTTACAGGTGATACTCCCGGAACAGCTAAAGAAATAGGTCGTCAAGTGGGATTGTGGGACAATGCCATCGATGGCGATATAAACCACATCTCAGGACCTGACTTTGCCGCATTAAGCGAAGAAGAAGCCGCAAAACGAGTGCAAGGGCTTAAGATTATGTCTCGCGCTCGTCCGACCGACAAATCACGTCTTGTGCGTCTTCTTCAAGAGAAAGGCGAAGTTGTAGCTGTTACAGGCGATGGCACAAACGATGCTCCAGCATTGAACGCTGCACAAGTGGGCTTATCAATGGGTGATGGTACATCGGTTGCCAAAGAGGCAAGCGACATCACAATCATGGACAATTCGTTTGCCAGCATCACTAAAGCTGTGATGTGGGGACGCTCACTTTATCAAAATATTCAACGTTTCATCTTGTTCCAATTGGTGATAAACCTTGTCGCTTGTCTCATCGTGGTGATAGGAGCATTCTTTGGAACACAATCGCCATTGACCGTTACACAAATGCTCTGGGTGAACCTCATCATGGATACATTTGCAGCAATGGCACTTGCCTCATTACCACCATCACAAGAGGTGATGAAACGCAAACCTCGCCGAAGCGATGACTTTATCATTACTCGTCGCATGATGTGGACTATATTCGGAACAGGAGCGTTGTTTGTATTCATCTTGTTTGGCTTGATGCAATATTTCCGTCATGAGGAGATTGCAACACTCATGCAATTTGACATCGTCAAGTTCTTCTCTGACATCTTCAATTTCACTTACCCTGTAGGTGCCGAAATGACACCTTATGAACTTTCAATGTTCTTCACAATATTTGTATTCCTTTCATTCTGGAACTTGTTTAATGCCAAAGCATTTGACAGCGGACACACCGCATTCTTCAACATGAAAGACAGCAAAGTGTTCTTCTTGACATTGATAGTTATCATCGGTGGTCAATTCTTGTTGGTGAGCGTTGGAGGTGAAATGTTTAACGTTGTTCCACTATCGGCAACCGATTGGGGACTCATCATAGGCTCAACAGCCCTCGTGATGATTATTCCCACAATCCTCACCCTCATTGCAAAGATATTCAAGAAATAATCTTTCCACTAAATAACACAAAAGCCGCAATTCAATGAACTGCGGCTTTTTTCATACTTCAACAAAGGAAATCGAAATTACACACAAGTTCAAAAAATGTTTTATTTTTAAACACAAAAAAATTAGTCAAAAGCATTGTGCATTATGCTTTAATTTGTTTAACTTTGCCAAGTTAAAGGCTATTATTAATTTGAATTTAAACTTATTAATATAATATTATGTTAGAGAAAACCAATGTTAAAGTTCTCGACAAAGTAGTTGTCCGTTTTTCGGGCGACTCAGGAGATGGGATGCAATTGGCAGGAAACATCTTCACAAATGTGTCGGCAGGTGTTGGTAATCAAGTATCAACATTCCCCGACTATCCGGCAGAAATCCGCGCTCCACAAGGCTCATTGAGTGGAGTATCGGGCTTTCAAGTAAGCGTGGGTACAGGAGTGTACACTCCGGGCGACCAAGCCGATGTGCTCATTGCAATGAATCCTGCCGCACTAAAACAAAACGTTAAGTTTTTGAAACCCGGGGGTGTTATCATCGTTGACATCGACTCGTTTAAAGAATCAGATCTCAAAAAAGCTCTTTTTGAAACCGACCAGCCATTTAAAGAACTCGGCATTACGGCTCAAGTGGTTGAAGTTCCTGTTACCTCGATGACTAAAGCTGCTCTTGCTGAAAGTGGTCTCGACAATAAGTCGGTTTTGAAATGTCGCAATATCTTTGCGCTCGGTCTTGTGTGCTGGTTGTTTGACCGCCCTCTTGAAAGCGCATTGCAACACCTCAAAAACAAGTTTGCAAAGAAACCTGCAATCTTTGAAGCTAACGCCAAAGTGATCCAAGCAGGTTTTGACTACGGACACAACATTCACGCATCAGTATCAACCTATCGTGTTGAAACCGAAACTGCACGTCCCGGTAAATATACCGACATCAATGGTAACACAGCTACTGCATGGGGGTTAATCATGGCATCGGAAAAAGCCGGTCGTCCCCTATTCTTAGGTAGCTACCCCATTACCCCTGCGACTGATATCCTTCACGAATTAGCAAAACGCAAAGACCTTGGCGTTAAGGCATGCCAAATGGAAGATGAAATTGCAGGCGTTTGCTCTGCTATCGGAGCTTCATTTGCAGGAAACCTCGCCGTTACCTCAACATCAGGACCAGGTCTTGCCCTCAAGAGCGAAGGTATAGGTCTTGCAGTAATGGCCGAATTGCCATTGGTAATCATCGACGTGCAACGTGGTGGACCATCAACAGGGCTTCCAACAAAAACTGAACAAACCGACCTTTTCCAAGCATTATATGGCCGCAATGGAGAGTCTCCACTCGCTGTTGTAGCTCCTGCTTCACCCACTGACTGTTTTGACATGGCATTTGAGGCTTGTCGCATCGCAGTTGAACACATGACTCCGGTGATTTTGTTGACCGACGCATTCATTGGCAACGGCTCATCGGCTTGGCGTATTCCTGAAGCAGACGAATATCCTGAAATCAAGCCTAACTATGTTCCTGAAGAACTAAAAGCTACATGGCGTCCTTACATGCGTGATGAAGATACAAAAGTGCGCTACTGGGCAATCCCGGGGACCGAAGGTTGCGCTCATCGTCTCGGTGGTTTGGAAAAAGACTATAACACCGGTGCAATTTCAACTGACCCTGTTAACCACGAAAAAATGGTTTACACTCGCAAAGAGAAGATTGACCGCATAGCTAAAGATATCCCTGCTCTTGAAGTGCTTTGCGATGCTGAAGCCGACACTTTAATCGTTGGATGGGGTGGAACATTTGGACACCTTTATACTGCTGCTGAAGAGATGAACAAGGCAGGCAAGAATGTTGCTTTTGCTCATTTCCGCTATATCAATCCACTTCCAGCTAATACAGCAGAGGTATTTGCCAAGTATAAACGAGTGATTGTAGCAGAACTTAATACAGGACAATTTGCCGACTATCTACAAGCAAAATTCCCTGAGACAAAAATCTCTCGCATCAATAAAGTACAAGGTCAACCATTCCTTGTAAAGGAAATTATCGATGGTGTAACTAAAATAATGGAGGAAAAATAAGATGGAAGAACTCAAATATACAGCAGCCAATTACAAAAGCGATCAATCAGTGCGCTGGTGTCCTGGTTGTGGAGACCATGCCATTTTAAATTCGCTCCACAAAGCTATGGCAACTATGGGCATTGCTCCCCACAAGACAGCTGTTATCTCAGGTATCGGTTGTAGCTCACGCCTACCCTACTACATGAACACCTATGGTTTCCACACAATACATGGTCGTGCGGCAGCCATTGCAACAGGGTTTAAGGTTGCCAATCCCGAAATGACTGTTTGGCAAATCTCAGGTGATGGTGATGGTCTTGCCATCGGTGGTAACCATTTTATACATGCAGTGCGTCGCAACATCGACCTCAACATGCTACTGTTAAACAACAAAATCTATGGGTTGACTAAAGGACAATATTCACCCACAAGCGACCGCGGCTTTGTGTCTAAATCATCGCCCTACGGAACTACTGAAGATCCATTTATCCCTGCCGAACTTGTATTTGGCGCTCGTGGTAATTTCTTTGCTCGTAGTATCGATGTCGAACTTGCCACCACTCAAGAAGTTCTTGTTGCTGCAGCTCAACACAAAGGCGCATCAGTAGTCGAAATCTTGCAAAACTGCGTTATCTTCAATAATGGTATCCACAACTACATTACCGACAAGGAATTCCGCGCTGAACGCACTATTCACTTGCGTCATGGCGAAAAGATGATTTTCGGCAAGGATGGTAACATGGGACTTGTTCAAGATGGATTCTTATTGAAAGCTGTTGAAATAGGCAAAGATGGCTACACAATGGATGACGTGCTTGTTCACGATGCTCATTGCAAGTCCAATTTCTTACACCAACAACTTGCTATGATGGACGGACATGAATTGCCATTGGCAGTGGGTGTTATACGCGATGTTGAAGGATTGACCTACGACGAAGAAATCGAAAAACAAGTTGCTGAGGTTAAAGCAAAGAAAAATTTCAGTTCGCTCCGCGACATGATTCTCGCCGGCGAAACCTGGGAAGTAAAATAAATTTCTTTTATATAGAGATAGAACAGAGCGAGTTTTGATGACTCGCTCTGCTTGTTTAATTCTAATTTGGTAAGAGAGACTTTCCATTATTGTATCAGTTGGCGGGTGGTGGTGTAGCCGGGGCGGTTGTGGAATGGTGTGGCGGCAAAGCGTCCTGTGAGGTCGGAATTATATCTGATATGGTAGCGTTCAGGAGCCAAGAAATCCAATCGAAACACAGCAGTATCAATGGGCGCATCATCAGAAAATCCTTCGCTTAATCGTTCCTCAATCACAATATCCCATCCTATCACATTCACCGCAAGACTCACTGCACCCGTTGATGTAATGCCTTCTATTCCATATCTTGTGAGTATTACCGAACCATCATCATTGGCTGTCAATGTGATTGCAGGATTATCATTTCCACAAGCCATCAAATCTCCTGCAAGCAGATATTGTCGTGCCTCGCCACGTGATGCCGGACGCACCACTAATGCGACCACAAAAGCAGCAACAAGTACCGCTATAACATAGAATTCAACTGTTTGAAATATCTCTACCAATATCATATAACACAAAGATAATAATTCAGCAGAAACTATCACAATTATTCATTTGTTTATATTGTGTGTATTTATCTTAATTTTTATACTATGATTTTACTCATCCCGTCCTACTCTATAGCACAATGGCTTCTTGAAAAAATAGACATAATAATTAACTTAATGGGATTCCCTAAGAATTCGTTATTAGAAGAATTTCTCTATACTATTATTGTTCTGTGTATTTCAGGAGGTATAGGATGGATTATTAAGTATATTTTTCAACTCATAATAAGATTAATTTTCCACATAAAGCATTTTACCATCTTAAACGAATTGATATCCCTACGTGTTATATCTCGCTGTTCCCATATAGTTCCTCCTTTAGTAATCCTCGCTTTTATCCCATTTGTTTTTGAAAACGAGGCCAACATCAGTGAGGCTATCAGACGTCTGTCAATAGTATATCTTCTAATTACCATCGCCATTGGCTTATGTTCTATTTTATCATTTCTATGGATGAGATATGACACCTACAAGAATACTCGTAATCTACCATTAAGAGGGGTATTAAATGTGTGCAAAGGGATAGTGTGGATTGTGATTTTAATTGTATCGGTCTCTGTATTAATCGACAAGTCGCCAACGGTATTACTCACCGGACTTGGAGCCTTTGCCGCAGCTCTGATGCTGATATTCAAAGACAGCATACTCGGATTTGTTGCCGGAATACAAATCTCGCAAAACGACATGCTTCATGTGGGGGATTGGGTGATAGTTCCCGGAACTATCGCTAACGGTATTGTTATAGACGTAACTCTATCAGTCGTTAAAATACGCAATTGGGACAACACGATTGTAATGTTACCACCCTACTCGCTTGTGTCCTCTTCGTTTCAAAATTGGCGAGGGATGAGCGACAGTGGAGTGCGATTAATATCTCGCTCCATTCTCATTGACAATGGCTCAATCAAAGCAGCTACGCCTGATCTCATCTCAGAAATTCAAGAAAAATTACCGGTCTTCGCTGATTTTATCTCACAGTCGGGATCCGCTACAATTTACAATAACGGTGTGGCAGTTATTAACGGAACGACTGAGACTAATCTCGGATTACTACGCGCCTATGCGTGTCAATACATCATCTCTCATCCAATGGTAGCATCTGACAAACAAATACTTGTAAGGCTCATGGAAGGAGATGCCACCGGAACACCATTACAGCTATATTGCTTTGCTACAACCACCGACTGGACTCTATATGAGGCTATACAAAGCGAAATCGTCGAGCATATAATCTCTATATGCCCGACGTTTCACATCGATATTTCAGATAGCACCTATGTGCCTACTTAATAATCAATCTTGCGGTCGACAAGCCATTTTCGCTCATTACTTTCACGACATAAATGCCTTGAGGCATGTCTGCCGTTGAGATTTCATTTCCAACACCCTGTGCCACCAATGTTCCATTAACCGAATACACTGCATAGCTTGCTATATCCTCAACATTTATTTTCACTACATCACCTGCATTTACAGGGTTGGGCGATAATTGTAATGCTGAATTCATTGATTCTACAATAACATCCTCAATACCAACTTCCTCAGCCGGAACTGCATTATAAACTGCCATCATTTTGGGCATTTCAAGACGATAAGCAGTAGCTGTTTTTACCCCTGACAAATAGAATGTGATACCTTTCAATTCAATAGGAAATATTGCAACATCAGCTACATCAAATATACGGCTAAATGGGATTAGCACCCTATTAACTGTTGATGCAGTCAATGCTAATGTATGATTATAGGTTACGGTTTTAGAATCACCTAATGATGTCAACGTCAACATAATTTTGCTGATTTTTACCTCGGCAGGGTTTATATCCAATAATAATGAATCAGGAAGGCTCCACAATTGCAATTTCTTAGATACCATCATACTTGCACCACGAGTTGAGCTTAATTTATAATCGACAGCCACACCATCTGTGCCGATGGCACTAAACGTTGCTTCACTCACACTTCCACTAGCAGTCCATGTTGAAGGATCAAGCGAAGGATCTATTGCCAAATAACGTTTTTCAGGGATTTCTACAGTTACAACAATTTCATCAGAAAAATCATCAACCACACCCCTTACTGTTGTTGTCCCATTTTTAACGCCATGTATTTTACCTGTTGCATCAACTGTTGCGATAGAAGCATCCTCACTCGACCACGTTATTGCTTCATTCCCCAATGGCATCTCAATGCCATCAACTGTTGCTGTTACCTCAACTGTGTAATCAGAATAAGAATCCACAAGAACTTTTTCACGAGTAAATTTAGGTTCACTCGCTCCTATGGTTACAATCGCAGTTGCTTTTACTCCATTAATTGTTGCAGTCAACACATGTGTACCACTACCATTGGCATATAATGTTTTACCTCCTTCTATTACTTCTCCTAAACCGGCTGGAGATGAAAGTTGATAATCTGTAACATTTGTAGAAATCAATACGCCATATTTATTATAGGCATATATCGTAGGAGTAAAATATCCATGTTTTGGCAATGTTATTGTTTGATCAACAAACGCAATAGATGCTATTTCGTTATCAGTGGGAGCAGTTGCCACTGCAAACAAAGCATTTGGGACAGATCTTTCAGAGCCTTCACTCGGAACATTTCTTACTCCTAACGCATCAACATATAGTGTAGAAGAGCCTCCTCCGTCAAAATTAAGAGCCTCACTACAACCCACTTCTCTCATGATATCAGCAAGAACTTTTGACACGCAACCCACAGAAACCGAAGATCGACCATCAACAACAAGCATCACAAGTTTTGTTCCTGTTGCATCGTGACCAACCGCTGTACGAGGATTTAATGCAGTTAAGTGATCTAACTCATTTTGAGTATTCAACACTTGACCTCCTGACAAGATAGTGGGTTTACCGCCAAGAACTTGAGTCGCCGCAATAGATGTTTCGCCAAGATTTAATGTTAGATTAACTGTAATCTCTTCGCCTTCAGTTAATGATGAAACAAACGTAGCTGCTGTACCATGTCCTGATAAAACATATGAACCGGCAGGGATTGCCATTGACCCTGCTGTTGCAGGAGAACTCACAACTTTTACTTTTACAGCTTTACCCATTGCTATTGCGCCATCAATAGGAGTTATTAAAACCTCCGAGCCATAGGCATTTGTGCCTGTCGTAGAGCCATATTTGGGCGTATAAATAATCATATTATTTGCCTCACGCGCTCTATTAAATCCCGTAATGGAATGGCTCGATGTTCCGGCAGCATTTGTTACAGTTCCGCCTACTGTCATCTGCCCTAAATGGGGCACCTTATCTTCATCTATTGCCCAATGATACCAACCATTGTTTGATGCATAATAAATTTCCCCATTAGATACAGTCGTCCCGATGGGATAAGATCCACTGAAAAAATCGGCATTCACTCCGGCAAAATACAATGCCCCCTCTTTGTGATGAGACTTCCCTATTGATGCCACTGTAGCTCCTGAGCCTAATTTATCATTTGCCATAGTAGCGCGCATTTCGACATAAGGATTGGTCAAATCTGTAGTCGTATAAAATACTCTTAATTTTGTGGGACCTACAACACTTAATGATGTTTGTGTAGTTCCAGGACCCACCTGTGCATGGAATAACGTGTCAATTGTATAAGCATTGCCTTGCAAAGTCCATTGCCCTATTGCAAATGCCATTGCTGATGTCATTACAGCAAAAAGCGAGATAAATAGTTTTTTCATTATAATAATATGGGGTTAAGTTTTTAGTTTAGATACAACAAAGATACAACAAAGATACAATAAATAAAAAATACGAAAAACTTTATTTTTACTTTGTTGTTCTCTCGGCATACACTATCTTTGCATACATTATGAAAATTGGGTTTGATAACGAGAAGTATCTAAAAATACAGTCAGAACGCATCAAAGAGCGCATCGCTCAATTTGGTGATAAATTATACCTCGAATTTGGCGGTAAATTATTTGACGACCACCATGCAAGTCGCGTATTACCAGGTTTTATGCCAGACAGCAAGCTACAAATGCTTATGCAACTTCGCGAATATGCCGAAGTTATCATGGTTATCAGCGCAACAGATATTGAAAAGAACAAGACTCGTAGTGATTTAGGAATTACCTACGACGAAGATGTTCTTCGCTTGCGTGCCGAATTTGAGAAAGTAGGACTCTACGTTGGTGGAGTAGTGATCACTCACTACAACCGTCAAGCAAGTGCCGACGCCTATCGCAATCGTTTAGAGCGTCTTGGCATCAAGGTATATAACCACTATACAATTGACGGATACCCTCATAATATTGCGCTTATCGACTCCGAGGACGGATTTGGTAAAAATGACTATGTTGAGACTGAACGCCCTCTTGTTGTTGTTACTGCTCCCGGCCCGGGAAGTGGTAAAATGGCTGTATGTTTGAGTCAGCTATATCACGAAAACAAGCGCGGTATCAAAGCCGGATATGCCAAATTTGAAACTTTCCCGGTGTGGAATCTCCCTTTGAAACATCCCATAAACATAGCCTACGAAGCAGCTACTGCCGACCTTAACGATGTAAACATGATTGACCCACTCCACCTGGAAGCTCATGGCAAAGTAGCAGTAACCTATAATCGCGATCTTGAGATTTTTCCGGTACTAAACACTCTTTTTGAAAGCATATATGGCGAAAGTCCCTATAAATCTCCCACCGACATGGGGGTTAACATGATAGGCTTCTGCATTAGCGACGAAGACGTCTGTTGCAATGCATCAAGAGATGAAATCGTGCGACGCCATTACTATGCATTGTGCAACCTTGCCAATAAAGGGAATAACGAAAACGAGGTAAACAAGATTGCGCTCATCATGAAGCAAGCAAAAATCACTACCGACTATCGTCGCACAACAGTAGCGGCACAAGCAAAAAAAGAACAATCGGGCGTACATGCAGCAGCTATTGAATTACACGATGGCACAATCATCACGTCACGCACAAGTGAACTTCTTGGACCTAGCGCGGCTCTCATCTTAAATGCTACAAAGTATCTTGCCGGCATTTCAGATAATATAAAAATGATTCCTGAAGCAATGATTGCCCCGATCCAAAAGACCAAAGTGGAGTTTTTGCATGGACACAACCCTCGCCTTCACACCGACGAAGTGCTTGTTGCTCTTTCTATTTTAAGCAACACCGACGAAAATTGCCGCCAAGCATTGGAGCAATTACCAAAACTCAATGGGTGTCAAGTACACTCTACCGTAATGCTTAGTGAAGTCGACCGCAAAATTTTCAAAAAGTTAGGAGTAGGTCTCACTTGTGATCCGGCAAAAAAAGGATAAACTTCGGTTTAAGAGAAACCATATTCTTACACAAATCACCTTACATACATTACTGACTGTAACATAAAAAAGTCCGCCATAAAAATGGTGGACTTTCCTTTGAGCGGAAGACGAGGCTCAAACTCGCGACCCTCAGCTTGGAAGGCTGATGCTCTATCAACTGAGCTACTTCCGCATAAAAAAGTGGGCGAAGATGGATTCGAACCACCGAAGGCATACGCCAGCAGATTTACAGTCTGCCCCATTTGGCCACTCTGGTATTCGCCCGGCCAGTCTTTCGACTTTTTGAGCCTCTTGTCGGATTCGAACCAACGACCCCGAGATTACAAATCACGTGCTCTGGCCAACTGAGCTAAAGAGGCATTATTTTCGCTCAACCCTCGCTTGGGTATCAAAGCGAGTGCAAAGGTAAGTATTATTCTCGAACTTTGCAAATAAAATCAAACATTTTAATTGCAGTTTCTGCTGCTTCTGTTCCTTTATTACCAAGTCTCCCGCCGGCTCTATCAAGCGCATCTTGCTCACAATCAACGGTTAACACCCCAAAAATCACCGGAACATCACAATCGACATTTAATGATGTAATTCCTTGTGTTACGCTCTGACAAACGTAGTCAAAATGAGGTGTTCCACCACGAATTACACAACCAAATACAATAATTGCATCGAAATTTCCGGTCTCTATGAGTTGCGATGCAGCAAAAGTTAATTCAACAGCACCGGGAACTTGGAAAATTTCTACATCTTCGTCGGCAAAACCTTGAGACTTGAATAACTCAACAGCGCCATCGGTCAAAGCACCTGTAATGTGTCCATTCCACTCAGCAGCAACAATTGCCACTCTCATATTTTCTACCTTTGGCAATGCTCCTGATGGAGCGCCATTGCTTAACGATGTTGACATTTCCTCTCTATTTTATTCTTTTGAACGAGATTTATCTCCTAAATATCCACCATGATGGCGCAATGCATATTGTGCTTTGGTAAATTCTGTCATGCGCATCACATTTACCACAAGCACATCGCCTATTACAGTCATCATTGTTGTTGATGTTGTGGGAGTCAAGCCCAATGGGCAAACTTCTGGAGTTCCTCCTGTTGACAATGTAATATCGGCAATGCGTGAAAGTTCGCTTTCTGGATTTCCAGTAATTACAATAAATGGAACTTGTGGATACAAATTGCGTGCAAGAGCTACCAAATCAATGATTTCGCGAGTCTTACCTGAATTTGAGATAAGCAACATTATATCATTGGGTTGCAACACGCCAAGGTCGCCATGTTGAGCTTCACTTGGATGAAGATTTACCGCAGGAGTACCTGTAGAACAGAATGTTGTGGCAATGTTCATTGCAATTTGCCCTGCCTTACCCATTCCTGATGTTACAAGCTTGCCTCCACGATTATGCACATGCTCAATAATCGCATTCACTGCTTTTACATACTCATCGGTAATAGGAATATTTTTGATTGCATTACTCTCAGCATCGAGAATATCCTGCATTACTTGTTTAATATCCATTATTTTAATTTTTATTTGCATGCAAAATTACGTAAAACTATTCAACGCTCCAACTCTTTGCTAATTTTAGGTTAAATGTGCAACAAGTCGCGAAATATATCCAATGCCGATTTTATCTCATCTTCAGAGCAGTGGCAATCTATTTGCACATCTCCCACATCTTTTAAAAGCGTAAAATTTATTTCTTCCGACTCATTTTTCTTATCATGATGCATGAAATCAATCAACGCAGGGTAATCATTACAGGTTATTTCAAATGCGCCATACATGTCATAAACGTATGATGCCAATTGTTGCAAATCGGCTGACAGGAAGCCTAATTGAGTGTGAGATAACACCAACTCAACAACCAATCCCCACGCTACGGCATATCCATGAGGGATAGGATCTTCTCGACGCAATGCCAATGACTCAAATGCGTGACCTGCAGTGTGCCCCAAATTCAATGCACGACGAATTCCTTTTTCTGTAGGATCTTCCTCTACGACATTCTTTTTCACCTTTACAGACTCTTCCAACAATTGCAATAATTGGTCTCCCTTTTCTGACTTACAGATATCATAAGCCAATAATTTGTTATAAACACTACGATCTGCAATCAATCCATGTTTTAGCATCTCGGCATATCCTGAAAGGAGTTCTTCAGTCGGTAATGTTTTTAAAAATACAGTGGAGATAATCACAGCTTCAGCCTCACAAAATACACCCACTTCATTCTTAAACCCGTTGAAATTTATTCCGGTTTTTCCACCAACAGCAGCATCAACAGCTGACAGCAATGTTGTCGGGACATTTATGAACCTTATTCCTCTTTTAAATGTAGCACCGGCGAAAGCGCCTATATCGGTAATAACACCGCCACCGACATTTATCAATAACGACTTGCGTGTAGCTCCATTATTACACAACTGTTCCCAAATGAATGCCAACGATTCAAGGTTTTTATTTGCATCACCCGATTTTATAGTTATAACCTTTGCTCCCGCAATCGTTTTTGACGATTTTTTCAAAAGGGGCAATACACATCTATCGGTATTGACATCGACAAGCACAAACACCTGTGGTGCTCCCTCTTTTTGTGCGATTATATCAATCTCCTCAGCAACGTTATTTGAGAATATTAGTTCTTGATGTTTCATAAATTTAGTTCTTCTTTTAAGATTTCAATGATGTTGTCAACAACTCATAAATCAATAAATGTATATTTTCAGCACATTCTTCCATAGATGAGAACACAACAGTGGCACCGGCATCTATCATTGCCTCTCGAGGGATGGGACCGGTAGTTACTGCTATGGTAAACGCACCGGCATCTGACGCCGATTTCACGCCAAGAGGGGCATTTTCTATTGCGATGGATTGCGATGGCTTTACACCTGCGAGTTGCATAGCACGAATAAACGGCTCGGGATGAGGTTTCCCATGAGACACATCACGAGAAGTAACACGCAGTTCAGGAGAAAAAGCATTAGGAAAATCCTCGTTGATTCGATTAATCAATGAGGTTTGTCCGGAGCCCGTTACAAGAACTCGTTTTATACCTGACCCCATTAACACACTTACCATCTCCTGAGCACCCGGCATTAGTTTCACCGGAGGGAGTTCACTAAAATAAACCGTTTTGCGATGATATAGTTCTTCTATCTCCTGTGGTGTTGCATCTCTTCCATAAACTCGCTGAAAGATAATGTTTATTGTTGAAGCTCCTGTGCGACCTTCATACATATAAAACTCCTCTTGTGTCGCCTCAATTCCCAATTCGGTAATCATGCGATACCAGGCAGCCGAATGATTTCGCATTGAGTCATATAAAGTCCCATCCATATCGATGAGCGCTGCAAGCGGCTTTACTGCCTTGTAATGGCGTTTTTTAAGAAAACGCACTATCTGTGGAACAAATGTTGTCATTTCTTTTTATCAGAGTTTAACTCAGAGGGGACCTCTACCGGAGCCGGCAAATAACCCTCTTTTATCAACATCAATGAATCGGCGTGCGAAATTGTATCAGAAACTGCATCTAACATCGAATTTGTATCAATTTTGCTACGGTCAACTTGCAATTTCCCCAATTTTGCGACATCAACACCTCGACGGAATACATTTTCAATTTGGTTTAACAAATTTATGCGTGTTGTATCGACAATAGCGACACGTTCCGACACCATTTTATCTTTAAACTTAGCCTTCCCGACTCGGATTTTCATATCATCCATATTACCGGATACATTGAGTCCAAATTTAAATGGCAATGGAGATTTCAATACCGACACATGATAATTATAATTCAATGCCATGTCATTACTTCCCATCACGCCCAATCGATATCTATCAATATCAAACATAAATGGGAACAATTCAAGCATAGAATTTTCCACCAGCACTTCGACAGTCATATTATCAATCATGTTTCGTTTCTTATTTTTAAACATCAACCATTTTGACAACGATTTAAATGTATCGGCATCAAGAAGCACCAAACTATCGCCGTGCAGTTTTATTGCAGCATTCAATGATGGCAACACAAAGTTCATAGCTGTGTCAATATCGGTTGTCGCAGCAATATCGGCATCGATTATACCTTCGAAACTCTTGAGCATAGGCATTATAGTATCTATCGCCGGCAACATATTAATAAACTTATTCAAGTCAAGATCCTTTACCTCCAATCCGAACCCGAATTTCAAGTCTTTTTTGGATGGAGCAGTGTATAGCGCCGATAATCCTATCGTTCCCATATCGGTCGATGCAGTAAGTTTGTGCATATTGAGAGCTCCATCTCTCATCATGATTATGCCTCTCATGCGTTTCATCAGCATATCGGCATATATCACATTGTGGGCACGAAGACGGATAGTCGCATCAATATTTGTAGGCAACAGCAATGCAGCCATTTGCGATGAATCTTGAAGTTGGTCAATCATCATCTGTACACTATCCTCATCCTCTACATTTTCAAGTGCGAGATTTCCGAGCTCTTTTTCAGAGAATGCAGCACCGGCAAATACCGCTTCGGCAATTTCATTGACATCTACGGTATCGCTTCTCACACTGAAATCAATATAAAGAGGAGAGCCTCGACGCGAAGTCAACGCACGACTGATGTTTTTAATCGAGCCATTTATCGTAAAGTCGCTTTTCCCTACTATATAACCTACGTTTTTAAGTGTAAGACTATCTGTATTAAAATCTATATTTACATTCTTCAATGAATTGCGTAATGGGAAATAAGGGGTAAACATTCGTCCTCGCTTAGCAGTAATTGTCCCATGTACATTCCATCGACGCAATAATTCACGTGTTGAATTATCGAGAGCAAAATCCATTATCTCTTTATCAGAGACTACTTCTGCTCTGTTTCTGCGATTTTGACGCATAGACGCACGAACAAGCTTAAATACCGAATCAGAAGCTAAATCGGGATGAAGTTTTGCAATCGAATCATAACGAGCCTGCATTCGTGGACTCATCTTTTTGCGTTTCTTAATGTGTGCTGTAATTTTCACATTACCATCTCGCAAATTCATTCTATTTAACTTATCACCATAACTCAGATGCTTAGAATCGATTGCGAGCAATAGTTCCGGGACCTTGGCATCTTGTTCAAAACGACGAAGTGAAGCAATACATTTTGTATCTCTCATGCGCACTCTTGATGAATCAGACGATTGAAACATAACACGATTAGCTCTTATTGTCGCTCCCATTGGATTTATTAGCGTTGAATCGGTGCTTGTAGCGATGTTTTTACAACCAACACCGGCACTCATATTACTAACAATGAGTTTAGAACCGCTATAATTAACCCTTGCGGTATCAATCTTGATAGAGGCAGTCAACATCGAATCGACACTATGCTCCCCTCTAATAAAACTATTATTTGTCCCAAACTTGAATATTGTCTCACGAGTATAGAAATCTGTAATCGAGTCAACATAAGTAAAATCTTGGAGTTTTGCCTCTCCCGACACTTTCACCTTGTGAAATCCATTCTTGCTCAGATAACTTTGTCGCAACTTCACCGATGTGTTTGCAGTGAGTTTACCTCTTATCTCTCCCGGTATTTGACTTAACACAATAGGAGGCAGATTATTTAGATATAGACTTCCTTTAAAATTAGCAATAATATTTGGATCGTTAAGCAATGAGCGGAAAGTACCATCTATTGCAACATCGATACTCACTCCATTAACTGTAAATTTCTTTACATTGACAACTGACGCATTGAGATTATCTCCATTAATATTAGCGTCAATCAATGCGGCAATAGCAAGAGGCTTATGATGATTGCCAAATTGAAGATTCCCTTTGGGTATTTCCATCATTACCGCCACCGTTGGAAGCAAACTGTCAGAGAGGTTATATGGTTCAAGCAATGTCACTCCGGCATTAACCTTAATATCAGTTTTAATGCGTTGCAACATAGGCATATTGTATTCTGCAGGAATGTGTTTCATCACATCGGCAATTGCCAATTCCTTAATGCGATAATCCAAGTTTGTGATTATCATGTCATCAGTCATATCTACCGATGTGTTCAATACGCTATGCAACTCAGCAATATCTATTGCAAAATCTTTAATCGTAACAACAAACGGAGCGTCAGGATTCCACTCTATTTTTCCATTAAATCCGATTGGTAAATCATTTTCTACAATCGTAGGTGGCAACAATGCTTTAGCATCACCATTAAGGACCACCTCATATTGCGGAGCATCATTCCCATCGATATATGTTGCACCCAACACAATCCCCACATTCATGCTATCGGCAATAGACTCATATGTGATTGGCAATGCATCAGCAATAATAAATCGGTCGATTGAGATTTCCGGCAATGATGACATCGAGGATGTTGTTGTATCAGGTGCTGATGGAGGGATTATATCAAAATTAGACAGCGAGTCATCATACTGCACAAGGTTTATCATGGGCTCTCGCAACTCTACCTCATAAATTTCTATTTTCCCGGTCATTAATGCCGTAATCCCCACCCCCCCATGGAAATGCGTCAATGACAATAGCGTGTCGGCATTTGCCGGCAACAGCGCACGTTGCTCATCGTCAAGAGTCTTAAAGTTATCCGAAACAATAGCTACTGAATCCACATCAACTTTAAACTGAGGAAAAGTCTCCCAAAAAGTCAACTCGACCCTGCCCACTTTCACTTGGGCATCTAAAAACTCATTGGCATATTGTTCTACAATAGGAGTCAAACGTTCAGGTGTCAAAAACCACACCACACCTCCAAGCAGTAATGTTATCAATAACACGATACCGATAACAAACCACATTAAAGTTTTTGCCAATCTTTTGAAAAAACCTGCTCGCTTTGGAGTTTCAGCTTGTTCTTTATTTTCCATAACTTTTTATCGAGTAGTAATGTGAAAGCAACCTTGGCGTCGTTCATGTTTTACATAACACCGTTGCTCATCTCTCAAATCTTGTAATATTTCAGCCAACAACCCTTTCAAATCATCTTGTGTGCGAGGTATATTGACTGAGTCGCATATAAATTTACGATAACTGATATCAAAAGTTGTTCCATATTGATGTGCCGATGATTTTGTTGCATTGCGATTTCTTCGACGCAACTTTTTTATCGATGCCGGTGTCCGCAACACACTTGTTACCTTTATGCGATAGTGCCCACCTCCACGCACAGCCAACGTATCATTAAAACGTTGCCCTATTTCTCGCAATAAATCGGCTGCATCAGAAACAAGGTATGGCAATGAGTGGGTTAATTCATCAACATAATATTCCTTGCAGGATTTAATTTTACTCAATGGGCGATTTATCTCCCACACCGATGGAATATCTGTTATGGGCTCTATCCCAATATTTACAGCTGAGATTAAATGCACATCATTCAAATCCTTAAACTCTTTACCATATGAGCCTTTAAAATAGGTACGCAATCGACGCCCTCCTGGTGGCATTGAATCAAAATGCTCGGTATATTGGTTTATCTCTTCAATGTCATATAATACCGATTCATCAACCTCATGCTGATTTTCATCTCCACACGAGATTACCATAAACAGCATGGGCAGAAACGCAACAATATAAATGACTTTTCTTATCACTTGATTAATATCCTACTGTTTGAACAAGTATTATTCGTTGATTTTCATTAAGTCCTAATGCTTCGGCAAGTGCATCTTCATCAAAACTGCCACGAGTTACAGTTCCCACTTCATTTGCTGCACACCACAAATATATATTTTGCATTACAGCCCCTGCCGATGTCCCGGCATATAAATCATTTGGCATTTTTTCTTTATCACTCACGATTGCGATATTAAGCAATGCCTTTTGTGCAAACTCCTGCTTCCCTGCAAGTTCACGTATATCCTTAGTGTTAACTACATTTAAAACATTTGATTTAGCATCATAAAGATATGCTCCTTCAGGGACAATGACATATATGCTAACTTCCTGTTTGTTCAATGCTGTGGGTATTGTCAATTTATCCTCCCTATTAAACCCACAAGCAGCCCACAATAAATCGGCCAATTGCTGATTATTCAATCTCTTTTCTGCATCAAATTCCCTCGTCGATTTACGCTTTGAAAGAGCTTCCATCAATGGCATTCCTCCTGTCTTTTGCGGTTGAGGTAGCACAATGTCCGATGCACAACTATTCAAAGAGATTGCAATCACAGCCAACAATATTAACATGTTTCGTCTCATAATATCGCTTATTATTAATTTCGGTAAAGTTACCGTTTTATTCGCGTTCAAACAAGCGTTACATTAAATTAATGTAATATAATCATTGATATCACAGAAAATAGTATTACCTTTGCACCTGAAAAACTCATAGTGGAAAAATTTGGCTGCTTGCAACCACTCATAAAAAATGCTAAAACCGCAACACATTCCATCAATGTTTTATGGCTTTAGTTATTTTTCGGCTCCAGGCAGTACCACAGAGTTGAACATGATTTATATTGACTAAACATATGGAAGAAAAGAATTATCTATTTACTTCTGAATCGGTTTCAGAAGGGCACCCCGATAAGGTTGCCGACCAAATCTCTGACGCTATTCTTGACGAATTTCTTGCTCGCGATCCACAATCAAAGGTCGCTTGTGAAACACTTGTTACTACCGGACAAGTTGTTATCGCAGGTGAAGTCAAGAGCAACGCCTATATAGATTTAATGGATGTTACACGTCGAGTAATCAACGGCATCGGATATAACCGCAGCGAATTAAAATTTGATGGCGATGCTTGTGGTGTTTTCTCGGCACTTCATGAACAAAGTGCCGACATCAATCGTGGTGTAGAACGCGAATCAGATGAGGAACAAGGAGCCGGAGACCAAGGCATGATGTTTGGTTATGCATGTAATGACACAGCAAACTATATGCCACTACCATTAGATTTGAGCCACTCTCTTCTTCGAGAGCTATCGTCTATCCGACGCAACCTCTCAGGCATGACTTACACAAACCCATCAGGACAAACCGTCAGCTATCTTCGCCCCGACTCTAAAAGCCAGGTTACAATAGAATATTCAGCTGATGGCAAACCGGTGAGAGTTCACACAATCGTAATCTCTACTCAACACGATGAATTCATCATTGCCGACGAAAGCAAAACACAAGAGCAGGCCGACGAGGAAATGCTTGACATAATCAAACAAGATGTCAAAAACATTCTCATCCCTCGCGTTAAAGCAACTCTTCCTTCTCACATCCAAGCTCTATTTGGAGACGACTACATTTTGCACGTTAACCCGACCGGAAAATTTGTTATCGGCGGTCCTCATGGTGATACAGGTTTGACCGGTCGCAAAATCATCGTTGACACTTATGGCGGACGTGGAGCCCATGGTGGCGGTGCATTCTCAGGAAAAGACCCCTCAAAAGTTGACCGCTCAGCCGCTTATGCTGCTCGCCACATCGCCAAAAACCTTGTTGCAGCAGGTGTTACTGATGAAGTCCTTGTTCAAGTTGCCTACGCAATTGGGGTTGCTGAGCCTGTAAGTCTATATATCAACACCTATGGCAAAGCAAATGTAAACATGACCGATGCTGAAATTTCTAAGAAAGTAAGCAAAATCTTTGACATGCGTCCAAATGCTATCGAAAAGCGATTGAAACTCCGTGCCCCCATCTATCAAGAAACCGCTTCCTACGGACACATGGGACGTGAGCCTCAAACCGTAACTAAGGTTTTCTCATCTAAATATGAGCCGGAAAAGACTCTTACTGTCGAATTATTTACTTGGGAAAGACTTGATTATGTTGATATCATACGCAAAGAGTTTTCAATTTAATTTTAATAAAAATTCAACAAATTAACCCCTTTATAGGAGATTAGAAAATCAGAAATAATAAAAAAGTATTTTGTTTGATAGTGAAAAAGATGTATCTTTGTGCGTTTTATTGCCAAAATTTCATGTAAACACAAGCGCAATAGCATTTTAATCACAGAACAAAAACAAAAAAAACACTAAATAAATGGCAACATTAGAAAAAATCAGAAGCAAATCAGTTTTATTGCTCGTCGTTATCGGTGTAGCACTTTTCGCGTTCATCATCGGTGACTTTTTAAATTCAGGTAGCACTTTCTTTGGCAGTGGCAGAACCATCGCTACTGTCGACGGTGAGAAAATCGACATCCTCGATTTCCAAAAACGTTATGAAGAAGTGAGCCAACAGTATCAACAACAAGGTTACAAACAAGATCCGGCCGTTACTCAACAACAAGTTCTTAATCAAATGATTCAAGAAATGTTGCTTAACGACGAAATGGAAGAACTTGGTATCACTGTTACAAACAAAGAACTCAGCCAAGCAATGTTGGGTCAAAACGCACTTCCTGCAATGGTGCAATTTGCCAACCAATTTGGCGTACAAACACCTGATCAATTACATGATTTAGCTTTCAATCCGGCAAAATACAACATCCCTGCTGAACAAGCATCACAACTTCAAGCAATGTGGATGAATCAAGAAAAGCAAATCGACGAATTGTTGCGCATGCAAAAACTTGGTAGCCTTTTCACAGGAGCAATCACTGCAAACGCATTGGACGCTAAAGCTCTTTATGACGAAAACGCAGCTACCACTCACATTGCATATGCTAAGAAAGATTACGCTTCTCTTGCTAACGACCAATTCCCGGTTTCAGCATCTGAAATCAAAGATATGTGGTCAAAAGAAAAGAACGGATATCGCCTTGACGAAGAGACACGTCTTGTTAACTATATTACAGTAAACATCGCCCCTTCAGCTGAAGACAACATCGCAGCTCAACAAGCTATTGAAGAAGCTATTGCCAACCTCAAAGCTACTCCCGGTACTGAAGGCGTGAGCAACGATTTCAATTTCAACGTTGAACGCATTTCTCAACCTGCATCTCGCATAACAAACGCTCAACTCAAATCATTTGCCACAAGCACAGCTGTTGATAGCGTATCTATCGTTTCATACACCAACAACGTTTACACTATCGGCAAACTTCTTGGCAGCAAAGTTGAAGTTGACTCTGTTAACGTTGACATGCTTGCATTCCAAGGCACAAACGCTCAACGCGATTCTATCTTGAATGTACTTAACTCAGGTGTTGCATTTGCTGAAGTTGCTGCAACTGCAGGAGTTCAAGGCTCACAAGAAAAGACATGGTTCTCTCTTGCTAACGAAACAAGCCCAATTAAAGCTAAACTTCTTTCTGAAGCAACAGGTCGTTTCTTCATTGGCGACAGTATCCAAGGAACAACAGTATTCTATCGCGTAAACGAGCGTAAAGCGCCTGTTAAGATTTATGACATCGCAAGCATCACTTATACAGTTGAGCCTTCTCAAACTACACTTAACAACCTTCTAACAAAATTGCGCGATTTTGTCACTACCAATAATACCGACACCGCATTTACAGCCTCTAAAGCTATTGCTGCCGGATATCAACTTCTCAACGCTCGTGTTTCTGCTTCAACTCCAACAATTGGTAATGTTCCGGAATCTCGCGATGCCGTAAAATGGGTAATGAACGCCGACAAAGGTGATGTCTCTGATATCTTCCGCGATGAACAAGATAAACGACTCTTAGCTGTTGCAGTTACAGACATCTATGACGAATATGTTCCGGCGGATGATAAAACAGTTGCAGCTAACTTGACAGAAAAAGTTCGTAACAATAAAAAAGCGGCTGACCTTCTTGCTAAATATGAAGGTAAAGCCAATGACCTCGCAGGATATGCAGCATTGATGGAAACATCTATCGACACTACCGATGTTACTTTCGGACAACGTTTCGTTGCCGGTCTTGGTATCGACGAAGCTGCAATCACAGGTCAAGCTGTAGTAGCTAAACCAAACACATTGGTCGGTCCGGTTAAAACCAACCACGCAATCGTTGTTTATCAAGTTGTTAACGTCGACACAGAAAATCGTCCTTATAACTATGACGAAAGCGCGGCAATGTTCAACCGCCAATTTGGTGCCGACGCACTAAGCTATCGCATCGTACAAATCCTTCGTAACAACAAGGATATTGAAAACAACATGCTTGATTTCTATAATAACTAAGCAATATAGCTTCATCGACAACAAAAAAGCAGGAGCAAGTCTTTGTGGGACTTGCTCCTGCTTAGTTTTTACATTTATTAATACTTTCTCCTCGTTATTATTGGTTAACTTTGTAACCGAGAAATTATTATCATGGCACAGAAAGTCGCTACATTATACCTTTTCCCCGTACCATTGAGCGAAGGAACGATTAACAAGGTTCTCCCTCAATACAATATTGATTTGATTAAATCAGTAAAGTATTTCATTGTTGAGAACATCCGTTCAGCTCGACGATTTCTCAAACTTTGCGACAAGGCGATAAACATCGATGAGTTGACTTTTTTCACGCTCAACGAGCACACCGACTATGCCGAACTGCCATCTATGCTCGTCCCTCTTGAACAAGGACACGACATGGGGATAATTTCGGAAGCCGGATGCCCGGCAATAGCCGATCCCGGAGCCGACATCGTTGCCATTGCACAACAACGCGGCTACCAAGTAACACCACTCATTGGTCCGTCAAGCATCCTGCTCTCCCTGATGGCATCAGGATTTAACGGGCAAAGCTTTGCTTTCAATGGCTATCTTCCCATCGACCAATCGGCTCGCACAGCTAAGTTCAAAGAACTTGAACGCCGCATCATGCGTGAGCATCAGACACAAATTTTCATTGAGACACCCTACCGCAACAATCGTCTCATTGCCGAATTGAGTAAATCGCTCCCCGGCAACATCAAATTGTGCATCGCAAGCGACATCACCGGTGAGAAACAATCTATCATCACCCTTCCTCTCTCAAAATGGTCAAAGACTCAATACAACTACGATAAAATCCCAACTATATTCCTTTTATATAAATAACCATCATGGCACGCAAAACAAGACAATCATCTCACGATAGCTTCCCCGGCTTGTTTGACGATTTTGAAGTCGAACTACCCAAGGAGAAACTCCCTGTTTTCCCCGACATCGCGAGCCATGCCGAAAAATTGAAAGAGCAATCAGCCATCAACGAGCCTATCAAACAGCAACAAGAGGTCGAGAAAATGCTATTCTTCAGCCTCGGGAGCGGTAGTAGCGGCAATTGCTCATACGTAGGGAACTACAAATCGGGATTTCTTGTCGATGCTGGCGTGGACATGAAAAAAGTATTGGACGGACTGAAAGCCAACAATATTCCCATCGAAGCAGTAAAAGGGATATGCCTCACTCACGACCATGGCGACCACATACGCTATGCCTACACCATACTTAAAAAATACCGCCACATCTCACTTTATTGCACAACAAGAGTACTAAATGGGATATTGCGTCGCCACAACATCTCTCGATTCATTAAAAACTATCACAAACCCATCTATAAAGAAATTGCATTTAACATTGACAATTTCGCCATTACAGCATTTGACGTGTTGCACGATGGCACCGACAACATGGGATTTTTCATCGAATGTGGCAACCACCGATTTGCTATCGCCACCGACCTCGGAAGCATCTCTCCACGAGTCGACTTCTATATGCGTCAGGCCGACTACATCATGATTGAAAGCAACTACGACAAGGAGATGCTCACCAACGGCAGCTATCCCGAATATCTTAAAGCACGCATCATTGCCGACAACGGACACCTCGACAACACCGTTGCCGCTCAATTCATTGCCGACTGCTATACCTCAAAACTCAAATATGTGTTCCTTTGCCACTTGAGCAACGATAATAACACCTCCGACATCGCCACACGCGAGGTTAGCACAGCTTTGAGAGCCAAGGGCGCCACCGTAGGCGATGGCACCGGCAGCATCACCTCACGCCAAGCCGACATCCAGCTCGTCGCCCTCCCCCGCTACGACACCTCACCCCTCTACATCTTCCGCAAAGACTAAACAATTTTGCGTTGGGGATTGTTATAGCGGTAGGGTTTTATGCGCTGAGAGAAATCAACGTAATAAAATTTTTTGCAATACGGAAAAATTTCCTTAATAATTTGTCGCAATCCAAAAAAGTTACTACCTTTGTATTTGGTAAACAAGGATGTTTTAATTAATCGCATACAAATTATTTATCAACAATAAATTAAAGTCATTAAAAATGAGCAAAATCGACTTAACTAAGTACGGTATCACAGGTACAACTGAAGTTGTTTACAACCCTTCTTACGAACAACTTTACAAAGATGAAACTTGTCCCTGTCTTGAAGGTTATGAAAAAGGTCAAGCTACTGAACTTGACACAGTAAACGTTATGACCGGTATCTACACTGGTCGTTCTCCTAAAGATAAATACATCGTTAAAGACGCTACAAGCGAAAACACTGTATGGTGGACTTCTGAAGAATATAAAAACGACAACAAGCCTGTAACTACAGAAACTTGGAACACTCTTAAAGAAATCGCGGTTAAAGAACTTTCTAACAAAAAACTTTACATCGTTGATGGTTTCTGCGGTGCTAACATGGCTACTTGCTTGAAAGTGCGCTTCATCGTTGAAGTTGCTTGGCAAGCTCACTTCGTTAAAAACATGTTCATCCGTCCTACTGAAGAACAACTTAAAGATTTTGAACCTGACTTCGTTGTTTACAACGCTTCTAAAGCTAAAGTTGAAAACTACAAAGAACTTGGCCTAAACTCTGAAACTGCAGTAGTATTCAACCTTACTACTAAAGAACAAGTTATCATCAACACTTGGTATGGTGGTGAAATGAAGAAAGGTCTTTTCTCAATGATGAACTACTTCAAACCACTTGAAGGCATCGCTTCAATGCACTGTTCAGCTAACACTGACATGGAAGAAAAGAGCACTGCTATCTTCTTCGGTCTTTCTGGAACAGGTAAAACTACTCTTTCTACTGACCCAAAACGTAAACTTATCGGTGACGACGAACATGGTTGGGACGACGAAGGTGTATTCAACTACGAAGGTGGTTGCTACGCTAAAGTTATCAACCTTGACAAAGAAAGCGAACCAGACATCTACAACGCTATCCGTCGTAACGCACTTCTTGAAAACGTTACTGTTGACGCTAATGGTAAAATCGACTTCGCTGATAAGAGCGTAACTGAAAATACTCGCGTAAGCTACCCAATCGACCACATCGAAAACATCGTTAAACCAATTTCTAAAGGTCCAGCTGCTAAACAAGTTATCTTCCTTTCAGCTGACGCATTCGGTGTACTTCCTCCAGTTTCTATCTTGACTCCTGAACAAGCTAAATATTACTTCCTTTCAGGTTTCACTGCTAAATTGGCTGGTACTGAACGTGGTATCACTGAACCAACTCCAACATTCTCTGCTTGCTTCGGTGCAGCATTCCTTTCACTCCACCCAACTAAATACGGTGAAGAACTTGTTAAGAAAATGGAAGCTAACGGCGCTAAAGCATACTTGGTGAACACTGGTTGGAACGGTACAGGCAAACGTATCTCTATCAAAGATACTCGCGGTATCATCGACGCTATCCTTGATGGCTCAATCAACAACGCTCCTACTAAGAAAATTCCTTTGTTCGACTTCGAAGTACCAACAGAACTTCCTGGCGTAGATCCTAAGATCCTTGATCCTCGCGACACTTACGCTAACGTTGAAGACTGGAACACTAAAGCTCAAGACCTTGCTGAACGCTTCATCAAAAACTTCAAGAAATTTGAAGGAAACGAAGCTGGTAAAGCACTCGTTGCTGCAGGTCCTCAACTCTAATCGAGTACAACAACTCACAATAACCCAAAAAGGATGTTCCTTCCGGAACATCCTTTTTTCTTTTAACATAACTGCCTCTTTTACTCTTCATCATCAAAAACAGAAAGATATGCCTTTTTTTTGCATATCTTTTGTTTATATTTGCATTTAAAACTCATATAACATGGAAAAATATCTTTTTGTTGATTTTGACGGAGTATTAGTTTCAGACAATTTCATTGAAGAAATAAAACATTTAGGCAAGGATTACAATGATGAATATGGTGCGTTATTTGATCCTAAATGCATTGATAACTTACTTGAAATCGTCAAACAAACTGATGCTAAAATCATCATTTCTTCATCATGGAAAGAGTATGGGGTGGAGTTCTTGCAAGAAATGTGGAGTAATCGCAATATTCCCGTAAAAATTCATTCCGTAAACCCATCATTACTTATTACAAAGTATTTAGATCAAATTAACGGTTCTTCATTTAGCCTACCAGAACGATTTGCTAAGGGACTGGAAATTAACGCTTGGCTTGAAATAAATGCGCCAAAAGATTTTAATTATTGCATTATTGATGATGAATGTTTCTTCCTGGCCAATCAAGTAGAACACCATGTACAAACCAACTCTCTCAATGGCCTCACAGCCACTCTTGCTGAAAAAGCGATACAAATTCTAAACAACGATTAATATGTCACGGAACTTGCTTAATAAATATGTGTGGTTAGTAGAAACCATCTATCGAGCTAAGCAAATCTCATTTGAAGAGATAAATGCCAAATGGCTTGACAATGAGCTGAGCGAAGGGTTGGAACTCCCTCTGCGCACGTTCCACAAATGGCGTGTTGCTGTTGAAGAAATGTTTGGATTAATCATTGATTGCAAGCGCAAAGGTGGCTACCACTACTACATTGCAAATATTGACGAATTGAAAGGAGGGAGCATTCGCAACTGGCTATTAAACACAATATCAGTGAGCAATCTACTGATTGATAATCAAAATATCAAAGACCGCATATTGCTCGAAGATATCCCTTCGGGACAAGAACACCTGTCTAACATCATCAACGCGATGCAAAACAACCTCACAATAACCATGACCTATCAAAATTATTGGAGCAAGAACAGTCACACGTTTGATGTTGAACCATATTGTGTAAAACTATTTAAACAACGATGGTATGTCGTGGGGCGTACGCCATATTATGACCAAGTGCGCATATACTCGCTCGATCGAATTCTGGACTTAGGTGTTGCCAATGACAAGAAATTCAAAATGCCAAAATCCTTCAATCCCGAAGAGTATTTTAGCGAATGTTATGGAATAAATGAGGGAAATGATATCAAAGCCGAGACTATTAGGTTGAAAGTTTCATCAGTGCAAGCAAACTATATTCGTGCCGTACCATTCCACCATAGCCAACAAGAAGTAGAGCGAAACGACAATTTTAGCATATTTGAACTATGGCTCCGTCCAACATCCGATTTACTTCGTGAAATTCTATGGCACGGCAATGACATCGAAGTAATTGAGCCCATAGAATTTCGCAATGAAATAGCAAGCACGATTGAAGGAATAAGAGGGAAATACAACGTATAATAATATAAACATATTTTTTAGATATGACAATGCAAAAAAAATTAGAAAAATGGGCTGAAAAAACCATTGAACATTATAAGAATGTATTAGTAGAATTAGGTCGTACCGATAGTTTTATGGGAAGCCAAAGTCCTATAAATGAAATACTTGAACGTCCTGAAATAATTATTCTCGGGAAAAACCCTGGACACGGAGGCAAATTTGAAGATAGCGAAAATTTTAGACACAATTTTTTAAAGGGAAATGACACTTGGAAAAACAGAAATAATCGAAGGAACGAAGGCAGATGGCAATATTGGCAGAATATAAAATCATATTTAAATAAGACCTTTTCAAAAGACTTGCTAGAAGATGATAGCAAACGAGTTCTTACAAATGCTACTTTTTTTGCTTCACCGACTCCAAAAGATTTACCACCTAAAGCATACGAAAAGACCTTAATATGTACATTATCCTTAATAGATATTTTACATCCAAAGAAAAATGTTGTAATATGTATGGGGGCTCCTGATTATTTTCGATGTATTACTGGCTTTATAGAATATAATGATAAGTATGCTTGTGAGGGGCTGTATTATGGCGTGAGAAATGGAATTAAGTATATTGGCATGCCTCATCCATCAGGTCATCAATCAAAGTTAAAACGAGAATTAATAAAAGAATTTATATACGCAGCCGTAAATAGTAGCAATTTTGAAGAAATAGAAGAAAAAATTGCTAAAATATATAAAAATCTTATTGCTATGGAGAAAACAAATGAAATAATTTCTAAAGAAGATTTTATGGAATTTGTTAATACCAAATTTACAAATAGGCAATATCGATATGAGAGAGATTTCTGTTATATTCAAGCAGGAAATCGACATGATTGGTATTTGCATTATGAATTAAATAGAGGTGAAATTCATTTACATATTGAAGGTAATAATTGGCGTCCTATTAGAGATTTTTTATCAAAAAACGTCGTAAATTGCCGAGTAACAAAAGGACCTTGGTGGAGAAAAGATTGTAAGTGGACATTAAATAAGAAAATAGTTACTTCTGAAGATGTAAAGAGTGGATTTTTGGAATTAAGTGAAATTATGGAGCCATATATATTACAGTTTGAAAAAAATCTTTAATAAATAATCTTTTGATATAATAAAGTTTTTTTCTACAACCTCTGCCTCGAAAGGGCAGAGGTTTCTTTTTACTTTGTGGTAAAAAGAAGAAGCTCATGACGAATATCGTCAAAATGAAAGATGTAAAGTTTGACAGCAATTTGTTTGTCAACTATATGTCGGGAACGATCCTCGATAGGTTACTTTGTAGTTATAAGGGGTTACCTAAAGGTGTAAATTATATGATTATTGGCGATCCTGGGGTGGGGAAAACTACGATTATTCTTGACATGATATCCAATATTCAACAACTAAATCCTTCTACAAAGATTCTATTTATTAGTGCTGAAATGAACGAGATTGATTTGGCTATTTATGTCCAACGATTTCCTAAGTTCTCGGAATTGGAAATCTTGTTTGTTGAAGCCGATTTTAATTCTCAATCACATTGTATTCAAGATATTGAAGAAACATTGCAGTTGGGGTGGGATATAATTGCGATTGATTCATTTTATGAGTTGCAAGGAATAATTAAAGAAGAGGAAAATCTTACGCTCAAAAAGGCTGAAAGCCAACTGCTTTCTCTAATCAAAAAGCAAAATAAGGCACAAAATGATAGAGGTGTGCACACTACCTTTTTAACTATTCAACAGGTTACTAAAAGTGGTGCGTTTATAGGGAGTAATCGATTGAAACACATGATTACTGCAATGATGGAACTTCGATTAGATAATCCTAAAAATATTTATTCTGATAGGTATATCTCATTTTCGATGCATCGACGGGGTGATGTGGGAGTGAAACTCTATTATAATCTAAGTCAATCAGGAGATGTATTTTATGATGAAGAACGATATGAAAATGACCGTAAATTAAGAAAATTGCAGAGTGAAGTTAGTTCGCAACTACATGATTATGCCGACCGATTTAATCTCTTTTTATCCAACCTATGCCTTAATATGGCAGATGTCATCATTACATTTGCCCAAAATAATGGATTGTTTAACTTAAAAATTAAATTATGGCACTTTGGAAAATTTCAGTAAAATTTAAGACTGTAAAATCGGGGTATCAACTTGAGCCTGGAATGAATGTTGAAATCTCAACACCCTCAACGACTCCTCCTTTAAGTCTAACTAAATATCGCGAAGAAATATCGGCGTTGTTTAAATCAAAGTATGGAGTAGATATAAATCCATCTTATATTGGTGCGTCATACTTTGTATGTGAAAAAATTTAAGGATTGTAGTTAACCCATTAAAAAATGGGTTAACTTTATTGTCGAAAGTGCTTGCTGTTTCTACCTTTTAAAATCTCAATAAAATGAATCAATCTAATCTTAAACAGGATTTGCTTAATGTGGAATCGGCGATAAAAGCGATTACCGGAAACGACATTGAGTATATGTCGTTTTGGTGGCGCAATGATGAAAAATGCGAAAAGGTAAAAACTTTATTGCATCAACGCCGCACACTCCTAAATAAAATGTTCTTAGCTACTCCATCAGAAATTGTGCGTTTTAAACAAGTCAATGAAATGCTTTATCTACTAACCTCTCAATTATTTAATCGCGTTAAAAAGTTGTCAAGTTCTCACAAGATTATTGCCGACACTACATTTGATGACGATTATAATATATGGGGAACGCTTCGTGTTGTCGTCGAATGTGAACCTGATATTCTCACTCTTGACAATGATGATTTCTATGGTTCAAATTTCTTATTAATGAATCACATATTATATCTCTTATATGACAACAAAAATAGTAATATTGAGTGGTTTAATGCTGATGCCATAGCCGCTGAGGAAAAACCGATGGGTGATGATGGCGTTTCATGGAATGAGTATCCGTTTTATGGTCGCAAAGAGTTTGACGACATCGTGATTTGTCATGCCGTTCACGATATATGTAATCATAAGAAGTTTTCAATCCCTGACTTATTACGCATAAACAGTTATTGGGCAGAAACAAAATTAACTTTGCAAAAGTTTGCCTCTCAGAAATAACGCAATATTATGGAAGAATTACATCGACAAGCCTATCTAAATGCCCATCGTGTTATTGTTGCAGGTGGACGTGATTTCGACGACTATGAATACATATCGCAACAGTTAGATGAATTGTTTTGGAACAGTTCAAATTTTGATTCCCGGCAGATAAAAATTATTTCGGGAATGGCCGATGGTGCCGATACCCTTGCCATTCGCTATGCCGATGAACATCGGCTCACAAAAATACTATTTCCCGCAAATTGGAAATGTCATCACCGCTTTGCCGGATTTTTGAGAAATGAAGACATGTTAAGCATTGCTACACACCTCGTCGCATTCTGGGACGGCAAGTCAAGCGGCACAAAACACATGATTGAAATCGCTCAAGCAAAAGGCATTCCTGTGTGGATATTTAATTATTAGAAATCGTTTATGACTTATCAAGAGTTACTACATAGTGTTGATTTTAGAAAGGTGGCTGATGCATATTGTAAAATGTACCCAGGGCAAGCCCACATGCTCCCTTTTCTAAAATGTCATTATGATATGTTGTGCAACATTACTCCGGTCTTTGATTCTGATGCCAATTCTCAGTTGTGTCGTGTTTCTATGGAATGTGATGAGGGGACTAAAAAAAGGTATCTTTCGGCTTTTTCGATGGAGGGCGATTTGTGGTCGGTGTCGTTGTGTAGAACATTAGAAATAGCCCCCGATGTAATTGCATCGCTTGAAGAGATTGCGGCATGTTGTTTGTGGCACACATCTTTTTATGGCTATACCGAAGAACAATTGGCTGATACTGCTGAGGAATTATCTAATGGATGGCGCAACTTGAGTGATTTAGAGATGTATAAATTGAAGTTATCGCACAACTTGGCAACAATTGAGCAACGATATAATTGCAAACCTAATTTGCCATCGTTTAAAGATGTTTATAAACTTGTGAAAAGCAAGGCAAATGAACGAAATAAAATCTATAAGAGACGACAGATGAAAAAGCACATACGAAATAAACTTTTTCGTCGAGATTTTATCAAAACCGAGTATTATCAATATTTATATGGTATTTCTCAATTTATATTAGATGTAAAAACTCCTGATGAATCAATAGAAGGATTGAGCCAGTTTTATATGTACAAAAAGTTTAAAGCCTATAATTATCGGTCATATACCTATGGGAAGAGCGATCCCGCAGAATATCTTTATGAGTTGATTGAAAAATATAATGCTCTTAACCCAACATTTGCAAATGCTTATATCTGCCTTGTTAGACCCATCAAAACTCCATTTGATACTATTGATATCAGATCAACATTAACACCAACAGAGAAAAAACTTTGCCAATCAATTATGGCATCGTGTAGCGACTGGGGATTAGTTTATATAACTTCAAAATGTGATCACACACTAAAAAATGAGATGAAAATTATTATAGGGTTTTATGAATATTGAGCTGAGGCCCCATTATTTTGTAGGAGAGTGAATTTCGATGACTGTTAATCCGTTTTTTGCTCCTGCTGTATAGGCACAGGGAGCGCCTCCATTTTGAACAAGATTCAGGCAAAGGCTTAATGTCGGTAAAACGTTGCGATGCAAACGCATTACCATCATTATGAATTTGAGATATGTCGCTATTATAGTTATCCACAACGCTAAATCACTAATTATCAATGCAAAAATAACATTCTCCCCGATTTCCCGCAAATTTATTTTAATGGAGAGTTGAAAGAGGAAAGATGAAAAAGCAAAAAGCTCCCCTCTTTCTTCTCTATTTTCTTATTTATCCATTTTACACCATCATTACGCAAAAACTATAAAATTTAGTTAAAACTACTTGATTTAGTTTGCCAACTAAAATATTTAGTTTAGATTTGTAGTTGAAATATTTATTGATTATTAGGAAGCTTTAATTTTACAATAAATTATTCCTGTTCGATAAAAAAATGAGGTCAAATGTACAAACTTCGTTGCCTAGACAAATCTTTTATCGGGTATAGAGAATAAATGCACCTCATTAAGGTATTCTATAATTGACATGTTTTACTTAATTTACGAGTTTTAAATTTTAAAGAAATATCTATTATGAAAGGATTAACTGACAAAGAGGAAGAATTGATGCACTTCTTTTGGACTCACGGGCCACTGTTTGTCAAACAAATAGTAGAAAAGTACCCTGATCCTAAACCTCATTTCAATACTATATCCACTTTCGTTAGAACTCTTGAACAGAAGGGATATGTGGGGCATGAACAATATGGTAACACATATCTGTATCATGCCGTTGTCAGTCGTGAGGAATATAGCCGTAAGACACTCCGCTCAGTCATGAGCCGATATTTTGACAATTCACTCACCGGAGTTGTCAGTGCACTATTCAAAGATGAAAATCTTAGCGACGACGAAATCAAGGAGTTGATACAACAAGTCAGGGAGAATAACAGCAAATAAATCATCATGGGAACAATCTTTGCATACTCAATAGGGATTTCACTCCCCCTCATTCTCATGTGGGCGATATACAAAACATTGCTTGCTCACACCACTTTGCATCATTTTAATCGCATGATGTTACTCTCCATCTATGCCACTGCGCTACTAATAATTCCCCTATTGCAATCCATCCCCTCGCTCGCTCTCAGTGATACTAACTCTATTATCTCAGTTAGTGACATAACTGCTACAATTGCTCACGAACAAGAAATCGATAAATCAACCGAAATACCTGTATTGACAATTCTGCTTGACATGTATATCATTGGAGCTATTGCATTGCTATTAAAACTAATAATAGCCCTACTACGCACATCTTTCCTTTTGAAAAAATCGCGACACATTAAAGTCAATGGATATAATCTCGCTCTCCACCAGCACAAGGGAATTGTCCCATTTTCATGGTGCCGATGGATTGTAATGAATCAAAAAGATTACGATGAACAAGGCGATTTAATCATTGCTCACGAGAGTGCACATCTAAGAAAGAGACACTGGATTGATCTGATAATTGCCGAATTAGTTATTATTTTGAATTGGTTTAACCCCGTAGCGTGGCTCATGCGTTCAGCACTACAAGATATTCATGAGTATGAAGCAGATGAAAGTGTATTAAAATCAGGCAACGTAAATATTGAAACGTATCAATTATTTTTAATAAAAAAGACTGTCGGCACAAGGTTCGCTGCCATTGCCAACAGTCTAAATCACAGTTCACTTAAAAAACGTATAACTATGATGTTATCAAAAAAATCTCAAAGCAAGGCACGCATGCGCGCTTTAGCTTTAGTGCCTGCAACGGCACTCGCATTGGTCTTTGTCAATAACTCGGCTATCGCTTCAACACTGTCAAGCGTCGCTTCAACCGAAGCTGTTGCCAATATGTCGGACAAAGATAGTGAAAAATCTTCAGTAAATGCTGCTCAACAGAGCCCCGACAATGAGAAAGGTGATGTTATCAAAGCTCCTGATGAAATGCCACAATTCCCTGGCGGAATGAAAGCTTTGATGGAGTACATATCCCAAAACATCAGATACCCTGAAGAAGCCATAAAGGCTAATAAAGAAGGAACTGTAATTGTTCAATTTGTCATTACTAAAACAGGAGAAATTAAAGAAACTAAGGTCGCACGCAGTCAAGGAGAATCACTTGATGCCGAAGCCGTGAGAGTTGTAAATTCTCTTCCTAATTTCATCCCTGGCAAAGTGGATGGGAAGCCAGTAAACGTAATGTACACTATTCCCATTAAGTTCAAAATGAACACCAACAATAACAAATAGAGACAGCATCGCTCGGTACGACATCAAAAGTACCGAGCGATTTTTCAATGAAACTATATTATTGTATCTTTGCAGTATGGGAGCTGAGGGATATTATAAATCATTGGCCGGGGAGGCGCAAGCCTCTATGTTGCAACTTGGCCGTCGTGCATCATGGGTGTCATGGTTGCGCGTTGCAATATTTATTGCAATTGTTGCCGGCATTTATTTGCTTTGGGATAGTTCTACATTGTGTATCCTTTCATCGGTTGCCGGATTAGCGATATTTCTATTTCTAATAAAGTATCACGACCGCTTGTTGAGGTTAAAAGCACGACAAGAAACGAAATTGCATCTTGCCCAATCACGATTGAGAGTAATTGCCGGGGACCTCTCCTGCCAACCACAAGGACGCACACACATTGACCAGATGCATCGTTTCAGTTTTGACCTCGATATATTTGGGGCAGACTCACTATATTCCATACTCGACTCGACAGCTACTTCAATCGGAGCGTCTCATCTTGCCCAATGGCTAAAAAATCCTCTTACCGATAATGATGCTATCGTTGCCCGTCAAAAAGCAATCAAAGAGTTGGCACAGATGAACACTCTGCGCACCGAGTTTCACGCATCGGGAAAGACAATTGAGAAAGAGGAACGACAAGAGACTCCCGATTTCTCAAATCGCCCTTCATTTCATCTCCCTATACCCCTCACCATTTTGGCTTATTGCGCTACACCTACTCTCATCGCATTTATAATATTAAATGCAATGGGATTTATTCCCGGTACTGCTATTATGTGGCTGATTGTCGGATATTTATTTGTTGCGTCCCTCGCAAGCAAAAAAACCAGCAAATTACATCAATGGCTCTGCTCTACTGTAGAACGATTAACTTCTCGCGAACAACTATTTCAACAAATTGAAAATACACAATTTCAATCATCATTGATGATTAATCTACAAAACAATCTCAAACAGAATAATGAAAACGCATCTCAATCGATTAAACGACTCTCTCGTCTATTAAAATCCCTTGATCAACGTTACAATGCCGTTGGATTCATTCTATTTAATGGGACTATGCTTTGGGATATTACCATCATTAACCGCATTGACCGATGGATGGAAAAATATGGTGATAATCTCACTACATGGATGAATACTTTGGGGGAAATTGATGCGTTGTGTGCATTGGCAACATATGCTTTTGAAAATCCCGAATACACATATCCTCAGATTGATACCACCGGCAAAACGATAATGCAAGCCGAAAAGATGGGGCATCCATTGATTCACAAGTCTAAACGCATCAACAACCCTTTGCCCATCATGGCACAACATTCTTTCATCATAATCACCGGTGCAAATATGGCGGGCAAAAGCACCTATCTGCGAACAATAGGCATAAACTATTTATTAGCAATGGTGGGAGCTCCGGTTGCCGCTAAATCAATGATATTCACTCCGGCGTCTCTATTTACAGGATTAAGAGCCAACGACTCTCTTGCCAATGGTGAAAGTTACTTTTTTGCCGAACTGAAACGCTTGCAAGCCGTAGTCGATGAAGCATCGCAGGGCAAACCGATGTTTATCCTTCTCGACGAAATTTTGCGAGGGACTAATTCTGCCGACAAACAGCGAGGCTCACTTGCATTGGTGAAAAAATTAATCACATTACCCATTGGTGGTGTTCTTGCCACACATGACCTTGTACTTGGAAGCCTTGCCAATGAATTCCCCAATAATATATCGGCATATTGTTTTGAAGCTGAAATCAAAGACGACAATCTGACATTTGATTACACGCTACACGAAGGAGTAGCACATAATCTTAACGCCTATTTCCTTATGGAGAAAATGGGTATAGTCTAACTAAAACTCAATGGAAAATTTATCACTATCTGAAATAAAAGAATTACTTGATAGAGAAGCCTCTCGCATAAATAATCTCGATTTCATTTCTCGCGACCCGGTACAATTTCCTCGACGCTTTGAGCGACTGCATGATATTGAAATCGTTTCATTACTTAGTGCGACAATCGCATGGGGAAATCGCAAAATGATATGTGCCAACTGCGAGAAAATGCTATCTCTGATGGAATATCGTCCTTTTGATTATGTGATGGACAAAGGTTATGAAGAGCTGCCCGATATGAACATTCACCGCACCTTTTTTGCCAAAAATCTGCGTCATTATCTGCGTGGACTAAACAAAATATATTCCAAACATGGCTCTCTACAAGAATTTGCGCGCAAAATGGGCATCAACAATTCCGAATTTCCATCTTGGTCACTTGTTGAAGCATTAAACAGTGTTCTTGCCGAAGCCAATGGCGGACAACAAGACTGTCGCTGCCTGCCCGGCAACCTTAAAACAACAGCCTTAAAACGCATCAACATGGCTTTGCGTTGGCTCGTGCGCAATGATGGGATAGTGGATATGGGCGTATGGGACGTGATTAAACCTTCACAGCTTTTTATCCCTCTTGATGTGCATGTAGGAAACACTGCACGACAACTTGGGCTGCTCAATCGCAACGCCAACGACCGACGCGCTGTAGAAGAACTCACTGCAACACTACGTTCATTCCGACGCGAAGACCCTGTGTGGTATGACTATGCTTTATTTGGAATTGGCGTTGATAATCTCTCCGTTTAAGATAGATTAACGCACTTAAATTCACATTACGCAACGCTTTTCCGTAACTTTACCAAATTAATACAAAAGTTACATCTCTATGAAGAAATTTTTCACAACATTTATAGCATTATTTATAGCTACATTTTCAATGCTTGCCGATGGCGAAGGCGCAAAAATCAGTTTTTTGGAAAAAAGCCATGATTTTGGCACTATCAAAGAAGCAAATGGCCCTGTGAGCTATGAATTTGAGTTCAAAAACGTGGGAGATGAGCCATTAGTAATACTTTCGGCAAGAGCAAGTTGCGGTTGTACGAAGCCCGAATATCCCGAAAAGCCCATCAAACCAGGAGAGAAAGGAAAAATAAAGATAACCTATAACCCTGCCGGTCGCCCCGGAGAATTTGACCGTAAAGTGAAAATTCAGACCAACGACAAAAGTCGTCGCCCCGTTTTGAAAATCACCGGAGTTGTAATTCCTAAAAATAATGGCGAAGAAAAATTATGACACTGCATAAAATCACATCACTATTTGTTTTTGCTTTAGCTTGTTTTGCTGTTTCTGCCCAACCTAAAGCAGAATGGGTTTCTACATCACACGACTATGGCATCATCAACGAAAACGATGGCGATGCCAAATGTTCATTCACACTCATAAACACAGGCGACAGCCCTCTTGTAATCACTAATGCTCGTGCTACGTGTGGTTGCACACGCCCCAAATATTCAAAAGAAGCTATCGCTCCCGGTGACTCAATGACAATATCGGTGAGTTATGACCCTGTTGGGCGTCCTGGTCGATTTAAAAAGAAAATCTATATTGATACTAACACTGAGCCAAAACGCTCAACATTGGAAATCTCCGGAGTTGTTATTGCATCAGAAAAAACCATAAAAAGCCGTTTCCCGGTAGATGCAGGCGAGCTAAAACTACGCTCTGCTATCGTTCCATTTGGGAAAGTGATGAAAGGCAAAATCAAAACGTGCTTCCTTGACGCTTACAACATCAGTAGCGACTCAATTACTCCACAATGGGAAAACTTGCCTGAATATATTTCAGTTATGATCTCTCCTAAGATTATTCCTCCCGGCGAACAAGCAACATTTACATTTTATATAAACACCCTTAAATGTCCCTCATGGGGAATGGTAGAGGATAGCGTGATGCTCATCCCTGACACAAAGTCGGAATATCGTATTCCAGTAACTGCAACGACCATAATCAAGGAGGACTTTTCTAAACTCACACCGGGACAACTCATGAATGCTCCGGCAATAGCAGTTCCCGATAGAGTGAACTGCGGAGCAGTACAACACAACAGTGGTATCATCTCTCAAGAATTTAAGATCGAAAACTTTGGGAAAGACGAACTTCTCATCCGTCGCATCTCTACCACCGATCCCGGAATTGAAATATCTATAGATAAAGAAAAAATCAAGAAAGGGAAAACAGCTACTGTAACGATAAAAATTGACACAGCTAAAATCAGCGATATAGTATTAAATTCTCGCATAACGATAATAAGTAATGATCCCGAACGTCCGGAACTCGTAGTACGCATCGTGGGTGAGATTACAAAATAATCAATACCATCATGGAACATATCGAAAACGATGATCAATATACCGGGTTGACCGTAAATAGCGGAGTAGAACAACCTCCTGTTGTAAATCCCTATATGCAACGCCGTCGTCGCAAACCACTGCCAACAGTAGGCGAAATGGTAGAAGGCATCCTCAAAGGTGATGTTACAACACTGAGCCGAGCTGTAACGCTTGTCGAAAGTCTCTCGCAAGAGCATCAAGCATTAGCACAAGAAATCATTGAGAAATGTTTGCCCCACTCCGGCAATTCACGACGCATCGGTATCACAGGTGTTCCAGGTGCCGGCAAAAGTACATCAATAGATGCTTTTGGCTTGCATGTATTGAAAGATGGTGGCAAACTTGCAGTATTGGCAATCGACCCATCGAGCGAACGCACCAAAGGTAGTATTCTTGGCGATAAAACACGCATGGAGAAACTATCAATCCACCCAAATGCATTCATACGCCCTAGCCCCTCGGCTGGCTCACTTGGAGGGGTTGCTCGCAAGACACGCGAAACAATCGTGCTGTGCGAAGCAGCAGGATACAATAATATCTTTGTCGAAACTGTGGGTGTGGGACAAAGCGAAACTGCCGTACACTCAATGGTTGATTTCTTCTTGCTCATCCAACTTGCAAGCACCGGCGATGAATTACAAGGTATCAAACGCGGTATTATGGAAATGGCCGATGGCATAGTTATCAACAAGGCTGACGGCGATAACATTGACCGTGCACGACTCGCGCAAGCACAATTCCGTAGTGCTTTACATCTATTTCCACCGACACTTTCGGGGTGGATGCCCGAAGTATTATGCTATTCGGGATACTATGAATTGGGAATAGCTGAGGTGTGGGAGATGATTGATCGCTACTTTGAATTTGTCAAAGGAAATGGATATTTTGAGCGCAAACGACAAGAGCAGGCTCGCTACTGGATGTATGAAACCATTAACGAGAAACTTCGCAACCATTTCTATAACAACCCTGATGTCGCAACGCTATTGAATGACAAAGAGCAACGAGTACTCAACAACCAACAAAGTTCATTCACCGCTGCTCGCGACGTTCTCGATTTCTATTTCAAAACCCTCACCGGGAAATAAACAAAACGCTCACTTAAGTGAGCGTTTTTATTATTTGCGACCAAAATCGGCTGGGATTTCACCCCACTCTTCTGTTTTCCATTTTATTAATTTATTGGCATAGGAGTGAGTTTGCAACCAACTTTCAGCTCGTCTCATCAGTTCAAAAATGCGAGCATTATTGGGAGTGCGCTGTAATGTGGTTTTGCACTTTCGATCCCTCACCCAAGCCAAAGCGGTGCGACTATCAGAATAAATGGGAGTAGCAACCCCCTGTTGGGCAGTCATCGCAAGAGCATGAACTATGGCAAGGAACTCGCCTATATTATTTGTACCATCGGCAAGCGGCCCAACCTTAAACAACGTTATTCCGGTTTTTGTATCAACACCTCGATACTCTACCGGACCAGGATTTTTTGAACACGCCGCGTCAACAGCTATACTGTCAAGTATTATTTCAGGAAACGCAGAATAATTTACAGCAACAGGATTATGCGAAGCAATTGCCTTCAGAACTCCAATGTGTTCTGAAGCATCTCCACGAAAAGCTTCCGTTGCAGCATCTTGGCTTGGGAATGCTTTATACCTTGCTCCGGGGAAGCCATCAATCTGGTCTTTACACTCCTCCCATGAGTCATATATACCCGGACTACGTCCCTCCCACACTACATAGAATTTCCTTGTTGACACGAATTGAGATAATTAATTTATTGGACTTATAGAAAATTTTTCTAAGAATAGTTTCACTGTTTGCGCAATCTCACTAGTAGTTTCTAATAGGTCAGAAGGAAAAATGACTTGCGCTTTAGAATAATACTCCATGCGCTTAGCCAATGCCTCAATGATAAATTGGCGCAATTCCTCGTCATTCTTCTCAGCAATGAGTGGGCGTTTGTGTCTTCCTTTCATCAAACGGCTATGCAACTTTTCTATCGGAGTATCAAGAAACACGCTCGTGCCATGTTCATTCATATACTCCATATTGTCAAAAAAGCACGGAGTACCACCGCCACAAGCAACAATAACATCCTCAAAATCAGCAACCTCATGAAGCATTCGGCGTTCTACATCGCGAAATCCATCTTCCCCTTTTTCAGCAAAAATCTCTTTTACAGTGCGATGATAACGCCCTTCGATGTAATTATCCAAATCGATAAATCTCATTCCTGATGCACGAGACACAGCACGTCCAAGAGTTGACTTGCCACAGCCCATATATCCCACAAGAAAAATCGGTCGCATACTTTAAATAATTATTGTTTAGTACAAAAGTAAGTAATTTCCCGTTTATAACAAAAATGAGAGGGCCTAACTATTGTCGGACACTCTCATTTAAATTATATTGTTCTGTTTATTTTTTAGCGTTGTTTTCTTTTAACAAATCGCGAATTTCAGTAAGCAACAATTCTTCTTTTGTTGGTTCTGGTTCCGGAGCAGGAGCAGGCTCTTGCACAGGTTCTTCTTTTTTGCGTTTAAGATTCATGATGAACTTAATCATGACAAAAATACAGAATGCGATAATAATGAAATCAACCACGTTTTGAATAAAATTGCCATAATTCATAGCCACCTCGGGAGATACTACTGTTTCGCCATCCATCACTGCATCTTTCATCACCCATTTAAGGTTTTTGAAATCAAGGCCACCAATAGCAACCCCAACAGCAGGCATAATTACATCGTTAACCAATGATGTAACGATTTTCCCAAATGCACCACCAATGATGACACCGACAGCCATGTCAATCACGTTACCTTTGACAGCAAAATCTTTAAAGTCAGATAAAAATTTACACTTCATAATAAAAATAATATCTTAAAATTGATAAATTTGGTTTTCCGAGCACAAAAATAAGGAAATTTTTCCTTTATTTTCATCTCATTACCATGTAATTGAAAAAAAATTACTAATTTTGCGTTGCTAATAATAACAACATCGTTATTAATATAGTAAACAAGGTAAAGAGATTATTAATAACCCAATAATTTTTAATTAATTATGACTAAAGTAGGTATTAATGGTTTTGGCCGTATCGGACGTTTCGTTTTCCGTGCTGCACAAAACAGAAATGACATCGAAATCGTAGGTATCAATGACTTGTGTCCAGTTGACTATTTGGCTTATATGCTTAAATATGACACAATGCACGGTCAATTTGAAGGTACTATCGACTACGATTTGGAAAAAAGTTTGTTGATCGTAAACGGTAAAAACATCCGTGTAACTGCTGAACGTAACCCAGCTGACTTGAAATGGAACGAAGTAGAAGCTGAATACGTAGTAGAATCTACAGGTCTTTTCCTTTCTAAAGACAAAGCACAAGGTCACCTTGACGCTGGTGCTAAATATGTAGTTATGTCAGCTCCTTCTAAAGATGACACTCCAATGTTTGTTTGCGGTGTTAACTTTGACAAATACGAAAAAGGAACTCAATTCGTTTCTAACGCATCTTGTACTACTAACTGTTTGGCTCCTATCGCTAAAGTATTGAACGACAAATGGGGTATCACAGATGGTTTGATGACTACAGTTCACTCAACTACAGCTACTCAAAAAACTGTTGACGGTCCTTCTTTGAAAGACTGGCGTGGTGGTCGTGCTGCTGCCGGCAACATCATCCCCTCTTCAACCGGTGCTGCTAAAGCTGTAGGTAAAGTTATTCCTGAACTTAACGGCAAATTGACTGGTATGGCAATGCGTGTTCCTACTCTTGACGTATCTGTTGTTGACCTTACCGTTAACTTGGCTAAACCAGCTACTTACGCTGAAATCTGCGCTGCTATGAAAGAAGCTGCTGAAGGCGAACTTGCAGGTGTTCTTGGTTACACTGAAGATGCAGTTGTATCAAGCGACTTCCTTGGCGACACTCGCACTTCTATCTTCGATGCTAAAGCTGGTATCGCTTTGACTGACACATTCGTGAAAGTTGTTTCTTGGTATGACAATGAAATCGGTTACTCTAACAAAGTACTCGAACTCATCGCTCACATGAAGAAAGTTAACGGTTAATAATTAGACCCTTCTAATATATAACCAAAGCCTCAATCTCACGATTGAGGCTTTTTATTGAAAAATACGCCTAATTTCTATATCTTATGATATGTTGAGTAGAAAATACGATTGTAACTGTATTTCCTTCTATATAAGATCGGATGTAATCACTTAATACTATGGTTTACTCAAAGAATAATGATTCAGGAATTCTTATGTTTGTTTCAATAGACTTGGTCTCTATCATTTTTAAATCCAGACCATTGGGCAGTGAAACACTTGCTGATGCTTTAAAAAGCCGTTTACTATCCTTGTGAAATTCTCCAAGAATTGTTATGTCACCTTTGCAGCTCTCTATTTTTAAAATATTCCCGTCGCTTGACAGTATTGATTTGTCTTTTAAGTACTTCGGAAGTGTGTTATGACTGAAGAGATTCATCAGATCCTCTCCAAAAGAAGACGGGTGCTTGTCAATTATCTCGTTGTTCCTTAGGCGAATATAATCTTTACCATTGAAAACAATAGAGTTTTTCTCCGCATCATGCCAGTCAATACGAGTCTTCACTGTGCCATTTTTGCGCAAAATGTACATAGTTCCTTCAACCATATTCCCTAATGGGTCAGAAGTATATATTTCCTCCGAATCCCCCTTTATCCCCCGCCACGCAAATTCTACTTTAATGCTATTTGCATCAGTGAGGGTCGTAAAAGCAGAGTTGATTACTTCAGATGCCGAAACAGGCATTACTGATTTAATTGCGATTGTCAGAACGATAGCGAACATAGCTGCAACGCCGCTGACAGCCCATATCTTGCGTGTAAACCGTTTTTTTGGGGGTGTTGAGAACGAAAACTCACATTGCCTCGGATGTTTTGGCGTAAGTAGTTCAGCTACTTTTTCATAATCGCAGTTCTTTTGAAAGTCGTTTTGCATAACCATATTTTATTTATAATAGATTCATTTTTTTAAGTTCGTTACGGATTTTTTCTAAACCATAGCGATATCTCGCTTTTGCCGTTGGTAACGGCACTCCCATTACATCGGCTATTTCTTGGAAAGAAAGATTACTATGATGTCTAAGCCGGATAGCATTGGATTGTTCTTGTGGTAAAATAGCAAGAAGATGATTTATCATTCTGAATTCCTCCTCAAAATTCTCAGATTGCAAGGTTTCAAGATTATATTCATCGAATGATATATCTGCTATAAATTTCGTCTTAGCATTGCTTCTTAAACAATCTGTGCACTTATTGGACAGAACCCGATATAGATAAACACGCTTATTCTCGATCTTATTAAATCGTTGAGGATTGTTGAGAATCTGAACATATATATCTTGAAGCACATCTTCTACATCTCTAATATCATATAGCCGATAACTTGCATACTGAAAAAGTCGTTCTTTTTCAGTATTTAGTATCTCCAAGATTAGCTGAGTTGTTTTTTCCATTTTTTCTTTAAAAATCTTATTACATTATAAAGACGAGAAAACGTAGAAAAAGATGTAACTGGAGAAAGAAATTTTGAGAGTATCAAAGCCATTAAGAGATGTATGCGGATTAAGTCAAGGCTCCTTTGGGGCTCCCTCAATGAGCTATCGAAGACTGCGATGTAGTGATATAAACATCTGCGTCTGCTATGACGAGGTATCATCCATCCTAGGCTCAATCGTATACCGACTGATTCCGACGGTCAGCATTAATCTTTGTTAAAGTTTTTTGGGGGGGGTTGGAGTGATTGCGTGGATCTGAATATCGGAGAATAAACACGAAGGAGCTATAAAACAAAAGAGAGCTACATTTCTGTAACTCTCTTTTGCTGTGGTGCCACCAGAACTCTATTTTCTTTATTCTATTTAATCGTGAAAATCAAATGAAATAAGGAATATATTGAAATATAACACTTTATAAATTTCTTTTAAAAAGTCGATATTAAGCCAATTTTAAAAATGTGGTGACAATGTGGTGACAAATCTCAGATTCTTTCCCTATCTTTGTAAAGGATTTATAAAGAAAAATACTATGGGTAACTATTTTCTGAGAAAAGGCACAAGCAAGGAGGCTACATTGTTCGTCAGAATAAGGAAGCGCGTTCCTAAAATTGACAAGAATGTCAATACACGAATTGTGATTGACCGCAATGTTTGGGAGAGGGCGAATAGAGATGCTGCAAGTCTGGAGAAGTTTTACCGAACTAAAGATGGGCAGACTCTCTATCGTAAGATGTGCGCCATAGACCAAGCATTGGAAGAATTGTTGAGTCAAGAAAAATTTGAAGATACACACATAGACCGTGCGGTTGAATCCATTGTTTTTGCCGAAATAAGAGAGCAACAACGCAAGGAGGAAGAAGAACGTAAACAGAAGAGGTTGGCAGCAGAGGAGGCACGCAAAAAAGATGTGAGAACATTCCTCGATGACTTCATTGTAGGAATCAAAGAGGGCTCCATCAAGCACAATGGCAATACCTACAGTGCCAACACTTGTAAAGTGTGGGAATCCTTCAGACTTATTCTTGAACGCTTTTACAAGAAACACCCTTTTACATGGGAGAGCATCGACCAGCGATTGGTGGATAAATTCCTCTACATGATGGAGAAAGAGGAGTATATGCCCAAAAGCATCAACAAGTATCTTGTCTGTTTCCGTGCAATGGTTGGCTATGCTCATAAAGCCAAATTGCACAACAATTCCGTTGCCGAAAAGTGCTTTTCAAAAATCCGTGTGCGCGAAAGCGATAAGGTAGATATACCTGAATGACGCCGAACTTCAGGCCTTATACGAAATGCCATTAAAGGGCGAAGATGCCATAGTGCGTGATGTGTTCCTTGTTGGCTGTTACACTTGTCAGCGATACAGCGACTACTCTGTATTGACCGCAAACAATTTTACCACCACTGCAAGGGGTAATAAGGTTGTCCGCCTGATACAAAAGAAAACCAATACACCGGTTGTTGTTCCCATTATGAACGACAACCTGTTGCGTATTGCCGAGCATTACGATTTCAATATCCCTGAAGTTTCTGATGTTATCCTTAATAGATATATAAAAGGAATACTTAGACGCTTATCCGAAGAGGTACCATCATTGCGACAAACCGAGATTACCAAACTTACCATGCGAGAACGTGCAATGGAAGAACGTGGTGATGTAAAATTTATGCGAAACGAGGATGGCGATGTCATTAAATACCGCTACGACCTGGTTACATCTCACACCGCCCGCCGAAGCGGAATTACCAATCTCTACCTGACAGGCTTATTCGATATTGTGCAGATGATGTCAATCAGTGGGCACAAAGATCAACGTACATTCCTTGAATACATCAAGCTATCATCAGACGAGATAGCTGATAAGATTATGGAGAAACTTCGCCAGAGTGAAAATGCCGGAAATGAGGGATTGTTCTAAAATAATGTTTAATAAAATAAAGAAGATTATATCTATGGGGGATATTAATACATTAGATCAAGATAGAACTTTTTGTTTCTTTCTTATAACACGCGCATCAATTGGAACATATTTCTTTGATTGGGATGAACCTAACCACAAACTACAAATGAAAATGTTAAATACGATATGTGGTTGGTCGTTTGTGAGAGGTTGGAATGATCAAGAATACGATTACCCGACAGGAAAGGCTGTAAAAATGGATACGCATATTAAAAATGAAGCCAAATCATTGCGAGATGAAATATGTACTAATGACAAGGATAGTCATAAAAGCCTTATAAGTTCTTTTTATAAAACATTATTGTCTGTAGAAGATGATGAATTGTTCTTTGTATATCGCGTGGTTTATGCTTTCCCTTCTCAAAGGCTACTTTATAAAATACTAAATGAACTATCTTGTATAAAAAAAGGAAAAAGCAAAGAGGATGCAGATGAGTGGTTTGACAAATATGCTGCAACTTTTTTCAATGAATATGATGTGAGATATTATGGCCATGCCAAAGTAGGAGAACTTGAAAGAAGCAAAAGAGTCTGTCGCTTTTGTGGAGAATCTATACCGGCTGTTAAGTTTGATAAAACAGCTCATGCAGTTCCTGAAAGTATTGGTGGCCATAAGAATTTAATCTGCTATGAAGAGTGTGATAGATGTAATGAGGCTTTTGGTGAAGGAATAGAAAGGAACCTTTGCGAATGGTTTGATTTTCGTCGTAGCACGCACCAAGTAAAGAAGAAATCTGGCGGAGTTCCTAAGGCCTACGGTCGCAATTATGTTATTGAGGACAAGAAAGTCAGTCTTTTTCTTGACAAAGATGTAACTGAAGAAGTAAAACTTGTAGGTTCTGGAACTGTTACACTTCAGGGGATTTATCGTGCACTTTGTAAGATTGCGATCGACTTGATAGATAATGAGTATCTCGACCAACTAAAGACGACTATCAAATGGATTCGTTTTGGGCGTCCGAAATCTTCTCACTATCCTCAAATAGCTCAAATGCATGGTTTGTGTGAAGTAAAAGAGCCTATTATATACATCTGTAGTCGTAAAGATCTATATGATACAGATGATACTCCTATGCATTTTTGTATATTACGTATTTTTGATTTGGCATTCTTGTATGTACTTCCTCATGTTAATGGAAGAATGGCGTTTCATGAAAACTATACAAAATGTATTCCTACTGATGCTCTTAAAGTATTAGGTTTTACTAGAGATTGGGAATGGGATTCATATGATACTACAGAAGAACGGAATCCACACGTGTGGATTGATTTGTCCAATTCTAAAAAAGAGACTTTAGATAAAAAGGGAAAAGCACCTATTGAGAAACTACGTATTGAGCGAAAACCAACAAATTCAATTGAATTTATAGAGCCTAAAATAACTACAACGGATATTTTAAAAAGAAATTTAGAGTTTATTGATTTTATCCACCCAGATGATAAACAATGTGTTTCAGGAAATATATCTGTTCAAGCTATCGTTGATTTATCTCAAAACGCACCCTTATATATTAGGTTGAATATCACATATAATAACATTAGAAGTGGTGACGAATTGGCAACTATAGTGTATTCTTCTCAAATTTCGCCAAATGCTTTGCGTCAACAGGTGAATTTGTACGAAGATGACTCCTTAAGTCTGAATCAAGATTTGTTTGTGTGTATCTTAGAAAAAATGTTGAATAACATGTATGCGGATATCTTTATGCGACATGCAGATTTTCCATATACAAGAGATATGCTTTACGCCAATAATGTGAGAGAACTACTGAATGATATGCAGTTAATTTTCATGAAAGAAGGACAATTGTTTGGCAATGTACAAGGTGGTAAAATTTGGCATACGGGGTATTAAGATAGTACAACTTCACCAGAGTGTGAATGTCGGAAATGATGGATTGTACCCAAAAAACGCGGCAAAAAAACAAAATAAATCCTCTGATTTGCAGTTAAAGTGAAATAAAATCACTAATTTTGTTACAAACGAACAAAGTTATGGAAGATATAAACCGCATAAAAGTAGTTTTAGTTGAGAAAAAACGCACCAACAAATGGTTGGCCGAGCAGCTGGGCGTAAACCCATCTACTGTTTCAAAATGGTGTACAAACTCATCACAACCCGACCTTAATAGCTTACTGAAAATCTCGGATTTACTTGGGGTTGATATAAAAGAGTTAATCGTTAGAGAGTATAAACAATATCTAATGTCGCAAGGGGTATGAAGAGGGATTTGTTATTTATCAAAGCATTTAGACCCATTCAGGGAATAGATGGAGAAATACAGAATCTTGAAGAAGCTGATTTATCAGACGTCTCAACAAAAGACGGCGTTTATATCATAGCATCACTTAAGACCAAGTTTGTATATCCCAAAGGAGAGTCAAAAATTATATATATCGGTAAAGCAAATGCTATTAGGCGAAGATTAAAAGAGCATCAAAAGAATCTCCGAAGTGCTATAAACGATATTTATGACGAATGGTGGCGTTTTGATAGATATAACTACATGAAATACCATGGTGCTAAAGTTTACTATTACTTATGTAAGGGGAAGCAAGAGTCAAAAAATCTGGAATCCAGACTGATCGGTATGTTTTATGACAAATTCGGTTCTATGCCTGTAGGTAATGGCGCAAGATCTTTTGAGTGCGATGTGAAGGAGGATATAATATGAAACAATTTTCAGAAGCAACACGAGTGCAGATGCCGGCAATGGTTCATCTGACGAAAATTGGGTATTCATATTTCGGGAAACTAAGTGAGGATATGAATGGCACTATCTATGATGGTGACACAAATATCCTTTTGCAAGTTTTTGAAGAGCAGTTCAAGAAATTGAATCCTGGCCACGAGGGTGAATATCTACAAGTATTCAAGGATATAAAAAAGGAATTGAACGATGATGACTTGGGACGTGGTTTCTATAACCGTCTCAAGTCGGTTTCTCCTGTAAAGTTGATTGACTTTGAGAACATCAAAAACAATGTCTTCCACTTCACTGCTGAATTCACTTGCAAGAATGGGCAAGATGAATTTCGCCCTGATATAACTTTATTCGTGAATGGCCTACCTCTTTGCTTTGTTGAAGTGAAGAAGCCAAACAATCATGGCGGTATGGTAGCAGAAAGTTCGCGAATGAACCGTGAGCGTTTTCCCAATAAAAAGTTCCGCAGATTTATCAACATTACACAGCTGATGATATTCTCCAACAATATGGAGTATGATGCATTAGGTGGTATTGTTCCCATTCAGGGTGCATTCTATTGTACTGGTGCACGTTCATCCGCTCCATTCAATTGTTTCAGAGAGGATAATATCAGCCAACAAGAGATCGCTCCATTCCATCGGGATTATGTATATAAGGATATTAACCCTGCCGAGGAAAAGAAAATATTGAGTGATTACAATTGTCAGGTTATTCACACAAGCCCCGAATATCAGACAAATCTTGATTTCAATACTCCAACAAATAGAATATTGACTTCAATGTGTTCACCAGAGCGCTTCTTATACATATTGAAATATGGTATTGCATATGTGAAAATGGAACGAGAGGTGGATGGGAAAATAGAATCTACCGATCAAAAACATATCATGCGTTACCAGCAGTTATTCGCATCGTTGGCAATTCGTCAGAAATTGTCCGAAGGTGTAACATCAGGTGTAGTATGGCATACACAAGGTAGTGGAAAGACAGCGTTGTCTTACCACTTGACATATATGCTCAATGACTACTTTGCAAAGCAGAATAAGGTTGCCAAGTTCTATTTTATTGTTGACCGCCTTGATTTGTTGGAACAAGCAACACAAGAGTTTGAAGCTCGTGGACTTGTTGTGTCTACCGCAAATTCCAGAGCAGAGTTGATGGAGCAGTTCCGAAATAATCAGGCACAACAAGGAACCAGCGGACAAGCTGAGATTACGGTTGTAAATATACAGCGTTTTGCTGAGGACAAAGAAAAGGTGCGCATAAACGACTATGCTACCAACTTGCAACGAGTGTTCATTATGGACGAGGCACACCGTGGTTATAAGCCAGGCGGTTGTTTTCTCGCAAACTTGTTTGAAGCCGATACCGATGCCATTAAAATTGCTCTTACAGGTACTCCGTTGCTGAAAGAGGAACGTGCATCATGTAAGGTATTCGGAGATTATCTGCATACATACTATTATGACAAGTCTATTGCCGATGGGTATACTTTAAAGATAATCAGAGAGGACATAGAAACTTCATACAAAGAAAGATTGTCCGATGTTTATGACAAACTGGATACATTGGTACAGAAAAAGGATATCAAGAAGTCTGAGATTATTGAACACCCTAACTATGTCAATGAGTTGGCTCGATATATCAGTTCAGACCTTAAAGAATTCAGAAAAATACAAGGTGATGAAACATTGGGTGGTATGGTAATTTGCGAGACTAGTGAACAGGCCCGTAGATTATATGAAGTATTCCAAGAAGAATGGGAAAAACATCAGCCCAGGCCTCAAATGTTCAAATTACCTGACGGAACACTATTAGCAGCAGAACCTGTGGTTGCATACCAAAGCAAATATAGACCTTTGAAGGCTGGTATAATATTGCATGATACGGACGACAAAGAAACTCGCAAGCAGATTGTAAAGGATTTCAAGAAGAATATGACAATTGATATTCTGATTGTATTCAATATGTTGCTTACCGGATTTGATGCGCCCCGTTTGAAACGCTTGTATTTTGGCCGTAAGTTAAAAGACCACAATCTGCTTCAGGCTATCACACGTGTAAATCGCCCTTACAAGGATATGCGATATGGATTCTTGATAGATTTCGCTGATATTAAACGTAATTTCCAAGAAACCAACGAAGCATACTTGCAGGAGTTGAACCGCTTTAACGATGTTGATGAAACAGGAGAAGGCAATTCTACCGATACATTCACCCAAGTGATTGAGGACAAAGAGGAGATTCTCGAACAAATGAAGAAGATTCGTCAGACATTGTTCGATTACTCATATAATAATGCAGAAGAGTTCTCGTCAGAAATATCAACAGAAGAGGACAAGGCAGTACTGCTTGACTTGAAGCATGCGCTGACTGCTGCCAAAAACATGGCTAATATTGTCCGCACGTTTGGTGATGATGACATGAAAGAGAAGTTTGCAAAGTTGGAAATCTCCAAATTGCCAGAACTTCTTTCTGAGGTACAACACCGTATTGACATTATCAACCAAAAAGAAGCCTTTGGCTTGGGAGAAGTGACTAAAACTCTCATCAACGAAGCGATGATGGATATTGAGTTCAACTTCTCGAAGATAGGCTCTGAGGAGATGAAACTCATTGCTGGCGGTGTGGAGTTAAAAGAAAAATGGCAACGTACTATCACATCGTTTACTCAGAACTTCGACCAAGATGATCCTGAGTTTATTTCTCTTCGTGAGGCCTTCATGGAACGCTTCAAAGAACATGGTTTTGTGGTAGACACCATTGCCAAGTTTAATGAAGAAACCAAAGCTCTCGATGAGATAATTCAACGTTTGCAAGATTTGCAGAAACGCAATAATGCTTTGGTGAAAAAGTATAAAGGCGATGCAAAATTTGCACGTGTTCATAAACGTATTCGTGAAGTAAACCAAGAGAGAAAAGAGCAAGGCAAGCAACCAATGTTCTCATTCCTTGATGATGAAATTATGGTAATCCTTAATATCATAAAGGATGATATCGATTCAAAAGTGTACGATAGAAACGACATCCTAAAAAGAGATGCTTATTTTAGTCGAACTGTAATGAGTCTCATTGCCGGATGTTTGTATCAGTTCCCACAAATAAAGCCTGATATGGAAGATTACAAATTCATTCAGTCGAGAATATCACAACAATATATTAACCAGTATAACGCAACATACGCAATATCATAAAGAATATGTCTACGATTAAAGAAAAAACAATCGAACTCATTGATGCCCTTAAGGCCACATGTAAGACCTATGGAATGGGCAATGATGGTAACGAGTATAAGATTATCACACAGGTATTCTTGTATAAGTTTCTTAATGACAAGTTTGGATACGAGGTAAAGAATGCTAAAAGTGATATTGCGAAGAAGGTTCGTGATGCAAAGAAGTGGGAAACGGCTTATGCCGAACTCTCAGATACAGACCGCATGCTTTTGCAAAGTGCAATTTCCCCCGATGTACCTATGTTGGAACCATATCACTTGATTTCCAATCTTTGGAACCAGCAAGGCAAAGGCGATTTTGACACAATATTCGACTCTACAATGACGGATATTGCAGAGCAGAATGCAGATATATTCTCAACTCAGACTACAGCCAACACCAAGATTCCTTTGTTCGAGCCACTGACACAGTTTGTAACTGATAGTGCTCAACGTGCCCCATTTGCACGTGCGTTGGTCGATAAATTAGCCAACTTTTCATTTGAGGAAGCGTTTGTCGAGAATTACGATTTCTTTTCAAATATCTTTGAATACCTGATAAAGGACTACAATACCGCAGGTGGTGGTAAGTATGCCGAATATTACACCCCACATGCTATTGCAACCATTATGGCTCGTTTGCTTGTAGGCGACAATTCTGATTTGCATAGCATTGAGTGTTACGATCCATCGGCTGGTACCGGAACTTTACTTATGGCATTGAGCCACCAGATTGGAGAAGATAAGTGTACCATTTTTGCCCAGGATATTTCTCAGCGTTCAAACAAGATGCTGAAACTTAACCTATTGCTCAATGGTCTTGTTTCGTCACTTGATCATGCTGTTCAAGGCGACACATTGGTAGCGCCATATCACAAGAGTGACGATAACCAACAGCTTCGTCAGTTTGATTTTGTAGTAAGCAACCCTCCTTTCAAAATGGATTTCTCTGATACAAGAGAGAAAATAGCAGCCATGCCGGCTCGTTTTTGGGCAGGAGTACCAAATGTTCCTGCAAAGAAAAAGGAATCAATGGCAATCTACACTTGCTTCATACAGCATGTTATCAATTCATTAAAGAAAACAGGTAAGGGTGCTATTGTTATCCCTACAGGATTTATCACCGCTAAGAGTGGAATTGAAAAGAATATCCTTCAAAAAATCGTTGAAGATAAGATTGTGTACGGTTGCGTGTCTATGCCAAGTAACGTTTTTGCAAATACTGGTACAAATGTAAGCGTATTGTTCTTTGATAAGTCTGCATCTGCCAAAAAGGTTATTTTGGTTGATGCCAGCAAGTTGGGCGAGGAATACAAAGATGCCAACGGACTTAAAAAGGTGCGCCTCAGCAATGATGAAATAGAACGAATTGTTACTACATTCTTGAATAAAGAAGCTGTTGATGATTTCTCTGTAGCTGTAACCTACGATGAGATAAAGGAGAAAGGCTATTCTCTTTCTGCTGGTCAATACTTTGATATCAAGATTGACTATGTAGATATAACAGAGGAAGAGTTCAACCAGCGTATGACTGAATATAAGAATACTCTTACTCAACAGTTTGAGGAAAGCCATCGTTTAGAGGAGGAGATAATGAAGCAATTAGACAGCTTGAAGTTTAACGACTAAAATTTATAAGTTTGTATATATGGGACAGTTATATAATATTTATTGTGATGAAAGTTGTCATTTGGAGCATGATGGTGAAAGTGCGATGACAATTGGCGGTATATGGTGCCCTCAAAGCAAGAAAGATGAAATATTCCACCGCATACGCGAAATAAAGGAGGAACATGGCCTAAGCAAGAATTTTGAGATTAAGTGGAATAAGGTTTCCCCAGGGCAACTTGACTTCTATATGGATGTTGTCAATTATTTCTTTGATAATAGTGACCTCCATTTTCGTGTATTAGTTATTCCCAACAAACAGGAATTAAAACATGATTTGTTTAGTCAGACCCATGATGATTTCTACTATAAAATGTACTTCAATATGCTTAAAACACTTTTTGAGCCTGGGTGTGGGTACAATATCTATATAGATATAAAGGATACACGAGGACAGCGTAAGGTGGAAAAGTTACATGAAGTTTTATGTAATAACCATTATGATTTTGACCGAAACTTAATACGAAAGGTTCAGCAAGTGCGTTCTGAAGAAGTTGAACTGGTAGCATTGGCTGATTTGCTTATAGGCGCATTGTCATATATCCATAGGGGTAAAAATACCAGTGAAGCAAAATTGAAATTGATAGAACGTATTAAGGCAAGAAGCGGTTATAATTTAACGGCCAGCACACTCTATCGCGAGAATAAATTTAACATCTTTGTTTGGAGAAGCGGATATGGGAAATAACGAATACTTTAATCTCCCCGACTTAATTGAATTGAGTGAATTTGGTGGAGACTTTCATAAATATCTTGAGGCTGTGTATGAATGCTTCAAGCAGGACTTTATAGCTAAACGTCCTGTGTTTAGAGGTATGAGATTGGGGTTGAAGAAATATCCATTATCGCAAGACAAGGAGGCAACCTTCTGGCACATGACATCTGAGGGTGAAGATGAAGCAACTAGAGAACCCGATTTGAGACGCATGGAGAGAATTAAATGGCCTGCTCCAATGATAAACCAATCAGAACATCCTTATTTAAAGGTGTGGGAAAATACTCGTGGTAACAAAACAAATGTTCTAATCTTCCACGAAGATGAGGGTTATTTGGTAGTATTACGAAAGGCTAAAGATTATATTCTGCCTTGGACGGCCTATTTGGTGACCTATAAGTCCCGTAAGGAAAAACTGTTGAAAGAATATGAGGCTTATATAAAAAGCAAGGAGCGATAAAAATATCGCCCCCGTTTCTCCTTCAACACATGGTTGCTGAGATGGTGCAAAGGTAATGCATTTTATGCGTATTTCCAAGAATTGCCCATGTTTTTAACGCTTTAACGGCTAAATTGTTTCAAAAAACGTGCAAAAGACTACTACAGATAAGCAGAAAGAGGAAGAATTCATGAATGAAATCTTAGAAATGGCAAAGGCCTTATTGGACCTTCAAGACCGTGCGGTGGAAGCATACAGACCACTGGTCGATGACATCTGCAGCAGAAAAGCAAAGGAGGATGAGGTAGACCATCTGCTTACTTGGATGTTTGATTTCGTTGAAAATGAACACATGCTATTGCTTTTCAAGAAAGTATGTCGTGCATATTTTTATACATATCCAGAAACCGTGGCTTTCTATATTTTGGAATATCGCAGGCGCTATGATAGGGAGAGTCTCAAAGGTACAAAATACGAATATCTTCTTAAGGAGGATAAAGAACTGTATGAATTATAAAGGTAAAGACTAAAAAGAATGATAGATTACGATAAGTTAAATGAGCATGTGCTAGAGATGGCCAAAAATGCTGATGGAGGTGTAAAATTATCTGCATTTATGATTGACCAACTATTAGGTGGAACCCAGAAGATTTCCGAAAAATCCTTGCATGAGGGGATCGAGTTTGCTATTGCAAAACAGAAAAGGGATGTTGAAAGTATGCCATATGCCAGCAAAGAACAGAAGGATGCCGAAAAGAATAAAAGAGAGTTTATCCTCAAACTATGTGAAGAACAAATGAAAGCTCTTCTTAAGAGCCAAAACAGATTGCTATAATGAAGGAAATCTCACCGCGATATCAAATGAGCATTGTTCAGAATATAAATGACCGCTTATTTGAATTATATAGGAGTTACGAAGATGTTGCCAATTATCTTGATAAGTGGCACATCGTTTATGATTATTATGGCGACAATGAAAATTTCTACCTCTTTTACAAAGACGAAGAGAGGAAAAAACTTGATGTGAAGAAAACACTGCATCACATAGATGGAGATACGCTTTTAAAAATAGCCATAGATCTAGGAGTGGAAACTCCTGACTACATTCCAAGTATCCCTGTTTTCAAAAATGAACTGAAATCAAGTTACGAGACGGCAAGCCAAACTTTTGAGAAAGCCTTCAAAAATGTAGAAGAAGATCCAAGTTTGGCTGTAGGATTAGCAAACTCTGCATTGGAAAGTATCATTAAAGAAATTCTAAAGGATGACAGGATTGATGTGGAGTGGAATGAAAAAGATACTCTCTCAAATTTAATAAAGAGTATTTGCAAGGCTTTTAAGTTGACAACAGATTCGGAAATGCCTAATGAAATAAAAACTATTTCGAGTTCCCTGTTGAATGCATGCAAGGCTATTGATGATCTTAGAAGTGATAAAACCATTTTTCATGGCAAAATGGATTCTAATTATGTCGTTACGGAACCATTATATGCCTACTTTATTGTAAATGCAGTTTCAACCGTTGGACTATTTCTATTGAATTTTTATAAGTTGAGATTTCCGCAGATAGTCAAACCGGTTTTAGGGGATATTGATGATCTACCTTTTTAAGAATAAAAGATGAAGAAATATAAATTAGGAGAAATTGCCACTGTTGAAATTAGTGGTGTTGATAAGAAAATCAAGGACGGCGAGGTACCAGTAAAGCTGTGTAATTTCGTAGATGTGTACTATAATTGGGCTGTCACATCGGATATGGAGCAGAGCTTTATGGAAGCTACAGCTCGTCCAAATGAAATTGAACGATTCAAACTTAAGAGGGGACAGGTAGCTTTAACCAAAGATAGCGAGACTCGCTTTGATATTGGTATTGCGACATACATCGCCGATGATTTCGACAATGTAATTCTGGGATATCACAATGCACTTATCACGCCCAATTCTGAAAAATTAAGCGGGAAATATCTTAATGCCTTGCTGCACACCGATTATGCGAGAACATATTTTGCAAACAACGCATCAGGAAGTGGGCAAAGATATGCACTCTCTGTTGATGCGTTGAATAACTTTCCTGTACCACTAATTCCTTTAGCTGAGCAGGAACGTATTGGTGATATCTTTTCATCAATAGACCAAAAGATTGCTCTTAATCGTGCGATAAATGATAATTTAGAGGCGATGGCGAAGCAACTCTACGACTATTGGTTTGTGCAATTTGATTTCCCCAATGAGGAAGGCAATCCATACAAGTCAAGTGGCGGTAAAATGGTCTGGAATGACAAATTGAAGCGAGAGA
>JAFSCJ010000020.1 GCA_017436845.1 Muribaculaceae bacterium
GCCGCAACAGCAGCCAGAGTGATAGCGGAAATCATGGATCCAACATAGGATTCATATAGGTCGGATCCCATGCCGGCAACGTCACCGACGTTGTCGCCTACATTATCTGCGATTACTGCAGGGTTACGTGGGTCATCTTCCGGAATACCGGCTTCAACCTTACCTACAAGGTCAGCTCCTACGTCAGCTGCTTTTGTATAAATACCACCACCAACACGTGCAAACAAAGCTTGGGTACTAGCTCCCATTCCAAATGTCAACATTGTTGTTGTTATCATACACAATTTAGCCGTTGGAGTTGCGGCATCTTCAGGAATAAGCCAATCAAGTAATAAATACCAGAATGAAATATCAAGCAAACCTAAACCAACGACAACAAGCCCCATGACAGCTCCACTACGGAAAGCGACACGCAAACCACTATTTAACGATTCACGAGCAGCATTTGCTGTTCTTGCTGACGCATAGGTTGCTGTTTTCATCCCTAAGAAGCCTGATAACCCCGAGAAAAAACCGCCTGTCAAAAACGCAATTGGCACCCATGTATTTTGAACACCAAATCCATATGCCATCACAGAAAAAATGACACACAAAATTAAAAACACGATTCCAACAACCTTATATTGTTGTTTCAAATAAGACATTGCTCCTTGACGCACATGCTTTGCAATCTTCTCCATCAAAGGAGTTCCTTCGCTCTGTTTTTTCATCTGTCTGTAAAATACCCAAGCAAAAACGAGAGCAACGACAGACGAAATTGGAGCCAACCAAAATAATAATGATGATGTTTCCATGATAATATTTTAATAGTTTAGACAAATAAGTTACAAAAATACAACTTTATTTCGAAAAACAGCAAAATTTATTTATTATGCGAAACGATTTTACTACCTTTGCAAAACAATTATGCAAACTCGTATAATCTTTTGCATATATATTTTTTTGCATATAAATCATTAAACAATAAAATCAATTTATGGCAACTACTGCAGATTTTAAAAATGGAATGTGCCTTGACATCGATGGCAACTATTTCTTTATTGTTGAATTCCTTCACGTTAAGCCTGGTAAAGGTCCGGCTTTTGTTCGCACAAAACTTAAAAATGTAAAAACAGGTCGAGTCCTTGATAAAACATGGAACTCAGGAGTAAAAGTTGAAGAAGTTCGCATCGAACGCCGTCCTTATCAATATCTCTATAAAGATGACATGGGATATAACTTCATGCACACAGAAACTTTTGAACAAGTTGCTCTTCCTGGAGAAAGCATAGAAGGTGTTCAATTTCTTAAAGAAGGTGACATCTGCGAAGCAATGGTACACGCAGCATCTGAAACAATTCTTACTTGCGAAATGCCTACAAGTGTTATCCTTGAAATTACATATACAGAGCCTGGCATTAAAGGAGATACAGCTACAAATACATTAAAACCCGCAACTCTTGAAACAGGTGCAGAAATACGCGTTCCATTATTCTGCAATATTGGAGACAAAGTAAAAGTTGACACTCGCGATGGTTCATACGTTGAACGCGTTAAATAAGCATTCAATTAAATATAAAATATAAAATAAAAATCCGGTGCATGCACCGGATTTTTTACTTATTATAAATATGATTTACTACTTTTCTGTTTTACAACAGCCACAGCATCCACCAATTAACCTCCAAACAACAGCGGCAATACAAGCTCCAGCGAATGGTCCTACAATAAATACCCAAAGTTGTTCAAGAGCAATACCTCCTTGGAACAATGCCGGGCCTACTGAACGTGCTGGGTTAACAGAAGTCCCTGTATAATGAATTCCCACAAGGTGTATTAATATTAAACTTAATCCAATTGCCAAGCCAGCAAAATTACCGGCACCCTTCTTCTCATCTGTTGTTCCAAGTACTACAAGAACAAATACAAATGTTAATATAATCTCAACAATCAAACCTCCAGCGATATTACCAATTCCATCACATGTATTAGCCCCAGTAGTTGTTCCAGCAAAACCAGTTGTTGTATTTTCAACAATTAGCCATAATAAAGTAGAACCAATAATAGCTCCAATTACTTGGAATATCATATACATTACAGCATCCTTGCCATCAATACGCTTTGATATCCAAGCGCCAAGAGTAATTGCAGGATTTATATGGCACCCCGAAATTCCACCAATGGTATATGCCATTGCTACAACTGCAAGACCAAAGGCCATTGCTGTACCAACAACTGATGCAGTGTCACTACCACAATTTAAACTAACAGCAGTACCGCATCCCATAAGAACTAGTACCATTGTCCCAAACATTTCTGCTAAATATTTTTTCATGTTATTAAAATTTATCTCCCAAGGGAGTGGTTAATATTCGCTCAAATTTAATGATTATTTTTCACAAAAAAAAGAGAGCCACGATGTAGCTCTCAAAATTTATTGTTATCATTTAAAAATTTTCTTCAATTTTGATTTTAGAGTTGTTTTTTCAGCTTGACTATAACCATATCCATAAGTACTCTTATATCCATACTTACTATAATATCCATATCTACGATATGCATAACTTCCTGATCTAATATTTACTCCATTCAATATCAAATAACATTTAGTGAAACGCCTCATTGCTATTGTTTGATGCATTATTTTTAAGCATCTGCGTGTAGAATAATTAGCTCTAGTTACATATAATTGTACATCTGAATATTGAGCAATTAAGTATGTATCCGACACGACTCCTATTGGAGCGGTATCAATTATTATATAATCATATTTTGCCCTTAATTCTTCTATCATTTTCCCCATTCTATCACTCAACAGCAATTCATTTGGGTTTGGTGGTACAGGACCACCAGGAAGAACATACAAATTCTCATTTATAGATGTCTTATAGATTATATCATTAATATCCTCAACTTGCCCTGACAAATATGTTGTTACACCTTGTTTATTAGAAATCTCAAAATTTCGAGCAATAACAGGTCGGCGGATATCCATTCCTATAACCAATGTTTTTTTACCGGATAATGCAAATGTCAACCCAATGTTTGTTGCAATAAATGTCTTTCCTTCTCCTGATATTGAAGAGGTTACCAACATTACTTTCTTTTCTTTATCAGAAAGTGCAAATTGGATATTATTTCTGACAAGCCTAAACAATTCAGCAATTGGAGTAGTTACTCTATCCCCTAATACAAATTTAGATTCAGAAGGAGCAATACTAATTTCTCCCAATATAGGCACATTTGTAACACGTTCCAAATCATCCTTATCTTTAAATATTGGAAAAAATACTCTACGCAAAAATATTATTAATGCAGGAATAAGAATTCCTATTAGAGCTGCAATTCCATATATAGATAAGTGTTTAGGATAGACCGGACCATGACCAAGAGGGTTATCAATTAATCTTGCTGTGGGAGTCGCCAATGTTTTTTGCAATGCAATCTCTTCTCTTTTTTCAAGCAAGAAATTATATATATTATCTTTAATTCTTTGTTCTCTAAAGATTCCTGTCAATTCTCTTTCATATGTTGGTATATTTGAAATTCTACCAGTTATACGATTATCCTGCTTTATAAGAGTTCCTCTTTGAACACCTAAACTATGTTCAACATTAGCAATACCTCTATATATATCATTTTTTGAGCGAGCAAGATCCTCTTGCATATTTTGCACAATAGGGTTATTCTCAGTACCACCTTCAAGCATTGCTGCTCGTTGAGCTAATTTTTTATTATAAGCTTCAATCATTGCATTCAATGCCGGATCATCTATTACTTGAGGGATTGGGGTATAATCATCTTGAACAGAGACTATGCGTTTTACATCATTAACCAATTGTTTTTTTGCATCTACTTGAGCTATTTCGGCATCATTGGCTGATGTTTGCGATAAATACATACTTGCTTCAGTTGATATATCTGTAATCTTCTTTTCTCTACGATAATCTTCAACATCCTTCTCAACTTCTTGCAATTCACCCGCAATAAGAGCCAAACGTTCAATAATAAATGCTTCCGTCTGTAGTGCTGATTTATTTTTATCGGCAATAATCTCTTGGTTATAAATATTAATCAATGTATTAATCACATCTACCCCCTCGGAAATCATTGGCGTAGTACACGTTATACGCAATATCGTACCTGAATTACGAGCAAATTCAATTCTTAAATTACTAGACAATCGGGCTGCAACCCAATTCGGATTAGAAACAACTATTTTTTGCTTTCCTTCAAGCAATCCTGTAGTTCTTGATGGTAATAGTTGCAAAGTCCCATGGCTCAATTCAACAGAAATTGGCAATGAGTCAATTTCTATTGTTTTATGTTCTTCAACTCCACCATATTTTGTTGTCAAATCAAAAGTATATATTTTATCCTCTTTTGATACAATAATATCAATAGGAGAAGTTAAATTCTTCAAGCTAATAGAATCCAATCTTGCTGAAACAACATTCGTCCCATATATGGGATCGTCTCTAAATTGTCCAATTTTATAATACGAATACGCCAAATCAAGACTATCGACAATCTTAATCAAATTATTACGAGATTTCAATATCTCAATCTCTGTTTCATCAATATAATCTTTAGTATCAATTAATGGCATATTTGCGCTAAGAGCGACAGCATTACTTTTTGAAGATTGATTATCATCACTTAAATAAATTGATGCTGACACTTCATATGTCGGTACAATTCTGGAAATATACACATACCCCAATCCAAAGCAAACTATTGCACTTAACACAAACCATTTCCATTGGGCTAAATATTCTAACAATAGCCCAATCACATCAAATGTATCCTCTTGTTGTGCTTGATTTTTTTCTATATCTTCTTTCATGATTTTTCTTATTTTGTGTAATTCAATATACTAAATACAAGACCGGCAATACCTGACAATCCACCAATAATAGCAAATGTTGCTGTTACCCCAGGATTCATCTGCCATGCATTCTGCGCCATAGATTTATTTGGAGTTACATATATTATATCATTTTGTTGTAAATTATAATATGGAGATAATAATATATTCTTATCATTGATATCAAGACGTATAATTTCTTTTACTCCATTTGCATTTGTTCTAATAAGCATTATATTATCGCGGCAACCTTTAATATCTAAATCTCCGGCTTTAGCCAATGCTTCCAAAATATTTAATCTTTCATTTGTAGACTCTACGATTCCAGGGCTCCTTACCGCACCTAAAACAGTAACCCTAAAATTCATAAAACGAATATCTACAGCCGGAATTTCTTTTAGATATTTTGGACATAATTCTCCTTGTATTAAAGTTTCAATAGCAGCTTTATTCATTCCACCAACATGCAATTTACCTAATATTGGAAAATCAATATCACCATTTTTATTAACAAGATAATAATCTGTAGATGCCTCCAATTTTGATTGAGTCGTATTAGATCTCTTATTATCAATGATCTGTCCATCAACATCTACATATCTACCTTTATTAAATGGTGCTACCGCTGTCATATTAGTAGACGAAACTTCAATATTTAATAAGTCTCCAGGCATTACAATAGGCTCTGAAATGACACTCGCTTGAGCCAATATTTCTGTTGGAATTGTCTCTGCATCAACCATGTAAGGAACTTTTTTAGGCGATGAGCAACTTGCAAATAAAATAGCCACTGCTATTATTGAACTATTTATAATGTGTTTCATATCTATAACATTTCTAATTAAATTACAAAATTACACATTTTTACCAATTAGTAGCAAACATATTCAAATAATGTTTGAAAAATATTATATTTGCATTATTATGACTCTACGCAACATTAATATTGAACTGCATCCATGGGCTCTATATATCCCCGACAATGCAAAAATACTAATCCTCGGCACATTCCCACCTAAGCCAAACAAATGGTCAATGGAATTCTATTATCCCAATTTCATTAATGATTTTTGGAGAATAATGGGTTTGATTTTTTTCAACGACAAAAATCATTTCATCGATAACACATTAAAACGATTCAATATCAACAAGATTAAGTATTTTCTAACTGAAAAAAGCATTGCTATTGGAGACTCTGCTTTAGAAGTCAAACGGTTAAAAGATAACGCATCTGACAAACATCTTGAAATAGTCAAGCCTCTTCCCTTGATAGAGACATTAAAACAGATACCGGATTGTAGTGCAATTATATCCACAGGCGAGAAAGCGGCACAAGTAATTGCACAACTAACAAATACCTCTATCCCTAATATCGGTGATTACTCAAAAACATCAATTAATGGAAAAGAAATAAAAATATTCAGAATGCCATCAACATCACGTGCCTATCCTCTTGCAATTGAAAAGAAAGCACAATTTTATAAAGAGATGTTCTCTTCTATTGGAATTTTATAACAAGTAATTATATAAAAGTATTTGTTTTCTCTGTTTAAAGGTCGTAACTTTGTCAATAATTTATAATGTTTAATATGTTAGATTTTATTTTACTTGATTCTGCCGGATGGGCTACTGATTTCTTTAATTGGTTTTGTGAAAATGCCAATTATTGGTTTGTTTTTATTTTTATGATTATAGAAAGCTCTTTTATCCCATTCCCATCTGAATTGGTAGTACCCCCTGCAGCTTATTTAGCACTACAAGCAAATGCTGATATGAATATATATATGATAATTCTTGTTGCGACAGCAGGAGCTCTCGTTGGCGCATATATTAATTACTATCTTGCATTATGGTTAGGTCGCCCCATCATTTATCGATTTGTTGAAAGTCGTTTAGGTCATATCTTATTACTTGACAAAGAAAAGGTAGAGAAAGCAGAACAATATTTTGATAAAAAAGGTGCTTTATCTACATTCATTGGTCGATTAATACCCGGTATCAGACAATTAATTTCAATACCGGCAGGATTAGCACGCATGAATATTACTAAATTTGCAATTTTCACAACATTGGGGGCCTTGATATGGAACATTGCTCTCGCTACAGTAGGATATTTACTAACGACAATTCCGGGTATTGAAACGAAAGAGCAACTTTTAACTAAAATCGAAGAATACAATCATTATCTTACTTATATTGGTTTGGCTATTGGAGTGATATGTATTATATTTATAATCTGGAATTTGGTCAAGCCTAAACAATCACCAAAATAAACAACTATGCAAGTATCACCATCATTACTATCTGCCGATTTCGGTAATATACAACGTGACGTTGAAATGCTCAACGCAAGCGTTGCAGACTTGATTCACCTTGATGTTATGGATGGCGTTTTTGTTCCCAATATTTCATTTGGGTTTCCTGTGATCAAGGCGGTTCAAAAAACTGCACAAAAGCCTCTTGATGTTCATTTAATGATAGTAGAACCTCAAAAATACGTATCACAAGTGCGTGATTGCGGAGCCGAAATAATGAATGTACACTATGAAGTGTGCCAGCATCTTCATCGTACAATACAACAAATCAAACAAGCTGGAATGAAAGCAGCTGTAACTCTTAATCCTGCCACACCCGTAATCATGCTTGAAGATATTATAACCGAAGTTGATATGGTATTACTCATGTCAGTTAATCCAGGATTTGGAGGGCAATCATTCATACCAAATTCGCTAAAAAAGGTACGTCAACTAAAAGACTTAATCACACAAAGTGGCTCTAATGCGCTAATAGAAGTTGATGGAGGTGTTAACTTGGAAACAGGCGCACAATTAGCTAAAGCAGGTGCTGATATCCTTGTTGCCGGAAATTTTGTTTTCTCGGCACCAAACCCAATTGCAACAATAGAAGCATTACATAATTTATAATTTTTATTGTCTCAAGAATCACAGATGAGTTCTTTTAATATATCAACAGACAATTTCGATCCTGATAGCCTTCAAGAACAAGATCAAACGAGAAAAGGCAAGCGAAATCGTTCGGAAAATAGGAATAATGAAAAAACTAATATTTTTAATTTTTTCAAAGATAAACGTACACATATATTAATAGGTGTATTTATGCTAATATGTGCCGTATATCTCCTTATTATCTCAATTTCTTATTTTTCTGTTGGTGATATTGATCAAAGTCGCGTTTTGCATAATTCCATTAGTGAATTATCTCAACAAAATGAATCAATACAAAATGCCGGGGGACCATTTGGTGCCGTCCTTTCTCACTCGTTGATAACTCAAGGGCTTGGAGTTGGAGCATTAGTGCTTATTTTCTATTTAGCGGCAATAGGAATCTCGCTATTAAACATCTATAAATTTAGATTTTGGCCTTTTACTTTTAAATGTATTATCATATCCATTACCCTATCAATAGTAACAGACCTCATTACATTTAACAATAGTTCTTACATATATTGGGGCGGAGAACATGGGCATTTTGTTAATGATTTCCTATTGCGTACAACCAATATATGGGGGGCATTAGGTGTTAGTATCATTCTTCTCACAATAGTAGCTCTTATATTCTTTAATGAAATAAGAGCATTGATAATATATTCAAGAAAAGCCATCCTTAACCGTCAAGTTCGAATACGCAAAGAAGCCGAAAAAGAAGACAACTATACATCTGACATTGATAATCAACCTATAGCAACTCCCACTCTCGTTGATTTTGAAGAAAAAGAGACAATTAAAAATCAAGAAGAATCTGAGATTGACGAGAAGACCGACGTTATTGACATTATTACAGATGAGACTGATGATAATGACTCGAATGATCCAACATTAATAGTAATAAAACCGGAAATAGAAGAAGCCGAACAAATTAATGAGGATGTATATGATCCAACAGCAGAACTTTCTCGTTATCGTTTCCCATCTATAGATTTACTAACAGAACACAAAGTATCAGAAAATAGTGTTGATCAAAAAGAACAAGAAGAGAATAAAGAGCGTATTACAAAAACTCTTAATGACTATGGCATAACAATATCCCATATTGAAGCAACCGTAGGTCCTACAGTAACATTATATGAAATTATCCCTGCTGAGGGTGTGCGCATTGCTAAGATTAAACGATTGGAAGATGATATTGCACTTAGTTTGGCTGCATTAGGCATTCGCATCATAGCCCCTATTCCGGGTAAAGGAACAATCGGTATTGAAGTCCCAAATAAAGAGCCTCAAATCGTTTCAATGCGTTCAATTATTTCATCTAAAAAATACCAAGAAACAAAAGCAGACTTGCCAATGGCAATGGGAGCAACAATTTCCAACGAAGTATTTGTTGCCGATCTTGCTAAAATGCCTCACTTACTCGTTGCTGGAGCTACAGGTATGGGTAAATCTGTTGGATTAAACGCGATAATCGCATCTTTGTTGTACAAAAAACACCCGGCTGAATTAAAATTCGTTCTTATCGATCCTAAAATGGTTGAATTCAGTCTATACAGCAAACTTGAACGTCATTTTCTTGCTAAGTTACCAGAAGAAGAGGATGCAATTATTACAGATCCAAACAAAGTAGTTGCTACGTTAAACTCTCTTTGTGTGGAAATGGATAACAGATATTCTTTATTGAAAGATGCTAATGTGCGTTCAATAAAAGAGTATAATGCAAAATTCACCAATCATCGACTAAATCCAGAAAAAGGACACAGATACTTACCTTATATTGTCGTTATTGTTGATGAATTTGCCGACTTAATTATGACTGCAGGCAAAGAAGTCGAAACCCCTATTGCACGTATTGCTCAAAAAGCACGTGCAGTAGGTATGCATATGATTATTGCCACACAACGCCCATCAACCAATGTCATCACCGGTATCATAAAAGCGAACTTTCCAGGTCGTGTTGCATTCCGCGTTAGCCAAATGGTTGACTCTCGCACCATCCTTGACCGCACAGGAGCTAACCAATTAATCGGCAAAGGAGACTTGTTATTCTCTCGTGACGGAGAATTGGATCGTGTTCAATGTGCATTTATTAGTACTGAAGAAGTTGAGGCTATTTGCGATAGTATCGACGAACAAATCGGCTATGAAGAAGCTTACATGCTACCTGAATACATCCCGGAAGCAGCCGAAGGCAGTGGCATAGGCAATATAACAGATAGAGATCCATTGTTTGAGGATGCGGCACGTTCCATTATAAATTCTCAAACTGCATCTACGTCTTCATTGCAACGAGCATACAAAATTGGCTACAATAGAGCCGGTCGCATAATGGACCAAATGGAGGCTGCCGGAATTGTAGGACCTGCACAAGGAGGAAAACCACGTCAAGTATTAGTTGATTCTCTTCAACTTGAAAGAATTCTTGAAATGGCATAAAACAATATTTCACTTTATTAGTTGTTTTATTATGATAAAAAAGATTTTCAAATACATATTATTATCTCTGTTTATATTTCTCGGAGCAAATAATACCTATGCAATAACAGCAAACGAGGTTTTAACCAATGCCTCTGAAAAATACCAAAAAGAAGGTTCAATTTCCGCTCAATTCACACTATCAGGGGTTGGCAATTCTACTGATGGGACAATAATAATCGCTGGAGATAAATTTCATTTATCAACGCCATTACTATCAATTTGGTACAATGGTCGCACTCAATGGACCTATTCGGCAGAGACCAATGAAGTTAATATCACCGAGCCCACTGTTGAGGAACTGCAACAAGTCAATCCATTTGCGATAATAAATTCTTTCCGCAAGCAGTTTGACGCAACATTACTAAAATCAGCAAATAACAAATATCGAATACAACTCACTCCGCTAAAATCGGTAAATACATCTATCAGCAAAGCGATTGTAACATTAAACGTCGCAACATTGTATCCTACAGAAATAGCACTAACAATTGACAATAACATTATTACTATTAATATAAATAACATAAAAACAATAAAAACTATCCATCACAAGACATTTGTATTTGATGAAAAAAAATACCCTAATGCAGAAATCATTGATTTAAGATAATTATATAAAACTATATACTCATGAGTGAAAACAAAACCAAATGTCTCATCATAGGCTCAGGTCCTGCAGGTTATACAGCCGCGATATATACTTCTCGTGCCAACCTATCCCCTATCCTTTACGAAGGGCTACAACCAGGCGGACAATTAACTATTACTACTGAAGTCGAAAACTTTCCTGGATATCCTGATGGTGTAACAGGTCCTCAACTAATGGAAGATCTTAGACGTCAAGCTGAACGTTTTGGCACTGATATGCGTGCCGGATTGGTCACAAGTGTTGATTTCAATAAAAAGCCATTAGAAGCAACGATTGAAGATGGTACAGTAATTAAAGCCGATACTATTATTATTGCAACAGGTGCATCAGCCAAATATCTTGGTCTCCCTGACGAAAAGAAATACAATGGACTCGGAGTTTCAGCATGTGCTACATGCGACGGGTTCTTCTATCGCAAAAAAACAGTAGCAGTAGTTGGTGGTGGAGATACTGCTTGTGAAGAAGCACTATATCTCAGCAATCTTGCATCAAAAGTATATATGATTGTGCGCAAAGATTACTTGCGTGCATCTCAAGTAATGCAAAAACGTGTATTTGATAAAGAAAATATAGAAGTGCTTTTCAATACTAATACGGTTGGTCTGTTTGGAGAAGAATTCCTTGAAGGAGCACACCTCATTGAACACAAAGGCACTGATAAAGAACGTGAATTTGACATCACAATTGATGGGTTCTTCCTTGCAATTGGGCACAAACCTAATACTGACATTTTCCGCGGTTTCATCAACCTTGATGAAACCGGCTATATAAAACTTGAAGGACCAACATCTGCAACAAACATTCCCGGAGTTTTTGCTGCAGGTGATGTTGCCGATCCTCGTTATCGTCAAGCAATCTCAGCCGCAGGCATGGGCTGTCGTGCCGCACTTGATGTAGAAAAATACCTTGCAGAACAAGAATAATGGATAAAATATCATCTTTTCTTTTCAATATTGACATCAGTAGCAACGCTCCATTCCAAGGAGCGTTGCTTGTAGCTGAGCCACTTTTGAATGATAATTATTTTAACCACGCCGTAATTTGCCTTACAGAATACAACGATAACAAAACGACAATGGGTTTTATCCTCAACAATAAGACTCGACATAATCTACAATCTCTCATCGCAGAAATAACTTGCAAAACCCCTATTCCGGTGTATTGTGGAGGTCCAATGTCGGAAGACAGACTCTTTTATATCCATTCGCTTGGCGACCTCATCCCCGACTCTCACGAAGTTATTCCAGGATTATATGTCGGAGGAGATTTTAATACCGTAATTAATTATATTAATTCAGGCAATCCGACTGAAGGATGTTTCAAATTTTTCATTGGATATAGCGGTTGGGATATAGGACAATTAAAGTCTGAACTTCGCAAAAAAGTGTGGGCAGTAACCTCTCCATCTGACATTTCTGATTTAATAAGGACACACAACGATAGCTATTGGCACGCCATCGTTCGCTCAATGGGAAAACCCTATCGAGGTTGGCTTTATCATCCTAAAAATGCCGAAGATAATTAAAACCTATTGCGAAATAAGCTGAAACAAAGCGACATCTTTATAATCAGAGCCCACTCTCACCCACGATTGCAATGTAGCAGTTCTCTTGTAACCACACTTTTCAAATAGCTTCATGCTATATACATTCTCCACCGGAACAACAGCCACAAGTTGATGCATCCCGATGCGTTCACACACATACTCCCACAATAATGTCAATGCACGCGTAGCGTACCCTCTATGTCCACACTCCGCATCAATTAAAATCCCCACAAAAGCGCGTCGGTTAACTGCATCAAAATCATACAAATCTATAGTACCCACAGCCTGACGCAAGTCAAAATCCTCTATAATAAAACGCAACTGATTAGAACTATAGATATCTCCATTATAAGTCTCAATATAATCCCACAATTGTTTTCGCGAGAAAGGAGCTATTGCACAACCCACCGACCACAACGATGCATCATTTTCCCAACGATACAACACATCTAAATCAGTAGGTTCCAAAGCCCTCAATTTTATTTTGCCATCATTCAACATCAGCAACTATACATTATTAAATGAATCACTAAACAATGTGCGATTAAGCAACGAGCGCCCGAGTGTGACCTCATCGGTATATTCAATCTCATTTCCTACCGACACCCCTCGTGCTAATTGAGTTATCTTCACCGGCAATCCTCCAAGTTTACGGTAGATATAGAAATTAGTAGTCTCACCTTCCATCGTTGCACTCAAAGCAAGGATAACCTCTTTCACCTCATTATTTTTAATCCGTTCAACAAGAGATTCTATTTCCAATTGATCAGGGCCAACACCATCCATGGGAGAAATCACCCCACCCAACACATGATAAAGCCCCATATATTGACGAGTGTTTTCAAAACTCATCACATCTTTAACACTCTCAACGACACACACTGTTGACGCATCTCGAGCAGGGCTGGCACATATTGGACACATATCAGACTCTGAAATATTGTGACAAGTCTTGCAATATTTCACCCCTTGACGTAACTTAATGATAGCCTCACCAAGAGACACACCCATGCGCTCCTCTTGACGCAAAATGTGGAGAGCAAGCCTTAATGCAGTCTTGCGCCCTATTCCCGGCAAACGAGACAACTCACTCACCGCATTTTCCAACAATGTCGATGCATATTCCTGTTCCATCGTCAATCAATTTCCTCACAAAGATACACTTTTATGCCGAAAAGTCAATTATGAATTTCGTTATAAACAAATCAACGATTAACTTTGTTAATCAGCGATTAATTGCGTAATTTTGTACCAAATTCCGTATATTGCATTTAACAACAATGAAAGTAATACGTACAGTCGCTGAGCTAAAGCAAAAAATCAATGAGGAAAAAGCCCTCGGACATTCCATTGGTTTAGTGCCTACAATGGGTGCACTACATGCTGGTCACATATCATTGATTGACCGCGCACGCACCGATAACGACATAGTAGTAGTGAGTGTTTTTGTCAACCCAACGCAATTTAACAATCCCGATGATTTGCGCACTTATCCGCGTACAGAGAAGGATGATTGTGAAAAACTGATTGCTGCAGGTGTTGACTATGCATTTATTCCATCGGTTGAGGAAATATATCCTGAACCTGATAATCGTGTTTTTGATCTCGGACCGGTTGCTGAAGTTATGGAAGGACCTATGCGTCCCGGACATTTCAATGGTGTTGCTCAAATCGTGAGCAAGCTATTCAACATGATTGAACCTAATCGTGCCTACTTTGGAGAGAAAGACTTCCAGCAAATAGCCGTAATTCGTCGCATGATAGAACTCGAAGGTTTTAACTTAGAAATTATCGACTGCCCTATCAAACGTGAGGATGATGGTCTTGCAATGAGTAGTCGCAATGTGAGATTAACACCGGAACAACGTGCAATAGCACCAAACATTGCCCGCACATTAAATTCAAGTATTGATTTCTCACTCTCCCACTCTGTTTCCGAAACAAAACAATATGTAATTGACACAATAAATGCTTTCCCTCAAATGAAGGTAGAGTATTACGAAATTGTTAATGCAACAACGATGCAACCTATCAACGATTGGGATGACACTCAATTGGCCGTAGGGTGCATTACAGTATATTGTGGCGAAGTGCGCCTTATTGATAATATTAAATACACAAGATAATGATGCAAATCGAAGTGGTGAAATCAAAAATTCACCGTGTTACTGTAACAGAGGCCGATTTGAACTATATAGGCAGCATTACCATTGATGAGGATTTGATGGATGCAGCCAACATTATAGCCGGTGAACGCGTATACATCGTTAACAACAACAACGGAGAGCGTTTTGATACCTATGTAATCAAAGGTGAACGCGGTTCCGGAGTGATATGCCTAAATGGTGCTGCAGCTCGCAAAGTACAAAAAGGCGATATTGTAATTATCATGAGCTATGCGACAATGCCATTCGATGAAGCAAAAACATTCAAACCTTGGGTTGTATTTCCCGACACAGCAACAAATAAACTTGTAAAATAAATAGACTATTATATATATGTTTGAAAATTTAAGTGAAAGACTGGAACGGAGTTTTAAACTTCTTAAAGGTCAAGGAAAAATAACCGAGATTAACGTTGCCGAAACACTCAAAGATGTGCGTCGCGCACTTCTCGATGCCGACGTTAACTATAAAGTAGCCAAACAATTTACTGATACCGTTAAGTCTAAAGCGCTTGGGCAAAACGTGATCAATGCCATTAAGCCAAGTGAATTAATGGTAAAAATCGTCCATGACGAATTGACTCAATTGATGGGTGGTGAAACTGCTCAAATCAACCTTTCAGGTAACCCTACAGTAATCCTTATGTCTGGGTTGCAAGGATCTGGTAAAACTACTTTCTCCGGTAAAATTGCTAAAAAATTAAAGAGCGAAAAAGCAAAACGCCCATTGCTTGTTGCTTGTGACGTATATCGTCCTGCAGCTATTGAACAGTTAAAAGTTCTCGGATCTCAAATCGAAGTTCCCGTCTATACTGAGGAGGGCAATAACAATCCTGTACAAATTGCACAAAACGCTATTCAATATGCCAAATCTAATCATCTTGATCTTGTAATCGTCGATACCGCCGGTCGTTTGGCCGTTGACGAACAGATGATGAACGAAATTGAGGCTATCAAAAAAGCGATTAAACCAAACGAGACCTTATTTGTTGTTGACTCAATGACAGGTCAAGACGCTGTTAATACGGCTAAAGAATTTAACGATCGTCTTGATTTTGATGGTGTCGTATTGACAAAACTTGATGGCGACACTCGTGGTGGTGCTGCTCTTTCAATCCGTTCTGTTGTAACCAAACCAATTAAATTTGTTGGTACAGGTGAAAAACTTGACGCACTTGATTTATTCCACCCATCTCGTATGGCCGACCGCATCCTCGGCATGGGCGACATCGTTTCTCTTGTTGAAAAAGCGCAACAACAATATGATGAAAAAGAAGCTCGCGAGCTTCAACGCAAAATTGCAAAAAATCAATTCAACTTTAATGACTTCTTAAATCAAATACAGCAAATCAAGAAAATGGGTAACCTTAAAGACTTGGCATCTATGATTCCTGGTGTGGGCAAAGCCATTAAAGATCTTGACATTGACGATAATGCTTTCAAAGGCATTGAAGCGATCATTCGCTCCATGACTGAAGCAGAACGTACAAGCCCAGAAATAATAAACGGAAGCCGTCGTCAACGCATTGCCAAAGGCTCAGGCACATCTTTACAAGAAGTTAATCGCCTACTTAAACAATTTGAAGAAACTCGCAAAATGATGAAGATGGCGACAACAATGAAAAATCCAATGAAAATGATGCGCAACATGCGTCGTCGATAACCCTATAATATAAATAATTATGGAACTAATTGATGGCAAATATATTGCCGATACTATAAAACAAGAAATCGCCGAAACAGTTAAACAAATGATGGCTGATGGCAAAAAACAACCTCATCTTGCAGCAATCCTCGTTGGTCATGATGGTGGAAGTGAAACTTATGTTGCTCACAAAGTAAAAGCATGCGAACAATGTGGATTTAAATCAACACTCATTCGTTATGAAGCAGATGTTACAGAGTCCGAACTCATTGAAACTATTGAAAAACTCAATTCTGATACAGATATTGATGGTTTCATTGTTCAACTTCCTCTTCCCAAACACATTTCTGAACAAAAGATTATTGAAGCAATAGATTATCGCAAAGATGTCGATGGTTTCCACCCAATCAATGTGGGACGTATGTCAATAGGTTTACCTTGTTACTTATCAGCAACACCTGCCGGCATCATTGAACTACTTGCACGCTACAACATCAATACCAAAGGAGCTAATTGTGTAGTTCTTGGTCGTAGTAATATTGTGGGCAAACCAGTAGCATCACTAATGATGCAAAAACACAATCCTGGCGATGCAACAGTTACAGTGTGCCACAGCGCTACTAAAAATATCAAAGAAATATGCTCACAGGCCGATATTATTATTGCCGCTCTCGGAAGCCCGGGCTTTGTAACTGAAGATATGGTTAAAGAAGGGGCTGTTATTATTGACGTAGGAACAACACGTGTTCCCGATGCAACTCGCAAGAGTGGATTCCGTTTGCGTGGCGATGTTGATTTTGACAATGTCGCTCCTAAATGTTCTTTCATTACTCCTGTACCGGGAGGAGTTGGTCCCATGACTATTGTTTCTTTGATGAAGAACACCCTTCTTGCTGCTCAACACGCTATTTATTAATAAAATCTCTCTCCTCTCGCAATGATATACATCCTCTCTCTTCTTTTTTCTTTTTTACCCTTTTCGCTATGGAATAATAGTGAAGCTGAAATCATATTTGCCGGAGATGCGATGCAGCATCAGGCTCAAATTGATGCAGCAAAACAGGCCGACGGCACATACAATTACGATGAATGTTTTGCTGACATAAAGAATTATATCAACAATGCAGATTATGCTATTGTTAACTTAGAAACACCTCTTGGGGGAAAACCTTATACAGGATATCCATGTTTTAGTGCCCCAGACTCTTATCTCACAGCTCTTTCCAATGCCGGTTTTGATCTGATGTTAGCAGCAAATAACCACACTCTCGACCGTCGAGACAAAGGGCTATTGCGCACAATAAATCAATTTGAAACTCAAAACGCTGAATATATTGGGATTTATCGCAATAGCATTCACAGGGAAAAGCATTTACCATTTATCAAAAATATAAAAGGTTTTAAAATCGCATTTCTAAATTACACCTATGGGACAAATGGCATCACTATTCAAGGAGATGTTATTGTTGACTACATAGATCGAGAATTAATTAAAAACGACATCAATAGAGCGAGAGCTGCAGGCGCTGAAATAATCGCGACCTGCATCCATTGGGGCAACGAATATCAGCTACTCCCCCATTCTTCCCAACGCCTATTAGCTGACTATCTATGTGATTTAGGTGTTGATTTAATAATTGGAGGACATCCTCATGTCATTCAACCAATGGAAATACGTAGAAATATAAAACACAATAAGGATATATTAGTAGTATATTCATTAGGAAATTTCATTTCCAATATGAAAACACGAGACACGCGTGGGGGGGCTACCATAAAAGTTACTCTTAAACGAAACAACAAAGGAACTGCATATATTGAGAATGCTAATTATAGACTATTCTTTACAATACCTCCAACAAATAAAAATCAAAATTTCAAACTCACTCCAGCAGAAAAGCACACTAATGGCGAATGGAGTAATCAATGTAAATCATTTTTACAATCGGCAGAGGCTATTTTCAGCAAGTACAACCGCAACGTTCCTCGCGATACGACCGCTATTCAATAAAAAATTAATTATAATGTTATAAAAAATCAGCAAAAGCTATTGTTTTTATAAAAAATAGTAGTACCTTTGCACCATCAAAATGGTGGACGTAGCTCAGCTGGTTAGAGCGTCGGATTGTGGTTCCGAAGGTCGTGGGTTCGAGCCCCATCTTCCACCCGGCTAATAAACGAGAATATTAAATATTCTCGTTTATTTTTATATACCTATAAAAAAGGTTGCACTATTATGCGCAACCTATAAACATTTAAAACTGAGTTCAATATCTTGAATTTCAATAATATTTATGCTTAACCTTAGACTACCTATAGTCCTTTAATAACACACGCAAACGTTGACGAGCAAAAAATATTCGACTCTTTACAGTCCCTAACGGCAGCCCCAACTCCTCTGCAATTTCATTGTATTTATAGCCGGCTACATGCATTGAGAACGGAATCCGATACTCATCGCTAAACGAGTTAATAGCGTCATTAATGTCTTTCACAGCAATTGTCCCATCAGGCGTTTCAAATCCAGAATCCTGAGGGAGATTCAAATGATACAAATCTTCAGTCTGATCAACAATAGTAGATGCACGCGATACTTTTCTGTAGTTATTAATAAAAATATTACGCATGATAGTAAACACCCATCCTTTAAAGTTTACATTATCGACATACTTGTCCTCATTGTCAAGCGCCCTTAATGTTGTGTCCTGCAATAAATCTTGCGCATCATCACGATTTGAAGTCAGGGTATAAGCAAAATTCAACAAGTTGCTCTGCAACCCCATCAATTTTGTTCTAAAACTCTTTGAACTCATAATAAAAACTTTTTTACATAAATATAATTCAATGGATAAATTTTCCACAGCACAAATATACAAAAAATTTTATTATCCAAATAATTTTGATATAATTTTTTCATATTTTTCTCAAAAAAAAAATTACACCACACTAATATGTTACATATCAATTAATTACAACACGATATTTTAATTACAATATTGTTACATGCGGTTATTTTATATGTAACAATAATAAAACAATGCTCATTATTAGACATTTTTAACTCCTTTACACTCAAATTATATACCTAAATATCATATACACTTGCGATGAGACAAAAAGTTAGTACCTTTGTATTCAATGACTAAAAATGAGCGCACATGGAATACTACAATAAACAAGAATTACTTGACAAAAGATATTTGCGTATGGCTCGGATATGGGCTGAGAATTCATATTGCCAACGTCGACAAGTGGGAGCCATAATAGTTAAAGACAAAATGATCATATCGGATGGCTATAATGGCACTCCGGTTGGTTTTGAAAACATCTGTGAAGATGAGAATGGGCTAACAAAGTCCTATGTTCTTCACGCCGAGGCCAATGCCATCACTAAAGTCGCTCGCAGCAATAACAGCAGCAATGGAGCTACGTTATATGTAACAGCATCACCATGCCTTGAATGCGCTAAACTGATAATTCAATCAGGCATTAAACGCGTCGTATTTAACGAACTATATCGCATAACCGATGGTATAGATTTACTAACACGTGCCGGTATTGAATGCAAGCACATTGAAAATCTCAATCAATAAACAAATACAGCATCGATGAAACGCAACAACCTTATAATATGGATCCCGATTTTAATCACGGTAACTTTTATCTTAGGATTATATTTCGGCATTAATTTAAACAATCAACAAAATATTTCATACAACAATAAATTTGACGCCATTATAGACCTAATAAGCAACGAATATGTTGACCACGTCAACACTGATAGTATAATAGAGGAAACAATACCTAAACTCCTCTCCCACTTAGATCCACACTCAACCTATATCCCCGCCAAAGACCTAAAAGCAGTCAATGACGAACTCGATGGTTCATTTAGCGGAATTGGGATTTCTTTTATGCTCAAGAACGATACCATCTCAATAATTGAAGTTTTATCTGGAGGGCCATCTGAAAAAGTAGGATTAATGCCGGGAGACCGCATTGTATCAGTGAATGATTCAATTGTTGCAGGCAAAAGTATCACAAACGAAAAAGTCCTTTCTATCTTACGAGGAGAGAAAGGCTCACAAGTCAAATTAGGCATAAAACGTAATACAGCAAAAGAAATTCTATATTTTGACCTAATACGTGACGACATCCCTGTAACATCGGTAGATGCTGCATATATTATAGCTCCAGAAATCGGCTATATTAAGGTCAATAAATTTGGGCGCACAACCTACAACGAATTCCTAACATCTATGACCCAATTGCGCAACGAAGGTGCGCAGAAATATATCATAGACCTCAGAGGCAATGGTGGAGGATTTATGGAAATGGCAATACTCATGGTCAACGAATTTCTCTCCGACAACAACCTCATTGTATTTACCAAAGGACGTACAAAAAGTGAAAGCATCTCTACTGTTAGCGATGGTAATGGATCATTCTTAGATAGTGAAGTAGTTGTTCTTATTGACGAATATTCAGCAAGCGCAAGCGAGATTTTAGCAGGCGCAATCCAAGACAATGATAGAGGACTAATTATTGGACGTCGATCATTTGGCAAAGGTCTCGTACAACGCCAAACAGAGCTACCCGATAGTAGCGCCATAAGGCTCACCGTTTCTCGTTACCACACCCCATCAGGGCGATGTATACAAAAAGAATACACTCCTGGTAAAACCAATGATTACGAATATGACATCATTAATCGATTCAATCATGGTGAAGCTTTTAATGCCGACAGCATTAAACTTAACAAATCACTTGAATTCACTACCGCCCATGGGCGCAAAGTTTATGGAGGCGGAGGCATAATGCCAGATGTATTTGTTCCAAATGACACCTCAGGCATAACAAACTATTACATAAAAATAGCAAACGCCGGATTATTACAAAAATTTGCATTTGATTATTGCGACTCTAATCGCGATAAATTAAACCAAAGCGAGGATGCCAACGATTTACTCAATAGACTTCCTGACGACGAAAACCTATTACAAGAATTCGTTAAATATGCTTCACAAAATGGAATACCGGCACGATGGTATTACATCAATATTTCAAGTGCACTAATCGTAAATCAACTAAAATCATTGATAGCTCGCGACATATTGGGAAGTCAGTCATTCTACCATATCTACAACACTCAAGACAATTGTGTACAGAAAGCAATATCAGAACTACAGAATGGCAATGCCCAATTTCCCATAATGCCAAAAGACTCTATTAAATGAATAAAAAAGAAATCAGGCAAGAAATCAGACAACTAAAAAACCGATTGACCGACTACAAAAAAATCGAATCGGCAAACATCGTATTTGAAAAAATTGAATCATCAGATTTTTTCATCAAAGCAAAAAACGTCCTTATATACAATTCCTTGCCCGACGAACTTTCAACTAAAAGCGTAATCTCAAGATGGCATAGAGTTAAAAACATTTTTCTCCCTCGTGTCAATGGCGACAACTTAGAAATTTTACCCTATGATGCCAACTTATTAGAAATAGGATCTTTCAATATCTATGAGCCAATGGGTGAAAATACATACGACATATCAATCATAGATATGATTATTGTCCCTGCCATTGCTTACGATCGAAACGGCAACCGCATTGGGCGTGGGAAAGGATACTATGACCGACTATTACAAAAAGCCTCAGCGCTGAAAATAGGCGTTGGATATGACTTTCAATTAATACCTCACATTGACTCCGAGCCTCATGATATCCCTATAGATATCATCGTTACCCCTAATAATTTCATTAACTGCAGAAAGAAATAAACCCCACATGGCACTCATTCAAGCTCAAACAAAATTAAGCGACATCATCATCTCCAACCCCGATATCATTCCGGTAATAAATCGATTTGGCATAACACTCGGCACAGGAGATAGCACTATCGATTCAATCTGTGCCAATCACAACCTCGACACAGACTTTTTCCTTTGCATCATAAATACATTTATCAATGAAGAGTATTTTCCTGAAAAGATACTAAAATCATTCTGTGCGTCAACAATTGTATCTTATTTAGAAAAAACCTATAATTATTATCTACATTTCCAACTACCAAATATTGAACGGCACTTTGCTTCTCTCATCATGCGCAGTGGAGACAACAATAATTTAGGACTCATGAAACGTTTCTTTGACGAATTAAAAGGAGACATCATCAATCGCATCAATCAAGACACGCAACAATGGTTTCCCAAAATAAAATCATCAAACATAAAGATCGACAATAGCACATCAATCTTAGACAAGCTCAATGACCTAAAAAGCATGTTCATTATACACCTTTCAGGTAGCTACGACCTTAACTTGTGCTATGGGGTTATCAGTGCAATTATTTTGCTTGAAAAAGATATTCGCCAGAACGACCGCATACGCAATCGCATTCTAATTCCCCTATCTCAATCATTGTAATGACATACACTATTGACGCATATATTATACTCAATGACACCATTCAATCAGTGGGGTTAAAACATCTATTACACAAATTCTTCAACATCGAAGCTTCAATAATAGAACATATTTCTAACGCAGAGATTTACGAGAGTTCAACTCCAACGATATATATCACTTCACCTGATACATATATTCTCAATCAAGACTTTTTTATTCCTCGTCGCACTCGCACAATAATAATTACTAATACTACATCTGACGACACCAATGTCATTAATGCCACCGATGACGAATCCACGATAATAGAACGGCTAAACGCCATCATACACACATTGTCAATGCCTGACGATGAAAAGAGACAAAATACGCTCTCACAACGCGAAATTGATGTTCTACGCCTTGTTGCAATGGGATATATAAACAAAGAGATAGCCGACATGCTATCCATAAGTTTCAACACCGTTCTCACCCACCGCAAGAACATCACAGCTAAACTCGGCATCAAGAGTGTCTCAGGCTTAGGTTTCTATGCCATAATGAATGGCTACATATCAGAATCAGACCTAAAACTCTAAATCTCAATTTAGAAAAAATCTTTTTATCCTCAATTGAAAGAGCTATCTTTGTGTAATGATAAAGGAATTGCGATATATAATGTCTATGGTGTTAATTGCGATGGCGATTGTATCGTGCAATCGAGATGTTGCGACGATGGAGACACTCTCCCATGCCGAAGCCATTATGCAAGAGCATCCCGACTCGGCTCTGTCGCTGTTGCAGGCGATCGACA
>JAFSCJ010000008.1 GCA_017436845.1 Muribaculaceae bacterium
CTTTTTTATTCCCGGCAAAATTTTTATCAACTTTTTTCTGAAAAATATTTTCGTCGGCACTTTCAAGCGGAGCTTCTTGCGCTCCAAAATCACCGTCGCCACGGTTATCCCTCAAAAGCGAGTGCAAAGGTAGAAATTTTTCACGAAACCACAAAATAAATTTACAACTTTTTAATCAAAATTTCAGAAACCAATCTTATCTCGCTATGTGTTACCACATTATGACAATTCTTTTTTGAGCGTTTTTTTAATACCAAGCAATATCCCTATTTATTATTTGAGATTGACACATTTTTTATTATTTTCGCACAAAATTTAATGACACATTAATTTAATATGAAAAAAGCATTCATAATTATATTCTCTTTATACGCATTTTGTGCAAATGCAATCACGATAGAGAAAGTGAGATTTCATAATGAAGCATCAGATACAACAAAAATCACAGAGATATTAGTAGCCACTGCAAAACAAGATTTCGATAACCCCAACAGCAGAGTTGAATATATCGCCCGTTTGTTTTTAGGCAAACCTTATGTTGCACATACCTTAGAAAGCGAAGTTGAGATGCTAACAGTAAATATCGACGAAGTAGATTGTACAACTTTCATCGAAACCGTTATAGCGTTAGCTTATACCGTGGGAGAAGGACGTTCTTCTTGGAGAGATTTCATTCACAATCTTGAAAAAATCAGATATCGCAATGGCCGATTAGATGGATATAGTTCGCGACTACATTATATCAGCGACTGGATTATAGATAATAACCATCGAGGAAATATTAAAGAGGTCTCTAACACATTCCCTTTACACTCCTACCAAATAAAAAGCCTCGATTTCATGAGCAGAAATCGAGATAAATATTCTGCTCTAACAGATTCTTCGGAGTTTGAAAGAATAAAAAATGTGGAAATTGGCTATAGAAATCATCGTTTCCCCTATATTAAGAAAGACAAACTTCGCAAAAAAGAGGTACAAATAGCATTTAAGAAGGGGGACATTGTTGCATTGACCACAAGCATCAATGGCCTTGATGTAAGCCATCTCGGAATAATAACACTCATCAACAACATCCCTCACCTATTGCATGCATCTTCATCCAAAGGAGAAGTTACCATTGAAAGCAAGCCCCTCCACGAGACATTAATGAAAAGCCGCCTCAATACCGGTGTCAGAGTTATTCGCCTCAATCAATAGTAAAATCATCAAAGTACCTCGAATGAATTATCAGTTCGGAAATATCCCACGCCTCACGTTGCATTTGGATTACATTTTCATCAGAATATCCTATTAGCACGCCATATCTATCAATTACCGAGCCAATTTTCGGAAATCTTAGCGCACTCATTCCTACGCCTTTCCAGCTATATTCATTAGCTCCAATTGCGTCTAAAATAGTAGGATACACATCTATTTGTCCTAACTCAGAATGACGAATTCCACCATATAAAGGATTTATTATGACCATGGGTGTTATCAAATCTTCAATAAACACATTTTCTCTGTTTTCTAATTTATTTTTATCATAGCCATTATGATCTCCAACTATTACAATTAATGAATTCTCATACAATCCCCGTTCTTTTAAATGCGTAATAAATCTTAATAATTGCCTATCAAATGTATATACTAAAGACAAATAACCTTTTGCGTCATCTTTCAATGTCGTATTTTCAGCAATCCACACCGGACAAGGCGCCAAATCAAAAGGGAAATGCATTGATAACGATACAATCATCGAATAGAATGGTTGGGGTAACTCATCTAACAGATTTATTGCGTTCTCAAATACGATGCTATCAACCTCATATTTTTCTAAATCATTATATTGTTTTTTATTAGTTACATCATACAAAGCATCAAACCCATAGCTTATTCTTGTTATTCCTTGATTTGCAAATGTTGCCTCATCTCCAATAATCTCAACGCAATTATAGTTTTTCTTTTTTAATGCCTTAGCCAACGATGGATAAGCAACATCACCAAAAGTAACAGCAGTAACAACATCCCTTGAAGGTAACAACCCTGTGTTATACATAAAATGAGCATCACAAGACCGACCGTTACACACTTGAGGGACAACATTTCTTACTACATAATTAGACGAATCGCCAAATAATTGGCTAAGTGTTGGTGCTACCTTCTTTCCATCTATTTCATAATCAACAACCCAGGAATTTAATGATTCGACAACTATTAAAATCAAATTCTTATTTTGAATAGCATAATTATTATCATCGTACTGTGGTTTTCGATTAAAGAAATTGTTTATTTTGTCGTTCTCTTGATTTGTTAATTTTCTCTTAGGAGCAAAATCCGACATATAATGAATGATATATGCAACAAACCCGTTCATCATATAATAATCCATTCGGTGATAACCCCGCTCTTTCAATCTCTCCAATGTCGTTTCTATATAACAGTCTTTAAATTGCTTTTCATATCTATAATCATATCTATTAGCATATTGCTGAAATGAAAAAAACGACTGAGAAGTAGCAACGGTTATTAATGTTCCGACAAGCACTATCCAAACAAATCCTTTTTTGGGTTCATTTTTCAGTACCACCGATTTATAAAAGCAGTTATATAATATTGCAAGCAAAATACCGGGACAGAACAACAATAAATCAAGCCTATTTACAGAATCAATAATCGAAGACACCAATAATGAATTGACATTTTCAAATAAAAAATAAGAACTGAATGGCATGAGGTTTAAATATGTTCTCGCATACCAGATATTAGATAATTGCCATAATATCAAAAATAACAATACAAACCAAATCGCCCATCTATATCGCGACGGGAACAACCAATATGGCAACGTTATAACAAATACATCGGAAAACAATATTAGCAAAATCGTATGAATACCATATGTATATGGCATATTCACCAAATCCAAGAAAATATATGTTTGTACAACCAATGCAACAACAATCAGCACATAAAATTGCACTGATTTATTTCTTACAAAATCAAATATATAATTCCTCACACAAGTAAACATGATAACTTTCCTTATGACTGCTAAAGTTAATCAATATACATAATATCTCAAAAAAAAATTAAGGTCGCCCTTCTCTGAGCGACCTTAATCAATATTTAATTTCTACAAATTAAGCTTGTGGCATTTTTGTTCTCTTGCCATAACCATATTCAGCTGTTTCACCAAGTTCTTCTTGGATGCGAAGAAGTTGATTGTATTTAGCCATACGGTCAGAACGGCTTGCAGAACCAGTCTTGATTTGACCTGCGTTTGTAGCAACTGCGATGTCAGCGATTGTAGCATCTTCAGTTTCACCTGAACGGTGAGAGATAACTGCTGTATAACCGTTGCGTTGTGCAAGTTCAACTGCACGAAGAGTTTCAGTAAGTGATCCGATTTGGTTAACTTTAACAAGAATAGAGTTAGCACAACCAGTTTCGATACCTTTCTTGAGGTATTTAACGTTAGTTACGAACAAGTCATCACCTACCAATTGACAACGATCGCCGATGAGATCAGTAAGGATTTTCCAACCTTCCCAGTCGTTTTCGGCCATACCATCTTCGATAGAGTCGATAGGATAGTTTTCAACAAGAGTTTTGAGGTATTCAGCTTGTTCTTGTGAGCTGCGTTTTGCACCATTAGCACCTTCTTTCCAAGTGTAGTCATATACACCGTCTTTAAAGAATTCAGAAGAAGCACAGTCAAGACCGATTGTAATATCTTTTCCGGGAACATAACCGGCAAGTTCAATAGCTTTCATGATTACGTTAAGAGCATCTTCAGTGCCTTCAAGAGAAGGAGCAAAACCACCTTCGTCACCTACTGCAGTAGAGAGGTTACGATCATGAAGAACTTTCTTAAGGTTGTGGAATACTTCAGTTCCCATGCGGATACCTTCTTTGAAACAGCATGCACCGATAGGACGGATCATGAATTCTTGGAAAGCGATAGGAGCATCAGAGTGTGCACCACCATTGATAATGTTCATCATTGGAACAGGAAGAGCATAAGCATTGCAACCACCAATGTATTTATACAAAGGCATGTCAAGATAATCAGCAGCAGCTTTAGCTACAGCAAGAGAAACACCGAGGATTGCATTAGCACCAAGATTTGATTTTGTTTCAGTACCATCAAGAGCAATCATAGCTTCGTCAATCTTGATTTGTTCAAGAGCGCTCATACCAACCAATGCTTGAGCGATAGGGCCATTAACGTTAGCAACAGCTTTTGCTACACCTTTACCCATGTAACGGCTTTTGTCGCCATCACGAAGTTCAAGAGCTTCGTTAACACCTGTTGATGCACCAGAAGGAACAGAAGCACGACCACGAGCACCTGATTCCAAAATTACGTCAACTTCTACTGTAGGATTACCACGTGAGTCAAGGACTTCACGACCAATGATTTTTTCAATTTTCATAATGTTTTACCTTAAAAGCTTAGTAAAAATATTTGATTAATTATATTACGCATTTTTTGCGACACAAAGATACAAAAAATTAATGGCAGAATTATCAAATATCCCAATAAAAACACAAATGGTTGCATCAATTTGCGATGCAACCATTTATATTCAGAATTTATTCTTAATCGTTTTCAGAATTATTCTGCTGCTTCTTCAGCCTTTGGAGCTTCTGCAGGAGCTGCATTGCTCTTGCGAGAACGACGTGTGCGTCCTGCTTTCTTAGCTGTTTTTTCTTTAAGCATGTTTTCGTTGTAGTCAACAAGCTCAATGAAGCAAGTTTTAGCGTTATCACCAAGACGATTACCAGTCTTAAGAATACGAGTGTAACCTCCGGGGCGATCAGCAATCTTTTGTGCTACTTCACGGAAAAGTTCAGTAACGGCTTCCTTGTTTTGAAGGTAGCTGAACACAACACGACGATTGTGCATTGTGTCTTCCTTAGCACGATTGATAAGAGGCTCAGCATATACACGAAGAGCTTTAGCCTTTGCAAGAGTAGTAAAAATGCGCTTGCGAAGGATGAGTGCAATTGTCATGTTAGCGAGCAAAGCTTCGCGGTGAGCTTTTTTGCGGCCAAGGTGATTAAATTTTTTATTATGTCTCATCGTTATTACTCTTTATCTAATTTATATTTTGAAATGTCCATCCCGAAAGATAGGTTGAGGTTTGCGAGAAGTTCATCAAGCTCTGTAAGAGATTTCTTACCGAAATTACGGAATTTAAGAAGATCTGTCTTATTAAATACAACTAATTCGCCAAGAGTTTCTACTTCGGCACTCTTCAAACAATTCAATGCGCGAACAGAAAGATCCATATCAACAAGTTTAGACTTGAGGAGCTGACGCATGTGAAGAACTTCTTCATCAAATTCTTCATTTCCATCGTTTTCTGTTGTTTCAAGAGTTATCTTTTCATCAGAGAAAAGCATGAAATGATAAATTAATATCTTAGCTGCTTCTTTCAATGCATCTTTGGGATGAATTGAACCATTAGTTGTGATTTCAATGATAAGTTTCTCGTAGTCGGTCTTCTGATCAACGCGGAAGTTCTCAATAGCATACTTCACGTTCTTGATAGGTGTATAGATTGAGTCAATTGCCAACACGTTAATGTCATCATTTGGATTAACATTTTCTTCAGCTGGCACCCAACCACGACCTTTATTAATTGTGAGCTCTAATTGGAAACTTGCGTTAGGATCCAAATGACATATAACTAAGTCGGGATTGAGAACTTCAAAACCAGACAATACCTTACCTATGTCACCGGCTTTGAACACCTCTTGTCCTGACACTGAAATAGTAGCCTTTTCAAACTCTGTATCTTCTACGATTTGTTTGAGGTCAACTTTCTTGAGATTTAGGATAATATTAGTTACATCTTCCTTGACGCCAGGAATAGTATCAAACTCGTGTTGAACGCCATCAATGCGAATTGATGAAATTGCATATCCTTCAAGAGAAGAAAGAAGGATGCGACGCAATGCGTTACCCACAGTTATACCATAACCAGGCTCCAATGGCTTGAACTCAAACTTACCATAGAAGCTATCAGCTTCTAACATAAGGACTTTGTCAGGTTTTTGAAATGCTAAAATAGCCATGGATCTTTATTTTAATTATTATTTAGAATACAACTCGACGATCAACTGTTCTTTGATATTTTCAGGAATATCTTCACGAGCAGGAATATGAAGCAATTTGCCGGCTTTAGCTGATTCATCCCATTCCAACCAAGGATATTTGCTGTGGTTGAAACCAGCAAGAGCATCAGCAATTACTTCAAGAGATTTAGATTTTTCGCGAACACCTACTACATCACCAGGTTTTACTGAGTAAGAAGCGATGTTAAGAACTGCACCATTAACAACAATGTGGCGGTGAAGGACCAATTGACGAGCAGCTGCACGAGTAGGAGCAATACCTAAACGATAAACAACGTTGTCAAGACGAGCTTCGAGCAATTGAAGAAGCACTTCACCTTTCACACCCTTAGTGCGAGAAGCTTTTTCAAATAGGTTGCGGAATTGTTTTTCCAATACACCATAAGTGTATTTAGCTTTTTGCTTTTCGCGGAGCTGAACGCCATATTCTGAAGTTTTTCTTCTTTTATTGACGCCATGTTGTCCTGGAGGATAATTTCTCTTGGCCAATACCTTATCTTCACCGAAGATAGGTTCTCCGAATTTACGAGCAATTTTAGATTTTGGACCAGTATATCTTGCCATTTTTAATTCATTTTTTTGTGAGACATCGAATGTTTCTTAGTGCAGCCGCGACCATAGAGAGGTGATAAAATTATGGTCTTTCACAATCAAAACACTGCCACTTGTCTCTTGTTAAATAATTAGTGAATCACAAAAGAGAATTAATGATATTATACTCTTCTTCTCTTAGGAGGACGGCATCCGTTGTGTGGAAGTGGAGTAACGTCGATGATTTCAGTTACTTCGATACCAGCACCATGTACTGTACGAATTGCTGATTCACGACCATTACCAGGTCCTTTAACGTAAGCTTTCACTTTGCGCAACCCAAGGTCAAATGCAACCTTTGCGCAATCTTGTGCAGCCATTTGAGCAGCATATGGAGTGTTCTTTTTAGAACCACGGAATCCCATTTTACCTGCACTTGACCAAGAAATTACTTGACCTTCGCTGTTGGCTAAGCACACAATGATGTTGTTGAAAGATGAGTGAACATGTAGTTGGCCAGCGGCATCAACTTTAACGTTTCTCTTCTTAGCTGCGACTGTTTTTTTTGCCATATTATCTTATTATTTAGTAGCTTTCTTTTTGTTAGCAACAGTTTTCTTGCGACCTTTACGTGTACGAGCGTTGTTTTTAGTGCTTTGTCCACGAAGAGGAAGACCAATACGATGGCGGATACCACGATAGCAACCGATATCCATCAAACGTTTAATATTAAGTTGAATTTCACTGCGAAGATCACCTTCAACTTTGTAGTTAGCGCTAATTACTTCACGTACTTTAGCTGCTTGAGCGTCGGTCCAATCTTTTACTTTGATGTTTTTATCAACACCAGCCTTCTCAAGAATTGAGTTAGCTGCACTACGACCGATGCCGAAAATATAAGTCAAGGCGATTTCACCTCTTTTGTTTTGGGGGAGGTCAACTCCCACGATTCTTACTGCCATATCTTATTGACTAATTTATTTGCAAAAATAACAAATATTATCCTTGACGTAGTTTATACTTAGGGTTTTTCTTATTGATCACATACAAACGTCCCTTGCGACGTACAATTTTGCTGTCTGGGGTGCGCTTCTTAACTGAGGCTCTAACTTTCATATCTTATAGTTTTATTATTATTTGTATCTAAATGCAATTCGACCTTTTGAGAGGTCATAAGGAGACATCTCGACGCGTACTTTGTCGCCGGGAAGAATTTTAATGTAATGCATACGCATTTTGCCTGAAATGTGAGCTGTGATTTCATGCCCATTTTCCAGTTCGACACGGAACATTGCGTTGGATAATGCCTCTACGATGACTCCGTCTTGTTCGATTGCAGCTTGTTTTGCCATATAATAATCTTAAATAAATCTATCACCAAGCACCTCTTGGATATAGTCAAACGTTGTTAATATTTCTGCTTTTCCATTTATCACCGCTACTGTGTGCTCATAATGAGCTGAAGGTTTACCATCTTTTGTTGAACAAGTCCAACCATCAGATGCAATCTTCACATTGCGGCTTCCAAGGTTTATCATTGGTTCAATAGCAAGACACATACCATTTTTGATAACAGGCCCGATTCCACGGCGGCCATAATTGGGGACCTCAGGATCTTCATGCATCTTTTTCCCAATACCATGTCCACACATTTCACGAACAATTGTGTAACCACGAGATTCGCAATATGTTTGAATAGCATTAGCAATATCTCCAATGCGTTTTCCTTCAACACATGCTTCAATTCCTTTATATAGAGATTCTTTTGTAGTTCTACACAAGTTTAGAACTTTCTCATCAACCTCTCCCACAGGGAAAGTGTAGCATGTATCTCCGTTAAAACCTTTATACTCCACTACACAATCAGTTCCGATGATATCACCTTCGCGAAGAGTGTAGTTTGAGGGAAAACCATGAACTACTACTTCATTCACCTCTATGCAAAGAGTTCCGGGAAATCCGCCATAGCCTAAGCAAGCTGGACGACCGCCATTATCAAGAATAAATTCGCGAGCAATGGCATCTAACTTGTGAGTAGTAACTCCCGGTGCCACCCACTTGGCGACTTCGCCAAGTGTGCGACTCACGAGATTGTTAGCTTCTCTCATAAGCTGGATTTCTTCGGGTGTCTTTAGATAGATCATTTCAATCTTAAAGTAGCTTATGATTATGATTAGTAGGCACTACCTGTTGTACGGCCCTTAATCTTTCCATCTTTCATCAATCCATCATAGTGATGCATCATCAAGTGGCTTTCTACTTGTTGAAGAGTATCAAGTACTACACCCACAAGGATAAGCAATGATGTACCTCCAAAGAATTGCGCGAAGTTTTGGCTGATGCCAAAGAAACGTGCAAATGCGGGCAAGATTGCCACAATACCAAGGAATATAGATCCAGGCAATGTGATACGAGACATGATAGAGTCAAGATATTCAGCAGTTTTCTTACCAGGTTTGACACCAGGGATAAAACCATTGTTACGTTTCATATCTTCAGCCATCTGAGTAGGACGAACTGTGATTGCTGTATAGAAATAGGTAAATGCAACAATCATCACGAAATAAACAAGGTTGTACCAAAAACCATTAATATCAGAGAATGTGCTAAAGAAGCCTGTTCCGCTCTCACTTGATCCGAAGCCGGCTAAAGTGATAGGGATAAACATTATTGCTTGAGCAAAGATGATAGGCATTACACCAGCAGCATTAACTTTCAATGGAATATATTGACGAGCGCCACCATATTGCTTGTTACCAACGATGCGTTTAGCATATTGTACGGGCACTTTGCGTGTACCTTGTACAAGAAGCACTGCACCAATAACAACAGCAAATAGAAGAATTATCTCAACAATAAACATGATAAGACCACCTTCAGAACCTGTTGATCCCGGGAGGCGGCTTGTAAATTCATAGAAGATTGCTCCGGGGAAACGTGCGATAATACCTACCAAGATGATGAACGAAATACCGTTACCGATACCACGGTCAGTAATGCGTTCACCAAGCCACATGATAAACATTGAACCTGCGGCAAGGATGATAGTAAGGAATGCTATTGTCCAGAAACCCATAGCAACATGTCCACCGGCGCCATTAACTTGTACTTGTAGGTTTACAAGATAAGCAGGAGCTTGGAGCAAAAGAATCAATACTGTGAGATAACGAGTGTACTGGTTCAATTTTTGACGGCCACTCTCGCCCTCTCTTTGCATTTTTTGGAAAGAAGGCAATACCATACCCAACAATTGTATCACGATTGAAGCAGTGATATAGGGCATAATACCAAGCGCAAAGATTGATGCTTGTGAGAATGCGCCACCTGAGAACATATCAAGAAGCTGCATGAGGCCACTCTTGTTAGTAAAATTAGCAAGAGCATCCAAATCATCGGGATGAAATCCGGGAAGCACAACGTAACATCCTAATCGGTACACGAGTACCAATAGGAGTGTTACTATGATGCGCTTGCGCAGTTCCTCAATCGCCCAAATGTTTTTTATGGTTTGAATAAATCTCATTATTTTTAGACTTTATTGATTGAACCACCAGCTGCTTCAATAGCTTGTTGAGCTGCAGCAGAGAATGCATTGGCTTCTACAGCAACCTTGCGAGTGATAGCGCCATTAGCAAGGATCTTGACAAGTTGCTTACGGTTGATGTATCCTGCAGCGCGGAGCTCCTCGATACCCACCTTTTCAAGATTTTTAGCAACGGCAAGATTTTCTATATCGCTAATGTTGATAGCTTTATACTCTACGCGGTTGATATTTTTGAATCCAAATTTAGGCAAACGACGTTGCAAAGGCATTTGACCGCCTTCGAAACCGATTTTACGGCTATAACCAGAACGAGATTTAGCACCTTTGTGTCCACGGGTAGAAGTACCACCTTTACCAGAACCGGCACCACGACCAATACGTGTTTTGTTCTTAGTTGAGCCAACGGCTGGTTGTAAATTACTTAATTCCATAGTTTGAAATATTTTAAGCGTTGGTCACTTCTACTAAATGACGAACTTTGTTAACCATTCCCATCACAGCAGGTGTATCTTCTTTCACCACAGTGTGATTCATTTTCTTCAAGCCAAGAGCGTCAAGAGTGCGTTTTTGCACTGCTGGACATTTGATACGGCTTTTTACTTGTGTAATTTTAATTTGTGCCATTGTAGTTACGCTGATTAACCGTTAAACACTTTGTCAACTGAAATACCACGATTTTGAGCTACAGTCATTGGGCTTCTCATTTCGCCAAGAGCAGCGATTGTAGCCTTCACAAGGTTGTGAGGGTTAGAAGAGCCTTTTGATTTGGCAAGCACGTCGGTTACACCAACGCTTTCAAGTACTGCACGCATCGCACCACCGGCTTTAACCCCCGTACCGGCAGAAGCAGGTTTAAGGATAATGCGAGAGCCACCAAATTTCGCAACTTGTTCGTGAGGAATAGTACCTTTGTGAACAGGTACTTTGATGAGATTCTTTTTAGCTGATTCAACGCCTTTAGCGATAGCAGCTGTAACTTCGTTGGCCTTACCGAGTCCCCAACCTACGATGCCGTTTTCATTACCTACGACAACGATTGCTGCAAAAGTGAATGTACGTCCACCTTTTGTTACTTTGGTAACACGGTTAATGGCAACAAGGCGATCTTTTAATTCAAGATCGTTAGTTGATTTTACTCTATTATTCTTATTTGCCATAATTCTTAAAATTTAAGTCCGCCATTACGAGCGGCGTCAGCCAATGATTTAACACGACCGTGGAACAAATAACCGTTACGGTCAAATACTACTTCAGTGATACCGGCAGCGATAGCTTTTTGAGCGATAGCTTCGCCTACTTTAGCTGCGATTTCAATTTTAGTACCTTGCTCAATTCCTTTTGATGAAGCAGCGGCAAGAGTTTTACCTGCCAAGTCGTCAACGAGCTGTACATAAATCTGCTTGTTGCTGCGGAATACCGTCATGCGAGGACGTGCTGCGGTGCCAGACACTTTTCCACGGATACGGGTTTTGATTTTATTTCTTCTTTGTATCTTAGATATCATGATTCTGTCTATTTTACTTATTTAGCACCTGCTGATTTACCTGACTTGCGGCGAATAACTTCACCAACAAACTTGATACCTTTGCCTTTATAAGGTTCTGGCTTACGTAATGAGCGGATTTTTGCACACACTTGACCTAAAAGTTGTTTGTCGCCACTTTCAAGAATGATAAGAGGGTTCTTATTTCTTTCAGTCTTAGCTTCAACTTTAACTTCTTTAGGAAGTTTGATATATATTGCGTGAGAGAAACCGAGTGAAAGTTCAAGCACTTGACCTTCAGAAGATGCACGGTAACCTACACCCACTAATTCCATTTCTTTGCGATAGCCAGTAGAAACGCCAACAACCATGTTGTTAATCAACGCACGATAAAGACCATGTTGAGCACGGTGTTCGCGAGCGTCAGAAGGACGAGAGATTACTACTTGACCATCTTCGATTTTGATATCGAGTTCAGGGTTAACTTTTTGAGTAAGTTCACCTTTAGGACCTTTTACAGTTACTACGCCGTCATTAACTTGGACAGTAACGCCTGCAGGAATTGCTATTGGAGCTTTACCTATTCTTGACATAATTTTTACCTCCTATTGATTAATAAACGTAACATAGTACTTCACCACCAATCTTAAGATCACGTGCTGCCTTATTTGTCATCACGCCTCTTGAAGTTGAAAGGATAGCGATACCTAAACCATTTAACACTCGTGGCATATCTTTATAGCCTGTGTATTGACGAAGACCTGGACGAGAAACGCGTTTAAGACCTTTGATAGCGTTTACTTTGTCTACAGGATCGTATTTCAAGGCGATCTTGATAGTACCTGCGGGGGTTTCACCCTCTATAAACTTATAATTAAGAATATAGCCTTGTTCAAAAAGAATCTTTGTGATTTCTTTTTTCAAGTTTGAGGCTGGGATCTCGACTACACGATGTTGAGCCTTGATCGCATTCCTCAATCTTGTTAAATAATCTGCTATTGGATCAGTCATTTTTATTAATTGTTTAAATTGATTGGGATTATCCCAACAATATTTAATACTCTCAGTATTTTAATTTGCAAAGTGATCGTTTTTAATTACCAGCTTGCTTTCTTTACACCGGGGATAAGACCGGCAGAAGCCATTTCGCGGAATTGAATACGAGAAATTCCAAATTGACGCATGTATCCTTTTGGACGACCTGTGATGCTGCAACGATTGTGCAAGCGAACAGATGATGCGTTTTTAGGAATAAGTTGAAGAGCTTCGTAGTCGCCTGCTTCTTTCAAAGCAGCTTTTTTAGCAGCGAATTTAGCTACGAGTTTAGCTCTCTTCACTTCGCGGGCTTTCATTGATTCTTTAGCCATACTTTGTTTTATTTAGCGTTTTTGAAAGGTAATCCAAATTGCTTGAGAAGAGCATAACCTTCTTCATCAGTATTAGCTGAAGTCACAAATGTGATGTTCATACCAAGCATTTTGGTAATGTTATCAATGTTGATTTCAGGGAAGATGATTTGTTCAGTGATACCAAGTGTGTAGTTACCACGTCCATCAAGTTTTCCTTCAATACCTTTAAAGTCACGAATACGAGGCAACGCAATGCGGATAAGACGTTCCAAGAACTCATACATGTGATCACGACGAAGAGTTACCATAACTCCAACCGGCATTTTCTTACGAAGTTTGAAGTTAGAGATGTCTTTCTTAGAAAGAGTAGCAACTGCTTTTTGACCTGTGATTGCAGTAAGTTCGTTGATAGCAGTCTCAATGATTTTTTTGTCTTGAGTTGCTTGACCGAGACCTTGATTGATTACAATTTTCTTCAACTTGGGCACTTGCATAACAGTGCTGTAGTTGAATTCTTTCATAAGAGCGGGAACAATGCGCTCTAAATAATCTTTTTTAAGAGTTGTAGTGCTCATTATTTAATCTCCTCTCCTGATTTTTTAGAATAACGTACTGTAACTCCCTTATCATTCTTGCGACGACCAACGCGAGTAGGTTTACCACTCTTTGGGTCCAAGAGGCTGAGGTTGGAGATGTGAACAGGTGCTTCCATCTTAACGATGCCACCCTGTGGATGTTTTGCATTGGGTTTAGTGCTCTTTGACACTACATTGATACCTTCTACGATAGCGCGTTGCTTTTCAACAAGCACAGAAAGTACACGGCCTTGTTTGCCGCGATCTTCACCGCTAAGTACATAAACTGTATCGCCCTTTTTAATATGTAATTTGCTCATTACTTAATTTATTCTACGGGTTAAAGTACTTCTGGAGCGAGTGAAACAATCTTCATATTTGTGGCACGTAGTTCACGAGCAACAGGGCCAAAAATACGAGTACCGCGAAGTTCACCAGCGTTGTTCAATAACACACACGCGTTGTCGTCAAAGCGGATGTATGAACCGTCGGGACGGCGCACTTCTTTCTTTGTACGAACGACAACTGCTTTTGATACAGTACCTTTCTTTACGTCAGATGAAGGGATTACACTTTTCACTGTTACTACAATGATGTCTCCAACTGATGCGTAACGACGACCTGTACCACCTAATACACGGATGCAAAGAGCTTCTTTTGCACCACTGTTATCTGCTACGGTTAAACGGCTTTCAGTCTGTATCATAATTATTTAACTTTTTCGATTATTTCTACTAATCTCCATCTTTTTGTTTTGCTCAGGGGACGAGTTTCCATCAGCTTCACAGTATCGCCAACACTACACTCATTCTTTTCATCATGAGCGTGATATTTCTTTGTCTTGTTGACAAATTTACCGTAAATAGGGTGTTTTTCTTTCCACTTGATTGTTACAGTGATAGTCTTGTCACCCTTGTTGCTCGATACAACCCCAATACGTTCTTTTCTTAAATTTCTCTTTTCCATTTCTTGGGATTATTTAATATTAAGTTCACGCTGACGCAACTCAGTCTTAACGCGTGCAATCATTTTACGTTCATGTGTAATTTTAGCAGGGCTGTCAAGTGGAGAGATAGAGTGGTTAATCTTCAATTGAAGATACTCTTTTTCCATTTCAGCCAAGCGATCTTTAAGATCTTGAGTGCTAAGTTCTTTGATTTCTTCTTTCTTCATAATCTTATACTATTACACATTTTGACTTGGATCATAATCACGACGTACTACAAATTTTGTAGTCACAGGGAGTTTTTGTGCTGCCAAGCGAAGTGCTTCTTTAGCGATTTCAAAGCTTACGCCTTCTACTTCGATTAGCATACGACCTGGAGTAACAGGTGCAACGAATCCTTCTGGAGCACCTTTACCTTTACCCATACGTACTTCTGCAGGTTTTTTAGTAATAGGCTTATCTGGGAAAATGCGGATCCAAATTTGTCCTTGACGTTGCATGTAACGAGTTACAGCTACACGAGCTGCTTCGATTTGACGTCCGGTAATCCACTTAGATTCCAAAGTCTTTATACCAAAAGAACCGAATGCCAACTGATTGCCGCGTTGAGCATTGCCTTTCATGCGGCCTTTCTGTTGTCTGCGAAATTTTGTTTTCTTTGGTTGTAACATTGTTGTTGATCAATTCAGGGTTTAACGGTTGTTTTTAGGTTTGCGGAAACCACCACGACGAGATGCGCCATTGTTTGCGCTACGTCCTTCTTTAGCTGTAGTAGTGAAAGATGGAGCAAGATCGCGTTTTCCGTAAACTTCGCCACGACATATCCATACTTTTACGCCGATAACACCTACTTTAGTGTGTGCTTCAACGAGAGCATAGTCGATGTCTGCACGGAGAGTGTGGAGTGGAGTACGTCCTTCTTTAAACATTTCTGAACGTGCCATTTCAGCACCATTTAGACGGCCACTGATTTGGATTTTGATACCTTCGGCATTGCTACGCATTGTTGAAGCGATAGCCATTTTAACAGCACGACGATAAGCAATTTTACCTTCGATTTGACGAGCTACGGTGCTTGCAACGATTTGTGCATCCAATTCAGGACGTTTGATTTCGAAAATGTTAATTTGTACATCCTTGTCTGTGATTTTCTTAAGTTCTTCTTTTAGTTTGTCAACTTCAGAACCTCCTTTACCGATAATCAAACCTGGACGTGAAGTACATACTGTAATAGTGATCAATTTGAGCGTACGCTCAATAACAATACGTGAAACGCTTGACTTAGCTAAGCGGACGTTAAGATACTTACGAATCTTAGAATCTTCGAGTATAGTATCTCCGTATTTTTTGCCGCCATACCAGTTAGAATCCCAACCTCTGATGACTCCTAAGCGATTGCTTATTGGATTTACTTTTTGTCCCATTTCTTATGCTTCGTTTTTAGCGTTATTAATTGTATCTACAAACAATGTAACGTGATTTGAACGTTTACGTATTCTATAACCTCTTCCTTGAGGAGCTGTGCGGAGACGTTTCAACATTGGAGCGCAATCAACAAAGATTGTGCTGATGTATAGTTCACCGTTTTCAGCTTTTCTTTCATTTTTAGCCTCCCAGTTTGCTATTGCTGAGCGGAGAAGTTTTTCCACTTTAGCAGCAGCTTCTTTATTTGAGAACTTAAGGATACCCAACGCACGGAACACTTCTTTGCCACGCACCATGTCAGCTACAAGGCGCATTTTGCGAGGAGAAGAAGGCACGTTGTTCAACTTGGCGAAAGCCTGAGTCTTAAGAGTCTCCTTTCTTAATTCGGCTGATTGTCTTTTTCTTACACCCATTGTATTTTAATTTCTTTTTTTTTCAAAATTAGTTATATCCAGGGCCCTAATTATTTTTTCTTGTTACCACCGTGTCCACGGAAGTTACGTGTTGGAGCAAATTCTCCTAACTTGTGACCTACCATGTTTTCAGTTACGTAAACAGGAATAAATTTATTACCATTGTGAACTGCGAAAGTGTGTCCTACAAAGTCTGGAGAAATCATTGATGCACGGCTCCAAGTCTTGATAACTGACTTTTTACCGCTTTCTTCCATTGCTGCAACTTTCTTTTCGAGCTTAACGCTGATAAATGGGCCTTTTTTTAATGAACGACTCATAGTTACTTAATTAATCAGATTACTTTTTTCTTCTTTCAATAATGTACTTTGAAGAATGTTTCTTCGGAGCACGTGTCTTGAGACCCTTAGCGTATAGACCCTTACGTGAACGTGGGTGTCCACCTGAAGCGCGACCTTCACCACCACCCATTGGGTGATCTACTGGGTTCATTACAACGCCACGGTTGCGAGGACGACGGCCGAGCCAACGTGAACGACCTGCCTTACCCGAGCGTTCAAGAGAGTGTTCGCTGTTACCAACGACACCTACTGTAGCTTTACATGCAGAAAGCACTTTACGTGTTTCTCCCGAAGGTAATTTGATAATCGCATAATCCCCTTCTCTCGAAGTCAACTGTGCAAATGTACCAGCCGAACGAGCCATGAAAGCTCCTTGGCCAGGACGCAATTCAATGTTGTGGATTACTGTACCTACAGGGATTTTGCTCAAAGGAAGAGCATTACCTACTTCAGGTGCAGCATCTGGTCCACTTACTACTGTTGCGCCAACTTGTAAGCCGTTGGGTGCAATTATATAAGTTTTAGCTCCGTCTACATAGTAAAGAAGAGCAATGCGAGCTGAACGGTTTGGATCATACTCGATTGATTTTACTACTGCGGGAACACCGTCTTTGTTTCTCTTAAAGTCAATGATGCGGTATTTACGTTTGTGCCCACCACCAAGGTAGCGAGTGGTGAGGTGTCCTTCGGCGTTACGACCACCTGTAGACTTTTTACCGACTGTAAGAGATTTCTCTGGCGTACTAGCAGTGATTGTACCTTTAAATACGCCAATAACTTTGTGTCTTTGCCCCGGTGTTGTGGGCTTCAATTTTCTTACTGCCATTTTCTATTATATGTTGCTATAAAAGTCGATTGTTTGACCATCAGCCACAGTAATGAAAGCTTTCTTGTAAGCAACTGTTTTGCCTTTAATCAAGCCGCTCTTAGTGTAGCGTGATTTGTTTTTACCTCTAACAACAAGTGTGTTGACATTAACTACTTTCACGTCATAAAGTCTCTCAACCAATGACTTGATTTGATACTTATTAGCATCAAGAGAAACGCGGAAAGTGTAGCGATTAAGCTTTTCTGTAAGCTTAGTTGCTTTTTCTGTAACGATAGGTTGAATCATTATTTCCATTGTTTATCCTAATGTTAATTATAGTTTATTAATGACTTCAAGGCTACTCTCTGTTAAGACAATAGCTTTGTTGTTAAGTAATGCATAAGTATTTACATCCGAAGCAGTTATAATTTGTGCGTTCGGAAGATTTCGAGCTGACAAATATACGTTTTTATTTTGACCTGCTAAAATCAAAAGCGTTTTCTTGTCGTCAACTTTAAGATTTTTAGTAATATTTACAAAATCTTTAGTCTTTGGAGCTTCGAAAGTGAAATCTTCGACGATAACAATTTGATTATCCTGAGCCTTGAATGTCAATGCTGATTTACGTGCAAGAGATTTCAATTTCTTATTGAGCTTGAAACGATAGTCACGAGGACGAGGACCAAATACACGACCTCCACCTACAAGTACAGGAGAATTGATATCACCGATACGGCTACCGCCACCACCTTTTTGTTTGTGGAGTTTGCGAGTAGAACCAGAAACTTCGCTTCTTTCTTTTGACTTGTGGGTACCTTGACGTTGGTTAGCCAAGTATTGTTTCACATCGAGATATACGGCATGCTCGTTTGCTTCAATTGCAAACACCTCATCGTTAAGCTGAGCTTTACGACCAGTGTCTTCACCTTTAATATTATAAATTGCGAGTTCCATTATTTCTCAATTATTACGATTGAACCTTTACTTCCTGGGATAGATCCCTTAATCATCATAAGATTGTGTTCGGCAATCACCTTCAATACTTGTAGGTTTTGCACGGTTACACGTTGGTTGCCGGTCTGACCAGCCATGCGCATTCCTTTGAATACTTTAGCTGGGTAAGAACATGCTCCGATAGAACCGGGAGCGCGAAGACGGTTGTGTTGACCGTGAGTAGTTTGACCTACACCACCGAAACCGTGACGTTTTACAACACCTTGGAAACCTTTACCCTTTGATGTTCCTGCGATATCTACGAAATCGCCTTCTGCGAAGAAGTCAACAGCAATGGTATCACCAAGTTTGTATTCGCCTTCAAATCCTTTGAACTCGGCCAAGTGTCTCTTGGGGGTTACGCCTGCTTTTTTGAAGTGACCTGCTTCAGGCTTTGTTGTGTGCTTGTCTTTTTTGTCTTCAAAGCCAAGTTGCAAAGCTTCATAGCCGTCTGTTTCAACTGTTTTTACTTGAGTAACCACACAAGGACCTACTTCGATAACAGTGCACGGTGTATTTTTACCGTCGGCACTGAATACGGATGTCATTCCGATTTTTTTTCCTAATAATCCTGGCATTTCTCTGTTAATTTAAAAAATGATTACACCTTGATTTCTACTTCTACACCACTAGGAAGTTCAAGCTTCATAAGAGCGTCAACTGTTTTTGCAGTTGAGTTGTAGATGTCAATTAGACGTTTGAATGATGAAAGTTGGAACTGTTCACGTGATTTTTTATTCACGAATGTTGAACGGTTCACAGTGAAGATACGTTTGTGTGTTGGTAGGGGTATAGGACCGCTAATTACCGCACCTGTAGCCTTCACAGTCTTAACAATCTTTTCAGCCGACTTGTCAACCAAGTTGTGATCGTAAGATTTTAATTTGATTCTGATTTTTTGGCTCATATTGTTTATGAATAAAATATTATTTCAATAAGTCAACTCGGCCTTGGCATTCAGTCAAGACTTGTTTTGCAATAGATGTGCTCACTTCTGCATAGTGTGAGAATGTCATTGTAGAAGTTGCACGACCTGAAGTGATTGTACGCAATGCAGTTACATAACCAAACATTTCAGCAAGAGGAGTTTTAGCTTTTACTACGCGAGCACCGCTACGGCTTGTTTCCATGCCTTCCACTTGACCACGACGTTTGTTCAAGTCAGAGATTACATCACCCATGCTTTCTTCTGGAGTAACAACTTCAATTTTCATGATTGGTTCAAGAAGAACTGGACCTGCTTTTTCACAAGCTTTTTTGAATGCTTGGATAGCACAAAGTTCAAATGAAAGTTGGTCAGAGTCAACTGGGTGGAATGATCCGTCGATTACTGTAACTTTAAGTTGTTCTACTGGGTAACCGGCAAGAACACCATTCTTCATTGCTGTAGTGAAACCTTTTTGAATTGAAGGGATAAATTCTTTAGGAATGTTACCACCTTTAACTTCGTCAACGAATTGTAGATTTCCTTCGAAACCTTCGTCTACTGGCTCAACGCGAACGATGATATCAGCAAATTTACCGCGACCACCGGTTTGTTTCTTGAACACTTCGCGCAATTCAACAGCTTGAGTAATTGTTTCTTTATATGTAACTTGAGGACGACCTTGGTTACATTCTACTTTAAACTCACGACGAAGACGGTCGATAATGATATCAAGGTGAAGCTCACCCATACCAGAGATAACTGTTTGACCTGTTTCTTCATTAGTTTGTACGCGGAATGTTGGGTCTTCTTCTGCAAGTTTTTGAAGTCCTACTCCAAGTTTATCAAGGTCTTTTTGAGTTTTAGGCTCAACTGCGATACCGATAACAGGTTCTGGGAATTCCATTGCTTCAAGTACGATTGGAGCATCTTCTGCACATAAAGTATCACCTGTGCGGATATCTTTAAAGCCTACACCGGCACCGATATCTCCACAGCCAATAACATCTTTAGCATTTTGTTTATTTGAGTGCATTTGGAATAGACGAGAAACACGTTCTTTCTTTCCTGAGCGAGAGTTAAGGATATAACTTCCTGCTACCATATCACCTGAATAAACGCGGAAGAAGCAAAGGCGACCTACATATGGATCTGTTGCAATCTTGAACGCCAATGCACACATTGGAGCATCGCTTGATGGTTCGCGAGTAATGATTTCTTCTGGGTTACCAACTGCGTGACCTTCGATAGCACCACCATCTGTAGGACATGGTAGATAAGCACACACGTTGTTAAGAAGACATTGTACACCTTTATTCTTGAATGAGCTACCGCAAGTCATAGGAACAAGTTCCAATGAAAGAGTTGCTTTACGGATAGCTACGCGAATTTCGTCTTCAGTGATAGTTGAAGGATCATCGAAATATTTTTCCATCAACACATCATCAAATTCAGCGATTTTTTCAAGCATTTTATCGCGCCATTCTTCTGCTTCATCTTGAAGATTAGCAGGAATTTCTTCGATTACATAGTCAGCACCTTGTTTTTCATCGGGCCAGTAGTAAGCCTTCATTGTTACAAGGTCAATAATACCTTTGAATGTTTCTTCAGCACCGATAGGAATTTGGATAGGACAAGGATTAGCACCAAGTACATCTTTCATTTGGCGAACAACTTCAAAGAAGTTAGCACCTGAACGGTCCATTTTGTTCACATATGCGATACGAGGTACATTATACTTGTCAGCTTGACGCCACACTGTTTCTGATTGAGGTTCAACACCACCTACAGCACAATATGTAGCAACAGCACCATCAAGAACACGCAATGAACGTTCTACTTCCACAGTAAAGTCAACGTGCCCTGGAGTGTCAATGAGGTTGATTTTATATTGCTCATTGTTATATTTCCAGAATGCAGTTGTAGCAGCTGAAGTAATAGTGATACCACGTTCTTGCTCTTGCTCCATCCAGTCCATTGTAGCAGCGCCATCATGAACTTCACCAATTTTGTGAGTAAGACCGGTATAGAAAAGAATACGCTCAGATGTGGTTGTTTTACCAGCATCGATGTGAGCCATGATACCGATGTTACGGGTATATTTTAATAATTCGTCTGATTTAGCCATTATTTACTGATGTTTATCAATGAAAACTGAAATTAGAAACGGAAATGTGCAAATGCGCGGTTAGCTTCGGCCATCTTGTGCATATCTTCTTTACGTTTGAATGCACCACCTTGCTCATTGTAAGCATCAACTATTTCAGCAGCCAATTTATCTGCCATAGTTTTACCACCACGTTTGCGAGAATAGATGATTAGATTCTTCATTGATATTGACTCCTTACGATCAGGACGGATCTCAGTCGGAACTTGGAATGTTGCACCACCCACACGGCGTGATTTAACTTCGACTTGAGGAGTTACATTTTCAAGCGCTTTTTTCCAGATTTCAAGCGCAGATTTTTCCTCGTTAGGCAACTTAGACTTCACAGTCTCAAGTGCGCTATAGAAAATAGTATAAGCAATGTTCTTTTTGCCATCATACATCAAGTGATTGACAAATTTAGACACTCTTACATCATTAAAAACGGGATCAGGTAATACAACCCGTTTCTTTGGTTTAGCTTTACGCATAGTTTTTCTAAAATTTTTGTTTTTGTTTGCTGGTTGCTTTCATCACTTCAACGATGTTCTCTAACATCATTTACTCAACCGAAATAGCCTGCCAATAAATCAAAAACGAAGTTTATAACTTGTTTTATCTCTTTGCTGATTTCCGCTAAGGTTTATTATTTTTTACCTTTTGCAGCAGGTGCAGCTCCTGGTTTTGGACGTTTTGCTCCGTATTTAGAACGACGTTGTGTACGATCTTTTACACCGCTGGTATCAAGAGTACCACGCACAATGTGATAACGCACACCTGGAAGGTCTTTTACACGGCCACCACGTACAAGTACAATTGAGTGTTCTTGAAGATTGTGACCTTCTCCTGGAATGTAAGAGTTCACCTCTTTACCGTTAGTCAATCTCACACGAGCTACTTTACGCATAGCTGAGTTAGGTTTCTTGGGAGTAGTAGTGTACACACGCACACACACACCACGACGTTGTGGGCATGAGTCGAGTGCTGGAGACTTACTTTTGTCCTCAAGAGCTACACGTCCTTTTCTTACTAATTGCTGAATAGTAGGCATCTTAGTTCTTTGTTTTTGTTACTTAATTTTTATTCTCTTTATATTATTTTGTTCTTTTTGCACACATTCAAAGCGCCAATTATCACTTTGTATTTCAATAACTTAGCAATAATATGGTGCTTCTACAGTCCGAAAAACGTTGCAAAATTACTAACTAATTTCCTAATAACCAAATATTTTTCCTCTTATTTTATCAAGAAATTTATTTCCCTATTATCAGAAAACAAATGTGGCTGTGTTTTCACAAAAAATTCACAGCCACCACATATATTTAATATTATTTAATATTTAAACCCGCTAAAAAGTTCTTCTCACTTCCTCTATAGCACGCTCTAACACGATATCCTTTTCCGCCAGAAATGATTCAATTGTTTCTTTTACCTCCACATCAGGCAAAATCCCAATACCAACAAAAGGTGTACCATCAGACAAAAAATCTTCTTTCGTGCATATTGCACATCTTACATCATAGCCTAAATCTATAATTATTGGATTCCCTGTTGATCCTCCGGTTGCAACACCTATAATTTTGCCTCTTTTTGCATTTTTAAACAACGCACAGAAATTTTCTGCAGATGAAAATGTACGTTCACTAATTAATACACATATAGGTCCATCATAAATATTCTTATCAGATATAGGATATAATTTTTCATCATTAACAACATGCCATTCTTGAGGCATACTCCACGATGCATGTGCAGCTATATATTTTCGACTTCGCCACTCACCCTTTGGTATAACAGAATCCACAAAATGACTCATCAAATAATCTGCATAAGCCGAATTTCCACCTCCATTATCTCTCAAATCCAAGATTAACGCCCCAGTCTGCTAAATTTTTCTATAAATTGTATCAAAATCCTCTTTTTTAAAACGTCCTTGCGCAAAACTTTTTACATTTAGATAACCTATATCCCCATCTATAATTCGAAACTCAAAACAATCAGACACATTCTCTTTACTCAAATCCCAATCAATATCATTGCGATTACTACTCATAGTTATAAGTTTTCCTTCAGGGGTTCTAAATTCAAATGTTGACACTTTATTTCCAGGAGCCTTTGATATTTGATAATTACAGAATGTCATGTAATCACTCCATTGTGATGTAGAAGAGCACACCTCAGGCAGAATATTACGATAACAAAAATCTTTTATATTTTCACCATCAATAGTAAGTATTTTGCTTCCCCTTACCACCCCCATCGATTTCAATATCATGCTCTCAACCTTATCCACAACCACACATCCATCAATTAATCGTGTAGTCATTGGAAATGGCTTTATCCATTCTTGCTGCGGTAACTCATTAATCCCCCGATTGGAAATAATAAAAGTATGCCCATCACTCAACTTAGAGTTCAAACGTTTCAAGCCCTTAATAAAATCATCATCATTTTCCGTTTTACACAATTTAGGCAACTCTGACATACATAAACTATCCCAATCAAAAGTCAATTTATTATAATGCACAAAATTATATTTGATTTCTGTGCAAAAACGAGACACGATAAAAGCCTTTTGATCTATTGTTAATGATGCTCTCTTTTCAGCTCTTGACGCAACAATTATTGACATTATGAATACCAATATTACAATTTTTCTCATAATTTACAATTTTGTGTTAACAATGAATACTATTTATTACAAAGACTCAATCAACCGAAAAAAGGCGACATCTATTAACATTATTTAATCATTTCTCGTAATGCGAGCAAGATAATCATAATGCTCCCCCTCAAAAATCAGTTCAGAGCAAAATCCATTTTGATCGGCATGATACGATAGAGTCTCAAAATCGACATACAACCAATCAAACGTATCTCCTTTCATATTTTTGTACTGCATCATGAAATCAACTTCTCCATAGTAGCTACCATTCAAGTCTATATCTACTGAGCCATCTTCATTCTCATATAAATATATAAGGTCACTTGAATCTATAAGTACTTGCCCATCTTCCGATAATAATTCGTTTATGCGGGCAAAGAATTCCGAAAATTTATCAATTTTACCCACAATCCCTGTTCCATTCATTAACATCAAGATTGTATCAAATTTCCCCTTCAACGATTTATCATACATATTTACAAATCGGACATCGGCAACACCACGTTTTTGCATCACATCCACCGAGCGAGGGGAGATATCAATTGCACATACATCCTTCCCCATTTCCTGTAAAGCAAGAGAATGACAACCGCTACCGGCTCCCACATCTAATATATTCCCGCAACAAAGTTCAAGCGCTCGCTGTTCCAATAGAGGCATTTTATCAAACGTGCGAAACAAATCCTTGACCGACATTTCATCCTCATCAAACATTGACGAAAACACGCGCAATCGCCCAGCCACACCATTATTATAATAGTCTGCGATTGCCCACCCCATTGGATCTTTACGCAAGTCAAGAACACTCTCACTCATTCTCTCTACAAATCAAATGGTTCGATTTCTTCTAACAATAAGCCACGAGTGTCTTTTTCCGACAACAGCATCTCTTCTTTAGAAATTGGCCACTCAACACCCACTGTCGGATCATCAAAACGCAATGTTGCTTCAGCTTGTGGAGCATACACATTATCTACCTTATATTGAAATTGGGCAACATCACTAAGCACGATAAATCCATGAGCCATTCCACGAGGCACAAACAATTGACGACCATTTTCTTGACTCAACTCAACTGCCACATATTTGCCATAAGTTGGTGAATTCTTACGCAAATCCACTGCAACATCAATCACTTTTCCTTGCGACACTCTCACCAATTTAGCTTGCGACCACTCCCCTTTTTGGAAATGCAACCCTCGCAACACGCCTCGGCTCGATACCGACTCATTATCTTGAACAAAATTCACCTCGCCCACATGCTTGCAAAACTCCTCTTGCTTGTAGCTTTCCATAAAATAGCCACGAGCATCTCCAAAGCGACGAGGCTCAATAATCCACACTCCTTTAATCTCTTGTTCAATGAAATTCATGATATATTGTCGTTTTGATAATTTATTTCGACACAAAATTAGTAAATTTGCCTCATAGATTTACACAAATCAATTTGACAATGAAAAATATTATTCTTTTTGACGAGAAATCGACTCGCGATAATCTCCTACCGCTCACTTTCACACGCCCTGTCGCTGGGATTCGTTTTGGCATTTGCACCATTGCCGAGAAATGGCAACACGCCATTACCGGCAATTACTCTTTCCTAGCAGCCGATTATCTGCAAGCCAAATTCCCCATCTCACTAAACGAAGATGATAATATTTTCATTGCAGGCAACGTTTGTCCCAACGAAGAACTCATATATGCCATTGAAAATCTACCATTAAACGCAGCTGTTAGACATAACGATACTCTCATAGCTTTTCGCGGTAACATTAACGACTTTAATAACCGCAATTGGGAACAAGAAACCTCAATTGAAAATCCCCCACTTGCTATCAAAATGCTATATGACATCTTTACTCTCAACGACATTGCATTAAGAGAGGATTTCAATGTCATAACTGCCAACCGCAAAAGCCAACCTTTAAGCCACAGCAACACACTCATTGGCGATTCCGACATGATTTTCATCGAAGAGGGAGCCATCGTTGAAGGCGCAATCCTCAACACCAATAAAGGGCCTATTTATATAGGTAAAGATGCCGAGATAATGGAAGGTAGTTGCATACGCGGAGGGGTTGCTCTCTGCGAACATGGAGTCATTAATATGGGGGCAAAAATCTATGGTGCAACAACAATAGGACCATATTGCAAAGTGGGTGGCGAGCTAAACAATGTCGTAATGCAAAGCTATTCCAACAAAGCCCATGACGGTTTCCTCGGAAATGCCGTTATCGGCGAATGGTGCAACATTGGCGGAGGCACAAGCGCCTCAAACCTTAAGAATGACTACACCGAAATTAAGCTTTGGAACTACCCAGCCCACCGTTTCTTGCGCACAGGGTTGCAATTTTGCGGACTCATCATGGGCGACCATTCCAAAGCCGGCATAAATTGTATGTTCAACACTGCTACCGTCGTGGGAGTCGGCGTAAACATCCATGGCTCTGGATTTCCTCGCAACTTTGTTGCATCATTCAGCGAGGGCAGTTCAGCCGGATTTATCGATGTATCATTAGCCAAATTCTTCGACATTGCCAAGCGCATGATGGCACGAAGAAATATCGAGCTAACAGAGATTGACCGAGAAATCTTCCAATCAATCTACAACATTGCCGACACCTACAAATAATACTGCTACACTATCACTAACACAATAATAAAGCCGTACGGGCTGATGCTTCGGGCGGTTGTCTGTTATATTATTCTCTATTATTTCATTTTAGTCAACACGCGTGTGATGGTACGAGTTACGTTGGCAGAGGCAAAATCGTGTTGCATTGCTACTTCAAGAGGCACTTTCTCTTCCAAAATGGGATATATGCCTGCAAAGCCCATCTGTTCAAGGCTATCACACATTTCCACACAGCCACCTATTGCAATGACAGGGATAGCCGCGTTTTTAGCACGTGCAAGCACACCGGCTGCCGTTTTCCCTTTTGCAGTTTGAAAATCCACTTTCCCTTCTCCTGTTATAACTATATCGGCATTCTCCAAGATGGCATCAAAGCTGATAGCGTCAAGCACCATATCAATACCTTTTTTGAGCGTAGCGTTGAGGAATGCGCGAAATGCGCCACCCATTCCACCTGCTGCTCCTGCTCCCTCAACGGGAACGATATCCAACTCATATTTTGTGTTTACAACTTCGGCAAACGAGGCCATTCCTTCATCAAGGCGACGCACCATATCGGCATCGGCACCTTTCTGAGGAGCAAATACATAGGCAGCACCCTCTTTCCCACAGAATGGAGTATCAACATCACATGCGACTGTAAACACAGCATTGCGAACTGCTTCTGAAACATTGCTATCATCAATGCGAGCTATATCTCCAAGACAACCACCACAGCAGTCCTCTATTAAGGCGCCATTATTGTCATAGAAACGGAAGCCCAATGCTTGTAGCATACCAGTACCGGCATCATTTGTCGCACTACCACCTATTCCTACAAGGAATTTAGTGCATCCTCGATTTATAGCATCAAGAATCATTTCTCCTGTACCATAGGTAGATGTTACCCATGGATTTCGTTCTTCAACCGAAAGCAAGGGCAACCCACTCGCTGCTGCCATTTCAATAATAGCAGTATCTCCGGCAATACCATACTCGGCTTCAACCGGTTTCCCAATCGGATTTTTTACAACGATTTTTATTTTTGAGCCGTCTAAAGCTTCAACAACTGCATCCACCGTACCTTCTCCTCCATCAGCAACATTTACTTTTACCACTTGGCAAGAAGGAAATACCTCATATATCCCTTTTTCAGCACTTAATGCCACATCTACTGACGACAAAGAGCCTTTAAATGAATCTGATGCAACGACTATTTTTTTCATACCATTGTTTTTATCCGATTAACATATATGTAACTATACTTCCCACAGCAAGCACAAGCCCTACAAGAGTTTCATAAGGGATGAGTTTCAAACGTTCTTTAACACCCATACCCATAGAGCCTCCTGTTGCATGAAAGAATGAGCCATGTGGCAAATGATCAAGAACTGTTGCTCCGGAATTTATCATTGCTGCACCCCACACAGCCGCAACTCCTGCAGCTACGATAGCATCGGCAAATGAAGCTGATGCTATCGTAGCTCCGGCTGTTGTTGATGCTGTAGCTGCCGACATTAATGCTCCGGAAATGGGAGCCATAAATGTTCCTCCATTACTCCACCCCGACAACAAATCGACAAGTACATCTTTTATCGACGACGCTTTTATTACTCCGGCAAGCGTGCCTGTACCAACAAGCAATATTGCAATCCCCGACATCTTTTCCAAACCATAGGACAAACAAGTTCCCATGTTTTTCCAATTACAAGTACTTATAATTCCGACAATACCACCTACCGGAAGAGCAATCATTGGATCTATAACAATACCTGCTATCGGACGCAATGCGAGCAACAGAATAGTTACAATCGGACCCAACAAACTACGCCACAATGATGGCAAATTTTCATCGGTATCATCTTCTTGTTCACCCTCCATCAAATCACCTTTTGGCATCAAAGGTACTATTACAAACACCGTAACCGCCAATCCTATTATTGCCGGTATTATTCCTGCTCCCATTACTGAAGATAATGGTGCATCAAAATTCTCTGCGGCAATAATAGTATTTGGATTGGGAGATATGATATTTCCACATTTTCCACCACCTATTATTGCCAACAATAACTTAAACTTTGACAAGCGCAATTTACATCCTGTAATTATCGCAATAGGTGCTATTGTTATTACTGCAACATCGACAAACACACCCATTGCAGTTAATATCAATGCTGCCAAAGCAAGAGCTAAATAGATATACTTGGGTCCTAATGCCTTTATAATACTTTTTGCTATCGTTGATGCAGCTCCGGTTTTAACCAACATTCCCGTCAATACACCAGCCGCAATAATTCTAACGATAGCAGGTGTTATATCCTTGACTCCAGCTATCATTTCAGCAACAGTTGTTTCAAGTCCCCATCCAGCAAGCAATCCACCCACTATTGCCCCTATTATCAAACTATAAACAGGAGATATTTTTCTAATTATCAACACTATTGACAGAACTAAACCTATCAATGCGGCAAGAGCACTACTCATGGTAATAAATTTTTATAAATCAATTTTCTTTTCTTTTTTCCTTTGTGTAAAATTCTTCTTCATGTGAATAAACTTGCGATACCATCCATGCACACGCATCCACAATGCTGATGGCGCTACATTCATATCGGTCGATAGAGGATCGACAAATGTTGTCAATGACACCTCTTCTCCAAATTGTTCCGGATACAATACAACAAGGTTATTTCGAGAAAAATATTTTTGTAAAAATCCAGGCATGGCATCCATTTCGGGAGTAAATGACACCGATGTGCGACGCGCACTAACAACTATAAACAGGTCATCATCCAAGATGCGATTAGCAAGCAACAAGAAATCGTCCCACTCTTCAACATCGCGAAACTCGTTCCTTATATGGAAACGCTCCTTATATAGCACACCTCTGATAAGAGATTTCGTCTCGGGATGACAGCAGAAAATGATGCGACACCCCACTTCTCTTGCTATGTTTGCCACCTTTTTTACCCAACGACTAAAACCTGTCTCATATTGAGCCTTTGCAGGGACAAATACCACGATACGCGTTACAGTATTCAAAGGGATAAAGCAACGTGTAATAATGAGCATCTTATTGGTTGATTTCAATATATGGTCTATCTTCGAGCCAAGGAAACTATCAATAACAGTAGCTCGACGGTGCATTCCCAGGATCACTTCATCAATATCACGCTCTTCGATTGTGTTCAATATACCTGTAGCTGTACTCATATCGTATCGCTCAATCGGAGTAATTTGAGCATCAATACTTGCCGCCGACTTTTCAACTTGCTCGAGTGAGTTTCGCCCCAATGCGCGAGAATTTGCCGAGTTATCATTGCGCACATGCAATGCAAAGATATTATTCTGTCCTGTCGCATTGCGCATAAATGAAGCTATCTCTATGAGAGGTTGGGCTGTTATGGGATTAGCTATCGGGATTAACGTATTCACGATTTTTTGTTTTGGCGCATCAACTATTAACGAGTCCTCTTCTAACGTTTTAATTTTAATTCGAGAAGCCGCATTTGATGTTACGATAGGAGCAATAGCACATGTTACCAATATCATCAATACGGTACCATTCAAAATTGTCTCATCCATCATGCGATGTCCATCGGGCATTATCATATTGTAACCAATGGTTACAACGGCAAGAGCTACTGCTGTGTGAGCTGTCGATAATCCAAAAAGCATCTTGCGCTCATCTCCCTGCATGCGATATATCTTTTGAGTAATCCATGCTGCAATCCATTTACTTGCAATAGCAACAACAATCATGTTTAATGCCACCATGATTGTATCATAATTCCCTATCACTCTCACATTTATCATCATTCCCACCCCAATAAGGAAATAAGGAATAAAGATTGCATTACCCACAAACTCTATGCGACTCATCAATGGAGAAGTATTTGGGATAAAACGATTTAACACAAGCCCGGCAAAGAAAGCGCCCAATACTGCTTCAAGACCTATTATCTGAGCAAACCATGATGCCAAGAACACAAGTGCCATCACATAAACAAACTGTGTTACTTTATCGCTATAGTTTTTGAAAAACCACCGTGTCAAACGTGGATAGACATACAATATTACCGCACAATATATCAATAATTCGCCCAACAACATGAGCAAATCAGACAATGCAAATTCTCCTGTCTTATGAATATTTACAGCGGCAGCAAGAACAAGCAATGAGCCAATAACTGCTATTATCGTTCCCACTATAGCAATCATTACTGCCGGATTTTTTGTAATGCCAAAGCGGGCGACAACCGGATAGGCTATCAATGTGTGGGAAGCATACATTGACGCAAGCAATGTTGATGTTACCCAATCTAATTTTAATAGATATACACTCGCTAATGTTCCCAATATCATTGGGGCAATGAACGTAAGAATTCCAAACAAAAATCCACGTTTGAGATTCAGTTTCAAGTGATACATATCTATCTCAATACCGGCAAGGAACATCAAATATAGCAATCCCACCTGCCCAAATATATCAAAGCTCGAGTCATCGGCAAGGACATTAAAGCCAAATGGGCCGACAACTATTCCGGCAACGATAAGCCCTATTATATGAGGTATTTTTAAACGATTTAAAAGAATGGGAGCCAACAAAATGATAGCCAGCACGATAAAGAATATCAGCACCGGATTTGTTACCAACGGAGTTGTTGCACAAATTATCATCTTCAATGGTATTGATTAATAGTCTCTACAAAGGTAATGATTTTATCGACCTTTTAAAAGAAAAACGCTCCGCAATTTGCAGAGCGTTATAACTTATGACGATTTATTATCAAAATTTACCATGAGCAATCATGTATTGAGCGATTTGAACAGCATTCAAAGCAGCCCCTTTCTTGATTTGGTCTCCTACGATCCAGAATGACAATCCATTTTCATTTGTTATATCCTTGCGCAAGCGTCCCACGTAAACAGGATTTTGATTGGCAATGAACAAAGGCATCGGGTACTCTTTGTTAGCAGGATTATCCATCATTACAATACCCTCTCCTTTTGTCAACGCCTCGCGAGCTTGTTCAACCGAAATGGGTTGCTCAGTTTCCACCCACACAGATTCTGAGTGTGCACGCATAACAGGGACTCGCACACATGTTGCACTGACATCGAGGTCGGCATGCATGATTTTCTTTGTTTCATGATACATCTTCATCTCCTCTTTTGTATAGCCATTATCCATAAAGACATCTACATGAGGGATTACGTTATATGCCAATTGGTATGCAAATTTTTCAACCGTAGGGTCTTCACCTCGTTCAATTTGACCATATTGTTTTACAAGCTCATCCATAGCCGCTGCTCCGGCTCCACTTGCTGCTTGGTAAGTAGCAACGTGTACACGCTTGATGGGAGATATATCATTGATGGGTTTCAATGCAACCACCATCTGAATTGTAGTACAGTTAGGATTGGCAATAATGTTGCGAGGAGTATTAAACGCGTCATCGCCATTTACTTCAGGCACTACCAATGGCACATCCTCATCCATGCGGAAAGCACTTGAGTTATCAATCATTATTGCGCCATGTTTAGTGATTGTTTCAGCATACTCTTTTGAGGTTCCTGCACCGGCAGATGTAAATGCGATGTCAACACCTTTGAAATCATCGTTATGTTTCAATTCTTTTACCGTAATTTCTTTTCCACGGAATGTATATGTGCGACCTGCACTACGGCTTGAGCCGAAGAGCAATAATTCATCTAATGGGAAATTTTGTTCTTCAAGAACACGTAAAAATTCTTGACCAACGGCGCCACTTGCGCCAACAATAGCTACTTTCATGTCTTATTTGTTGAAATTTTGAGCGCAAAGATAACATTTTTCCATCAAATCACGCTAAAATGTTTCAAAAATTTTATTTTAGATGCGTTCCAAGCGCTAAATTGCCAATAGAAGACGCTTTGGTTATGATAACTTCTGACACACCCGATTCTATAGCATCAAAAGCATTGTCAAGTTTAGGTATCATACCTCCCGAGACAATTCCTTGTTCTTTCAATTGTGCATAGCTTGCACTGTCAATCTCAGAAATTACCGAGTCATCATCATTTTCATCTCTCAAAACTCCATTTTTCTCAAAACAAAAAACTAGATGCACATCAAAATACTCAGCCAAGCCCTTTGCTGTTTCACCTGCCATAGTATCAGCATTAGTATTCAACAAAGAGCCTTTGCCATCATGGGTAAGTGGAGCGATAACAGGCACTACTCCTGAACGCACAAGCGATGCAATAGCCTCGCCATTCACCTCTTTAACATCCCCTACGAAACCATAATCTACAGTTTTAACAGGGCGACGATCACTGCGAATGATATTCATGTCGGCACCAGTCATTCCAAGAGCATCCACACCAAGTCCTTGCAATCCTGCTACTATATTCTTGTTCACAAGACCTCCATAAACCATAGTTACCACTTGCAACATCTCAGCATCGGTAACACGACGACCGTCAATCATCTTAGTTTCTACACCAAGCGATGCAGCTACCTTTGTTGCTGAACGACCGCCGCCATGCACGAGCAATTTAAAACCGTCAATAGAAGCAAAATCGCGCAACAAAGCAGCAAGTGTATCAGGCTCCTCAACGATTTTTCCGCCTACTTTTACTATCGTTAATCTATCTTTCATTTTTTAATCGTTTGTATCAGAGAACTCCATCAAATAAGCCTTAATAAAATCATCTAAATCTCCATCCATCACTCCGTTTACGTCTGATGTCTGGTAGTTGGTGCGATGGTCTTTTACACGGCGGTCATCAAACACATAACTGCGTATTTGTGAGCCCCATTCGATTTTCATCTTACCGGCCTCTATCTTAGCTTGTTCTTGCATGCGATGTTGCAACTCTTTATCATAAAGGATTGAGCGCAATTGACGCAACGCATTTTCCTTATTTTTAGGTTGGTCGCGAGTTTCTGTATTTTCAATAAGAATTTCTTCCTTCTCGCCTGTATAAGGGTCGGTAAATTGGTAACGAAGACGCACTCCCGATTCCACTTTATTCACATTCTGTCCTCCGGCACCTCCACTGCGGAAAGTGTCCCACGACAACAATGCCTGTTCAACCTTAACCTCTATTGTATCATCAACAAGTGGTGTTACAAACACCGATGCAAACGAGGTCATGCGCTTACCTTGTGCATTATACGGAGACACACGCACAAGACGATGCACTCCATTTTCACTCTTCAGATAACCATAGGCAAAATCGCCCTCAACATTTATCGTTGTTGATTTGATACCGGCTTCATCACCTTCAAGCAAGTTGGCAATAGATGTTTTGTAGCCATGAGATTCACACCAACGCAAGTACATGCGCATCAACATTGATGCCCAGTCTTGACTTTCGGTGCCACCTGCTCCGGAATTAATCTTAAGCACAACGCCCATTTTGTCCTCTTCGCGACGCAACATATTGCGCAACTCAAGGTTTTCAATTTTAGCAATGGCATCGGCATAAAGCGTGTCAATATCTGACTCTTCAACAAGCCCCTCTTTGAGGAAATCCCATGCTATTGATAGCTCATCAACAGCCTTTTCCACTTCGGAATATCCCTCAATCCATTGTTGAAGATCTTTGATTTTTTTCATTTGGATTTGCGCTTCCTTGGGGTGTTCCCAAAAATCGGGTACATGAGTGCGCAACTCCTCTTCTTCTACTTCTATTTTCTTACTATCGATGTCAAAGATACCTCCTCAACGCGAGCTTGCGTTCAACGGTCTCTTTTAGCTGTTCCTGTGTAATCATAATTTTACTTACGGGAATTTATGAGTTTCTAATAATTTAATTTGACTGCAAAATTACTCATTTTTGTCCACAATCTCAGCCAACTATCAATTAAATGTGTAACTTTGCGACATGGATATAGACGAATTATATTATCAAGCCATAGATTTACTCAAAGAGTTAATAGCGACTCCATCTATCAGTCGCGAGGAAAACAATGCTGCTGACATCATCGAGCGTTTCTTCTTCGACAATGGAGCCACACCTCATCGCCATGGCAATAATGTGTGGTGTATCGCTAATGATTTTGACGAAAGCCTCCCTACGCTTTTGCTGAATTCACACATCGATACTGTCAAACCGGCATCGGGGTGGACATGCGATCCATTCTCTCCCAACGTTGATGAAAATGGCAAACTATATGGGCTTGGTAGCAACGATGCCGGAGCATCACTTGTTTCCTTGATTGCCACATTCCTGTATCTAAACAATCGCAAACGCAGTTACAATCTCATAATGTTGGCATCTTGTGAAGAGGAGGTCAGCGGAAAGAATGGCATAGAGGTGGCATTACCTTTATTATCCCCCATTTCTGTTGCCATTGTTGGCGAGCCAACTAATATGCAACCGGCCATTGCCGAAAAAGGGCTCATGGTACTTGATGGCATCATCACCGGAGTATCGGGACACGCTGCTCGCAACGAAGGGGTTAACGCAATATATAACGCGCTACCCATTATTGAAACATTGCGCACATTGCAATTCCCTAAAGCGTCTCCCTCTCTCGGTCCGGTAAAAATCTCTGTAACACAGATCGAGGCAGGGACTCAGCACAATGTTGTTCCTGATTGTTGCAAAATCGTGGTTGATGTGCGCACCACCGATGCATATAGCAACATTGAAACGCTTGAACTAATACGCCAAGCCGTTCCTGACTGCGAACTCACTCCTCGCTCTACTCGTCTAAATCCATCGGCAATATCTATAGAGCACCCCTTAATTAAGCGATTGGAACTTATGGGAGCAGAACCATTTGGCTCCCCCACATTGAGTGACCAAGCATTGATGTCGTGGCAATCGGTGAAACTCGGTCCGGGACAATCCTCTCGCTCGCACACCGCCGACGAATTTATCTACCTCGATGAAATAAGAAATGCCATCGAGACCTACATCAAGCTCCTCGACGGCATCAATTTATAATTCATTTAGTACAATGCACCTCCTCCTAATGCTTTATACAACGTTATGCGTTGCGTATAATAGCTGATAAGTGCATCAGATAAGTCCAAACGAGTCTGCAACAATTGACCTTGTGCAGCAAGCACATCAATATAGTCAGTTCTTCCAGTTCGGTTAAGTTGACGGCTATATGTATAAGCTTTAAACAATGAGTCATATCGCTTGGACAAAGACACAAATATCTCTCTATCGGTTTTATATCCCATCAATGCATTAGACACTTCAACACATGCCGATAACACAGTCTGCTGAAATTCAGCTACCTTCTGATTACTTGACAGTTCCCGCACCCGCTTCTCTCTTGTCAATTCCCCTTTTCTAAAAACAGGTTGTGTCAATCCTGCAAACAAATTATATATTATAGACGTTGAAAAATCGTTCCACGAGCCATTAAGATTTTCTTCTGTCGCGATATTAGCTCTCAAGGTCAATTTTGGATACAAAGAAGCTTTTGCGACATCCTTCATTGAGTATTCCTCAATAATAGCATATTCTGCTGCCATTACATCGGGGCGAAAACGGATTAAATCCGACGGAACTCCGATAGATATTGTATCACTCCATTCTTCACCAAACATTATTGTATCAAGTGATGAACGCTCAATTTCTCCCTCACTTCGACTAAGCAATAAATTTATGGCATTTTCCGTAACAAAAATTTCTTTCTCTATTTTTGGTCTGATAGATTTTGCCTTATACAACTCAGCCTTCGCTTGCTCAATAGCAATTGTTCCTCTACTTACTGTTCTTGATAAAAAAACCGCGTTTTCATCATTATTTGAATGGGATTTATATCTATACTCCAAATCTGCCAAATATATTTCATCAACCTCAATCATTTCATCTATTGCCTTTAACTTGGCATCTAATCCCACCAGCTTATAATACAATGATGCAACATTCGCGATCAAAGAAACTTTAACACCTTGCATTATTGACTGTTCTTTCATCAAGGCTGCATATTTTGCTTTTTTCATGCCACGCAATTTCCCCCATAAATCAATCTCCCAATCAGTTACAGCCAATCCCACTCCATGAGTATTATAAGGATAATCCACTCTGCTTATTTTTGCTTGATCTTGATACAAATTGAGGTTTATATTTGGGAAAAAGTCACCTTTACTTCGTTTTACATATTCATTTGCCTTCTCTACCTGTAAAATTGTATTATGTAACAAATTGTTTCTCATCAATGCCGAATCTATCAAATTGCGCAAATTATTATCAGAATAATAATCTTGCCACAATGTATTAGCAACGACAGAATCCTCATTGATTACATGTAAACTATCAGGCTTTCTATATTCAGTTATTTTTATTTCTGAAATAGTTTTATCATAAGAATTAAACGAGCATCCAACTGACAACAATGTCAATATCATAAATGCGCAAAATATCCCTTTCATCTATACATTCACAAATAATGCCCGCAAAATTAGCAAATTCATAGAATTAAAGACTCTCCTCTAATTATTTATTCCACTTTTTTAACAGTCCAAATAGGCTATTTTTTGCTGCCGATGAATTTATGCCCACAACGAAGAAAATTTCAAATAAATCAACTAAATAAAAAGTATTTGAGCCCATAATGGAATATCTTCTAAATATCTTTTTTCATGATTTCCATTTGTTAAACGAAATAATAACGTTGCTTCTTCTCCGTCGATAGAATTATCATAAACATACAATCTGTCAACAATCGAAGAAACTGATTTACAATTTTCAATTGATTTATAATATCTTGAAACTATCTTAGCGATAGGCACATCATGTCCCCCTTTCATAACTCTATCTGCTATTCGTGAAGCATTAATTTTAGGGCTCTCTGTTGATATAAAAAAAATAAATTTATTCTTTTTTGCGACCGATGAGGTCATCGTTTTCAATAGATTTAGCAGTCTTCTTAACTTGTGCATTCAACGAGCCAAATCGATAGGAAACAGTCAATCCGGCTGTGCGATAATTATACATTTTATTCTTAGTCAACCCTACATAATCGCCATTAACTGTGTGATACTGATACTCCCCACTACTATTGAATGGGTTGTTTATCATCAATGCCACTGACAAGCGATCTTCTTTTAGGAATGTGCGACGCAACGATATAGAATGTTGCAATGCCCCTTTAGTGATTTCCCCATAACTATAAGCATCAGACACATTGCCACTCATTCCATATAGCGAAAGAGTGAGTTTCAGTTTCCACGGGAGTTGCTGTGAAATTTGGCTATAACCTTGCAATGTCCACCGCGACAAATTTGCGCCAATAGCATTATTGTCATATCTATTATGTGAAACATTCACATTCATCATAAATGATGTTTTAGGAGCAATAGTCCATTGCATATATGCACTAAAATTTAGACTACGACGGTCGCCGATATTACCATATGTTGAATATATGTGATCTTCCTCAACATATTGATATGTCGTGATTACATTATCAGAGAACTCATATCCTGCCGATATATTAAAATTCAACTTTGGCTTAATAAACATATAGGACAATTTTACAGAATTGTGTCGCGTGCTTGACAAATCGGGATTTCCTTGTGATGTAGAAAAAGGATATTCCTCAACAGCCGGATTTAAATAACTGATTCCCGGACGATTGATGCGAGTTGCATAATTCAATGTAAAGCTGTTTATATCATTTGGTTTCCACGAAAGAGAAGCCGATGGCACCCAATCATTCAAGTTGCTACTGAAATCAGGATTACTGCCATCTTTATAGTCTGCCTTTAAATGCGAATATTCATAACGCATACCTGCACGCGCACCCCATTTCCCTATATTTAGACGATAGTCAGCATATAAAGCAGCAACATTGGTAATATGCGAGAAATCAGAATGTAACGAACTCACTCCGACATATTCTTGATTTGTTTCACTGCTATTGTCTCGTAAAATATATTTTGCGCCAACGTCAATAGTATTATTCTTATTCAATGGACGAGTCCAATCGGCTTGAAATGTATGCTCAATAAAATTCAAATCAAAATCAGATATATTTTCCGAATAATTCATTGGCGCATTCACCATATCATAATAACTTTGGTATTGTTCACGTGCTTGATTTGTCGTTGATAGCATATATGACAATGTTATAGCCTCCCCTTTGCGTCGAGTCAAACGCTGATAATTCAAATTACCATTAAAATCAAAATACCTATATGAAGGATAATTATATCTACTCGAATAGGAAGATATCATATCTCCATTAGCGTCTGACATGAGTGTCGTCTGTTCGCCCTTGGCATTCACATCATAATAATATCCACCAAACTCAGCGGTAAACAAATTAAGTGAATCAAGTTCATAGCTCGCTTCGGTTGAAACCCACATCAAATCACCGGGATTATTACCTTTACTCATTGTGTTTAGTTCTGACCCCGATTCTTTATATTTATATGTCGTTTCTGAAGAATGTCGTGTTTCCTTTGAACTCATGTGATTATAAGCTGCATTTATCGAAAATGTTACTTTATCAATTTGAGATGATAACCACATATTTGGTTTCGGAACCGGATTTGTAGTCGTTGAATACATACCTACATTTCCCATTACACCCTTTATTACTGTATCATCATTGGTTATGATATTGATAATCGCACCAACGCCCTCTGCATCATATTTAGCTCCCGGCTCAGTAATAACCTCAATGCGTTTTATCATTGATGCAGGGATTGACGACAACACCTCTTTGGGATTATTTGTAAACGTGTTATTGGGGCGACCATTTTTATAGATTTTGAAGTTCGAAGAGCCTCGCACTGTTATTTTATTCTCGCCATCAACATTTACCATCGGAACCTTGCGCAACATCTCGATCACAGTCGATGTTTTGGAGTCTTCATCGGCTTGAACATCATAGCCTATGCGATCAATCTCACGACTCACAAGCGGACGCTGAGCCACAACCTCCACCTCTGAGAGGGTTGTAGATGTTTCATGAGTCCTCAATGTGCCTAAATCAACAATAGGGGAAGATGTTGATACAGCAAACGGAATATCAATATTTTGTTTCCCCACCGAATGAATATTCAGCCTATATTTTCCCGCCGATTTTATTGTTTGTTGAAATTGTCCATCTATATCTGTTACGCCCACGATTACAGGTTTAACTGTATCAGTATCAATATATATTCGCAATGTTGCATAGGTTTCTCCCACTCCGAGAGAATCCACAACAATTCCTTTAACCTTATAGCCATCTGCAAATACAACAACAGAAACAAGAGAAAAAAATAGAGAAAGTACGGTTTTAATGATATTCATCCTCTTACAATATTTAAGTTTATATCCATTAGACGACATCTATCATCTATTCGTTACAAACATCGGCAAAATTAACATAATCTTAACATTTAGCCATCCTTAAGGATTGAGTAACAAATCGTATTCATGCAACGAATTTATCAATCTCAATGCCTCGCGATAAACAGGGTTGGTTTCATTAACAACACGATAGTAGCTACCATCTTCATACAAATCGCGCGCCAAAAGTCCCTTTAATATAGTGCGTAAGTATTCACGACTCACATCATATCCTTTTTCGTCAAATTTCACACCATCTTTCTCACCTCGAGCAATCAAGCCTTGCATCATTTCATCTGTTACATTAAATCCATTGATGAAATCTGTTTCTGTCTTAAATTTAGTCAATAGTTCTTTACGATTTTCATCAACATAATCAAGACAATATTGATTTAGCGCTCCCTTTGCCACAAGATCTCGATAGTAATCGCTGTAAAACGCTGTATCTATAGCGACAAAACAGTCAGGCATAATACCTCCTCCGCCATAGACTATACGTCTATTCTTTAGGGTTGTATATTTCAGTGAATCAGCAAAATGCACACTATCGGCACTCATAAACTCGCCAGAGTCATATCGACGCATCAAATCTTTCTGATAATCATCGCTCTCCCCCTCTTCGTAGGGTTTCTGGATACAACGACCTGACGGAGTGTGATATCGAGAAACAGTCAACCTTATCATTGAGCCATCGGGGAAAGGGAATGGACGTTGAACAAGTCCCTTGCCAAATGTGCGACGACCAACAACAACACCTCGGTCATTATCTTGTATCGCGCCTGCCAAAATCTCACTTGCCGATGCCGAATATTGATTTACCATTACCACAATTCGGCCATCATTATATTTTCCGTTTTTCTCAGCATAGAAATAATATGGATTAGTGCGAGGTCCATCGGTATATACTATCAAATCGCCACGATTGAGAAAATTTTCGCATAATTCGACCGCTGAATTCATATATCCGCCACCATTGCTTTCTACGTCAATAATAAGGTTTTTCATTCCCTGCTTCTTCAAGCGGTCTAATGCCTCTACAACCTCTTTATTCGTATCTTGAGCAAATCGTGAAATGCGTATATAACCTGTTTTATCATCAGCCATATATGCAGCATCTACGCTATAAATGGGGATATTATCTCTCGTGATGCGGAATGAGAGTAATTCAGGAACACCACGACGCTTTACCTTCACATCGATAATCGTACCCTTTTCTCCGCGAAGGATTTTCATTATATCGGTGTTTTTCTTTTTCACTCCGGCAATAACACTATCACCGGCCTCGATTATGCGGTCGCCTGCTAAAATCCCAACTCGTTCCGATGGACCTCCGGCAATAGTCTGCACAACATACAAAGTATCTTCATGCATATTGAATTGAATACCTATACCGCTAAAATTCCCTTGCAAGGGCTCAGTCAACTCACGAGTTTCCTCAGGATTAGAATATGTTGAATGAGGATCCAACGTTTTAAGCATTGCGATGATAGCCTCATCAACAATTTTATTGGTATCTACTTTATCGACATAAAAATTTTCAATTATACCTTCGGCATATCTTAATTTACGATCAGGTGTAAACGTCATAGCTTGTGCTATAGCCGATACTCCTATCATTGCGATTGCTATCGCAAAAAACAATCTTTTAATCATAATACTTGATTATTCTAACATCATTTTTCATCCGGAACATATTGGCTCACATCATAACCATGTCGTTCCAAATCTCGCACCATCGTAGAACTGATATAGGACAATTCTGGAAGTGTGTATAATAAAACAGTCTCTATGCCCGAAATGTTTCTATTGGCATAAGCTAGATTACGTTCATATTCATAGTCGGCAACCGTACGCACTCCACGCAATATAAAATTTGCACCTTCTTGACGGGCGGCATCAACGGTCAAGCAATCGTAAGCAATTATCCTCACGCGAGGCTCATCTTTCATCACTCGACGAATGTGTTCAACGCGCTCGGCTGTTGGCTTATAGCATTTTTTTGAGTCATTAATTCCAACAGCTATTACAATCTCATCAAACAGAGCAAGTCCACGTTCAACGATTGACAAATGACCTGTGGTAAAAGGATCAAACGTGCCGGGGTATAGTGCTACACGCTTCATTTTATACGAGTTCTGTGTCATCTTCTACAACAAGATTATCAATAATAAAATTCTGCCTTTCTGATGTATTCTTACCCATATAGAATTCCAACAATTCAGAGACAGCATCCTCTTTACGCAATGTTACGCGGTCGATGCGCATATCAGGACCTATGAAATCGCGAAACTCTTCAGGCGAAATCTCTCCAAGTCCTTTAAATCGAGTGATTTCAGCATTTGCGCCAAGTTTTTCTATTGCAGCTATGCGTTCCTCATCGGTGTAACAATAATACGTCTCATCTATGCCGGCACCATTCTTACGCATGCCCACTCGTTTAGCAGTTTTTTTGTTTCTAACGCGGAACAATGGCGTTTGCAACACATAGACATGTCCTTTCTTAATCAAATCGGGAAAGAACTGCAAGAAGAATGTGATCATCAACAGACGTATGTGCATACCATCAACATCGGCATCGGTCGCGATAATTACTTTATTATACCTCAATCCGTCAAGACCATCTTCAATATTTAATGCAGCTTGCAATAGGTTAAATTCATCATTTTCATAAACGACCTTTTGAGTCAAACCATAGGTATTCAATGGCTTACCACGCAAAGAAAATACAGCCTGCGTTGCCACATTTCTAATCTTGGTAATTGAGCCTGCTGCAGAGTCCCCCTCGGTAATGAATATTGAAGAGGCTTCTTTCAATTGCTCATCACCTTTAGCATCATTCAAATGAATGCGGCAGTCAAGTAATTTTTTGTTATGAAGATTTACCTTTTTAGCTTTTTCTCGAGCCAATTTGGTAACTCCAGCCATTGCCTTGCGTTCCTTCTCACTCTCTTGTACTTTCTTGAGAATAATCTCAGCAACATCAAGTTCCTTATGTAGATAATTGTCTAACTCTTTTTTGATGAAATCGCCAATGAATTTAGCTATCGTAGGTCCTTCCGGTCCCATATCACGAGAGCCGAGACGAGTCTTTGTTTGTGATTCAAACACAGGCTCCTCAACTTTTATCGAGACAGCTGCCACCATACCATTGCGGATATCAGAATATTCAAAATTTCTACCAAAATGATCCTTTATTGTGCGTGATGCTGCCTCCTTGAATGCTGTCAAGTGAGTACCTCCTTGAGTTGTGTGTTGTCCGTTGACAAACGAATAATACTCTTCTCCATATTGATTAGTGTGAGTAATAACAACCTCAATATCATCTCCCTTCAAATGAATAATTGGGTACAACGTATCTCTTGTGAGGTTTTCCTTCAACAAATCGACAAGGCCATTCTTTGAGTAAAATCGTTTGCCGTTCAAGTGTATTGCCAATCCGGTATTGAGGAAAGTATAGTTTTTCAATAACGGCACTATAAATTCCTCACGATAGATATAATCGCGAAAAATCGATGCGTCGGGAGTAAATTTAACCATTGTCCCATTAGGCTCATTACTTGGCATGACATCGTACTCCTTGACAATCTCGCCACAAGAGAAATGCACTTTTTTGCATTGTCCGTCACGAACACTTTCAATATAGAACTCCGTTGACAATGCATTTACCGCCTTAATCCCCACACCATTCAAGCCAACAGACTTTTTAAAAGCCTTTGAGTCATATTTAGCCCCGGTATTCATCTTTGAAGCAACAGCAACTACTTTATCCAATGGAATTCCACGACCATGGTCTCTTACCATGACAGATGATTCATTAACCTCCACCATTACCTGCTTACCAAATCCCATCATATATTCATCGATAGCATTATCTAGCACCTCCTTCAGAAGCACATAAATACCATCATCACTTGATGTTCCATCACCAAGTTTCCCTATATACATACCCGGACGACGGCGTATGTGTTCTTTCCAATCAAGGGTTACGATATCATCACCGGTATAATTTGCCGGTATTTGTGCTTCTTCAAACTGTAATTCTTCGTCTGTTGCCATAAGTTTTTCGCGGATTTTTCAACTACGCCTTGCGCAATTTATAAACTACAAATATAGCATTTTCCCCACAATACTCAAAATTTCATGACCAAGCAACCGACAATCTTCATTTTAAACAAATCTCACATAATATCAACACAAGTTTCCACGTTTTAATAATATGTCGCATTATGCACAAATAAGCATTGTTATTCCAGTTTTCAACAGAGCCGGAATAGTTGGTCGCACTCTCGATTCGATTGCGGCACAATCGTTGCGCCCTTTAAACCTCATACTTGTTGATAACAATTCATCAGACAACACTCTTGACATATTAAACCTATGGAAAGAAAAAAACGAAACAGATGAATTTAAAATAACAATCCTTCAAGAGAAAAAACCCGGAGCAGCAGCAGCTCGGAATTGTGGATTAAAGATTGTCAAAACTCCCTATGTAATGTTTTTTGACTCTGATGACACAATGTCTCCCTCCCACATTGAAAACATCACTAATACATTTATCACACATCCCGATGCCGGCATAGTCGGATGGGATGTTACTATACACACTTTCAACGGAAAATCAATAAAGCGCCGTTGCCATAAAAACAACGTGCTTTTTAATCACATTTTTCATGGCTCATTATCTACACAACGATATGCTGTTAGAACTGACCTAATAAATCAAGTTGGAGGATGGAATGAGACGACTATGGCGTGGGATGATTATGAATTAGGCATTAGACTACTGCTTCAACACCCTCACATTATCCACATCGAAAATGGAGAGGATGTAAATGTTTTTAGGCAAACAGAATCTATTACAGGGACTCACTATTCCGCCAATGTCGCAAAATGGGAGCATGCATTAAATTGTTGCGAAAAACTGTTGATAGATCAGCAACAAGCAAAACTTTGGATTGAAATTCGCAGATGCATTCTTGCCGGAGAATACCGCAAAGAGAAAGATTTTAAAAATTATCACCGCCTAATTAACGAAGTATTGCGACGTACAGAAAACAGATATCACAAACTGTTTTTTAAATCAGTAGCTATATTCATTTCGCTTGGTGGCCGAGGCACTGCAATCCTCACTCGATTATTCTTAACTCCTAAAATCAACAAATAATGAAGATATTACTATTAGGTGACTTCAGCAACTATCATCAATGCCTCGCTACTGCACTCAGGGAGTTAGGACATCAAGTAACCGTTGTTTCTGATGGATGCGAATGGATGAATACCGATCGTGATATTGACGTTGCTCGCCGTTTCAAGGGGAAACTTGGAGGACTTGATTTATGGATAAGGCTCAATACTTCATTGTCACGTTATTTAAAAGGATATGACGTTGTACAAATTAATAATCCTATTTTTATTACACTTAGGCCTAATCGCGTACGGAAAATATTTGACAAACTCAAACGAGATAACGGTGCCGTATTTCTCACCGCAATGGGAAACGACAAAGTTTTCTTGGACATGTGCATGGACCCAAATGGCCCATTAAAATACAATGAATGGCTTGTATATGGCAAACCCACAAAATTATTGCAAGAGCAACCCGACATTGTAAATGGATGGAACAACCCCATTCTTCAAGAGCATTGCAAATACATTTATGACAATATTGATGGTGCAACCACTGTACTATATGAATACGATTTAGCTTGTAGAAAAGTACTTCCAAATGATCGTGTGGGTTATTGTGGCATACCTATTGATACTAAAAATATAATCCCTTCCGAAATAACAGAAACCCCACAAAAAGTCAAATTTTTCCTCGGGATAAAAAGCAATCACAAAATTCTAAAAGGTACTGATCGCTTTCTTGATGTTACACAAAAACTTGTCCAAGCATACCCCAATAAATGTGAGCTAAAAACAGTTCAAAATCTTCCATATGCCCAATTCATTCAAGAATTAAAAAATAGTCATGTTTTATTGGACCAACTATACTCCTACACTCCTGCGACAACAGCTCTTATAGGAATGGCTCATGGGTTAACTACCGTCTCAGGAGGAGAAGATGAATACTACGATTTCATCAATGAGCACGAGAATAGACCAATCATCAATGCTATCCCTGATGACAACGAGCTATATAGCATTCTTGAAAATATTGTTTTAAACCCCGACATTATCCCAACAAGAGCGAAAGCTAATAGAGATTTTGTAATTAAACATAATGATTCCATCATTGTAGCAAAAAGATATCTCGACTTCTGGGAAAAACGGCTCAAAGATAAATAGCAATGACTCTTGACGTACTAATTAGCACATTAGGAATTGATGGTATTAATCGTGTTTCCAAGATGAATCTTCCCGTTGCAAGCAACGTGAACTATATCATCTCTTGGCAATTACCAAACCCCAATGAACAGAATTCACCCATTCCTCTTGAACTAATTCGTGATGATATTAAAATCCACAAATTACATTCTATAGGAATAAGTAAAAATCGAAACAATGCAATAAAACACTCTACAGCCGATATATGTTTGATTGCCGACGATGACTTGCGATATACTGCAAAACAGTTACAGTCGGTAATAACTGCTTTTAATGAGCATCCGGAATATAAGATTATAACATTTAAATACAGCGGAGACGATAATAAATACTACCCGAAGAACTCTTTTGACTTAGCAACCAGCAAAAGAGGCTACTATATTTCGGAAATCGAAATTGCATTTAGACGAGAAGTCGGCGATAAAGTTTTATTTAATGAATATTTTGGACCCGGAATATATCCTTTACACGCTTGCGAAGGAGCAATATTCATCCACCAGGCATTATCTGTTGGCATCAAATCTCTTTTTGTACCCATCACTATTACGCACCATGCCGGAGGCATTTCAACAGGTAATCGCACACTCTCTCCAGGAGTCTTAATGGCACAAGGGGCATATATTGCTATCGTTTATCCATTCACTGCACTGCTACGACTTCCACTCTTTGCCTGGCGTTCTTATCGCCGAGGGCAAACAAAAATGTTTCCCGCAATGCGCCATCTCTGGAAAGGCTACATCTACGGGAAACGATATTTCAATCACGATGGATCTATAAAAAAGACTCCACCAGAGATTTAATCCTACATATATTTATTCAACTTGGCATCAAGCGTTGTTATGTCATCTACACGTTCAACAATTTCTCCTTTGCGGTTTATGATAAACGTTGTTGGCAGATTAGTAACATTGTAATTCATCAGATTAGCAGCATCGGTAACAGGGGAATTATACACCGTTATCCATGGCAAATTTTTTGCAGCTTGTTTCCATTGAAACTCATCACCGCCGGCTGCGACTTGAAATATTTCCAATCCGGCAGCTTTTCGCTTTTCATAAATCTTTGCAAGAGCCATATTAAATGCTGTCGATTCCTCAACACCATACATCGTAAAATTCAGCACAATGACCTTCCCTTGCGATGCCAATTCTGAAAGGCTATGCATTTCGCCTTTATAGTCCGATAGTTTTATATCAATCAGCGGCGATTCATCAATATATACCGTATCATTTGTTGCTACGTTAGTTGACACACTGCGATTAGAAAGGTACAAGTTCTTCAAATAAGCTGTGCGAGGGTCATTAGGACGCATCTGCGCATAAGCATTCGCAACAGCTCCTATCACACGAAGATCGGCTTTATTACGAGTGTCAAACAATGCTGTTTTACCCACCTTCTTGTTTATGATATAATAGGCTACGATATCTGATGGATTTTCAAGCAACAAAGTGCTGATTTCACGCTTCAACAAAGAATCTGTTACAATTGCAGCCTCTCCTTTAGCTAAAATGACTTCATTTACAAGTCCGTCAACCTTCATCATCTTATCGGCAGAAACACTTCCCGACAAGACATAATCTCTGTCAAACTTTTCTACATTACTCTTGACCGCTACTGTTTCAATACTATCGATAGGGAAATAAATCATCTTGCCTTCCATGTTTAGGCGATATATGTCGGGATATCCTGCCGCCTCGTGGTTAACTGAGAATTTCCCGGTACTGCTCACCTCAACCGTATCGATTGAATACCACCACCCATTATCTGATGCCTCTACGACAATCTGTTTACCGGCACCTCCTTCAACATCACCATTAACAGTCCATTGATTACTGTTACAGCTTGATAACATTGCTACTGCACAAGCCAATGATATTATTTTCTTCATCTCTTTAGCAATTAAAACAGTTCCGAACGTGTTTCCTGCATCTCTTCAGCTATCGATTGTGCAATGCGAGCCATCTCCTCCGAAGTCACAACAGCCTTTTCCTTAAAGAAATTCATATCGCTTTCCACATTGATAGGGATTAAATGAACATGAGTGTGAGGCACTTCCATTCCCATCACTGCGACACCTACACGCTGACATGGCATTGCTCTCTTCATTGCCACAGCAACACGCTTTGCAAACGCCTGCAATGACACATAATCCTCATCTTCAAGGTCAAATATATAATCAACCTCTTTTTTAGGAATAACTAGCACATGTCCCGGAGTGACAGGATTAATATCTAAAAAAGCATAGTTCTTTTCATCTTCAGCCACCTTATAAGATGGTATCTCTCCTGCTACAATACGACTGAAAATCGTTGCCATAGTTCTACAATCTATTAAATTGAGATTTTAGTAATTTCAAATTTCATCAAGCCCGATGGCACCTTAATCTCGACAATATCTCCCACCTTATGTCCAAGGAGTCCTTGAGCAATAGGAGTGCTTGATGCTATTTTTTTCTCTTTGAGGTTAGCTTCACTATCAGCAACGATAGTATATTCTACCACCATGCCATTTGCAAGATTTTTAATTTCAACCTTGTTCATGATTTGCACCTCGTCGGTATTCAATTTACTTTCATCGATAATGCGAGCATTTGCCACAAGGTCTTTCAATTGAGCAATTTTCATCTCGAGCATACCTTGCGCTTCCTTTGCCGCATCATATTCTGCATTTTCCGATAAATCTCCTTTATCGCGAGCCTCAGCAATTGCGCGAGACACTTCAGGACGCTTAACGTTTTCAAGATAAGCGATTTCTTCCATCTTCTTCTTATAACCTTCTTTGGTCATGTAAGTGATTGCCATGGTTCTATTTGTTTTTTATTAAACGTAAAAAATAAAGAAACCTCAGCCTTGTCGGTGAGATCCCTTCGTGATTATCAAAATGTTATTTCTTTGCAAAGGTATGATTTTTTCTTGATATAAAAAATAAAAAAAGGAAAAAACGCCCAATCTCATGCCCCTCGTGGGGGATCGCCTCTAAAGTTTATTACCATGGATTTCTCATACCACCTCGGCACTTCGTGCCACAATGTTACGGTGAGTCTCGCAATCGGGCACCGGCAAGCCGACATACCCTGCTCGCTCACTCGTGAGCTCTGCGAGGTTCTCCTATCTTAGGAGGAGAGCTTCATATCCCTCCTAAGTCTTTGACTAACAACAAAAAAGCTGCTCCACTAATGTAGGGGAGCTGTCGCAACGCGACTGAGGGGTATAATACTCAACTTTCATACCACCTACTCGGCACTTCGCTTTTCATACCCTCTCCCGGCTTCGCCGTACTCTCCCTACATTAGGGAGAGAGCTGTTTATCATGCCTAATACATTGATTTACACATAGATAGCTCTTCTCAAAGAGTCTTGACTCCCATATTCAATACTTAAAAGTATTGAATATTATTTGAGAAGGAATGCCCAACGATTACAAAAAAGAAGGTGAGCCTTACAGACTCACCTTCCTATTCATTATATTAAGCGTGAATTATTTAACAAGTTCTTTAGAAACTTTGTTACCACGTTTAACGATATAAAGACCGTTTTCAGGATTTGCGATTTCAACACCTTGTAGGTTGTAATATTTAGCAGCACCTTCTACATCGTCAACTACGATATCTTCGATACCATTAACTTCACCGTTAGGATCTTGCCAACCTTCCGGAGCAATTGAGTAAAGAGCCATACCATTGTAATTGTGACCAACCAAGAAATAAGCTCCTTCTACATTATTTGCATCAGTCAAAATTGAAGCAGAAAGCATTATCTTACGACGACCGCCATCTGAAGTGGTACCTACACCGCCTGCAGGAACATGAGCCCATGCCATTTCTGCACCTGCGTCAGCAGTCCATTCGAAATTGTCACCAAGTTTAGCGATTTTAGCATTACCGCCACCGACTGTAGTAGCGCCATGGTCGCCATCAGCATAAGCAACAAAATTTACTCCATTAAGTGTAAACTCAATAATACCTGTTGCATTTGCAGCAGAAACATACCAATCTGCACCAAAATTACGAACAGCAGATTTTGTTGTTTCTCCTGTTTCTTCATTCAATACTTCTTCTATGTGGTGTGTACCATTTTCTACAAAATTTCCATTTCTATCATATAGACCTGGCATATTTCCCATACCATCGATATAGAAATAGTCAGCTTTATATTCAGGATCATATACAATAGTAGCTGCAGTAGCACCTGCCCATCCTGAAGCATTATTATCAGCAGCAACAGGAGCAAGCATAATTACATCCGGATTACCCATGCCATCTTTATCAGGGAAACAACCTTTCCATTCTTCAGAACCTTCTTCACATTCCCAACCATAAATTTGAAGACCGGCATTAGCACCGCCACCTGCTATAACTACAGCACGTGCTTCCTGACGAGTAATATCTCCGGCAACAGCAGAATAGTCAATACGGCCTGTTTTATAAGCATTAAGTAATTCGTCTTCTGTAGCATTCAAGTCGGCAGCAAGAGCACATTCACCTGTTTCAAGGTTACTAACATAATAAATCATAATACCGCCAAATTCATCCCCTGTTTCAGAGTTTGTTCCTAAAGTTGCTTTATAGCCATGATATACAAGATGTCCGAAATCATCTTTAGTCAAATTAAGCATAGCACCGATACCAGTACCGATAGGCTCACTATCAAGAGTAAGTTTAAGTTCGCCTAAATAGCGACCTGTAGAAAGACCGAATTTCAACAAAGAGCCATTATCTGGACGAGCAACGTAAATTGTTGTATCCAAAACAACAGCCGAAACTTGTGTTTTTTCTGGCAAATATTGTTGTAATACTTCACTTCCGTCAGTATTACGAGACAGCATCCAACGATTTTTCAATTCATAATCTCCAAACTTTTCATACGTAGCCGGATCTGTTTTACGAGTTACATCATCAGCATCAGGACCGATAGTCATATCGGCAGCGAATGAAGAAGCAGCACAAAGAAGTGCAGAAGCAAGAAGTAAACTTTTCTTCATAATTTTAATGTTTTTAGTTAATAATATGGTTAGTTAAAGTTAATCGTTTTCATGAATATAGACTTCACCCATTATATTCATGGAGCAAAGTTATATGTTTTTTTGAGTTACGACTAATTATTTTACTTAAAATATTTCCTCACCATCAAAATTTAACAAACATTAAGAATACATTCTTCCGCAATACCCATCGTTCACACATTAATAATATAAAAAGCAACACAACATTTGTCCAAATCAACAAGATGAGGTAATTTTGCATCGATGAAAGATTTAATTATAGACAAAGAAACAACAGAACGAGCAGTATTGGTGGGGCTCATCACTCCGCAACAAGGAGAAGCCAAAGCCAATGAGTATCTTGACGAACTTGCTTTTCTTGCCGACACTGCCGGTGCAGTTACAGTTCAACGCTTTTTGCAACGCCTCGACAACCCCAATCCACGCACATTTGTCGGGACCGGAAAACTTGAAGAGATAAAACAATATGTTCTCGGCAACGAGATAGGGATGGTAATCTTTGATGATGACCTTTCCACTAAACAGGTATCAAACATTGAAAAGGAACTGCAAGTAAAAATTCTTGACCGCACAAGTCTCATTCTCGACATTTTTGCCAAACGCGCACAAACTGCCAACGCAAAAACTCAAGTGGAGCTTGCTCAATACCAATACTTACTACCTCGATTGACTCGCATGTGGACCCACCTTGAACGTCAACGAGGAGGTATCGGGATGCGAGGACCGGGCGAAACTCAGATTGAGACCGACCGACGTATCATTCTCGACAAAATTGCGCGACTCAAGGCGGAGCTGAAAAACATTGACAAGCAAAAATCCATACAACGCAAAAATCGAGGAAAGCTGACTCGCGTAGCTCTTGTGGGCTACACCAACGTTGGAAAATCGACTCTGATGAATATATTGAGCAAGAGCGATGTGTTTGCCGAGAACAAACTATTTGCCACTCTCGACACCACTGTGCGCAAAGTTATCATCGATAATTTACCATTTCTGTTGACAGACACCGTAGGCTTCATACGCAAACTTCCCACCCACCTTGTAGATTCATTCAAATCGACTCTCGACGAGGTGCGTGATGCCGACCTCCTTGTTCATGTTGTGGATATTTCTCACCCCCAATTTGAGGAGCAAATCGAAGTTGTCAACAAAACATTACAAGAAATATGCGAGAGCAAGGACAAGCCAATGATAATGGTATTTAACAAAATCGACGCATTTTCATATATCCCTAAAGATGAAGACGATCTCACCCCTCGCACACGCGAAAACATTTCTCTTGAGGAATTAAAGACTACCTGGATGGCAAAGATGCACGACAACTGCGTGTTCATCTCCGCCAAGGAGCAAATCAACATCGAAACGCTCAAGGAACTCGTTTATGCCAAAGCAAAGGAGATACATCTCACCCGCTTCCCCTACAACGACTTCCTATTCCAAAAATATGACGAAGAATTACAATAAACGATGGAAACAATAATGCAATTTTTACAAGAATATCATTTATTAGGATTAATAATAGGTGTTTGCACATTTTTAATAATAGGATTGTTTCATCCGGTAGTGATAAAATGTGAATACTATTTCGGCACTCGTTGCTGGTGGTGGTTTTTAGTTTTAGGATTAATCGGGGTGGGACTATCCATTTGGGTGGAAAATGTTCTATGGTCAACATTACTCGGAGTCTTTGCGTTCTCTTCATTTTGGACCGTTAAAGAAATTTTTGACCAAGCCAAACGCGTAGAAAAAGGCTGGTTCCCACGAAACCCCAACCGCAAGTAGGTCCACCGACAATTCATTTTCAAAGACACATTATTAATATGATTTCAGTAGATGGATTGACCGTCGAATTTGGCGGCACAACACTCTTTAAAGATATTTCGTTTCAAATCAACGAAAAAGACCGCATTGCCCTCATGGGTAAGAATGGCGCCGGCAAAAGCACTCTGCTCAAAATTCTTGCCGGAGTGCGCAACGCTACTCGCGGAACTGTTTCTGTCCCCAAAGATTGCGTTGTGGCTTACTTGCCTCAACATCTCATGACCGAAGATGGTCGCACTGTGAGAGAGGAAGCATCTCAAGCATTTGCCCATCTGATGGAAGCTGAAGCCGAAATTGAGAAGCTAAACAATGAGCTTGCCACTCGCACCGACTATGAGAGCGATGACTACATGGATTTGATTGAAAAGGTGAGCGAACTGAGCGAGAAGTTTTACGCCATTGACATGACTCACTTTGACGAAGATGTTGAAAAAACTCTCATGGGACTTGGCTTTGAACGCGAACAACTTGACCGCCCAACATCGGAGTTCAGCGGTGGGTGGCGCATGCGCATCGAGCTAGCAAAATTGCTCCTAAAAAATCCTGATGTATTACTCCTCGAC
>JAFSCJ010000009.1 GCA_017436845.1 Muribaculaceae bacterium
CTCGCGCACAACCTCTTTTTCGTGGAACTTAATGCCCGCAAAAGGATTTTTCTCTATCCACTCGTTGGCAAGTGCAAGGTTGATAATCTTCTTCAAGCACTTCATATAGCGGATAACGGTATTCTGCTGACAATTCTTCTCAGTCTTCAAATAGAACTCAAAGGCTCGCACAAGTTCGCCGTTTACCTCCGTAATAGGCAAATCCTCTTTGTCGTATTTCAATTTGATAAGTTCGGCAAGATAACGGGTACAACTTTCGTAACGCCTTACGGTGATTAGGGCAAAATCTTTACCCACCAATGCTCGACATTGCTCGTTGTGTTCACGCATAGTTCCGATGATGGTGCGTACTTGTTCCACCTTTTTGTCCACTCCGAAGAACTTTTCTTGCAATATTCTGGCAGTGATAAGTTCCCCATTCTCTTCGAGTTGCGTGTAAATTCGGTGGAGTTTGATTCGGCTCTCCTCGATGTAGTTATTTAGCTCGGTTGATTTACGGCTTTTGCCCCTTGCACACTCCTTTGCCTGGTTCCACGATACAGGCTCAATACTTTTACGGATGTTTGTCTCAACTCTTGCGCCATTGACTGTGATGCGCATACATACTGAAGCCTCACCGTTCTTCAGCAGTTTGGTTTTCTTGATAAAGAAAAGCACATTAAATGAATCTCGTCTCATTTTCTCCTACTTTTAAGTTAAACATTAGTTCGACAAATGTAGGAATCCGAGCCCGTTTTGACGCTATGCAAAATGTTGTGAATCAGCGAAAAACGCTCTTTCAAGGTGGAGATGTTTGGAACACCTGTTTGCTCCACCTCTTGCTCCACCAAAGGCGGTCGTGAACCGCACTTTTTTGCGTTTTTCGGGAAAATAAAAAATCCCGATTTTCGTTGAAAATCAGGATTTTACATTGTTTTGCTTTTCTTTGCTGTGGTGCCACCAGGAATCGAACCGGGGACACAAGGATTTTCAGTCCTTTGCTCTACCAACTGAGCTATGGCACCATCGTTGTTTTGCGATGCAAAGGTAGGCATTGTTTTTGATATATGCAAGCGTTTTGCAATAAATTTGCCTAATTTTGTTGTGCATCATCGTCTTGTGGCTTGGTAATGCGTATTATTTCAAGCCTTGTCGCTGATTTCTTCACAATTTCAAATATCAATCCGCCAAGTGTTATAGATGCGTCTTTGGCAGGTATTGTTCCTGTTTCGTATAGTATGTATCCTGCAAGTGTTTGATATTCATCTTCCTCGGGGATATTCAGATGATAAGTTTCATTTAGTTCGGCAATTTCAATGCGTCCTGAGAATTCATATACTCCGGGGGCTATTTCATTGGCAAGGATGCGTTTGTTGTCATGCTCGTCTTGAATATCACCAAAGATTTCTTCCACGAGGTCTTCAAGTGTAACTAATCCGGCTGTGCCTCCAAACTCATCTATAATGATTGCAACGGAACGTTTTTCGGCAAGCAAGCGTCGCATCATCTTGTTGGCAAGAAGTGTTTCAGGAGCGAATAAAACGGGCTTCAATTGTTCTTTCCAATCTTGATTAAGGTCAAATAACTCGCTAACGTGAATATATCCGAGAACGTTGTCGATGTCTTCTTGATAAACAATTATTTTTGAACGACCTGTTGAGGTAAATAACGCGCTTAGCTCATCTCTTGTGGTAGTATCAACGTTGATAGCAACAATTTCGTTGCGTGGAATCATGCAGTCTCTCAAGTGTGTTGATGAGAAATCGAGTGCGTTATGAAATATTTTTACCTCATGTTCAACCTTAGCATTGGCTACAGTTGCGGTATCGTCTATTGTTTTTTCTATATATTGGTTTAAATCTCCTATAGATAGAACACCAAGTCGGGTATCTTCGCTATGTATTCCACATAGTCGCATGAGCACTTTAGAGAGCCATGATGTGAATTTGGATATAGGGAATAGGACAATGTAGAATATATAAATGGGGATTGAAAATATTTTTAGTGAACGGTTTGGGTTTATGCGAAATATTGCCTTAGGGAAGAATTCCCCGGTAAGGAGGATAATTGCAGTGGATATGAGCGTTTGCATTCCAAGCACAAATGCTTCGTTATCCCACATTGTGCTTGCAATCCAGGGTTCAAGGATTTTTGCTGCCCCCATACCATAAATTACGAGCATGATATTGTTTCCAACAAGTATTGTCGAAATAAACATGTCTTGTCGTGAGTAGTACAGGTTGATGATTTTATTGATTAATCCGCCTTTTTTTACATCAAGCTCCACTCTGACTCTATCGGATGATATGTAGGCTATTTCAGATCCTGAAAATAGGGCAGAGAAAACAAGAGATATGCCGATTATCGCCACCCATGTCCAAAGCGCATCAATTTCCATCTGTTGTTGATATTTGTTTTAGCTCAAGTCTTTCGGCTCGTTTTGACCTGTTGACCTGAATTGGTTGTATCGAGTTATTTATTGTTCGTGTTTTAGGGTTGTTTGGTTGTTGCAATGTTGTTTTCTGTGGGGTTGTTATATCAGTCTCAGGTGATTTGGCGATTGAATCAGTATTTGCAATAGTCGTACTATCGTTATTCTGCTTCCTCATCTCATTTATGGGAAAAATCCCCGACACACGATTGATATAATAATCTGTCATTGTTTCATTTGAAACAAAGCCATAACCTTCGATTATGCGGTCGCTCTTTTCGATGTGAATAAACGAGTCGGTGTAAACCTTTTTGTTTTGTTGATCCCAAAATAATAGTTCAGTATCAAAGCGATCTTTTGCAACATTGAGGGCGTGTACGCTACTTGAGAATTTCCATAATTTGCGTTGACTTAGGTATTTTGCCGAGTCACAGTCAAATGTAGCATCAATATTTAAATCGTTGTCATATTTTTCAAGGTGCAAACCTTCAGAAAAATTCCATCGAGGTTCTACCGCTTCATCAAAAACAAGCCACAAAGGAGCTGTAATCTTATATCGAATTACCCCCGAGTCAGAAATCACTGTTTCTACATCATGGGTTTCCATTGTGGGAGTTGTTTCGTGATCAATCGTGATATTGATAAACTCTTTTTTTGTGTCTCCGCATGATGAGCCGATCGCCATCCACATTAAAAAGAGGACGGCTATTAATAGGGATTTCAGAGATTTATTATGTGTGATTGCTGATTTCAATTCTTGGGATTAGCGTATCTTGTTCCTCCAGAACCACATTTCGTTGAAATTGATTCCGAGTGAGATATTAAAATAATCTTCTTTTATTAATGTTGCAGGATGAGCTTCACGACGACGCCATTCAAATCCGATATTAATCATAGTTTTTGATTTTGGAGCCGGTAGACCAAATCCGGCAGAGATACCATAATCGCGAAGGTTGTTGCCATTTACCAAAACATAATCGTGGTTATAGAAGCCACCGATGCGATAGGTAATGCGTTGTAAATAACTGCCACGCACTTTAGGTGTATATTGTAATCCGGCCGCTACTTTCCAACGATTGTCAAACTGCGCGTTTTCAAAAACTACATCTCCTGTATTCTCGTTGATGATTGGTGCTGATTTTGCATCTTTCCATGGCTCATAAGTAAAGTCAACTTCAGCCATTAATTTTTTGTTCCACTCCCAATTCAAGCCAACGCCCAAAGATGAAGCAAGAGAGTATTTATTTTTAAGTTTTGTTTCTCCAACGGTGTCGGGTTTAGCATTTTCAACAGATATATCATAATAAGTACCCCATGTTTTACCTAATAATGCTTTTCCCGGAGAATATACAACTCCTATTGTCCCGCGATTTTTGCTCCCGAAATCAATTGAGTATTGAGCGCCAAATTGCACTCTCCAGTCTCTGATTTGCATCACTCGTTCAAAAAGAGATGTTGAACCATGGTCAGTATAGGCATATGCATCATTGATGATTGTGCCAAACAAGTATGAAACATTGGCTCCAAGATACAAGTTTTTATATAAATTAGCACCCACACCCACATATAATTGATTTATGCCACCGATCCCTTCGCGAGAGTTGGAGCCATGCACGATTTCATCACCAAATGAATAGCCCACTGATGAGAATGGAATCATACCTGCGCTTACTCCCATATATTTAGTAACGGGGAATTGTAAAGTGATATAGTCAATGCCTCCGCTATAGTCTTTGGACTTTACTCCATTTTCGCTTGACCAAATGGTATTGTAGTTAAGTCCCATATCAAACAAGAATGTCAAACTATCAATAGCTGCATAGCTTGCTGGGTTCATCGCGTTGATTTGTCGACCGGAGTTCATGGCATATCCCACACCCCCCATTGCACGTTGAGCCGACGATGCGTTGTCATTTAGGAAGCCATAACCAAATTTTGAATATGGACTTGTTGTTGATTGAGCCGATGCTCCAAATATTGAGCCAAATGCCAATATTGTAATGATAAGTAGTTTATTTATTTTCATTATATCTTAATATACAATTTAAACCTCTATTTACTAAATGCTCATCTATTTCAGTTGGGAAAGAGAGCAATCCCTGTATTTTATTTACCCATCCGCCTGTCAATAATACGATAGTGTTATCGGGCAGAATGGATTTATAGTGAGAAATCTCGCCGACAATGCCATATATTGCTCCGGCACGTATGGCGGTTTCAGTATCTTTTCCCCATGTGGGGCTGTTCCCCTCATGGCTCACTTGCGGGAGTCTTGCCGTTAGCTGATGCAATGCGTCAAGTCGCATTTTCAGTCCCGGAGCAATGTTCCCTCCGTTAAAATGGGCGTTATCTGACAATATGTCGTAGGTAACCGCTGTTCCCATGTCTACAATCAGTACATTTTGGCCGGGAAACAAGTCGTAGGCTCCTACTGCAGCAGCAATGCGATCTCGCCCTAATGTTTCGGGAGTGTCATAGTTAAGAACTATGGGCATTGGGGTCTCATGAGTGAGCTCAATTACATTATCACATGCTTGTCGCAAAGCAGTTGTGATCTCTTTTCCTGCGACACCTACCGAACTATATATCGCTGATGATACATTATATTGTGTAATAATATCCTTTACATCTTGAACAGAGAGTTCCTGATGAAAGCTATCGGCAACATATGCATCATTGTGCCATATAACAATCTTTGCGGCGCTATTGCCTTGGTCTATTGTGAGATTATATCCCATTTCGGGAGCAAAATTACGAAATCCTATTAAATAAACTCGTTAAATGATGATGTATTTTACTTTTGACAACTATAAATGCCAATAATTAGCGTTTATTTAACTCATTTTCACCTTTTTGCTTTTTTGCTGCTTTGGCGATGGCCCGGGGAATCATGATTGAAGTGTATATCTGTATGATGCCTCCTGCGAGAGTGAATGCGAGCCAATCAGTGCGTCCGGCGCCTTCATAGAACATGAAAAATACTGCAACACAGAAAAATATTGCACTCCATGTTTCTATGCGATAAAGACGTTTGATTCTAAATTCATTACCTTTATATGGGGTTAATAAACGACCAATTAATAGGAGTATTGCTCCTGTGGCATAGATGTATTTGAACAAGATGCCACCGGTGTTGAATAGAGGAAGAACTGTACCGGCAACAATTAATAACATTGATATTGTAATCATCCACAATATAAATGCCGATGGTTGCTTTGTCGTATTATTTGTAGCTTTACTTTTCATTATAGATAGTATTATTCAAAAACATATACATCTTCGTTGGCGTGTTGCATGTGGTAATGTTCACGCACAACTTTTTCCATTGCTTCAGGGTTGTGGTTGAGTTGTTGAAGCATGTTGTTGTAATAGTTGAGAGTATCGGTGTTCTCTTGGATTTTTGCTTTCAATTCGTCTATTTTGTCATTGTATTCAAATCCTTGCATAATGGAATTTTCGTTAAAGAACAGAATAAATATGACAAATGCTACGATGGTGATCAACGTTAACGAAATGTAGCGTCGACACCATTTAATACTTCTTTTTAGGAATTTATTAAAAGAGGGATTCATTCAATTATGATAACGTTAGTTTTAAATCATCGATTACGGTTTTGAGATATGGCGTTGTCTCAACAATGTGAGAATACACTTCTCTTTCGTTCCATGTGTGCGGCGCAGCCTCCCCTTCATTTATGCGAATGGAGATAGTGATATAATCGTTTGAAAGAGAGTTGTGTAGATAGTTTAAGATGTCAGGCATTGCATGTGCCATGATATCTTGTTGATTGGGATTTTCTACCGCAATGACATAATTATCCCCTTCGACTTTTTGTGGTCGTGATGCACGCATCGTGTTTATAAGCACATGCGCTGTGGGGTGAGCATGGATATATGTTTCCCACGCGCTATCAAGAGCATCAAGGCTATAATTAGAATTCCGCTTAGGCGCGTTAAATGGATTATGTGCAATCTCTTCTTCTGTAGTTTTGGTGACACCTGTTTTAATCGAAATCATAGGAGCCTTAATTCCTGTGTGCTTGATTGTTGGCGCTGGCACCGGGCTTGGAGTTACCCTTGGCGATGCCACATGTTGTGGTGTCGGTGGTTGCGCTTTGGGGTGAGGCATTACCGGAGTTGTAGCCGAAGCCGGAGTCACAGGTTTAGGCATGGTGGCGGTAGAAGATGGAGCTACAGGCTCTATCTTCTTCAACTGCCCCTCTCCGTCGCCACCATTAGTGGGGGAGGGGCTGAGCTGTTGGCATAACTTAATGAGTGTGAGCTCAATGAGAAATTGCTTGTTGGACGCTGTACGATAATTCAAATCGGCATTGTTGCATAAATCCATTGCCGAATATATAAATTGTGGAGTGCATTTTTGTGCTTGTTCAGCCATCATCTTGCGAGTGTCGTCGCTCGCTTCGAGAAGGCACAAGGTAGATGGCTCGCGTGCCACCATCAAGTCGCGGAAATGAGAAGCAAGACCGGTGATGAAGAAATGTGAGTCAAAACCTCGTTCGCGTATCTCTTTATAGATGAGCAATGCGTCGGGGACATTTTGAGACAAGAATGCGTTAACCAGACGTCCATAATATTCATAGTCAAGAACATTCAAGTTTTCAATGGTAGAGTGGTAGGTGATATTCCCCATTGATGATGCTGCGACTTGGTCAAATATAGAAAGAGCGTCGCGCATGGCGCCGTCGGCTTTGCGAGCGATAACGTTTAACGCTGCCGGATCGGCAGTAATCCCCTCTTGCGATGCAACATAGCTGAGATGATCAACCATATCTTGGATTGTGATGCGGTTGAAATCATAGATCTGGCATCGGGAAAGAATAGTTGGGATGATTTTGTGCTTCTCGGTTGTGGCCAGGATGAACACGACATAAGCTGGTGGCTCTTCAAGCGTCTTGAGAAACGCGTTAAATGCTTGAGTTGAAAGCATGTGGACCTCGTCGACGATAAATACTCTGAAACGACCTGTTGTGGGTGGAACGAGTACTTGATCTACAAGTTGGCGAATATCATCGACGCTGTTGTTAGAAGCAGCGTCAAGCTCTACTATGTTTAGCGAACGTCCTTCGTTAAATGCACGACAAGATTCACACTCGTTACAAGCATCTCCGTCGGCAGTGCGATGTTCGCAGTTGATTGTTTTAGCAAAAATACGTGCGCAAGAGGTTTTACCCACACCGCGAGAGCCACAAAACAGGTAGGCATGAGCAAGTCTGTCGGTGGCAATTGAATTTTTCAGTGTGGCAGTCAACGCTTTTTGCCCAACTACCGATTTAAAAGTTGATGGGCGGTATTTTCGCGCAGATACTAAATAATTGTCCATTGGGTAAATGTTTGTTCACAAAGTTAATGATTTGCACCCTTTCGCACAAATTTTTTGGGGTATTGCGGGAGGCAATGCGGTAAAAATCACAAAATATAACATTCTAAACGATGTGTAAACGGCAAAAAATGAGGGAAAACGGGAAAAACGCGCCTGTCGATTAGCTTAATTAAAAGAAAAATAGTATATTTGCAGGCTGAAAAAAAGACAAAAATTTAATTTATAAACATTTAATATATTTATCTAACACATGCAAAGCAAAGGAACATTAGGAACCGTCGTTTCCGGAGTCATAGCGATTTTCTTGGTACTCGTGTGTCTTTTCTATCTTTCTTTCTCTGTTGTAACAAGCAACTGTGAAAAAGATGCAGTAGAGTATGCAACTAAAGCCGCTGGCGAAGCAGGCGTTGATTCCGAGCCTTACAAACAGGCTTACAAAAACTACATCGATTCAATCGGTAAAGAACCCGTTTACATGGGTTACACTTACAATGAAGCTCAAAAATGGGGCGTTGGTTTAGGACTTGACCTTAAGGGTGGTATGAACGTTATTTTGCAGGTTTCAATGCCTGACATTCTTCGTTCAATGAGTTCTGTTCAAGGTGATACTATTTTTGATTCAGCTATTGCTGCTTCTGATGTAATTATTAAGAACCATGAATCAGATGACTATGTTAAAACTTTCTGCGAACAATATCTCCAAAAATCTCCAAACGCTGATTTCTCAGTAATATTTAAAGATGTTGTTAAACCTGGCGAAAAGGGTGATGCAGTAGTAAAAACTCTTAAACAAGAGGTAAAAGATCGTGTTGACAATTCGGCAACAAACGTTCTTCGTAGCCGTATTGACCAATATGGTGTAGTTTCTCCAAATATTCAAGTGCTTCAAGGAAAAGATGGTCAAATCCTTCTTGAACTTCCCGGCGTAAAAGAGCATGACCGTGTGCGTCAATTGCTACAACGTTCAGCAAACCTTGAATTCTATGAAACATACAAACTTGAAGAAATCAGCAATGCATTGGCACAACTTGATAATAAGCTTGCTACTGATACAACTGATGCCTATACAGGATTCTTTAGCTATTTCATTCAAGGCGGTGCGCAAGGTACTCCTAATGTTGGGCTTGCTACTATAATGAACAAAGCTAAAATTGATGAAATTTTGGCATCAAATGTGGCTAAACAAATCCTTCCTTCAAACTTGAAACTACGTTGGGAAGTTAAGCCACAAACAGTTCAAATGACAGATACAGCAACTAATGCTGTTAAAAATATTGACCTTTACAGCCTTGTTGCATTGAAATCTAACAATGGCAAACCTGCACTTGATGGCTCATGTGTAATTGCAGCATCAAGCGACTATGACAATATGCAAGGTAACGTTGTTTCAATGACAATGGATAGCAATGGTGCTAAACAATGGGCTCGTGTAACTGGTAACAACATCGGTAACTGTGTTGCTATCGTTCTTGATGACATGGTTTACTCTTATCCACGTGTTAACGATGCTATTGAAGGTGGTCGCTCTCAAATCACAGGTCAATTCACTATCGAAGAAGCGCAAGACTTGGCAAACGTTCTTAAGAGTGGTAAGATGACTGCTAAAGTTGAAATCATCAGCGACATGGTAATCGGTCCATCTCTTGGTCAAGAAGCAATCGAATCAGGTTTCATGTCATTTATTGTTGCTCTTGTTCTTCTCATGATTTTCATGATGATGTACTATGGAGTAATCCCCGGATTGGTTGCTAACTTCGGCTTGATTTGTAACTTGTTCTTCACTCTTGGTATCTTAGCTTCATTCCAAGCAGTATTGACACTTTCAGGTATCGCCGGTATCGTGCTTGCTCTTGGTATGGCTGTTGACGCTAACGTGCTTATCTTTGAACGTACTAAAGAAGAACTTCGCGCAGGTAAGAATGTACGCACAGCTATAGCTGATGGTTATAGCAACGCATTCTCAGCAATCTTCGACGCTAACTTGACTTCAGTAATCACTGGTGTTATCTTGTTGCTTTACGGAACAGGCCCAATCAAAGGTTTCGCTACAACATTGATTATCGGTCTTGTTTGCTCATTCTTTACAGCAGTTTATCTTTCTCGTCTCATCTTTGTATGGGGTGCTAAAGCTAAGCCATTCCAAAACCTTACATTTGCAACAGGTATTTCACGCAACATTCTTACAAATACAAAAATCGATTTCCTTGGTCAACGCAAAGTCAGCTTCATCGCTTGTGCTGCTATCATCGTAGTTATGATTGCTTCATTTGCAATGCGTGGTCTTAACCAAGGTATTGACTTCTCAGGTGGTCGCAACTATATCGTAAAACTTGACAATCCTGTTAAACCAAGCGAAATTCAAAGCAAGCTTGCGGTAGAATTCCCTAATTCAACAGTATCAGTTATCAATATCGAAGGAGCTGATCAAGTGCGCATCTCTACTAACTATAAAATCAATGAAGATGCTCCAGAGGTAGAAAAAGAAATCACTGATGTTCTTTTCAAAGTTCTTCAAAAAAATCTTCGCGATGGCATGACTGAAAGAGAATTCTCTACTACCGACGAGACACAAGGTATCATGAGTTCTCAAAAGGTGGGTCCTACTGTCGCTGACGATATGCGTACAGGTGCTATCATTGCTGTGATTCTTTCTATTATTGCAATGTTCTTGTACATCTTGATTCGTTTCCGCAACGTAGCATTCTCTGTTGGTGCTGTTTCAGCAGTAGCATTTACAGCATTCTTCATCATGGGCTTATATTCATTGTGTTGGGGTATACTTCCATTCGCAATGGAGATTGACCAAACATTTATTGCTGCAATCTTGACCGTTATCGGTTACCAAATCAATGACACAGTGGTAGTCTTTGACCGTGTGCGTGAAAACGTTGGATTGTTCCCAAAACAAAACTTTGGTGAGACTATCAATAAATCAATTAATAGTACATTGAGCCGTACATTCATGACATCATTCACTACATTGCTTGTGTTGTTATGTATCTTCATCCTTGGCGGTGAATCAATCCGTAGCTTCATATTTGCAATGTTGGTAGGTGTAATCGTTGGTACTCTTGCAACAATCTATGTGGCTTCACCTATCGCTTACTTGACTGACCGTCGTCGTAATGCGAAGAAGGCTAAAAAAGCATAATTTATAGCTTCAAATACAATTAAATGGCGTTGGTGCTTAGGCTCCAGCGCCATTTTCTTATAAGAAATCGGGAAATACTATCTCAGTATCTCCCGATCACCATTAATAAACCAATCATTATCACATATATTGCAATGGAATATTTTCTTATGCTGATATTATAACATTTGAGCAGGGATAAAGTTTGTCATAACGAAAAATATTTTCAATGTTATTCCACATCTTTGTTGTCTCACATAAAATCACTATCTTAGCAGAAGAGAATAAAAATCACCGCATTAAAATATTTTAACATAATAAGGCTAAATAATCACACAACACAGATTGTACTTTTGTAATATGAAAATAGGAGATAAAATACCAGAAGTGCTTGGCTTAGATGCTAATGGCAAAGAGATAACATCAGCACAGTATGCTGGTCAACCCATTATAATATTCTTTTATCCTAAGGATAATACATCGGGATGTACTGCCGAAGCGTGTTCTTTGAGAGATTATTATAAAGAACTGCAAGTGATGGGCTATGCTCTGATAGGTGTGAGTAAGGACTCTGCCGCAAGTCATCAGAAGTTTGCTGAGAAACATTCGTTGCCATTTACGCTCATCGCCGATGTGGATAAAACGCTTAATCAGGCATTTGGCGTGTGGCAGTTAAAAAAAATGTGTGGTCGTGAAAGCATGGGCACAGTTAGAACAACATTCATTACCAATGCTAACCATGAAATCACTCACATCATAAATAAAGTAGATACAAAAAATGCAGGTCAGCAAATCATTGACTTGCTCAGCAAATAGTAAATAATACAATCAACATAATTATGGAAAAGAAAAAAGCGACAATAAAGAAAGCTGCCAAGGTGGATGATCCACGCATGGCGAAACTTAATGCCTTAAACCAGGCAATGGATCGCATCGAGAAAAGTTTTGGTCGCGGAGCGATAATGAAACTTGGAGATGATAGCGTTGAAGATGTGGAGGTAATCCCTACCGGCTCAATAGGGCTAAATTACGCACTTGGAGTGGGTGGATATCCTCGTGGTCGCATTATTGAAATCTATGGACCTGAGTCATCAGGTAAAACTACTCTTGCTATTCATGCGATAGCTGAAGCTCAAAAAAATGGCGGTATTGCAGCGATTATCGATGCCGAACATGCCTTTGACCGTTTCTATGCAGCAAAATTGGGCGTTGATGTAAATAACCTTCTAATTGCACAACCTGATAATGGAGAGCAAGCACTTGAAATAGCTGAGCAACTCATACGCTCATCAGCAATCGATATCCTTGTTGTTGACTCTGTTGCAGCATTGACTCCAAAGAGTGAAATCGAGGGTGAAATGGGCGACCGCAACATGGGTTTGCAAGCACGCCTCATGTCTCAAGCAATGAGAAAATTGACAGGCTCAATCTCTCGCACCAACACAACATGTATTTTCATCAATCAGTTGCGCGATAAAATTGGAGGCATGGTATTTGGCCCAACAGAAACTACTACCGGTGGTAACGCTTTGAAATTTTATGCATCGGTGCGCATTGATATTCGCCCCGGTACACCCATTAAAGATGGTGAAGATGTATTGGGACGCCATTGTCGCGTGAAAGTTGTGAAAAACAAGGTGGCACCTCCATTCAAGCGCGCAGAATTTGATATCATGTTTGGCGAAGGTATTTCTAAATCAGGCGAAATCATTGACCTCGGTGTCGAATATAACATTATCCAAAAGAGTGGCTCATGGTTTAGCTATGATGGTAGCAAGCTCGCGCAAGGGCGTGATGCTGCAAAACGTGTGATTGCCGATAATCCCGAACTTGCTGAAGAACTTGAAGAAAAAATCATGCAAGCATTAATAGGTGACACTCAAGCCAGCTCATCTAAAGGAGCTAAAAAGGATGAAATAGAAGAGCCTGACTTCGACACAACTCTCCCCGATGATTTCTCCATCGAAGAAGACTAAAAAGAATATATAAATGAGGGGGCTGTATCAAAATTTAGGATTTTGACACAGTCCCTTTTGCTTTACAGCAAAATAGGGGACAAAGACTTTAGAGTCTCTAACGTCGTTAATGACTCTAAAGGCACTAATGACCTTAGAGTCGTTACTATTTTTCTATAATGGTTTTTATTTCTTGAGGAGAGAACGTGATGGCGATGGAGTTGTTTTTATAGTCGGAGTAGTCATAAACCAAGCCATATCCGCCTTCAGCAAGTAATGTCAAAAGATGTCTCAATTGCTCATCGGCAAGAGTTTCCTCATTAAAAATTGTCATTTTCAATTCCTCTACCTCCTCGGGAGTAATCGCTACTTCGGGTAACTTGTACTTATACACTACATTCTGCCGATCGAACACACAACTCTCCAAAACAAGTTCACTACCATATTCAATGGGCAGATGTTTATCAAATTCATCTATCAATGCTTGTACTTGTTTTTCTGTATTATTACATGCAATAGTAGCTAAAAATAAAACTACACTAACAAGAATTTTTCTTAAGTTTTTCATTGTAGGGTATTTTTAACGAGTTTGACCGTCTCCGGTAATGATATATTTATATGTTGTGATTTCGGGTAATGCCATCGGTCCGCGAGCATGAAGTTTTTGAGTCGAGATTCCTATTTCTGCACCAAAGCCAAATTGTCCGCCATCGGTAAATGCAGTAGAAACATTGGCATACACACATGCTGCATCCACTTCATTCAAAAACAAATTCACTGCAACAGTATCTTCAGCAACGACCGACTCACTATGACGAGAGGTGTTTTTCTCGATGAACTCTATCGCCTCAGAGATATTTTCAACAGTCTTTATTGATAGCTTATAATCAAGCCACTCGCGTCCGAAATCTTCTTCTGTAGCTTCCTGCAACAATGGATATTTTCCGTCTAACACAGCATATGCTTTTTCATCGGCATATATCTCAACATTACTATCTGCTAATGGTGTACATATTTCAGCTAAATCATTCAGACGAGATTCATCAATAACTATCGTATCTAAAGCATTGCATACACTCACTCGACGTGTTTTTGCATTTTTTACTATAGCTGTTGCATAATCAATGCGAGCAGAAGAATGGATATAGGTGTGGCACACTCCTGCACCTGTCTCTATCACAGGTACTCGAGAATTATTACGCACATAGTCAATCAATCCTTTGCTACCACGAGGGATTATCAAATCTACATAGCCCACTGCATTCAACATTTCAGCCGTTGCATCATGAGAGGCCGGTAATAATGTTACTGTATTTTCGTCCCATCCATGAGCAGTTAATACACTGCGTATCAATCTAACAGCACACTCATTTGTATCGCGAGCATCAGTCCCTCCTTTCAACAAACACGCACTCCCGGCTTTTACACACAGCGAGAACACATCAAAGGTTACATTTGGGCGAGCTTCATATATTACACCAATAACACCAAACGGAACAGATACCTTTTTAATTGTCATTCCATTAGGTCGCGTTACCTCACTCAATGTTTTACCCAGAGGAGATGGCAACGATGCTACCGATCTCATATCAGATGCAATATCACGCAAACGTGCATCGGTCAACTGTAGGCGGTCATACTTAGGATTTGACGGCTCCATGCGAGCAAGGTCAAGAGCATTTGCTTCAAGAATTTCAGGGATAGCCTGTTCAAGTGCATCAGCAAGCGACACCAATAATTGATTTATCTCTTCCTCAGAACGGCGATTTAAACTGCGCGCCGCTCTACGAGCCAACTTAAAAGTATCTTGTAATGTATCCATTTTTTAATCTATATATAGATAATCACTGTGAATAATGGGACGTGCGCCATGGTCTCCAACAACCTCACGTGCAGCATCAGCATCATAGCCTATGCGTCCCAACGCAATCATCTCCCCTTCTGGGCTGATTACCTTTACAATGTCATCTTTTTCAAAATCACCAACGATGTTTATCACTCCTATTGGCAACAAGCTTGCTCCTCGCGATGACAATAACGCATCGGCAGCACCTTGATTTACATGAATTTCTCCTTTTGCAAACCCTTCACTGTGAGCAATCCACTTTTTCACACCCGATGTTGCCTCTTCCGAAGCATGGAACAGAGTATAAGGGATTTTTCTGTCGCCCGAAACGATTTCTTGTAGAATGTTTTCTCGCTTACCATTGGCAATTATAACAGCAATACCCTCTCCTGCGACTTTGCGAGCGATGCGATATTTTGTTTTCATACCACCTCGTCCAAATGAAGATTTTGCATCTTGGATAAATTCCGATGCGTCAGTTTCTTGATATATGTCAGTAATTGTTTTTGAAGTGGGCAACTTTGGATCTCCATCATAAACGCCGTCAATGTTACTCAATATAATGAGTGCCTGCATATCCATCATTGAAGCAATGAGACCTGACAACTCATCATTATCGGTAAACATCAACTCGGTAACCGATACCGTATCATTTTCATTGACAATGGGAATAACTCCATTCCCCAACATCACCTCCATACAATGTTTCTGATTGAGGTAATGTCGGCGTGTTGAGAAATTTTCTTTGGTAGTCAACACCTGCCCGCAAGCAATACCATGTTCACGAAACAACTCATAGTAACGGTTAATCAATTTTGCCTGCCCCACAGCACTATACAACTGTCGTGCCGACACAGCATCAAGTTTTTTATTCTCTTTTAGTTCACTGCGTCCTGAGGCAACTGCTCCCGAAGAGATCATGATAATCGAGATTCCTCGATGATGTAATTCAGCCACCTGATCGACAATCGCACTCATGCGTGTTACATCAAGTGTTCCATCAGGGCGAGTCAATACATTGCTGCCTATTTTTATTGCTATGCGCTTATATCGCCCTTTCATTACTTTTTATTACGTATTTCCACACGACGTATTTTCCCACTTATCGTTTTTGGCAATTCGTCCACAAACTCTACGATACGAGGATATTTATAAGGAGCGGTAACACGTTTTACATGATTTTGGATTTCTTTGATGAGTGCTTCTCCTGCACAATCTTTATAGTCCTTGGCAAGAACAATTGTAGCTTTTACTACTTGACCGCGTATTTCATCAGGAACACCTGTGATTGCACATTCAACAACAGCAGGGTGTGTCATCAAAGCACTTTCGACCTCAAATGGACCAATGCGATAACCCGATGACTTGATAACATCGTCGGTGCGTCCTACAAACCAAAAATATCCATCTTCATCTCTCCAAGCCACATCACCTGTGTGATAGATCCCATCATGGTAAGCTTCATGAGTGAGTTCCGGATCATGCAAATATTCTTTAAACAATCCCAATGGTTTCACTCCATGAGTGCGCACAATAATTTCACCTTGTTCCCCATCTTCAGCCGAACGACCATCAGCTGTAATCAAATCGATATCATATACAGGTCCTTTCTTTCCCATTGAGCCTGGTTTAGGCTCAACCCATGGGTAAGTAGCAATAGTGAGGGTTGTCTCTGTTTGTCCAAAACCCTCCATCAATTTAATACCTGTGAATTTATACCAGTCATCAAACACTTTAGGATTGAGTGCTTCTCCGGCAATAGTACAATATTTGAGTGTTGAAATATCAAATTTTGTGAGGTCTTCACGAATGAGGAAACGGAACACTGTGGGAGGGGCACAGAATGATGTAATACCAAATTCTTGTATTTTATATAAGACATCAACCGGCTCAAATTTTTCAAAGTCATATACAAACACATTTGCTCCTGCAATCCATTGACCATAAAGTTTACCCCACACAGCTTTACCCCAACCGGTATCAGCAAGAGTCAAATGCAAACTATCCTCCTTGACATTGTGCCAGAACGATCCTGTTATAATATGCCCCAATGGATAGGTAAAATCATGTGCTACCATCTTTGGCTCACCCGTTGTTCCCGATGTAAAATACATCAAAGACACATCATCGTTGGTATTTGCCAACTCAGGGCGAACAAATGGAGTAGCCTTCTCTATTTCAGCATTAAAATCATACCACCCTTCAGGCACAATGGGGCCTGTGGAAATCAAACTCTTAACAGATGGGCACTTGGGCATTGCCTTTTCGATGTGGTTTATCACCACCTCATCACCACTTGTTACGATAGCCTTAATTCCGGCACGTTCACAACGATAAATAATATCCTTTTCAGTCAACAAGTGTGTCGCAGGGATAACAGTCGCTCCAAGTTTATGCAATGCTACAATTGAGAACCAGAATTGATAATGACGTTTTAATATCAACATTACCATATCTCCTCGTCCTATACCTTGAGAAGCGAAGAAAGATGCTGTTTTATCACTTTCTCTTTTTATATCGGCAAATGTAAATTGGATAGCCTCCCCTTTATCATTTGTCCATAACAATGCTTTTTTATTTGGCTCTTTTTCAGCCCAACGGTCAACTACATCATATCCGAAATTGAAATTTTCGGGAATATTGACCTTAAAATTTGCCATAAAATCTTCGTAAGACTCAAACTGCGTCTTTTCGAGAAATTGCTCTAACATAAATTCTTATGATATTATTGCTAAAAACTTAACCGGAATATTTCCTATTGCTTTCATCCCATGTTGACGTTGAGAGTCAAACATAATGCTATCGCCAGGATTTAACACTATTGTATTATTTCCTATAACAATCTCCATTTGTCCCTCAAGCACATAGTTAAATTCTTGTCCTTGATGAGAGTTATAAGTCATTGGCTTTTCGGGATCAGGCTCTACAGTAACGATAAATGGAGCCATCACACGATGAGCAAAACCGGCAGCAACATCTTGATAGCTATAAGCCTTTGTGCGCTCAACTTTCACACCATTACCGGCACGAGTAACAAAATATGACGCCATTTTAGGCTCTTCTCCAAATAACAACGCCGTCAACTCTACCCCATAATGAGATGATATGCGATGAAGGAAACTCACTGAAATGTCTTTTTCACCATTTTCATAAGCGGCATATAACTCAGGGGTAACATCACATTGCGTTGCAATTTCCTCTATCGAGAGGTCAAGAGCGTCGCGCAACCCTTTCAATCGGTTGGCTACTTGTATTAAATGATTGTCCATGGTTATACATTTTAATATTTATACAAAAGTAACAATTTCTTCTTTACAATAGGATAGCAAATCAAAAGTTTTTACAACATTTTGCTCAATTCTTATATTTTAAAGAGAAATAATGCGTTTGCTATGCAAAATCAAATGTAAAAACACTCACACATCTTTAACGACTAAAGGGAACACCTTATCAAGGTGCTCCCTACTCATTATTTCTTTTACATAATCTTATTGTGCTGAATCAGCAGGAACCTCCATTACAGGAGCTTCAGTAGCAGGAGCAGCATAGTCTGTTCCTGTTACTTGCACAGGAGCTTCAGTCTCAACACGAGATTGCATTGTAACATTACGAGGCATTACAAATGCTGACACAATTGCAAGCACACCGATTACTGCAGCAAGAGTCCAAGTTGCTTTTTCAATGAAATCAGTAGTACGACGCACACCCATGATTTGGTTACCGCCACCGAAAGATGATGACAAACCGCCGCCTTTAGATTTTTGAACGAGAACAACTACAATCAAAAGTAGCGCTGCAATAATTGATAAGATAACAACTAATGTATACATGTTATGTCTTAAATTGTTTGTTAATTATTTCGTTGATTTAATATTAATTTGCGTAAAAATCGCAATTGGTCTGCAAAGTAAATACTTTTTTCCGGAAAATTCAAACTTAAGTTGCTTATAATTTCATAAGCCTTAGAATATTTGCGCTGTTTTATATAGATTTTAGCCAGACTTTCGCTTAATAATGAGTCATCAGTTTCTTCAGGAGCATTAACCGGAGTATCATCAACAATCACAGGTTCAGGCTCAACCTTTTCTTGCTCTACCGATGATGGGAAATGGCCTTGTATTTCCTTGCTTTTCAAAATAAAAGCATTTATCATCGCATCTTGACTATCATCCCCCACCTCTGACAAATCGGGGATGCTACGCTCTTCCTCTTCCGATAACAATTGTGCATAATCGGGAGTTGGGTTGAATATCAGTTTGGTCAATATTTCTTCCTCATGAGGGTCGGGATTTCCATAAGTGGAGATAAACGTATCGATTACAACGTTTGTGCTTATCTGTGGTTTCTCCTCTTTAGGATAAAAGCCTACCCACTTTTCAGCATCTTTATCCATCAACTGAACGACTGCTTCTTTATCTCCTGACGACAATGCAATCTGAGCCTTAAATGTATTGCGCTCCTCATCAGTCAACTCCGACGAGCGCTTCAACAACATCGATGCCGGCATTACAAAATAGGGATAACGTTCCGACATCTCTTCCACCCATTCCTTTTGTGGAATATCTGTCTGATTATCTATTAATGATATTATCTTCTCCTGTAATGACATCTACCAGTTCCCAAGTGTCGCGTTAAAGATTAAGTCTACAAGTTCTTTTGATATCTGAGAGCACAATTCATCTTGAACATCGGTCAACATCTCGGAGCTATCAAAATCTCTATAAGCCGAAAAGGATTGATCAACATCTTTTCCGTCTTGTTTATTATCGGTATATTTTACTCTGACGGTTATTGTCAAGCGAGTTTTTGACGCATAGGCATCCTCTGTAACAGCTTGAGGCGATAAACTGTAACCGGTTATTTCGCCCTCCATCTGTAGATCGGCGCTTGTATCAACAATGCGCAATCGAGTGTTCCTTGAGATATAATCAAGCAGCTCATTTTCAAATGTTTGCTGTAATGGCGGATAAACAAGAGCTGCACGAATAGGGAAATTTGAAACAAATATTGTTTTATACACATTATAATCAAGAGCTGCACCATTAAATTTGTAGCTCACTGAGCAACCTTGCCATGTAAACAACATTACAAGCAGAACAACTGCTTTTAAATTTAGAATTTTAGATATATGTTTCATCATTCTCCTAAATTATTCAAGTCCATACTCTCTGATTTTGCGATAAAGTGTGCGTTCAGAAATTTTTAATTCTTGTGCAGTTGCCTTACGACGACCGCCATTGCGTTCAAGCGAGCGACGAATTGTTTCTCTCTCAGTATCTTCAAGAGTCATCATCGAAGCACCTGCATCTTGCACATCAGTAACATCAGCCTGATATTCCATGTCGTTTGAAATAATTTCATTCATTGCAGGATGATACTTTACAAGTGTGCGAGGCAATGTTTCTATAGCTTCCGGAGCATGAATATCTACAGCCGATGACTTTGACGATAAAGTTTCAACAGTATTGCGCAAAGCATCAATCTCATGTTGCATGCGGAATATCATATTAAACAATAGTTCACGCTCTTTGGAATAAGAGTGAGAAGTCTCCGACGTTACCATTGGGGTGTAAATCGTCGCATTGTGAGGGATGTACTGCTCGATGCTACTTTCTGTTATCTCATTTCCTGCTTCAAATAGAGAAATTTGCTCTATTACATTTTTTAATTGGCGCACATTACCGGGCCAACGGTAATGTTGTATCAATCGGCGAGCACTTTCGTCAAGTGTAATTGCCGGAGTCCTATATTTCTCGGCAAAATCAGTAGCAAATTTTCGTGCAAGCAACACTATGTCATTCCCTCGCTCTCTCAATGGGGGAATAGAGATTTGCACAGTTGACAAACGATAGTAAAGATCCTCTCTGAAACGTTTCTCCTCTACCGCTTTTATCATATCTACGTTTGTCGCTGCAACAATGCGTATATTGGTTTTCTGTACCGTTGATGAGCCCACTTTCAAGAATTCACCACTCTCCAACACACGCAACAATCGTGCTTGTGTAGTCAATGGCAATTCTGCTACCTCATCAAGGAATATCGTTCCGCCATCGGCTTCTTCAAAATAGCCCTTGCGAGTAGCAACTGCTCCTGTAAAAGCACCTTTTTCATGCCCAAACAATTCAGAATCAATTGTTCCTTCAGGGATAGCCCCACAGTTCACTGCAATATATTTATTGTGTTTTCGTGAACTGAACGCATGTATGATTTTCGGGAAAAACTCTTTCCCCGTACCGCTTTCTCCTGTTATCAATACCGACAAATCGATGGGCGCAACTTGAATTGCACGAGACACAGCCGCAATGAGAGCAGGCGCATTGCCCACAATCCCAAGACGCATTTTGGCTTGTTGCACCTCAGCCGGTATTTCCATCAGATTTACTTGCATGATTTCAATGAATAAGTGCTATTTCTTAAAAATTTATTGAATTCTTCAAGAGAGCCCATGTGTTTCAGTTGTTCTTCTACCGAAATGGGATCTCCTATTGAGATGTGTAATGTTTTACCTTTCTTTCTAAACACTTCAGTAGGGAGCCGCATTGTGCGCAAACGCCAATCAATCAATCCGAGAATGTGAGACATCGCACTATTTCTCCCATGAAAAAAGATGGGAACAACAGGCACTTTTAACTGCATGATGAGACGAATGATATTTTCTTGCCACTCACGGTCTTGCAAACGCCATTTGGTGATTTTAGAAACAGCTCCTGCCGGAAAAAAGCCAATGGGTTCACCCTTTCTCACTTGCATAATCGCTGCCTTGATTCCATTCATCGATACCGCCTTTTTCTTTGGGTCTGACGATTGGTAAGCATCCACAGCTATGAAATTAGGACGCATGGCCGATATATAATTAAGCACCATATTCACCATAACCTTAAACTGCGGACGACGCTTAGCAACAATATTTATCAAACTAATTCCATCAAGCGCACCAAACGGGTGATTGCTTATAGTAATAAATGATCCTTCCGGAAGATTGTCAAGCACCTGCTCGTTATCTATGCGCAATGTTATGTCAAGATCTCTCAAAAGCCCTTCAGTGAATGGTTGTCCCGGAGTATCACAGTTGTGATCATGTAACCAATTTACTTTGTCAACTTTTAAAAATTTAAAAACGCGGTTGACCAATTTTTCTTTATCTTTGAGTTTTGGCACTAACGCCACAACATCATCAAAATCAAGAACTGAGCGTTTTATTGGTGTTTCGTTATTTTCCATTTCCATAAATTACTGCAACAAAGTTAACTAAAATGCGCTGAATGACAAAATGGCAGTCATTATTGTGGCATTATTTGCCACATGAACAGTATAAAAAGTAAGAATTCTACCGTGTTTAACATTCTTTAATAGATCTATTTCTGTTATTTTTGAAAAATGCGATTTTTATTACATATCTTTGCATTGCCGAGGCAAAAACTATTGTGAAAACACAGTGTTCTTAATCTGAACCGACTTTTGATTTCTAACACACGTTTTCCCATTACTTTTTAAATTGAGGCTACGCAATCTATATTGACTGCTAAATAACTTGTAAATTATAATAAAACTTATATATACTTGAATTTTGGTTATGAGGGAGGTGTGCTTCTGTGAAGAAGTGCACTTTCGTTTTTATATATGGCGAATAAAATGTACTTTTGTAGAGAATAACAATTTTTATAATCATTATGTTTTCAGGAATAGTAGAAGAAGCGGCTAAGGTCGTAAATATTACACAAGAAGGAGGAAATGTGCATTTGACACTGACATGTTCATTTGTCAATGAGTTAAAAATAGACCAATCTGTTGCCCACAACGGAGTGTGCCTCACCGTCGTAAATCTACCTGAAGATGACACCTACACCGTTACTGCTATTCAAGAGACTCTCGACCGTAGCAACTTGGGCGACTTAAAGGTGGGCGACCTCGTAAACCTTGAACGCAGCATGATGATGAACGGACGTCTTGACGGACACATCGTGCAAGGGCACGTTGATTGTACAGCGACTTGCCAATCGGTAGAAGAAGTCGATGGCAGCCGATACTACTTGTTCCGCTACAACGTGGACAAAGAAATGGCTCGCAAAGGATATGTAACAGTCGAAAAAGGCTCCGTTACTGTTAATGGTGTGAGCTTGACTGTGTGCGACTCCGAAGCCGACAGTTTCCGCGTTGCTATTATCCCTTACACTTTTGAACACACCAATTTCAAAAACATTCAACCAGGCACACGTGTTAATATAGAGTTTGACATCATAGGTAAATATTTGAGCCGATTGATGGAATTCACAAAATAACACTCTATGGACTTTTACCAACTTGTTGAAGAACGCCAAAGTTGTCGTTCTTATGATTCCTCTCGTGAAATTCCACAGGAGAAACTCAATCGCATAATTGAAGTCGCACGACTTGCACCATCGGCATGCAATTCTCAGCCATGGCATTTCATTACCGTAACCAATCCCACCAATAGGGGAAAAGTTACTGATGCACTAACCTCAATGGGGATGAACAAATGGGCTTCGCAAGCCACCGCTTTTATTGTCATCGTACAAGAATCTCCAAATTTTACAGCTCGCTTAGGCGGATGGATAAAAAACAAGCATTTCCCCTTGATTGACTGCGGAATTGCAGCTTCTCACATCACCCTTGCCGCAACAGCCGAAGGGTTCGGCTCATGTATATTGGGATGGTTTAACGAAAAACAACTGCGCAACATCCTACAGATACCGCGTTCAAAACGCATTTTGATGGTCGTTTCACTCGGCTACCCACTTGACGAACACCGTCAACACATTCGCAAGCCACTCTCCGACATCTCTTCGACAGAAAAATACTAATACTCAAGAAGGTCCAATAAAAATTGGACTTTTTTGTTATAACATGATGGAATTACACCAAAATTCTTGTTTTTTGGTGTAAATGTGGTAATTATTCACTAAATTTGCAGATATTTGATAAATTGCATAAACTATGAACGTACTCGAACTTAGTGAACAAGAGATAGTGCGCCGAGGCAGTCTCGAAGAAATGCGCAAAATGGGTATTGACCCATATCCCGCAGCAGAATACAAAGTTACCGGATATACCGACGAAATAAAATCAACATTCTCTGATGACGCTCCACAACGCCAAGTGAGCATTGCCGGTCGCATCATGAGCCGTCGCATCATGGGTAAAGCTTCATTCATTGAAATCCAAGATGCACAGGGTCGCATACAAGTTTACATCAGTCGCGATGACCTTTGTCCCGATGAAAACAAAGACATGTATAACATCGTTTTCAAAAAACTACTCGACATTGGTGACTTTGTGGGCATCGAGGGTTTTGTGTTCCGCACTCAAATGGGTGAAATCACTGTTCACGCTCAATCGCTCACAGTACTTAGCAAGTCATTGCGTCCACTTCCCATCGTGAAGGTAAAAGATGGTGTTACTTATGATGCATTTGACGATCCGGAATTGCGTTATCGCCGTCGCTATGTTGACCTTGTTGTTAACGATGGCATCAAAGATATTTTCATCAAACGCACAAAAGTATTCAACTCTATGCGCCAATATTTCAACGATCATGGCTACATGGAAGTTGAAACCCCCATACTTCAATCAATCCCAGGTGGAGCTGCCGCCCGCCCATTCATCACTCACCACAATGCTCTTGACATTCCTTTGTACTTGCGCATTGCCGACGAGCTTTATCTCAAACGCTTGATCGTGGGTGGTTTTGAGGGTGTATATGAATTCTCAAAGAATTTCCGAAACGAGGGTATGGACCGCACCCACAATCCTGAGTTCACTTGTATGGAAATCTATGTTTCTTACAAAGACTACAATTGGATGATGGATTTCACTGAAAAGATGATTGAAAAAATTTGTCTTGATGTTAACGGAACTACTGAAGTAAAAGTGGGCGACAATGTTATCAATTTTAAGGCGCCATTCAAACGCGTTACAATGATTGATGCCATCAAGGAATTTACCGGTATCGATATCACCGGCATGGATGACATTCAATTGCGCGATGTGTGCCGTCAGCTTGACATTGATGTTGATGAAACAATGGGTAAAGGCAAGCTCATTGACGAAATCTTTGGAGAAAAGTGTGAAGGGAACTACATACAACCTACATTCATCATCGACTACCCAATCGAAATGTCGCCACTCACTAAACGCCACCGCAACAATCCTGAATTGACTGAGCGTTTTGAATTGATGGTAAATGGTAAAGAACTTGCCAATGCCTACTCTGAGCTTAATGACCCAATAGATCAATATGAACGTTTCGTTGAACAAATGAAACTTGGCGAAAAGGGTGATGACGAAGCAATGATTATCGACAAAGACTTTATTCGCGCTCTTGAATATGGTATGCCACCTACATCAGGTATGGGCATCGGAATGGACCGCTTGGTAATGTTGATGACAGGCCAAACTACAATTCAAGAAGTGTTGTTCTTCCCACAAATGCGTCCCGAGAAGACACAACGTCGTGACAGCGAAGCTGCATATACAGCCGTTGGCGTGCCATCAGAATGGGTGGCTCCAATGCAAAAAGCCGGCATCTTGACTGTTGAGCAACTTGGCACAGCAGCAGGCAAACTTCATCAAGACCTTTGTGGTGTAAACAAAAAATTCAAACTAGAATTGAAAAATCCAACTATTGACGACGTTAATTCTTGGATTGAAAATGCTAAAAAATAATGAATTTCCCGGGTAAAATAGCAGTGATGGGAGGTGGTAGCTGGGCTACCGCCCTCGCAAAGCTATTGCTTCAAAACTGCGACTCAATCATGTGGTACATGCGTCGCGACGACCGCATCGAGGACTTCAAACGCTTGCGCCACAACCCCACCTACCTTTCAAGCGTAGAGTTTGATATTGAACGTATTGAATTTTCATCAGACATCAACGAGGTGTGTAGCAAAGCAGATACATTGCTCCTCGTAATGCCATCGCCTTATTTCAAGTCACACTTGGCAAAAATCAATGTTGACCTAAGCAACAAATTCATCGTATCGGCGGTAAAAGGTATCGTTCCTGATGAAAACCTAATCATCTCGGAATACATGGTAGAGCACTATGGTATTAAACCCGAAAATATGCTTGTTATTGGCGGACCTTGCCATGCCGAAGAGGTAGCATCGGACAACATGTCTTACCTCACAATAGGCTGCACAAACCTTGAGCATGCAAGCACATTTGCCAAATGTATTTCAGGAAAAGCGATGAGAACAATCACATCGACCGATGTCAAGGGGATTGAATATGCTGCAGTATTGAAAAATGTTTATTCAATTGCTTCAGGTATCGTGCATGGGTTGAAAATAGGCGATAACCTTCTTGCGATGCTTGTCTCAAATGCTATCCTTGAGATGGAACGCTTTGTTAACCATGTTGACTCCACTACTCGCAACATTTGTGACTCGGTATATCTTGGTGATTTATTAGTTACATCCTACTCTCGCCACAGCCGAAACCACAATTTCGGCTCAATGATTGGGCGCGGATATTCCGTAAAAGCAGCGACAATGGAAATGGAGCAAACTGCCGAGGGTTACTACGGCACAAAATGTATTTATGAAATCAATTCTACACATCACCATGTGGTAATGCCCATTCTTGATGGAGTGTATGACATACTTTATAACCGCGTCTCTCCTGCCAAAGCAATCAAAATCATGGCAGAAACGTTTATATAATAATTGAACTACTTTGAACAACAAATAACGATGAAAGCTATTAAAGTAAACATCAAAAACGTGCTCGGCTCAATCTCTGAAGCCGACATAAACAATCTTGATGCAGTATCAGTCGACGCTATTGAAAAGCTACACAAAGGCAGTGGTCTTGGGAATGATTTCCTTGGTTGGTTAGACCTTCCTTCTCGCACTCCGACACAAGAGATTGACGATATAGTCACTACGGCAAACAATCTTCGTGCTAATTGTGAGGTGGTTGTTGCCATTGGTATTGGAGGTAGCTATTTAGGAGCAAAAGCTGTTATTGAAGCCCTAAGCGACACATTTGCTGCTTATCGTGGCTCTACTCCTCAGGTACTTTTTGCCGGTCAAAACATTGGCGAAGACTACTTATATGAATTAATGGATTACCTTAAAGGCAAGAAATTTGGCATTGTAGTTATTTCTAAATCAGGAACAACAACAGAGCCGGCTATCGCATTCCGTTTGTTGAAAGAGCAATTGGAAGCACAAGTGGGCAAGGCTGAAGCAGCAAAACGCATCGTAGCAATTACCGATGCCAAGCGTGGCGCCCTACGCCAATTGGCGACTGAAGAGGGATACAAAACATTTGTTATTGACGACAATGTGGGTGGTCGCTTCTCTGTATTAAGTCCTGTGGGATTGCTACCTATCGCAGTTGCCGGATATGACATCAAAGCCCTCATGCAAGGAGCTCTTGACATGGAAAAAGCCACCGCTACTCACTCGGTCGATAACATTGCTGAGATTTATGCTAAAACTCGCAATGCTCTCTATCGTGCAGGCAAGAAGATAGAAATACTTGTAAACTATAACCCCAAATTGCATTTCTTTGCTGAGTGGTGGAAACAACTTTATGGAGAAAGCGAAGGCAAAGACCACAAAGGTATTTTTCCTGCATCGGTTGACAACTCAACTGACCTTCATTCAATGGGACAATGGATTCAAGATGGTGAACGCACAATCTTTGAAACTGTTATATCAGTAGAAGAACAGCAACATGAGGTGGTGATACCTTCAGATGAAGCCAACCTTGACGGGCTTAACTACATTGCTGGCAAACGCGTTGACGAAGTTAACAAAATGGCAGAACTTGGTACTCGCATCGCCCACGTTGACGGGGGTGTGCCCAACATGCGCATCACTATCCCTGCTCTCAAAGAAGAATATCTCGGACAATTGATTTATTTCTTTGAAAAAGCATGTGGTATTAGCGGTTACATTCTTGATGTAAACCCATTCAACCAGCCGGGAGTAGAGGATTACAAACGTAACATGTTTGCCCTTCTCGCCAAGCCAGGTTACGAAAAAGAAACCGAAGCCATCAAAGCCAAAATCACAGAATAAGCTTGACTCATAAAACGAAAGCAGTGGATTTTCAATCCACTGCTTTTATTTTGTCAGGATGACTGACAATATATCGAACTTTATACGGGATTTTGAAAAGATTTCTCACTTCATTGATTATTCGATTTTTTCCATTACTTGACAAATTCTTGTATCAAGCCCTTAATTGTATTTTCAGCTTCACTAACGCCAACAAGTTCGATCAATTTGTTATAATCCTCTATTTCGTCTCCTGTAAAGGTGATAATTATTTGTTTTAATTCTTTCCCCGCAATATGATTATATTTCTCAGGATGAGCCCAAAAACACCCCATGCAAAAATCTGCATCTTTAGAAATCCAATTGGGGCAATGCTCACAAGTCCATGATTTTGCACGATTAGCAGATGGGCTTAAAAGCATGTAGCAATCTATTTCTTTCTCGTCTTGTTCTCCTCCTATTTCGTATGGAATTCTATGATCAACCTGCAAAAGTCTTTCTTCCATTGGTTGAAGATATATGAAACATTTAGCACCAAATTTATCAATAAGGGCTTTCTTTAGTGCCTTAGACAAAACAGTACGTCCGGCAACTTTGGACAAAGAGTCTTCTCTTTTTGAATAATCTCCGAAGCGATAAGCTGCAATACGTCTCCCATAACTATCCTTTACATAGAATGTCTCCAATGGTATGCCAAGTTCTCGAACATCCCTAGCTGCTCTCGGGGCATGTTCATAGCCAAGTGCTTTCAATTCTTCAGTTGTTACAGAACCATGCTCTATGATGTGTTGGATAACTGTCTTTGGACGTTTTGATGTGACAGCATTTAATTTCTTCAAGAATTCTTTAGAAATTTTCTTCTTCATAATGACATGGTATTAAAAAGTGAATATTGAGTCTCTATGTGAGGACTATTTTCAAACATTTGTAAACCAGGACTTATGTATAAAGCTTCGTATGTTGTTTCTCTTTTCCCTAATAACAGACTTTGGCTTGATAAACCTGCATTCAGCATTACTTTTTTTAAATTCAAATGTTCAGGTAATTCCATGCCATATTGTTTCTCTCCACATTTGCCATCATAGCTTATAAGATAATCAATTCTCCTCTCATTTAGTTTCTCAATAGCTTGAACAAAATCATCAAAGTCAATACCAGAAAAGTATCGGTTGTCTCGCACATTAGATACGCCTTGATACGGAGGATCCATATAGATAATATCACCTTGATGCGCACAATCTAATATTTCACGATAGTCAGTTGAGAAAAATTTTGTTTTTCCTTTGAGATAATATGAAATTTCATATAAATTTGATTGTAGCGTTTTAGGTGAAGTTCCATTTCTTCTTTTGTCAGGAGATTGATTGAACTTTCCGTTACTACCATAACGAACAGACCCCTTAACACAGCGAGCTAACAAATATAGCATCTTTTCTGCGGTTTGATCCCCATTGTTGAAATCATCCCTTACTTTATAAAAATGCTCTATGCTTCCATCAATGTAAGCAAATTGTTCTTCCCATAATTTCCTGTATTTATCAATTAGAATCTTGGGGGTTTCTATTGCGGATTGAAGGATTTTAACTAAAGGGCTATTAATATCATTTATAATGTATTCATTTGCTCGTCCCAACCTTGCCGCGGCTATTGTTATTGCAGCCATACCGGCAAAAGGCTCAATAAGTCTGTTGAACCTATAAGGCATGTATTGCAGTATTTGTGGGGCAAGAATACGTTTTGAGCCTTGATATTGTACAAGATGTGGTGTCTTCCCATTCATGTAGCTTAATGTTTGTCTGCAAAGTTATTAAAAATTACGGATATATTCTAACATGACAGTTGTTTTTTGCAATACAGTATCAGTTGCTACGCTTATCGAACCGACACAGAGAATGAGGTATTGCGTGTATTCCGTTTGTTTTCAAGCAGTTGCAAAGATGGAAAAGAAAAAGTGACAAGCGAAATTACTCACTTGTCACCTTTGGTCGGGGTGAGAAGACTCGAACTTCCGACCTCCACGTCCCGAACGTGGCGCGCTGCCAACTGTGCTACACCCCGCACAATTTTGCGGAGACAAAGTTAACGCTTTTTTCTCAACCGCGAAATAGTTTATCTTATTTCTTTATGAATTTCACCGCACATGGGTTTGCATTGGTTTTCAATAAGTATATTCCTTGAGGTAAAGCCGACACATCAACAATCGCATCTCCATCACATTTAGAGGCTATATCAACTTTTACTTTAGCTCCCATAATGGAATATATTTCAATATCGTTTATGTCTCCAACTGAACTGATATTTATTGTTGAAACCGCCGGGTTGGGAAATATCTTAATCTCATTAACTGCATCCGATATTATATCCTCTATCGATGTATAGTTTTTGTCATAGAATTTATATACAGCCATTCCATTGGCCGGACAATATTGGTAAATATAATAGCTTCCCTCATCAATTTTTTCAGCAAAAACCCAATTGGCAACAGAATAATTTCCTCCTGTCTCATAACCAAATGTTCCAATAGGATCAACCGAACATATCACCTCGGTGGTTGTCATGTCTCGCACTGTAAATCCACCTTTATAATTTGCGCCACTGCTATGAATAAAGATTTTGTGTCCCGATAAAGTAAAATAATCGCCACCCACTGTACTGTTTCTTGAGGGAGCTGTAGTAGAGCTTCTGCCTGCAAGCAAAGCATTATTTATTCCCCCTTCATAAATATAATATCCTGAATTTCTCACTTGATAAATCCAATTTTCAGTATTGTCGTTCAATGGAATGACATATCCGGCTGTCGATCCGGTCAAAGACAAGTCCTCATAGGCTTTTGCCGACACAACTCCTCCCGACACCATTGTAATAATATTAATCGCAGCCTTAGAATTTGGATACATATATATATTCCCTCGTTTCCCCAATACATCACCGGATGCTGATATAAAATTAGTCTGACCACTTAATGGCACCTCCACATCAAATGTTATAGGCTCTCCATAGGAACTCACTGTTGTTCCGGCAGGATAAATGATAAACGAGTGTTTAGTGCCTGTTTCTTTATCGTTTCTCACAATTATATTTCCGGCATCATCAAGAGCACATCCCCACCCTTTTCCCCCGGGAATACTGCCAAGGCATCCGGTTTTATCAAAGATATAGACCTTTTCATCTACGCAATCATTAACATAGAATAATCCACCTGTAGCTCCTCCTTGCTGAGCATTTGTCCCATCGATGTTTTCAGGTGCATTATTGGTAGTAGTGCTATTTTGCCACAATAGTTCAAGCGCAAAATCAGCATTGGCAGAGGGTTCTTCATCGGCTACTTCAACAACGTGTTTTGTAAACCCACCATAATCAACAAAAGTGTAAAAATTAATCTTGCCATCGGCAAGATCAACAGCTACAGCATAATATCCTTCATGTTTTAACTCCTTAGGAAATATTGATGACACTATTGTCATGTTCTTAATCGAATCTGAAACATCATACATCGCAACTGAAACAGTTCCATCATCAGCTTCGTTTGCCATATAGGCATACACTTTTGTTCCTAAACGCAAAAAGTCAATACCTTCAGCTTCCTTGCTCAAGATTGTTTCGGGGACAGCCGAATATTGTTTCATTGACAATCCATTGCTACTCCAGTCAAACTTGTATTCAATAGGTGTCATTTCACGACTATCAACCAACACATTATCGCGTGAAAATGGGGTTATTGACAAGCGTGGATATTTGCCCCAATTTGTAGAATTATACTCTTCATCATTCATCGCATAGATTGCTGTAGAGACAACACCACTGGCAAATTTCATCCCGGCAATACGATAGACTGGAGAGGCAGTTGACGTTGAAGAATAAGTAGTAGTATATAGATATAAATCATTCAATTTACCGGTTACCACAAATGACTCTCCCACTACTGCACTCTGCCAGTTGCCAAGATTTTCTGTTGTTTTTATCTCAGCAAATATCTCAGGCGAAGCATCAACTGATGCCCACTTATATATTTTCCAGGCATCACCTTCACCCGAAGACTGCACAATCGCTTTATTACAACCAAGCAAGACACCATCGGCAGTAAATGAAATATCATTAATCAAAATCTCACCACCGGAAACCCCGGTCATATCCAACTCATATAAGCACTCACGTGTTTCAGGATTTAAAACCACAATTTTTGATGATGAACCGGAAACAACATTATTCATAAGCACATACCATAATCCATCACGCAATACAGCCTTTGATACATATCCCGATTCATTCATAACACCTTCTATCGATGTAATTTGCTCCGGAACATAGTATCCTTGAATATTACCCTCTTCGACAGGAAAATCTACTGTGTTAGGGGGAAATAAAATACTTTGATCAAGAGTGGGCAATGTTTCAGGGTCAAGATAGTCAGTAGTTATGAAATCACAGCCATAATTGCCATAAGTGCGATAGTTTTCATTAGTATTTGCTGTCCACATATTGACTTTAAGCCCTGCCTCATGAAACTTTGTTACTGTACTTCTATCAAAATATCCGGCTTGAATATCAACATCTATTTTCCACTCAACACACCAATCAAAATGATTTGCCCAATACTCTCCGGTTAAAAACTGCAAAGTGATATCAGGATAGTTTGTGCGTATATATTCAAGACATGGTTTCATTGATGTGAGGATTACACACTTATTTCTAAACCCCTTATCTTCTATAACCTTAATCAATTTAGGAATACCTGAACAGTCGTTTGAATTTATGCCGGTAGCCCATTTTAATTCAATTACCGGCTTAACATCATACTCGTCGCAAATATCCAAATACTCCGACAAAGTACATATTTTAGCCGTATAGGTAACACCTCCACGTGTCTGCGTCAATGTTTCTGCTTTTAGTTGGTCTATCGTTGACGATGCAATAGTAAGCGAGCCACCAAGACGTTCTGTTGTGTCATCATGAGTCATTACATGAGTTCCATCTCCGGCAACCTTAACATCACATTCCAAATAGTGATAGCCTTTTTTGGCTCCGTTTATAAATGCCTCGGCAGTATTTTCTACTCCCCAATAACTTCCTCTATGACCGACCAATAATGGTTGGGCAACTACAACAACTGACATAGCAATTGCACAAACTAAAGTAAATAGTTTTTTCATGTATATAAGGTTTTAGTGTTCTTTGCTAAATTACAAATATATTAGCAAAAAACAAAATTATCGCAGTTTCCTACGAGTAAAGAATGCTGTAATCTGGGCTGTGATAAGCCCAATGACAGCGACTAATGCCATCACCACCAATAAATCCATTATATCAAGACGCACAGGATAATGATCGATACTCAATGTTGATGGATCCCCACTCAGTTTTATAAATCCCCCCCACTGTTGCGCTAACGTTAGTATCACACCAAGCATTATACCCGCAATTCCTCCAACAATAGAGATGAGCCATCCTTCAAGCAAGAATATGCGAGATATTACAGATAAGGTCGCTCCAAGTGAATGAAGTGTGTGGATGTTATCACTTTTCTCAATAACAAGCATTGAAAGGGTAGATATTATATTAAATGATGCTATTATCAAAATAAAGGCAAGCATCAAGAAGGTTATCCATTTTTCAATCTCTATCATGCGAAATGACTGTTCTTGCTGACGTAAACGATCTTTTACAACAAATCTGTCGCCCAAAACAGTTTGCAATTGCACCATAACATCAGGTACATCAGCCAACGGCAATACTTTTACCTCTATTGCCGTTGCTTCATTATTATAGTCAAGTAAACTTATGGCATTTTCAAACGGGAGTATAACCATATCGGTATCATACTCGGCTTGTGCAACTTGATAAACACCTCCAATAATAAGCGAATCTGAACGAAAAGCAGTCATAGGGTTAGCAACATTGACTCGTCCCTCTCTCTTGGGCATATATATTCCTAAATACTTATAATAGCCGGGGGTGGCACCCAAGCCAATAGCAGCTCCAACGCTGAGAGTTGCATAGGATTCGACAGAATCCGTCAGATAAAAATCGCCATCAATTATTATTGATTTTAAATTTGATGTGTACTCATATTCTGCTGGAACACCTTTTATCACTACCGGCATCTGCCTATCCCCAAATATTGCCAACGCTTGCTCTTCAATCGTTGGGATAGCCATCTCGACACCTTCAATATTACTAACTTGGGATATAACAGAATCTACCTGCGATATTGATTTCCCCTCGACAGGTATTATTTTCAAATCGGGGTCAAGGAGGGATAAATGAACAGCTGATAAGTCGCTGAATCCATTAAATACCGATAGCACACACACAATAGCCATTGTAGCGACAGCAACCCCTGCAAGAGAAATCAAGGAGATAACATTCACCGCATTATGTGTCTTTTTGGAAAAAAGATAACGTATGGCTATGCGTAACGAAACCATTCTGAATGAAATTATTTATCTTTCAAAAGATTATCAATGTGCTCGATGTAATCGAGTGAGTCATCAATAAAGAATGACAATTCAGGAGTTTTACGCAATTGATAACGCACTTTTTGAGCAAGTTCATAGCGTATTTGTTGCGCACTGCGATTGATGCTCTCAAGTAATATAGCACCTTTATCAGATGGGAAAACCGATAAATAGGCGCGCGCGATACTCAAATCGGGAGAGACTCTCACCGCACTAACTGTTATTATAACGCCATGAGTTTTAGCTGTTTGTTGGCGGAAAATTTCGCTCAATTCCTTTTGTATGAGACGAGATATTTTAGCTTGTCTTGTAGTTTCCATTTATGTCTTTTAATTGTCAGTCTTTTATTTTTCTTATAATAGTTAATCCATCTCTCAGTGGGATAATTATTTTTTCCACGCGCTCATCTTTTGCCACATGAGCATTAAACTCAAGGATACCACGAGTTTGTGCATCATTTACTGATTGAGGATCAACGACCTTGCCATCCCACAATGTGTTATCGGCAATAATAAAACCTCCCACTGCCAATCGAGGCATCACAAGTTCGTAATAGTCAGTATAATTGCGTTTGTTTGCATCAATAAATACAAGATCAAAATCGCCTTGGATTGTAGGTATAATTTCAATAGCATCGCCGATGTGCAAGTGCAAGCGATTGGCATAGGGAGATGCATCAAAACGCTCTGTGATAAACTCTTCCGATTCATCATCTATTTCAATCGAGTGTAATTCGGCATCGTTAGGCATACCTTCAGCAAAGCACAATGCCGAATATCCGGTAAATGTTCCCAATTCAAGAACACGCTTTGGATTTATCATTGATGTGAACATCTTCAACATGCGTCCTTGCAAGTGACCTGAACACATGCGAGGATAAAGGTGGAATAGATGTGTATCACGATTTAATTTCTTCAATAGTGGGGGTTCGGCATCGATATGAGCAAGAATATACTCTTCGAGTTGCTCCTCAATGCTTTCATGAATATATCGCTTTGCCGAAATCAATTCAGTGCGATTTGTCTCTGCCTCCTCAATTATTTTTGCCATTGTCTTGACAGCCTCAATAGGATATTTACCCACAGCAGTCTCGCCTGTCAACAACAGCGCATCGGCATGTTGATAAACAGCATTTGCTATATCCGACACCTCTGCTCTTGTGGGACGAGGATTAGAAATCATTGAATGAAGCATCTGAGTCGATACAATCACCGGTTTGTGTCGACGATTACACTTTTCAATTATAGTGCGTTGTATTGTGGGTATTTTTTCTGCCGGAATTTCTACCCCTAAATCGCCACGAGCAATTAATGCTCCATCGGCAACATCAAGAATGGCATCAAAGTTATCAACACCTTCTTGATTTTCAATCTTAGCAATTACCTTTATGCGACTATTTTGTGCCATCAATAACTCCCTGACTGCTATTACATCGGCAGGACGACGCACAAATGAATGTGCTATATATTCAACACCAAATTCTATTGCATAACCAATGTTTTCAATATCTTTTTGAGTCAAAGATGGTAGATTAATATCTGCACCAGGCATGTTCACACTCTTGCGAGAACCAAGCATACCATCATTTTGGGCAATGGCACATATTTTATCTCCATCAATCTTTTCAACAACAAAATCCAGAAAACCATCATCGAGTAACATGTGTGTACCCTCTGATAGCTCTTGGGCAATATGAGGATATGAGACACAAATACAATCATGAGTGGTAAGACCTTCGGGACTGCCTTTGAAAATAGTTTTATCACCCTCCTTAAAGAATATTTCTTTATCCTCGACTGTTGATGTGGTGCGCACCTCCGGACCTTTTGTATCGATCAATATCCCTATTTCAGGAGAAGCTACCCTCACGTTATTGACTACTCGCTTAAATCCTTCATAGTCAAGATGAGCGGTATTTAGACGCACAACAGTTACGCCATTCTCATACAGCGACTGAACAAACGACACATCGCATCGCTCATCAGAAATAGTAGCTATAATCTTTGTTTGGATACTCATTATTTTGCAGATAATGCCTCTACTGCAAGGCGATAACTATCAAGACCAAACCCGGCAATCACACCTTTACACACACCACTTATCATTGAATGATGACGTACTGCTTCACGCGCATGAACATTTGAGATGTGTACCTCTATAACCGATAAATTAATTGCAGCAATTGCATCGGCAATAGCAAGAGAGGTGTGAGTATATGCCCCTGCATTCAGTACCACTCCGGCATAAGATTCATCAAATCCCACTTCGTGCAGCCTGTCAATTATAGCTCCTTCGTGATTGCTCTGAAAATATTCAATCTCAATATTGGAATATTGTTGACGCAAAGCATCAAGACAACTTGCCATTGTATTATTGCCATAAATACCAGGCTCGCGACGTCCGAGCAAATTGAGATTTGGTCCGTTAATTATCAGTATTTTCATATTGATTTACTATTTTTCGTTATTAAGAAGGAATGTTAATGGAATTTCCACTCGTTTAGACCATGACTTTTCATTGTGGGCATGACCTTTATATATTGCCGATTTCAATCGTTCATCTTTGTACCCTAATGAATCAGCAAGCGCAACCATTTCTAAAAAATAAGGAGTATATACCGAGTCATAAGGACAATCACCGTTATCCATGTATAAACGATGGATTGTGTCTTGAGGTAATTTCTCCGTCAAGTAACCTCGCATAACTCTCGGAAAATCTTCATTTCCGCCCAATGCCCCTGTCCAATGTGTTGACAAACAAGCTGCCGAACCAAATACTTGCGGATATTCACACATTCCATAGATTGATATCAATCCACCCATACTTGAACCCATGATACTTGTTGATATGAGAGCCGTATCGGTTGAAAAATTTCTATCAATTACCGGTTTGAGTGTATTAACAATAAATGCCAAGTATTCATCAGCTCGATAATTTCCACGACACATCATATCTATAAAATTCTTTATTGTATCGTTTTGGAGATATTGCAATGGTTTTTCGGGCATCAAATCCCCAAGGCGCGTCGTGTCAGTACTATATATTCCTACAACTATAGCAGGAGGGATGATACTATCACGCATCAATATTCCTGCAACTGAGTCTATTTCCCAAGCCTGACGATTCCATGTCGACGTTGCATCAAAGAGATTTTGACCATCGTGCATATATATCACAGGATAGTCTTTGTTGATTGTGTACCGCTCCGGAGTCCAGATATCAACTTTTATCGTTTCATTCATTTCAGGAGAGAATAGATCCATGTGCCACAAGTCTCCTGAAGACACCTTCAATGGAGAAGGTTTCACTATGATATCCTCATTCTTCAATGTAAAAAACAGAATGGGGACAATACAAAGCAACAATGTGGTTAAAATCCATTTTCTCATCTCAATAACTTTTAATGATTCATTTCAACTTTTGCAGTAGGAGGTAGATCGTTATTACGCTTGTTTACTGCATCAATAACCTCATGTGCAAGATGTATAAATGAATGTGATGTAATGCTATCTTCAGTAGCAATGGGAGAGCCGGCATCGCCACCCTCACAGATTGAACCTACAACAGGAATTTGAGCCAAGAACTTAACATTCATCTCTTCGGCAAGTTTTACACCACCTTCACGTCCAAAAATGTAGTATTTTTCTTCAGGGTGTAATTCCGGAGTAAACCAAGCCATATTTTCCACAAGTCCAAGAATGGGAACATTAACTTTATCGCCCATAAACATTGCAATACCCTTGCGAGCATCAGCAAGAGCCACCTCTTGTGGAGTGCTGACGATAACTACTCCTGTAATGCCAAGTGTTTGTACCAATGTAAGGTGAATATCACTTGTTCCGGGAGGCATATCAATCAAGAAATAATCAAGTTCACCCCAATCGGCATCGGTAATGAGCTGCTTGAGTGCATTTGACGCCATACCTCCGCGCCACAATACAGGACTGTTTTTATCAACTACAAAACCTATTGAAAGTAGTTTTACTCCATATTTTTCAATGGGGATAATCAAGTCTCGACCATCAACATTGTGCATGAACAATTGCTCATCCTCTACTCCAAACATCTTTGGAACTGAAGGTCCAAAGATATCGGCATCAAGTAACCCCACCTTGTATCCTTCACGGGCAAGAGCTACTGCGAGGTTGCTGGCAACTGTTGATTTACCTACACCACCTTTACCTGATGACACACCAATAATATTTTTCACTCCAGGAAGCGGATTTGCAGGTTTTTCAGGGATAGGGCGACGTGTTTTAACCGCAATATTCCCTTTAATATCCACATCAGGAGAGACGTAAGTCAATATTGCTGTCTCAGCAGCTTTTACCACCGATTTTATAAACGGATCTGTTGGTTTCTCAAAAATCAAAGAGAAGGTTACTTTGTTTCCATCGATGCGTATGTCATCCTCAATCATTTCAAGTTCGACAAGGTTTTTTCCATTGCCTGGATAGCGCACATTGCGCAACGCATCAGTTATTAGTGCAGGATATAATCTTTCCATGTTTAATTATTCTTAATTGTAACTTTTGGGTTACACAATTCGGGGCATTGAATTTCCCCACGAGAAAAACTGCGATATGTATCAAATTCGATTTCAACCTCCGGCTCGGTCAATTCTGTAGTGCGATTGAGAATGAGGTTTATGTATTTAATCGTCAATCCTCGATCAAGCCATTGTTGCTCATAGAATGTGCGTATCTCGAGAATATCGGTAACAACATCGGAATGGTACAAATCATCGGTATTGATGGGTGTTACCAACTTGTTGTGTTGTGCCATCAGATGAGTATAGGTATATAGGAATGGGCTATCTGTCTTCAGATGTACAATACCATCAGCGACAAGTACTTGACGATACAGTTCCAAAAAGCGTGTAGAGGTCAGACGCTTGCGCACTTTTTTCATCTGAGGATCGGGGAATGTAATCCATATTTCCGCAATTTCATTTTCCGCAAAAAAATGTGGAAGCAATTCGATATTTGTGCGAAGGAAAGCAACATTCTTCATCCCTTTCTTTGTCGCCTGACCTGCACCGGTCCACATGCGAGCGCCTTTAATATCGATCCCGATAAAATTTTTATCGGGGAATTTTTCAGCAAGACCAACAGCATATTCCCCCTTCCCACATCCTAATTCAAGAACAATGGGATTGTCATTTTTGAAATACTCTTCATTCCACTTGCCACGCAATGGAAATCCATTTTCTTTTAATATCGCAAAAGGATATTGAAACACACATTCCATGGTTTCCATATCCTTGAATTTTTTAAGTTTATTTTTTCCCATAACGATCTTAATCAAGAGTCGCCATCACTCATTAGCGACGAGCGATTTTCATTGTTGCTGTTTCTCCTGAAACAAGCACAATTTTTGCAATATAAATGTTGCAATTCCATGCCGATGCATCTATAGTCAATTCATTGATTTTTGGAGCAATATTCAAATATTGACGCCCTGATGAATCGTAAATGCACATATCAACAATCTCCGATGATGCTTTAACGACAAGATTATTACCCACAAAGTAGGCGTTAATGCAATCTACAAATAAATCATCTAAAACACCTGTCATATCAGCGATTTTTATATTAAAATCACTCCATTGATCAGCTGTTGAGAAAGTATCAAACATTGTTGCATTTGACACATTCAATGTTGCCAATGATTGGTCAACACCTTGCCAAACGTTTTCACCAAGTTGAGGCACTTCAGTGTGGTCAACAACATTTAAAGATGTCAAAGCAGTCCAGCCTTCAAACGCATTATCACCAATCGTCACTACCGATGCAGGGAGCGAAAACTCTGAAACTTTATTCATCCCCATTAATGAGTAATCGCCAATTTCAACAACGCCATCATGCAATAAATTCTCAGCAACCACATTGGCATCTCCTTTCATCATGTAATTGCTTATTGAAGCACATGATGTCGGCACGTTAAATTCTGCCAACTGCTCATTGTCAAAAAATGCACCCTCGCCTATTGACGAAACATTATCATTCAATACAACTTTTTTCAATGACGCACAACGTGAGAATGCCCATTCTCCTATCTCTGAAAGATTTCCACAATGGTTCAAATTTGCTTCCACCAAACCGGTTTGTTGAAATGCTTCGTCTCCTATCTTTGTTAAATTCACAGGAAATGATACATTTGCAAGAGTGCTACATCCGGAAAAAGCCTTTGCTTCAATTACATTCACATTGTCTGACAGCGTAACATCAGAAAGTGATTTGCAACGAGCAAACATTGATTGAGAAATAGTTGTGATACCTGCGCCACATTTTACCATTGCCAATTTATCACAATCGAGAAACGCATGAGAAGCCACCGATATAACTGAAGCCGGCAATTCCACCGACACAAGTTCATCGCACTTACTAAATGCACCTTGACCTATAGTTGTTACAGTTTCAGGTATTGTTATCGATGTGATGGGGGTTGATGATAAAGATGCCTCGCCTATTTCAATAAGCCCCAAAGGCAATACTATACTTGAGATTTTTGTCCCCATTAAAGAATAGGCAGGGAGAGTGTTTTCAGCATACGCCTTCTTGCCTGTAATGATAGGTTCCCCTGAATATGCTACAATCTTTACAGCAGACATATCAAGAGTTGTCAATTCTGTCATATTTTCGGCAATAAATGCTATATCAGCTGCATTTATCTCTCCTGTTATAGTCAATGTCGTTGCTGTGAGATCATCAGCGACCGATTCGGCAAGTTTACCCGCTTGAGTCGTTACATCTGTTGCATTTGCAACAATTCCCAGTGAGAATATAGATAATATTAGACCTATTTTTCTGCGCATAGTACTGATAATTTAACTATTAATATGCAAAGATAACTCTTTTAATTTACAATGCACAATGCTTGGTACTTAAATTCATAAAAAGAAAGTCGGGGCGGCTAAAAACAACCGTCCCGACTTCATTACAAACGAGATAAATTCTCCGTTTAAGAGTCCAGTGTTATTGTTTAACTATAGGATATGTCGCCACACCACCATTAGCCGTTACTTTTAGAATGTAGAGACCATCAGCGAGGTTAGAAACATTGATTGTCTTAGCCTCTCCTTGAACAGATGTACAAGTCGAACTATAAACAACAGCACCATTTTCGCTATAAATACTATAATTAACATTGTCACTATCGAATCCACAAGTAACATAAAGCGTTTCAACTACAGGATTTGGATACACTCCCACTTCAGCATTGATTGATATGTTTTCAATACCTGAAAGTTCTGTAACCGAAATTTCAAAATATGTAGCAGTTTCAGCACCATTTACATCTGTTGCAATAATCGCTACATAAACACTACCCACAGTTTCTCCATAGAAGATAACACCTGTTTCAGTTGTATAGGCTGTAACAATGTCATCGGCAGTAAATATCAATGAGTAGGTCATTTCATCTCCATCGGGATCGGTAAAGTAATCGGCAAATTTGATTACATTTGAAGAGCTACCTTCAACGATAGAGATATTAGCGATAGTTGATGCTTCAGGAGCGCGGTTGGTGTGCTCTACTACATAGTTTACTGTTGCTTGTCTTTCCAAAGTACAAGTATCAGTAGCAGTAACTGTAAATGTGTATTCTCCGGCAGTTTCATACTCAGGAGTAATGCCAACAATCATCTTAACTCCTTCAGCTGCATTCTTAACCGAAACATTGTTTCCGTCAATTGTAATTTCAGCTTGATTGCCATTGATTGCTGTTACACTCTGAATCTTAGACATATTACCTGAGTCATCAAGACGAATAGCGAAGTCATCGTTCTCAACGTCCTTAACTACTACTTCAACACGTGTTGTTTCTGCTTCTTTAGCATAAACAATTTGAGAAGGAGCTGTAATTTCAGGAGCAGCATTATTATCAAGATAAATCGGGAAGTTAATAACAGGTTGCGATGGGTCATTGCTCTTAACGACAAGAACGGCCTTGTTTCCTTTTTCAAGAGGAGCATTAGCTGCATTAATTTCAAAATTCAAGTCAATAGATGCTTCCGGCTCAAGAGTTCCCGTTTTATCAGAATCAGCATTCAATATCTTAACCCATGGTGCACCAGGGACTGTTTCAAGACAAGACATGATATAACCAATAGAGCCATATTGATTTTTAAACATAGCAGCAAGGTCAAACCATCCGTATCCTTCAACATAACCCATATAGCGATTATCCACAACAGCATCCTGTTTGCTTGACAAATAAGCAGGATATTCAACACCTACAGGGTAAGAAACTCTCACATAGAATTCTTGACCAGGGTTCAAGTAAACTGCACGATCAAGAGCAAGTATTACAAAACGAGCACCTTCCATTTCATCAATGTGAGTAACACCTTTGCCTATTACTACTCCATTTTCATAGTCATTTCCTGCAATAATTTCTACTTTAACATCAGCATTTGATATCTTGCTACCATCAGAAGGATTAGTCAACGTTGTAGCAATATACACATGTGAGATATTAAATCCATCGGCAGGAGCGACATAGTGTGTAGCCGCCTTATATTCACCATAGGTGTTACCTGTTCCATAAGTAAGAGTTTGAGATCCTTCTACTGCAGGATAATACAAAATATTGTTATACTCAAAATCAGTAGGAGCATCAAGACTTGTTGGTGCTGTTTCCAATGGTTTGAGAGATGGCGTAATCAGACCTTCTAACGCTTTTAATTGCTCTTCATTCAAGGCATTTTTATTTGCCATTGGGGCAATACCTCCACCACCAAGATCTGATTCAGGGATTTCTTCCCCTTCACCTGTTGGGTCAAGGCGCAATTCATAAGTAAGCTTATATGCTCCCATATTTGCTAGAGTAACAGTTTCTGTACCAACATAATTAGGAGCAGCATTTTCTACACGAATTTCCGGTTTATCAAGATAAGCATAAGGAACATCTGTTGTAAGAACCTTAAATGGGATTTCGATAGTTGATAGATTTTCAAGTCCTTCTACCGACAATATCAATTTCCCCTTGTATTCACCTATCATGCTTGCTACCTCATATGACACAGGGATTGCGATTTCTGTACCATCAGCTCCAACCTCGAAACTTCCGCCATAATATACTCCCCATGCCATACCTATAGGATCTCCCCAATAGTCATATTGCATTCCATAATAACCAATATATTGGAATACAGGCATTGTATAATCAGGATATTCAGGATATGGAGTAAATACATCACAATCAATCATCATATTTGTGATTGTAAATGCAGCTTTACCGTCATTCCCTATCTTGACAATCAAGTCATAAGAACCTGCACCCATAGAAGCCAAAGGCCCTGACATGTCAACATAACCGGCAACATGTTCTTCAACGATTGTATCTGTTGGGAATACCGGTTTAGCAATTCCTGTAACTGTCAAGTTAACCGGAATTTCAATTTTTTCATTAGCAGGAACATTAGTGCTAATTTTAACAGCATCAGTATATTTACCTGCCATTTTGTTTGTTTCGACATCCACAACTACTGTTTTGTTTTCACCAGCAGCAATAGTTGATTCTACAACAGGGTAGAACTGAACAGCATTATTAAATTGAATTAAACGATCAGGAATAATAATGCTTTCTTCTCCACCTTCGCTTGATGCTCCGGCAAGACCAAATGTATCATAAATGATTGCATATTCACCCAATCCTTTGTACTGGAATTTATATGAACCATCTTTTTTCATGATAAGTTGGAAACATACACCCATATTCATTGTGTTTCCATATTCCATCCATGAAACTATGATTTCATTTTCGGTCATATAGTGATAGGTACCGGCAGTTGTATTTGTATCCATTGTGTGCATACCCCAATATGGCGCAATTATATTGGTATAAACTGAACCTTTAGGGAAATCAGCCGGTGGTTCAGGCCATATTTTCTCATCATTACGTTCTGTAAATGACACAAAACCGGTGTTGTAGATATACATTTTGTTGTATTTTTCACCATAGAATGGGAATTCAAATGGCAATTCTACAGCAACATAATCATGAGTATTGTAATAAGAGAATGCATTGCGTTCGCCAAGGCCTGTTGTTTCAATGTCAACCCACTCAAATTTAACATTTGAATCATCTGTTGCTGAGTTGTAAACATACGAAACTTTAGCATTGTCGATATTATTATCTGTTACAGTTGTAAATGAACCTGGAACAATAGAATATACAAGATTTTCATCGCCAGTGTTCTTGATTATAAGTTCTTTTGTCAATGTATCGCCACTTTCAACTGTTTCAGTGATCTCAGTGAAGCTTAGCTCTATGCCGGGGCATCCTATAACTTCACCTGCAAGTTGCACATTTAATCCACCGACAGCAGTTGTTATTGTCATTTCATCAGCAACAACACCTTCATTTACTGTTGGTAGTGTAACGATGATATCCTTTGACATTCCGGCTTCAATTGCAAACGGAGTTGCAATATCAGTAGTAAATTTAGCATTAGCTATAGCTATTGCAGTAACATCAAATGCCGACTTACCTGTGTTCTTAACTGTTACAGCTTTTTTAGCAACAGATGTGCGGAATACTTGACCGAAATCAACACTTTCACTTTCAACAGCAGCAACAGGAAGGAGATTAGCTCCAACTATATTTGCGTTGAATGTTACATAAGAAGTTGCATTAGCCGGGTCATTTGATTCTACAACAAGGCGGTTAATAGTTTCTCCCGAATACATTGTTTCGTTACCTTTGATTGTTGCGATCAATGTAGCCGATTCACCCGGATTTACTATACCATAGGCAGGTGCAATATTTGTAACAAAATAAGCTGCAGGTGCTTCAAATTTAATAGATGACTGAGCCTTGAATTGTGCATATACATCACCGGCAGGATCATCATTATTTCCCCAATAATCAGCAACATCAGCCGATGTTACAACAAGAGGATCATTTCCTTCCGGGTCCTTGATACCACAGAACAATGTTGATCCTTCTTGGAATAATAATGAATTACCCATATCATCAAGTCTCTCATAATCATCATAGAAGATTTCAATATCTCCATTAGCAGAAAGCGCAATATGGAATGATATCGGAGATGTTTCAACATCATATTTTACGGCCAATACATTAGAATAGCTTACAACAAACTTTCCATCTTGTTTTGCATATGAGACCTTTGAATTAGGTCCAAATTGCAATTGATGACCATAAGCCGAAATGTATCCTATTCCCTTAAGACTTTCTGACGACTCTGTCAATGGAGGGAAATAAGACAACTCTCCTATTGAGAATGAAATACCACCAAGACTGTTGATATAAATTTGACTATAAGTTTTGCCATAGAATGGGAATTCAAATCCAAGATTGATTGCTCCTGTACATTTCACATCATCGGTAAATGTTGATGTAACATCGGTCGCATCAAGCAAAGCAGGATTTCCATCATAAGCAAAGTCAGTTGCTCCATTGAGGTTGGTCAATGAAGAGTAGCCGTATTTGTGAGAAGATTTGCTACTTGAAATTTCAAGTTTGCGATCAGAGAATTTAGGGAATACATATTCCAATGGATAGTTACCTTCATTCTTTATAGAGAACTCTTTTGTTATCGCATCAGAATCAACATCAAGATTACCTACAGCAACGGTATCAGGCTCGATTGATATTTTAGCAGGATCAGTAGCTACACCTTGCATTGTGATTCTGAACTCTACACCATTCACACTTGTAAATGTAACTGTTCCTGTGTGACTACCTGATGACTTAGGTGAATAAGTCACAGGAACTACCGATGTAGCACGTGCAGGGAAACCTGTATATAAATCATTAGTATTGATAGAATAATGCTCTGATGAAACTGCGCAGTTAGAAGAATTTAATTGTCCATATTTATCTCCAAAATGGCCAAATCCTTCATTAAACACCTCAACATCAATTGTTTTTGTTTCCCCTACTAAAAGAGAGCCGAAATTAACGACTTTTACAGGAGTCATTTCGGGATTGTTGTTCTTAACTGTTACAGTAACAGGCACAACAATACTATTTTTTTCACTTTCATTGGTAGTAAAACTTACATTGAATCTATAGGTTCCGTTGACAAGTTTTTGTCCATCATTAACCATGTTGACTGCTTGTGTTTCACCATACTTGACAGTCCCTTCTGATGGAGAAAGAGAGAATACTTGATCCCATGCTGGATTTTTGCTGATTGCAGTGAGTGCCCAAGAAACTTCGCTACCCATTACTTCGTAAGAGCTTCCCTTCAATGCATCAACCAATGGCAACCATGTTTTACCCATGTCGTTACTCATATAGCTATAGCTACCGTAAGCAGCATCAGCATTAGCAAGACCAAGAGGATAATTATCTTGGTTGCTTTCAGCAGGGAAGTGAACAACTACCCAGAAAGATTCACCGGGAGCGAAATAAAGTTGTTCTGTCAATGTGATTTGCATTCCATTATAGAAATCTGATGGTTTTATCTCTTGAAGTAGATTTGCCGCAGTTATAGCACCACTCCCATTATAGATTTGCACAGTGGGATCTTGTCCATATGTTGAGCCGATTTCAACATTTGTGAGGTTGAAACCATTAGGATATGTCGCCTCATCCACATAGAACCATTGAGCTTGAGAGTTAGGCAATGTTTTGTCGCTCTCTCCAATACTTGCCCAGTATTCTTTGTAATACGAGAATTTAACCGGATAATCGCTCTTAATATAATCGTCGGTGCTTAACTTCTCATTTGCAGCATAGGGAGTTGCACCAATACGACTTTTCAACATTCCGTTCAATCCGGCAACCGGTTTAGTCATTACCGATTTTGTTGCTACTGTAAATGATTTTGTTGCTATCTTACCTTCCCATTTCAATAGACCTTCGTCATCATTACCAATATTGAATACTGTTGTACCCACAAGACTTGTTGCAGCATCGATAGTCATTGTCAACGATGACTTGTTGACAGTCATCTTAGGACCCGCATTTGTAGTTGCCGATACGATAGGTGACAATGCTGAAGCATTACCCCAACGGTCAACAGCCGCCATTGCAAGGTAGTAAGTTGTCAATGGGCTAAGACCTGTCAATTCATAGGTATAAGCATCTCCTGATGTAGCAAATTTTGTATCGATGATAGCTTTATTGAGTGCCGTCAAGTCACTTTCAGCAGTAAATTCTTCAGTGCTGTAGTACAACACATGATGATTGACATTTCCTGTGCTTGAAGCAGGGATAATCCACTCAATTGTAATATTATCTTGAGCAGGAAGAGCGGTAAACGATGTAACCGCTTCAGGTGATTCCCCTTCAGGATTCATTTGAAGTGCTTTTACAGCATCAATGTAACCTGCTCCATGTAAACCCTCTTTCCCTTCATTATATGCATAAAGGTCGTTTACTGAAGTAATAATTTGTTGACGGATTGTTTCAGCCGGCATTGTCTGACTGCCATGTTGAGATACTACAAGAGCAGCAATACCAGTAACGTGAGGTGTTGCCATTGATGTACCTTCATTGTAACCATATTCATTATTAGGCAATGTACTTAATACCCCACCGGCATTGCCATAGTCTAGCAAACCTCCGGGAGCAACAATATCGACCCATGAGCCATAATTTGAATATGTTGCTACAGTATAATCATTTGTCATAGAGCCTACTGCAACAACCGGTTCATAACATGCAGGATAGAATTTACCGGTTGCTCCATCATTACCGGTTGCAAAGAACATTACACCACCGGTGAGATTACGTTGTGCTTTAACACTTGCGATATCATTTTCATTTGTTGTTTTTGTGCCGATAAAGTAATCGATTGCGTCAAGCACATCTTGTTCATAGTAGCCATCTGTCGCCCAACCCCACGAACAGTTAGCGATTGAAGCACCTCGATTAGCGGCATAAACGATAGCAGCGGCAAAGTCGCCTTCGCCGGAACCTGAACGAGAGTCAAACACTTGCACAGAAAGCAAGCTGACACCTGATCCTGATGTGCCGTCACCACCGGCAACACCACACACCCCTATGCCATTGTTATTGACGGCGGCAACAGTTCCGGCAACGTGAGTACCATGAGCATGAGGATAGACATCTTTATTGTTTGTACAGAAGTTCCACCCATAAATATCGTCGACATATCCGTTTTGGTCATCATCGACACCCGGTTCACCATTTTGTTCTGCTTCATTATAAAGGAAGTTCCCAGCAAGGTCCTCATGAGTGTAATCGATACCACCATCTATGATGGCAACAATAACATCTTTTCGACCTGTTGTGGTTTTCCAAGCTTCAAACAAATTTATATCGGCACCTGCTTTACTTCCGCTCAATGCACCTGTATTGTTGTAATGCCATTGGCTTGATAAGCGAGGGTCATTAAAAGGCATTGCGCTTGGTCTTTCCACCGTAGAAAGAGGGTTGATTGTAGTAAACTCACCTTTTCCTTCTTTCAATTCCATGGGGACTTTGCAAGTGGCAACTTGTACACCGGCAGTGCGGTCAAAAATTGCTTTTGCCTGCATTGGGTTAACACTCTCGTCAAACGACACTTCATACCAACGGTCGAGACCGTAAAGAGCCATCTGAGCCTCATGTTTGGGTGAGTAAGGGAACACCCTGCGAATGCTTGTAGCTTTGACTTTTTGCGATGCCACATCAAGAGTGTGGATGCCGGTTGACATCACTCCCTTTGTTGCAAAATGGGCTTTTGTTCCGAGCTTGGTTGCAACTTGTTCTTGCAACTTCACACGAATGACACCCTTGCGCGGTGTCAAAGTCTCAGCTTGCGCAAAAATGCCACAAGTCAATACAACGACAAGTAGCAACAAAAATCTTGTGATTTTTTGCATAAGATGATAATTAATTGATTAATAATATGATTTGAATTTTAATTGGAATTTCAAAATCTTAAAGACCCTACACTATTGTACCTTTTCTAAAATTTCACAAAATTACAAAAAAAATGAGCGAATTTTACCACAAAACAGGACTAAACTCGCTCATTTCCATTTTTATAGGCTTATTTTATAGACTATCTTTTCACTTTACTATAATTTTAACGGGCGTGCGATGTTCATTAGTTGTCAAGAAATACACCCCATGGGGTAATGTCATTTCCATTTCGTTTTCAATTATGGGCACACTCATTACCGACTTCCCTGATATGTCATGCAACACACCTCCGGTGTGTATGTCACCACATATAATTCTAATCCACCCGGGATAAGATATTACTGCCAACGGTTTATCCATCTCTACGCCTGAAATTCCCGAATGTTCAACAAACACAACATTTGATGCCGGAGATTTATATCCCAAGCGTACGGATTGCACCGAGTAACTTTCTGAGTCGGAGCCTTCAAAATCGGTTATCTCCAGATAATTTTCCTCTGTTTCAATTTCTTCGATTGTAGCAGAACCACCCACATATCGGGTGCGAGTAACAAGATAATAATCTATCGTTTCACCCTCAGGAATTTCCCAATTTGCGACATAGCTTGTCGATGTAACGGATGATGGCGGCAAGGCATTAATAGTCGACAATATTGGAACCTCAAGACATCTGCCCATAATAGACACGCTTTGAGAGCCTTCAATACCGCCATCATAGATAATTAACTTTGTTAAATGATCGGCCAATGCTGTCGGGCTATAGGTTACTGAAAGCCAATATCCTTCGGCACTATTAACCAATGTAGCGTCCACTTCAGAATCAGACAACGAAAACATCGTTTTGTCATCTTGAGAAAGTACAAGCGAGAGCCTTCCCGTTAGATTTTCTCCTTTCAACGGTAATTTCATTGTCTTTGACGAGCCTATTGCTACCTCCCCAAAGTCAAGTATCGCATCTTTGGCAGGGGAGATGAGTGCAGGAGTTCCACCGGGAACGTCTTCGTTTTGAATATAGAACAACTCACCTTTTTTATTTCCCCAAATATATTCGGCGAGTTCGGGATAATCAATAAACGGATTTCTATTGTTTTGAAAAGAATATACCACATCATTGCGATCGGTTTCCTTTTGACTCACAGGGTCTTCTCGATGCCATCTCAACAATAAATCGATAGCCCACGTGTTTAATGTAGGATAAGTTCCTGTTTGCATCATATAGGTATATTTCCATGTGAGATTTTGGTAGCAAGTTGCCATATAAAAATAAGTGCGTGCAAAATCACCTTTATACTCATCGGCCGGCTCAAACACTCTTGATGCGCCGCCACCCTGACCGGTAACGGCATACCCCACTTTTGAAACACCGTTATCAAACGTTGGTGTACCTGACACCTCTCCAAGAGGATAATTACTCTTGGCAGAATTGGCATTCATTTCCGAAGGATAAAGGTGATTGAGGTCGGTATATGCCGGAATACTTGTCGTGCCACCCCACCAACTCTTGGGAACACAATGCTCGCGATTCATACCCGTAAAACTCGGATAGGAAAATGTCTCATTGGAATACATTTCCCACCATTCTGTCCCATTGGGGCGCACATCGGTCTTCTGAAAATAACTGGGCAATGCACTATAAGACGACACCTGAGTGTGGTCATATATGATATTACACAATGCTGTTTTTAATTCTGAGGTTGCTTTTCCGTTTAAACCGGTATAATAACCTGTCGGTATTTCAGCATTTACAGTCAAGACTGTAAATATCGACAATATTTCCAATAATATAATTCTTCCTCTCTTCATTCTGTAATATCTTGTACATTAAGCTTCTATTGACTTGTCGGCACCCAACGATAAAGACGATCGCTTGGACGTATTTTTGTATCAACCTTGAATGAAAATCTCTCCCCTTTGACGGTTTTTTCTACCGGTTTGAGATCGACACGTATTTCATCGATTGTCATTATCACAGCTCCGGTCGTTGGTCCTGTAATCACAACTTCATCACCCACATGCAACTCTCCGCTTTCCATTTGAAACTCGGCAACACCTATGTTTGAGAAATAGCGAATTCCCTTAGCTGCATAGGTCTTCACGCGAGTTGCTGATGAGCCATATTTTGCCGACCACTCGCCAAGACGCTGTCCGAGATAATATCCGTTCCAGAATCCACGATTGAATATCTTTGTCAATTGCTCATCCCATGACGCAATTTTTTCTTCGCTGAAGGTACCATTGCAACAAGCGTCAATGGCTTCACTATAACATTGAACGGCAATTTTCACATATTCGGGACCTCTTGCACGCCCTTCAATCTTAAACACCGTTACACCGGCATCAATCATTTTGTTCAAGAAATGAATTGTCTTGAGATCTTTAGGCGACATGATATATTTGTTTTCCACATTGAGTTCTTCGCCGGTTTCGCAATCGCGCACGGTGTAACCACGACGGCATATTTGAGTGCATCCGCCACGATTAGCCGAGTAGTTCATTTCATGAAGGCTTAAATAACATTTGCCCGATACTGCCATGCACAATGCGCCATGACAGAACATCTCAATGCGCACTTTCTTCCCATGAGGACCTGTAATGTTTTCACGATCGATCGCTTCTGAAATTGCTTTTACTTGGTCGAGATTTAACTCACGAGCAAGCACCACAACATCGGCAAACCGGGCATAAAATCTCACCGCCTCGATGTTTGACACATTCACTTGTGTAGAGATGTGCACCTCCACATCTATTGAACGAGCATATGAGATTGCAGCCATGTCAGACGCAATAATCGCCGATATCCCCGACTGTTTTACTGCATCAATAATCTTGTGGCATGTTTCGATATCTTCATCATAGATGATAGTGTTGACAGTGAGATAGGATTTCACTCCATTCTCATCACATATGCGAGCAATGTTGTGCAAGTCGTCGAGCGTAAAGTTTACTGACGAGCGAGCACGCATATTCAGTCCCTCAACGCCAAAATATATTGCATCGGCTCCGGCCTCTATCGCAGCATGCAACGATTCATAACTGCCCACCGGTGCCATTATCTCAAAATCTTTCCTTTCCATTGTGCAATTGTTTTACTGCTACAAAGATACACAATTACAACTTGACTAATCAAGAAAAAGTCTTAATTTTGTAAATCTAATTAGACTAATTGGAACAATGACTCAACATATAGTGCAAATGACTGATGACGGCTCGGCAACAATTTTTATTCCTGAGATGGACGAACATTACCATTCAGTTAAGGGAGCTCTGACCGAGTCGCTCCACATTTATCGCGATTGTGCTTTTATGCACCGTAGTGCCGGCACTCGATTACGCTTGCTCGAAGTGGGATTTGGCACCGGTCTGAATGCTACCGTTACCGCAATGATTGCCGACAGCAACCACCCTGTTCACTATATTACACTTGAAAAATATCCTGTGTCTGAAGAGGTATTATCTTCATTACACTATGACAACATTGTTGATAAAACCCTCTTTAACGCAATACACCACGCACCATGGGACACCCCGGTAGAGATAACTCCCTATTTCACGATAGAGAAACGCCGTTGTGATTACACATGCGATGAGTTGCCCAATGAAATCGACGTCGTTTACTTTGATGCTTTTGCACCTGAAAAGCAACCTGACATGTGGACTGCCGAAGCCTTCAGTCGCCTTTTCAACACCCTTAATCCCAGAGCTGTCCTCACCACCTATTGTGCCAAAGGAGAGATACGCCGACTACTCACTGCCACCGGCTTTATTGTAGAGCGGCTTTCCGGTCCGGTGGGAGGAAAACGTGAAATCCTACGCGCAACAAAAAAATAGCCCTTCACGACACAATCGCACATCCAAGCCGTTTCCGCAACCATAACTTTGCATTGTAATTACCAAATAACGCAATATTATGGAAAAAGAAATCATGGAAACACACGAGCCCGATGTTGAGACAACATCAACTCCCGAAATCGCCATCGAGAGCGAAACAACTCCCTCTACCGAACTCCCTATACAGACAGAGGTGCCTACACAACAACCCGACATCGCTACTCTCATTGCCGAAGCCGAAGAGCGAGGATATCTGCGCGGGCGCAACGAGAAAATAGCCATGGAGATGCGCTCGCCATCATTGTGGGAGACAATGCGAGAGCCTGACGACAAGCCCGAACACGAAAAACCCCAACCATTAATTCTTAATCACCTACGCCCCAGTGTGTGGGACTAATCTATTAACCCATTAATTCTAAACACTATGAACAATTCAACTATTATCACAGGAACAGCAGGAGGAAAACATGTAGTAGCAGGACCTCTGACAACCGAACTTACCAATGAAGCTTCACCATCACTTTTACGCAACGAGATTGACGACCGCATAGTGAAAATACGCCCCATGTCAACACCCATCGACCAACTTTCGCGATGGGCAGGTGCAAGATTGTGCGGTAGCATGATTGTCGATTACTACTCTGTTGACACCAAACCCACCGACACTAAACTCAAAGTCGAATACGAGGAGGAGGGCACAAGCGGTGCCGGTGGATACCCTATTGCTACCATATTCACCGAAAACGACTCGATGTTTGAGCCATCGGAAACTATCCTTGTCCCCGAAATTTCAGGGTATGAGAGCGACGGAACGACTCAAATGGGCGCACTTGTTCTATATGTCGTTTCTAAACCTGAAAGTGGAGGCTTGTGTGTCATTGCGGCAAATGGCAAACGTGTTGAAGGAGAGGCCAACTGCGTGCCATCAATCCCACAAGGGACTCAATTAGTGAGAATGGGACGTGCCGCAGCCGAACTTGATGTGCAAACAGCCCAATTTGAAGCACTCCCCACCAAAAGTCGCAACTACTGTCAAATCTTCAAAGCTCAAGTCGAACAATCGACATTCCAAAAGATCGCCAACAAAGAGGTGGGATGGAGCTTCTCCGACCAAGAGGAGGTTGCCATTATAGACATGCGCCTCGGCATGGAGAAAAACTTCCTCTTTGGCACTCAATGTCGCGTCTATGATGCTAATAAACGTAATGAGGTGCTATTGACCGGTGGCATCTGGAATCAAGCCGGACGCCAACACACCTATACTACCGGTAAGTTTGACTCAAATGCACTTGTCGCACTCTCTCGCGATGCCTTTACCGCCAATGCCGGCTCCTCACGCAAGATTCTCATCGGTGGCACAGGTCTCATCGAAAGCATCAACAAAATGGAGTACAACAAGGTAATTACTGCCGGCGATACAGTAACAAAATGGGGTATCGATTTCAATGAGTTGCGCACTAAATTCGGCACTCTATATGTGCTGCACTCTGAAATTTTCGACCAATGCGGACACTACAACGATGGATTTGTGCTTGATCCCGAATATTTGACAAAATATTGCCATGTACCGTTCCGCACCGAACTGCTCGATCTCAAGAAAAGCGGTGTGCGCAACACCGATGCCATCGTCATCACCGAGGCAAGCTGTCTTGTGTTGCGATATCCGCAAGCCCACATGAGAGTAATCGCTAAAACTGCCTGATGATGAAATTGAGACTAAGCACCGATGAAATGCTGTCTCAATGGCGCATGCGACGTGCGTTGGAGCCTTTACGCTCCGACTGCACCGTCGAGCGCATTGACGGCATCGACCTTGACTCCTTCCTGATGATGGAAATGAAGGATTGGTATCTCAAACTGCTTGATACAGCACCCATCCACCTACTCACACTCACCGACATCGCCTCTAAAGTATCGCCCTCTAAAAACAAAGACCTCTCGGTAACAATCCATCTGCCACAAGGATGCCGACGCGTGATAGAACTGGCACTTGACTGTTCTCCCGTTCCGATAAAAATCACCACAGCCGACACCCCATTAGCCTTATGTCAGCAAAACCCTTTCAGCCGGTCGGGAGCAGTGTCTCCTATTGCCATACACAGCCATGGCAATCTCACCATCTATGCCGGGAACGATGATTTCAACATCGTTAAACTGCTGTGCGTCATGGAGCCTGACAACGGATTTTACGAACTTGACGAAGCAGCATTGTCGCTAATTTCTCAACTTCCATAGCCATGAAAAACAACAAAGCCACAAACATTCTTCTTGCTGCCCACAAAGCATGGGTTGCCGGGGCCGACATGCGCACTCGCCGTCAACGTTACAAGCAATACACTTATGGGCAACAATGGAACGACCTTGTAATTGACAACGACGGAAACACTGTTACCGAAGGGGAATTTGCCGCCTCTTGTGGCAAGAAACCGCTGACAAATAATCTCATTCGCCAACTTGTCAAAAGCATCGTGGGACGTTTTCGCAATAATCTGAAGGATAACCCTACTCGAATAACTCCCTCATTAAAAGCTATTCACGAGAGTAACCACATCAATGAACTTGATAGTCGTGCCCTTGAAGAGTTTCTCATATCAGGGTGTGCAATCCAGCGCATCGTTAACGAACATCGTCTGCAAGGCGAGGGGATATGGATTGACAATGTAAATCCGGCACGTTTCTTTATCAACAAAATGTCAGATCCCCGCGGATGGGACATAGAACTGATAGGTATGCTCCACGACATGAGCATGACAGAGGTTATCATGCGTTACTCTCATGGCTCCCGCACCCGCGCACGTCAACTGCGAGAGACCTATGCCGAGCGTAACAGTTCCGAAGGCGTTTTATCTGATATACTTGGGGCATCTATCAACAGCGGACTCGATTTCTTTCGTGCCGATGGTGACCGCTGTCGTGTGATAGAGGTGTGGACACTTGAAAGTCATGAGCTCATTCGTTGCCACGACACTTTGAAGGGAGAATATTTTGCCATTACGCCCGATGATGAGCCATCAATCGTCAAGGAAAATAAACGCCGGCTAAAAGCCTCACAACCATCCATTGAGACTCGCTGGGAGATAAAAGCACGATGGCATTGTCGCTTTCTCGCGCCTAATGGAGAAGTGCTTGACGAAATGGATTCACCCTATAGCCATTGCTCGCATCCGTTTGTTACAAAGTTCTATCCGCTCACCGATGGTGAGGTACACTCCTTTGTTGAAGATGTGATAGACCAACAGCGATATGTCAATCGTCTCATCACTCTCATTGATCACATCATGAGCACCTCTGCCAAGGGGGCACTGCTCTTTCCCGACAATCAACGTCCCGCTGCTATGACATGGGAAGAGATAGGACAGCGATGGTCGTCATGTAATGGTATTATCCCCTATCGTCCTCGACCCGGAGAGCCTGCACCAGTACAACTCACTACCAATGGGACCAACATAGGAGCCTACGAACTACTAAACCTCGAGATGAAACTCTTTGAAGATATATCAGGTGTGAGCAAAGCTTTTCAAGGACGCAATGTCTCTTCCGGCACATCGGCAACACTCTACGAGACCGAAGCTCGCAATGCGACCATCTCCCTCACCGACATCTTCGAAACATTTGCCGAGTTCCGCAACATGAGAGACAAGCACGCCATTGAAAGCGACAATTAAAAAAAGTTGAGAATCCAAGCTATTCATACCTCCTCCCGGCTTCGCCGGACTCCTCCTACCTTAGGAGGAGAGCTTCCATGTTAAGTTGCTCCCCTAATGTAGGGGAGCTGTCCAAAGGACTGAGGGGTACTATTCCGAATAATTTCTTTGTTTTAATTTATATACTCTATGATGTAAACATTCCTTAATATACGAAAGTACAACATCGGAACTATTCCAAATCATGGCATTTTCAATATGTAGGACTTCAATATCATGTTCTTTATCTAAAAATGTCTTACGCACAAAATCTTTTTCCATCCCTTCAGGTGTAAAATGAGGATTTCCATCTAATTCTATTCCTAATCGTGCTTCTATACAATAGAAATCCAATATATATGCACCTACAGAATATTGTCTTCTCTATTTGAATCCATCTATTTGTCGACATTTCAATGCTTTCCATAATGTGGCTTCAGCTGAAGTCCCATTATTACGTAATGTCTTGCGAAGCATTTTCTTATCAGGAGCATTATAGTCCATATTCTAATTATCAAAAACTGATACAAATATAGCAATTTATCACCAATGTTCTGACTTACACTTATACCTCCTCCCGGCTCTGCGAGGTTCTCATACCTTAGAGGAGGGCTGTTTCTGTTCCAACACGTATATGAAACGCAACAAGCGCCTACTCGGAGAGCAGGCGCTTGCTTATTTTAGAATAGTGTCAAACAATTTATTTTTCCACTTTCATCTTTCATTTTTACTTTTTCGACTACTTAACGTATTCTTTTGTTACTTTGTTGCCACGTTTAACGATATAGATACCATTAGCTGGGTTTTCAACTTTCACACCTTGCAAGTTGTAGTATTCAGCAGCTACATTAGCATCTTCTGCTTCAATATCAGAAATTGAAACTGTTCCAACAGAGAAACCATATTTAGCAGCTGCCTTAGTTGTGAATGCTTCAGCACGTGGAAGAGAGTAACCTTGAACAACTTCATTAGAAGCATTTCCTAAGAAGAAGTTACCTGCAGCATCCCAAGCAGCAGCATAAAGACTTCCACCCATATTGTGAGTCAAACGATATTCTTCGTTCAAAGTAACTTTACCACTTTCTTCACGAACAACTTTGTAAACCGATGCAACACCACTTGCAGTAGATGCCACAATGCGATTTCCGTCAGGAGCTACAGAAAGAGCACCTTGGTAACGAGCATTTCCACCTGTACCTTCAAAATATTGAATTACACCATTAGCATCAATATAGACGAGAGCAGGTTGCTCATCAGAAGGAGTACCACGATATTGAATATACCACACACCACCTTGATTATCATACTGCAAGTTAGACTTGCGGTCGTAAGAAATAGTGTATTTCTTATCAAGTGGAGTATAAGTTGAAGGGACAGGAAGAACTGTAGCAGCTCCAAGAGCATATTCTACAGCGTGGTTTTCGTCATAAGTAGCATCTACAGTCTTATCAACACGTGAAATTGCAATAAGTTTAAGATTTTCACCTGAACCATATACGTCAAATCCTTGAGCGGGACCTGCAAGGTATTCTGCTCCTTCATAGTAAATTCCATCTGTCATAGTCTTACCGGCAAGAAGTGATGTAAATTCACCGGTAGTAACAAGTTGTTCAAGATTTTCAGCTACAAGGAAATAATCGCCATCGAAATTGTAACGGTTAACAAAGATGCGACCATCTTCAGCAATAGCTACACGACCAAAATCAGCACCACAAGTTTTTGCTGTTGTAGAACCGAAATTACGATCTTGGTTTGTCAACCATGATGGATAGAAACGAGCTGCTCCATCTTTATTTAGGATTTGGTTTCCGGCAGCATCAAAGATATAAAGACCGCCACCATAGCTACCATCGGCATGAGCACTTATATAGCCTGATGTTTGACCGCGGTTGTAACCTTCAGTTACGAACAATGTACCGAACGAAGCATTTTCAGGATTATTGTCAATATCAAGACCTGATGGGTGATAGAAACTTACTGTTGAGAAGCGTTCGATTGTTGCTTTTTCAGCACCAGCAACCTCAATTTCCCAAGTGTAGTCGCCATCTTCAAATTCAGTAATATCGATTTCAGCAGTATAAGCACCTTTTGCCTTAGCACCTTCAGCAGAAGTAGCAACTTCTTCACCGGCAGCATTCTTAACGATAATATTTACATCAGTAGCGTCAGCGTTCAATGAATAGCTGATATTAAGTTTATTATCAGCAACTTCGCTCTTCAATGCGAATGCATATGGATTAGCTGTACCTGTGATACTATTTTTAGCAAGACTTGCACTTACATAAAAGTCCCCAACATTGAATTTAGTTACTTTACCATCAACAACAAGGAACAATTCGATATCGGCATCTGTAGTAACATCGGCAGTGTTAGTAGTTATCGCAAGTTCACCATGAGCTGAAGCATAGGTATATTCAACAGGCTCGATTGTTGCGCCATCAAGAGTGATTTCAACTGCGTTAGAGAAACCATCAGTAATATCAAACAAATGGATACCTTCAACAAGATTATCGGCATTAACTTTAGGAGCGACCATCAAAGAGCGACCTGCATATTTGAAATAGTTAGCACCATTTGATTTAACATTCACAAGAGTATTAGCTCCTTTAATTGTTACTTCGTTAGCTCCATCAACCATCTCAAATTCTGATGCATTTGTCAATGAACCATCTATAACATAAGTTCTTACATTTCCATTTTCTGCAAGAGGAGAAACCATCAACTCATAGTCATCTCCAAGAACGTTTTTACCAAATGAACCACATTTGTTATAGCTGAATATTGTACCATCACCTACACCTTCAGTAATTGGGAATAGGTCAACACGCATTGAATTTACTCCTGCTGAGTTCATTGTTGTCATCACGGCTCCGCTTTCAAGAGTTCCAGAATAAGCAATTGTCTTACCTGCAAGTGCACGATTAAAGTTGGCAGAGTGGTTAGAAGTAAACCATTTCTCACAAGTTTCAGGGAGTTTGGTAGTTTCATTTTGTGTCCACTTGTAGAATTGAATTTCGCCACGAGTTTCCCCATCTTCTGTTGCTATTGCATCACTATAATGGTTTTTACCAAAGCTACAGCCCACCAATACATGATCGGCAGTAAGAGCAATATCAGAAAGTTTTATTTGTTGATTAGCTCCAAGAGTAACAGCCGCTTTGTCAAGTTCTGTTACAGTACCTGTAGCAATGTCAGCAAGATAAACATATGGCTCGTTGGCATTGGCAACTGTATCAAGAGCGAGAACATAAAGGCGGTCTTCACGTATAATTTGACGGCGAACTACTTTATTTTCAAGTTGAGTAGCAAGAAGGTCATATGCAGTACCTTTTACTTCATAATATTTAGCCAATTCAAAACCTGCTTTACCTGCAGTAGAGTCAGGATAGTTTACATAAACTTTTGTAGGAGGAACATAAGATTTGCTTTCAATGAAAGCAATAGGATAAGCTGTTTTTGCAGCTTCAACAGTTACAACAATAGGAGCATTATCCTTTGTAGGACGGTCAACATTCCATGTATATGTAGTATCGGCCTTGTAATCAGGATGAGAGAACTCAACGGTGTATTCACCCGGTTGAAGATCTTTGAATACAAATGCACCGTTATAGTTTACGTCAGTAGTATATGTAGCAATTGCATTATCTCCTTGTTTAAGAGTTACTTCAACTCCGTTAAGAGGCATATAAACATCAGCAGTCAAAGCCTTTGGAGTATAAAGATCGTGAGTGAATTTTTGTTGAGCATCGCGCACGATACCATAGATTTCACCAGTGCTTTCTTTTTCAATGCCAAAATAGTCAGCAACACCGCGAGCATAAGCCAAACCTTCTACTCTGTCAACATCAAAGTTCATACCACGATGACGAGCAGGTTGGTAAGTGTGGAAATAACCTTCTACCAAATACCCATTAACAGAATGAGCAAGAACGGCATAGTTACCTGTCAATACCGTATGATATGAAGATGATGGGAGTTGGAAATCATAGTGAGACCATTGAGTATGACGGTCAAGGATGCGATGATTCCACGATTTTTCACACATTGAGATACAAGTATTGGCATCAGCTCCATAGTTTGTACGATAGTAATACGCCAAATAGTTTGTTGTAGAACCTTCAGTAGTTGCATTAGAGTGAATAGAGATAAACATATCAAAGTTGTTTGCTTCTACCTCAGCAGCAATTTCCGAAAGTTTACGGTTATATGCATTATTTTGATCATCAGGAATATAACCAAGAGTTTCATCTTTTACATTGCTATAAGGATATGGCCCTGTAGCAATACGACTCATAACAAGGTTTTGAGTTAAATCGAGTGCATTGTTTACTCCATCATGTTTAAATCCATAATCTTTCAATCGATAGAATAGAGCAAGACCCTTTTCAAGATTGGTATTTGACTCATAGAAGTCAGTAGTATCAGGATCTTCTGAACTGATGGGATCATGACCGATAGTTGCCATGTGGCGGTTGTTAGGGCCCCAAGAGCCGTGCCCCGGATTGATATAGATGCGAATATCTTCAACATTTGTTTGTGCAGTTGCGCCTGCAGCTACAAGCGCTAATCCTGCTGCGAGAAATAATTTTCTAAGTTTCATAACGCTTCCTTATTATTTTGCTATGTTTATAATGTATAGTTCACCATTAGGTGTGCTGTAAGCAATCTTTGCTCCGTCGCGTGATACGGTTGGGTACATACCCATTGACGCATCTGCTGTCAAGTTTTGGCCTGATGTTCCGTCGGCTTTGGCTGCTACGATTTTTGATGATGTAACAATTTCGCCATTGTCTTGGTCGTTCATACCTACAATTGTTTCATTGTCATACCATTGTGCTGCACGCATTGAGCCTAAGTGTACTGGATTTGAGCCGTCAAGGTTACATACAAAACAGCCTACGCCTGATAGATAGTAGCATACGCGTGTGCCATCGGGTGATACGCTTGGCCACAAGTAGCTCTTACATTCGCTACCTTGAGGGGAAATGTTGGTTGTTTTGCCATTGACAGTTACCATCAAACGGCCTTTGTCGATTGATGCTACCGGCGTTGCTACTGCTGTTGATTGTGCTGACAAGGCTTTAGTTGACAATTGTCCTTTGTTGACTGTCATGATTGCGTTGTCATTAACGGCTACTCCTTGCAAGTCGCGAGTAGCTTTAATCAATGTTGAAGTGCGTCCGGTAGCAAGGTTGGCCGATTTCAACGCTGTGCGACGTAAATGGTCGGTGCCTATCGTGTTTTCACGGAAAAACACTTGTTGTCCATCGTTGGAGATGGTCAAGCCATAGCCATGTCCGGTTTCTGAAATGGTTGTGATTGATTTTGTAGTAAGATCAAGTTTTTGAATACCTGCCTTTTGATTTTGTGTGATAGCGATGTAGCTGCCATCGGGGCTCATTGTTGCTGTGTTGATGGTTACACCTTCAGGAAGAGCCACTTTTTCTACTGAAGCGACTTTCAATTGTGCAAA
>JAFSCJ010000010.1 GCA_017436845.1 Muribaculaceae bacterium
ACCATTCACAGTGCCTAATCCGGTATCGGCTGAGTTGATTTCCACATCGCCATTGAGCGTTAATCCGTTTCTTGCAGAAATTCCAACACACGAACTTGAAACACTAATGGTCGAGAGCGTAACTTCTCCGGCTTCTGCATACACTCCACTTCCGGTTTCTCCTTTTGCTATTGATACTACATCACCTGCCAAATGGATATTTCCTTCCTCTGCATAGATACCTGTTCCACCGGTTGCATTGATAATTGTTCCTGCTTGCGATGTGATACTTCCACGTGCCGCTATACCATAAGCCCATATACCGGAATTACCTCCTGTGGCTTTAATCACACCTTTATTGATAATTATATCTCCACCATTTTCCAAGCCTCGGTTGAGTATTGCGGCAGAACTATTTGTTGTAACTGTTACATCGCCATTGATTGTCAGAGTCCCATTTATAGTCCCTATACCGGTATCGGTAGATGTGGCGTTAACAGTATTATTGATTGTTAGATCTTTTTTTGCTGAAATAGCAACAATTGATGATTTTACAATTAAAGGAGCACTGATAGTAATAGATAACACATTTATAGCATAATCTTCAGGATTGTTAAGGGTTAGGATATTACCACCGCTAAGCGTAAGAGTATAATCACCTCTGATACATTTAAGCGTTTTATTTACATCCATAAAAAGATTTGTATTACCCGTTAGAACGAGTTCTGCATTATCCTCCAAAGTACTTGCATCAATTATTCCAGACACATTCACAGCTTTAGACGCAACACTTTTCGTGTTTTTCTTTTGGATTTGGGGCATCTCATAAGAGGTCAATGATTTTTTTGTTATTAATTTTTCATTGCTAACAATAGAAATACCTTTACAATCTGTTGATAAAGAGACTTTAGAATTACTAATAGGCACATTAGCAATACCATTAACATTTTCATTTGCAGAATGAATAGTCATAGCTTTTATACCTTTAGTTGCGTTCACTACCAGTCCAAAACCTTTTGATGATTTCAATTCTTGAGCATTTCCTTGATTGTGTATAAGACACAACACTAATAAGAAACTCATGACACTTATCGGTCTGTATGATAAGTCCTTAAATTTCAGCTTTTTCATAAATTTTGAATATTAAAGGGTTTATATATATGCAAAAAAGGTATTTATACAAAAAAGCGCACATCGCTATTGCGATGCACGCTTGAGTTTATAACAAATAGATCAAATTTTCTTATCTCTGAGTTAATACCATTGTGCAATGGTATGTATGTATGTATGTATGGCATAAAAATAAATTTAATGTATTGGGACAAAATTAATTAAAATTATCATATAATCAATACGATATTACATATATTCTTTAATGTATTATAATTTACTTATAAATTTGTAGGAATTCTTTGGTCGAATATTTAGTGCCTAAAGGACCATAGTCTCCCAATGCCTTATGGGCCATTTGCTTGTCAGGATTGGTTATACTGTTGTAAGGATCGCCGTATGGTGTTGGTGTCATGGTACTCATAGAGTATTCAAATATAATGAAAAACCTGCCTAACAAAAACTTGTTAGGCAGGCTCTTAATATTTGAGTGAGATTTATTTTTTTTCGAAGGCGTAAATGTCAACAAGTTTAACGTTGAAACGCAAAGCAGAATAGGGCTTGATTATTCCATTATCAGCAGCTCCGTAGGCCGATTTGTAAGGGATTATCATTTCAACGCTATCCCCAACATGCATTTTTTCTAACGCAATTTGCCATCCTTGAATAACATTGCTGCATTTTGTGCGATAGATGCTGTCGCCCCATTTTGTCAATGTATAGGACGAATCAAAGACTTCGTCGGTATAAAGACGACCTATGTATTTTACGTCAACAGTGCTTGTCAGCATGGGAGTCAGATTTCCGGCTGTTTCGCTACGGTCATTGAAATAATGTAATAGGATGTACTGTGATGGGTCCCATTTGGGAGTTACCTTACTATAATAGGGTGTTCCATCGGGATTTGTGCGAGACGCTTGTTCAAGAATCCATGCTTCATTGGCTTCGCGCCATCCTTCATAGTCTTTCCATACGTTTCCTTCATCGTCGCCACATGCTGCAATAATGAGCATAATTGCCGATACAAAAAATATAGGTAGTTTTTTCATTCTAAAGAATATTAAAATTCTACGATAGGTGCTTTCTCAGCTCCGGCTTCAGCTTTAAACTGAGGTTTTGCATCAAAACCAAATATTCCGGCAAAAATGTTACCGGGAAATTTTTTGATTTTGGTGTTGTACTCTTTAACCGCTTCGGTATAGCGTTGCCGCTCTGTAGAAATGCGATTTTCTGTTCCTTCAAGTTGAGTTTGAAGGTCTTGGAAATTAGCATTTGCTTTCAAGTCGGGATAAGCTTCACGCACAGCGTTGACATAAATATCGAGAGCTCCTTTGAGACTGCTTTGTGCTTGTTGGAATTTTTCAAGCCCTTCTTGTGATGCTTGAGCTTCTGTAGCCGATATGGCATTAGCATCGTTATAGGCTTTTGAGAGTCCGGCACGTGCATCAGTAACTGATTGTAGAGTAGTGCTTTCGTGTTCGGCATATCCTTTTACTGTATTTACAAGGTTGGGGATGAGGTCGGCACGACGTTGATATTGGTTTTCTACTTGAGCCCATGTTTGTTCTACGACTTGCTCTTTTTCAACCATACCGTTATAGTTGCTGCATGCACCACCACAAAGGAGTAGAACTACGACACCAACTATTATTAAAGTGATATATTTTTTCATATGAAAATCCTTTTAGTTATTATCCTAATTTGCGAAGCAATGCGTTAAGGCTCACATTATCGTGGATGAGCTTGTGAAGGTTGGCAATTGCTACGCGACTTTGTTGCATTGAATCACGTTCACGAAGAGTAACGGTGTTGTCCTCAAGAGTTTGGTGGTCAACAGTGATACAATAAGGAGTACCTATTGCATCTTGACGGCGATAACGTTTACCGATGGAGTCTTTTTCTTCGTAGTGAGTAGTGAAGTCAAACTTGAGTTCGTTAACGATTTCACGAGCTTTTTCGGGAAGACCATCTTTGCGAACGAGTGGCATAACGGCACATTTCACAGGAGCAAGAGCAGCAGGCAAATGAAGCACTACGCGAGTGTCACCACCTTCAAGTTTTTGTTCTTCATAAGAAGAACAAAGGACAGAAAGGAACATACGGTCAACGCCGATTGATGTTTCGATGACGTAAGGAACGTAAGATTCGTTCAATTCAGGATCGAAATATTTGATGTTTTTGCCTGAATATTTTTCGTGTTGTGAAAGGTCAAAGTTAGTACGAGAGTGGATACCTTCAACTTCTTTGAAACCAAATGGCATTTCAAACTCGATGTCAGTAGCTGCGTTGGCATAGTGAGCGAGTTTGTCATGGTCGTGATAACGATATTTGTGATCGCCAAGACCAAGGGCTTTGTGCCATTTCAAGCGTGTTTCTTTCCATTTAGCAAACCAGTTGAGTTCTTCGCCCGGACGTACAAAGAATTGCATTTCCATTTGTTCAAATTCGCGCATACGGAAGATGAATTGGCGAGCAACGATTTCGTTGCGGAATGCTTTACCTATTTGAGCGATACCGAAAGGAAGACGCATGCGACCTGTTTTTTGTACGTTCAAGTAGTTTACGAAAATGCCTTGGGCTGTTTCTGGACGAAGGTAAACATTCATTGCTCCTTCAGCAGTACTACCCATTTCAGTTTTGAACATGAGGTTGAACTGGCGCACCTCTGTCCAGTTCTTAGTTCCTGAGATAGGGCAAACGATTTCTTGGTCAATGATGATTTGACGCAATTCTTCAAGGTTGTTATCGTTAAGAGCATTTGCAAAACGTTCATGTAGAGCATCGCGCTTAGCAGCAATTTCTTGTATGCGAGGGTTAGTTTGACGGAAAAGAGCATCGTCAAATGATTCTCCGAAACGTTTAGCTGCTTTAGCTACCTCTTTTTCAATTTTGTCATCCATCTTAGCGAGTTCTTCTTCGATAAGAACATCGGCACGATAACGTTTTTTAGAGTCTTTATTGTCAATCAATGGATCGTTGAAAGCGTCAACGTGTCCTGATGCTTTCCAAATTGTGGGGTGCATGAAGATTGCAGAGTCAATACCCACAATGTTTTCGTTAAGGAGGGTCATTGCGTCCCACCAGTAACGTTTGATATTGTTTTTGAGTTCTACGCCGTTTTGTCCATAGTCATAAACAGCGCCTAATCCATCATAAATTTCACTTGATTGAAAAACAAAACCGTATTCCTTGGCGTGTGAAACGATTTTCTTAAAAACTTCTTCTTGTTGAGCCATAATTTGGTTAAATTGATAATTATTGAATGTCAACGGGTTGCATCACCGGATGTGATGTGCCGTTTAAACTGCAAATTTACACAATTTTCTTGATATATCAGCAAAATATATAAATGTCATAGTTTATTGACATATCTTCACTATGATTGAGGCTAAATAGTTAGTAAAGGTTGTGGAAAAATTGGACTATAATCAGGAAAATTTTGTAACTTTGTGGAAAGGTGTGCAGAAATGTACGTATTAAGCCCAAAACTAATATCATTCCACAGAAAATGAGTGACGAAATAATTCCTTTGGATTCCGACGCAGAAGAACTTGCTACGGAAAACGCAGCCGATGAACGCGTGCATCTTGATACTTCAAACGATGTTGTAAAATACCATTTGCGGGGCATGTATCGCAGTTGGTTTTTGGATTATGCTTCATACGTAATCCTTGAACGTGCTGTGCCTCACATTGACGATGGGTTGAAACCTGTGCAACGCCGCATTCTTCATTCGATGAAGACGCTTGATGACGGACGTTTCAACAAGGTGGCTAACATTGTGGGTAACACAATGCAGTATCACCCTCATGGCGATGCGTCAATTAATGATGCGCTTGTACAGCTTGGTCAGAAGGATTTATTGGTGGAAACACAAGGGAACTGGGGTAATATATTGACTGGGGCTTCGGCTGCTGCAGGTCGATATATCGAAGCTCGATTGTCGTCATTTGCATTAGAGGTGCTTTATAATCCTAAGGTTACAGAATGGACATTGTCTTATGACGGCCGCAAGAAAGAGCCTGTTACTCTTCCCGCTAAGTTCCCATTGCTGTTAGCTCAAGGAGTTGAAGGCATTGCTGTGGGGTTGTCGTCAAAAATTTTGCCTCATAACTTCAATGAAATCCTTGATGCGGCAGTTGCCTATCTTCGTGGAGAAGACTTTGTGTTATATCCCGATTTTGTAACAGGTGGATTTATTGATGTCTCTAAATATAATGATGGTGAGCGTGGAGGTGTTGTAAAAGTAAGGGCTAAGATTGAAAAGATTGATAATAAGACACTTGCTATTACAGAGATACCCTATGGGAAAACTACAGGGGTGGTTATCGACTCGATATTGAAAGCGTTTGAAAAGGGTAAACTGAAGATACGCAAGGTTGATGATAACACAGCCGAAACAGCTCTTATTCTTGTGCATTTATTGCCCGGAACATCGAGCGACAAGGCGATAGATGCATTATATGCATTTACCGATTGTGAGGTGAGCATTTCGCCTAATTGTTGTGTGATTTCAGAGAAGAAGCCTCATTTTCTTGGTGTGAGCGATGTGTTACGCCATAGCGTAAACACGACAAAAGAGTTATTGCGTCGCGAGCTTGAAATCCAACTTTCTGAAGTCCATGAATTGTTGCATTTCGCTTCATTGGAACGCATATTTATTGAAGAACGCATCTATAAAGATAAAGGGTTTGAAGATAGTCCAAATATGGAAGCTGCTATTGCTCACATTGATAAACGTTTGGAGCCTTGGAAACCTAAGTTTATAAGAGAGGTTACCGACGATGATATCTTGCGTTTGATGGAGATAAAGATGGGACGTATATTGAAATTCAATTCAGCGAAGGCTGATGAGTTGATAGCTTCTTACAATGATCGTATAGCAGCACTTAAAAATGACCTCGCTCACATCGTGGATTATACGATAAAATGGTATGAAAGTTTGAAAGCAAAATATGGTGAGGCTTATCCTCGCCACACTGTGATACGCGGATTTGATAATATTGAAGCGGCAACGGTGGTTGAGGCTAATGAAAAACTATATATCAATCGTGAAGAAGGTTTTATCGGTACCGGATTGAAGAAAGATGAGTTTGTGTGCAACTGTTCAAATCTCGACGATATAATCATCTTCTATCGAGATGGTAAATACAAGATTGTCAAGGTGCAGGAAAAAATGTTTGTTGGTAAGAATATCCTTCACTTGCAAGTGTTTAAGCGCAATGACTCTCGCACAATATATAATGTAATATATCAGAATGGCAAGGGCGGAGTGTATTATATGAAGCGTTTTGCTGTAACAGGAGTATCGCGTGATAAAGAATATGATATGACACCGGGCAAACCCGGAACAAAAATTATGTGGTTCTCTGCCAATTCAAATGGTGAAGCAGAGGTCGTTAAGGTAACGTTGAAACCAAAACCACGATTGAAAACATTGCAGTTTGATGTCGATTTTGGAGAGTTGGCAATCAAAGGTAAACAATCACAAGGTAACATCGTAACCAAAAATGAGGTGCATCGTTTCTCTCTTAAAGAGAAAGGCGCATCAACATTAGGCGGTCGTGAAGTGTGGTTTGACCCTGACGTATTGCGCATCAATTATGACGGACGAGGAAACTATCTTGGTGAGTTTAGTGGCAATGATCAAGTGCTTGTTATTCTCAAAAATGGAGAATATTACATGTCAACATTTGATCAAAGTAACCATTATGAAGATAATATCTTGCGCATAGAAAAATTCCGTCCGGGACATGTATGGACAGCGGTACTTAACGATGCCGATCAAGGTTATCCTTATATAAAGCGATTTACGTTTGAGCCTACAAATAAGAAGCAACGATTCCTCGGAGAAAATGAAAATTCAACACTTATTATTTTGAGTGATGCTCCGGGAACAAGGATTGAAGTAACGTTTGGTGGTGGTGATGCTTTCCGTGGAACAATGGAAATAGACGCAATGGAATTTATTGCTGTTAAGTCATATAAGGCAAAAGGTAAGCGTATATCTAACTTTGAAATAGCTTCAATCGTAGAGCTAGAACCTCGTGAAGTGGAAAATGCTGAAGAAGAGGTAGAAAACGATGCTGAAACGGCTGAAGATGTTGAAGAAATCGAGCCTGAACGCTCTGATGATGAGGTGCGCGATGAAATTAATGGCCAACAACGCATATTCTAAATTACCTATTGAAATAGTTGCGATGTCAAAACATAAGATTATACTATTATTGCTTTTTATTGCCGTATCAATAGATATAAAAGCGATAGAACAAGATTCGTTGCAAGTGGAGCCTTTGCGCCCTGTGGCATCAGCTTATATGTTGGAATTTGGAGGCTCGCGGATTAATGATACATATTTGACGCCTTTAAAATATACCGGTTGGATGGTAGGGTTTCAGTATGAGCGTATGCAGGCAATGAAGTTTAACCCGGAAAAGTGGGTTATGCGTCTGTCGGCAGGAGTAGAAATAGACCGCACTCAAAACCCCGCGAAAAATGCCGATATGTGGTATCTGGGGCTTGATGCGTCATGGGGAATGATGCATCGTTGGCGCTTAGGACATGAAATAACTATTGGTGCAGGTGGTAGTACAAGCCTTGACATAGGGTGTTTATATAGTACTCGCAATGGAAATAATCCGGCATCGGCAAAGGCAGCGTGGACTGTCAATGCAACAGGATATGTGGCATGGAATTTTAGTATCGGGTGTTTGCCCATTACGGTGAAATATCAGCCCACATTACCTGTTACCGGAGTGTTTTTTTCTCCTGACTATGGTGAATTATATTATGAGATTTATCTCGGGAATGATGATGGTCTTGCTCATGTTGCATGGTGGGGAAATTATTTCGCTATGGACAATCTGTTGACTGCTGATTTGCATCTGTCAAACACCTGCTTGCGCATAGGCTATCGCAATCAAATTTTGTCGACTAAAGTTAATGATATCGTAACACGCATGACAACTCATAGTGTTGTGATTGGTGTTTCAGGAGAATGGATAAGTGTCTCATCGCGCAAGGGCCTAAATCCCTCAGCCCGTCTCATCTCCGCATTATATTAAAAAGAACTATATTTGAAAATGGGAAATAAGATATTTGTATTCTTGTGGGCGATGATTTTGCTATCATCATGTCATGAGGTGGAGGAGTGGGAAAATACTCCAAAGGGAAATTTCGATGCATTGTGGACAGTGATAGATAAGCATTATTGCTTCTTTGAAGAGAAAGGTGTGGATTGGGATGCGATGTATCGCAAATATAGCCTAAAGGCAAAAAATACGTTGACTGATGAGGAGCTGTTTCTTGTGTGTGCAGAGATGCTTGACGAGCTAAAAGACGGACACACAAATCTATCTGCATCATTTAATACATCATACTATCGCAAGTGGTGGAGTGATTATCCTCAAAATTATGATGCTCGTCTCATTCAAGAACATTATTTTAATTTTAATTATCGCTCCTTGAATGATGTCGATTATGGTATTCTACCTGATAATATCGGTTATATACATTATGGTAGTTTTGTTTATGGATTGGGAGAGGGTAATATTGATCACATATTGGCTTATTTGGCAACATGTGAGTCTTTGATTATCGATGTTCGCAATAACGGAGGTGGTAATTTGACAAATGTAGAGCCCCTTGTGCGTCGTTTTATAACTGAACCTATATTAGCAGGATATATTTCGCATAAAACCGGTCCAGGTCATGGTGATTTTTCAGAGCCATTTGCCTATTACTATGATCCTGCAGAGAAAGGCAGAATAATGTGGGGTAAACCAATAGTAGTGTTAACAAATCGCAGTACTTATAGTGCCGCAAATGATTTTGTTTCAGTGATGAAAAATTTGCCGAATGTAACTATTGTTGGAGCAACCACTGGCGGTGGCTGTGGTATGCCATTCTCATCGGAGTTGCCTTGTGGATGGGCTGTGAGATTTTCAGCGTGTCCCATGTACGATGCGAATGGAAACCTCACAGAGATGGGAATCGAGCCCACTGAGGGATGCGCTGTGGATATGGACCCATCGGCAATATTGTCGGGCCATGATACAATCTTAGATTTTGCAATTGATTACCTAACAACTCAAAACTAATTGTTATTCATCTGGGAATAGTAGATGGCGGTCGCGTGAGGCTGCCGGAACCGCTATTTCCTCCGGAATAAAACGCCATTGGTTTAGTGGCGTAGGACTTATTGAACCGGCTCTCTCTATTTGTTTCATCAAGTGATAACGCAAGTCTATGTCAGTTGACCAAATGATGCGTTTAGATAGTTCTTTAGTTGGAATTCCCGCACCTTCAGTCAATAGATTACCTCCACCGTTTCCACGATAGGAATTTATTGCTACAAGATACGTTTTATAAGTGTCAAATGGCTCCCCATTGGCAAGGGCTGATATTGTAATGCGATTGCCTTTCTCTTTTGTTACATCAACGGTGTATAGCAGTCCTGCTGCTGAATCAAAATTATATGTAGGGTTTTTAAATTTGAACTTTCCGTTTTCGCTCTCTTCTACTTTGAGTAGATGTTCGTTGGGAGATGCAATGGTGTTTATCCATAAATCGTAGGACATTTCAAGGTAGTCTTTTATCTCTTTTCCTGATAGTTGCATAGTGTATAGCATGTTCTCATACTTGTATAGGTTGAACATGTCACTCATGAGTATATCTCCTTTTTTTATGGTTGCATTAAACGATAGTGGTGCTGCAAATGATATGTCGGCTTTGGAGAGATCAAGTTGAAGTGTGTGTATAAAATCAATAAAAGCCGATGGCCCAAAATAAGCATCGCGAGTAGTGATTGTTTTGTCACAGTCGCCAATTTTGCGGGAGACAAAATTCATTACAGTGTTTTTGTGTTGAGCAAAATGATTATTGAACTCGGTAGTGGGTAGTTCTTTGCTGACAGATGTTATTTTAGATTGTAGTTTTTTATCAACTACTTTGCCATCAAGAAGAGTAAATGTAATATCAACTTCTCCCACAGAGTGAGCATTATTGGCAGGATTAACAAGGTGAACATCTTGTCCGTTGGCGTTTTTGACTATGTCGCAGAAACGGCGGTGGTCATGCCCCATAAATATAATGTCAAAGCCCGGGACTTCACGACCAACAGTTGCTGACGCATTTTCGTCAAATCCATTTGCCGAATATTTACTATTGTTGCCGGAATGGAATAGCCCAATTAGTAGATCGGGATTTTCGTGCTGTTGAATATATGGTACCCATTTTTGCGCAGATGTTACCATGTCTTCAAATCTCATTCCACACCATAAATTTTCAGGTAGCCAAGCAGGAACAGCCGGTGTTATTAATCCAAGGATTGCGATTTTAATTCCTTTGCGATTTAGAATTGTATATGGTTTAAAATAGGGAGTGTTAGATTTTGTATCAATAATATTAGCTCCTAAAATAGGGAAATTACATTCTGCAACCCAACGATCATATACCGGATGTCCTGTTTCTATGTCGTGGTTCCCTATGGTAGCAACGTCATACTTCATAAAATTCATTACCTCAGCAGCGATGTGAGTCGATGCGGTGTCTATGAAATTATAGTAATAAACAGTAGGTTGACCTTGCAGTATGTCTCCATTATCTATAAGTAAGACATTCTCGTTGCCAATTTCTTTGCGTTGTCTTTCGATATAAGTGTATACTTGAGCAAGGCTTCCTTCCCAAGATTTCTGATTTATGAAATCGTATGGGAAAAAGTTGCCATGAACATCAGTTGTCTCAATGACTTTTATTGTAATTTGTGTCGTGTCAGAAATATTTGCATTTATAAATGCCACGTTGAATATTAAGATTAGAGCTAAAATAAATTTACGCATGATTTAAAACTGCTTTGTTAAAAGAGGGATATTAGCCACCTATGTAAAGGCAACGTATTTTTCCTATGGGCAAACTTCCTTCAAGTTTGATGGGTATGCGACGATTATCGGCTGAAATCCAAGTGTCAATGTCGTCTGATGATTTTTTTCCGTCTTCAGAGGTGAATTTAAAGCTGACATGATAGGTGTTATATTTTTGTTCATCAATCTTAACGGTCTTAATTCCCTCATACTTGATGCTTAATAACTCTTTTGTTTTACCCGAAAAGATGTTTATCGTTTTTGTTTCACCCAATTTCATTGATGGGAAATCAAGGGTGCGAAGATGGTAAAACACACTGAGCATATCAACAGTTGTCCCTGTTGCATTAATAGTCTTTAATTCGGTAGAGAAATCAGAGTCCCCTTTTTTGATGCGATAACGTGTACAATTACCAGTGAAATTGTTCCCAACTACAATGTAATCGATTTGATCGCGAACATATTTTCCTTTCTCATGAGCACTTTTGACATATTTTATTGGGGTGAAATCAAGAGTCATTTCGCTATATAGAGTGTCGCGTACTCTATATATGCGATCAGCCCAAGTCTCAGTGCGGGCAATGAGTGTTGATTTGTATTTGTCCCCGTCATAAAGCAGTGATAATGTTGCTCTACCCGCTTGTGTGTGAATGAGCCCCCACTTATAGGTTACCTTATACTTTAGTTCTTCATTAGGTAGTGAAATGGCCGACACCCAATTTAAAGATGTCAATATCATTACAAATATGATAAATATCAATCGTTTCATATTTATATTGACATTTTACCTGATTGAAGGTTTAATCTATGGCAATTTTGATACATAGTTTGCGGTGATTACCAATGCCAATGTTGGGTGCGTGAGCATCTTCCGGAAAGAAGATGACAAATTGTCCGGGGCGTACCGGGAACAGACATTGGGGAGCATCACCATAAAATGCTATGTCTTTTTCGTCATTATATGGAGTTATGCAATTTTGTAGATTATGTATAGGAGCCCAACCAATTGTTTCTTCATCTGATTGTGGAATGTGTATATCAATGTAACGGCGATGAGCTTCAAGCATCTGTTGAGGTACCATTGCAACTTCTTCGCAATTTACTTTGATAACGCCTTCTTCGATTTCAATGATTCCTTTTGGAAAAATCTCGTTATGATGAGCTTTTGCCCATTCCAGAGCTTTACTGATTCGAGTATTAAGCAAAGAAATATCGTGACAATTATTTATATCTCCTAAAATCATAGCTGTTGTCTTATTTGAATAGAGGTAATGCGTCTCGAGATGACTGCTCAATGCGTTTATTGCGCCAACATTTGCGACAAACAGCAATATATCGGTCATCTCCACCAATTTCTACTTGGGCACCGTCTTCAACGAAATCACCGTTGGCATCGATGCGAGCGTTTATTATTGTTTTTCGCCCACAAGTGCAAGTCGATTTTATTTCATCGATAGTATCGGCTATTTCAAACAGACGTCGGGAGCCTTCAAACATATTTGACTTGAAGTCGGTGCGCAATCCGTAGCAAACGACATTGCTACCATAATCATCAACTATGCGGGCAAGCTGATCAACTTGTTCGGCAGTGAGGAATTGCGCTTCGTCAATGAGAAACCAATCGATAACAGCCATTGATTCTTCAAAAAGCTCTTGAGCCAATTGGTAAAGGTCGGTATCATGATAAATCCACTGACATTCGCGCTCGATACCAATTCGAGATTTAATGACATTTTTTTTGTCGCGGGTATCAATAATGGGTTTCATGCACACATATTTCATGCCTCGCTCTTCAAAATTATAGGCAGAGGTTAATAGTAATGCGGTTTTTGCCGAGCCCATTGTTCCATAGCGAAAATATAGTTTCCCTTTTCTGTTCATAAGGTAATCGTTTTTTATATCAAATGTTATTAGGCTTTTTCTTTGCTGTAAAGGTAATAATATTTCTGATAAAAAAAGACATCAGTGAAATTAAACTTTTCAACATGAAAAATGGGTAAAAAGGTTTGGTCAACCGGAATGCTAATGAAAATGTATGGATAATTGTGATATGGGAGTTATGTATTATGCGTTAAAAATTGTATCTTTGCAAACGTTTAAAATAAAATAAAAATGGATCAAAAAGTAAGAGTAAGATTTGCCCCATCTCCAACAGGGCCTTTGCATATAGGTGGAGTGCGCACAGCGCTTTATAATTATCTTTTTGCGCGTCAACATGGTGGCGAAATGATATTGCGTATTGAGGATACCGATTCTCAACGATTTGTACCGGGAGCAGAGGAATATATCAACGAAGCCCTCGCATGGCTCGGAATTAAAATCGATGAAGGCGTGCGTGAAGGAGGTGAATATGGTCCATATAAACAATCGGAACGTAGAGATATTTATCGCGAGCATGTGAAAATGCTTCTTAATGCAGGAAAAGCGTATATTGCGTTTGATACTCCAGAAGAACTTGACGCTCGTCGTGAATCAACGCCTAATTTTCAATATGACGCATCGACTCGCATGTCAATGCGCAACTCTTTGTCGTTGTCGGCTGATGAAGTGAAAGAGTTGTTGGATAACGGCGCTAAATATGTGGTGCGTTTCTTGATTGAGCCGGGACGTGATGTTGAAGTTAATGATTTGATTAGAGGTAAAGTTACTATAAACTCATCGGTACTTGATGATAAAGTTTTGTATAAGAGCGCCGATGATCTACCCACATATCATCTTGCTAATATTGTAGATGACCACTTGATGAAAGTCTCTCATGTAATACGTGGTGAAGAATGGTTGCCATCGGCTCCATTACATGTGTTACTATATGAGGCATTTGGTTGGGTTGATACAATGCCTGCATTTGTTCATTTGCCATTGCTTTTGAAACCTGATGGTAAAGGAAAATTGAGCAAACGTGATGGTGACAGACTCGGTTTCCCAGTGTTCCCTCTTGAATGGCAAGACCCAAAATCAGGTGAAATTTCGTCGGGTTATCGCGAGTCAGGTTATTTACCGGAAGCAGTCGTGAACTTCCTTGCTTTGCTTGGCTGGAATCCCGGTGATGATACTGAATTTATGTCAATGCAAGAGCTGATTGATAAATTCTCTCTTGACCATTGCTCAAAATCGGGCGCAAAATTTGACTTTGAAAAGGGTAAATGGTTTAACCATAAATATTTGCAAGAACTTCCCGATGCGCAACTCACAGAATTGTTTAAGCCGATTTTGAAAGAAAATGGCGTAGAAGGTTTTAGTGATGAATATATCATACGAGTGGTTTCAATGGTAAAAGGTCGCATCAATTTTGTGAAAGACCTTTGGGAACAATCTCGATACTTCTTTGTTGAGCCAACTGAGTATGATGCAAAATCAGTGAAAAAACGCTGGAATGAAGGAACTCCTCAATTGATGAATGAGTTAATTGAGGTGCTTAATGGAATTGATGATTTCTCATGCGCATCAGTTGAACCCACTGTGCTTGGATGGATTACCGATAAAAATTATCACATGGGTAATGTGATGAATGCATTCCGCTTGACTGTTGTAGGTGAATGTAAAGGTCCTCATATGTTTGATATAACAGAATTGTTGGGCAAGGAAGAGACCGTGCGTCGTGTGCGTCTTGGTGTAGAAAGAATTAAATAATAATCGTTTTCTCTGCGATAGGAAATGAATTTACTATATAATACAGCTATTGGCATATATAGTCTTGGCGCAAAAGTGCTTTCGTGGAATAATGTAAAAGCACGCAAAATGTTGACAGGACAAGCTCGCACGATGGATTATTTGAATAAAGTGATTGATCGTAATACAAAATATATATGGATACATGTTTCATCATTGGGCGAATTTGAGCAAGGACGTCCTTTGATTGAGTTGCTAAAAGTCCGTATGCCTGAAAAAAAGATTCTTTTGACATTCTTTTCACCATCGGGATATGAGGTGCGTAAAAATTATAAAGGCGTTGATGCTGTATGCTACTTGCCATTTGATTTAAAGGGCAGAGTGAAGAAATTTTTAGATGTAGTAAATCCCGAAATGGCGATTTTTGTCAAATATGAATTTTGGGGTAATTATTTAGAAGAGCTACATTGTAGAAATATTCCCACATACTTGATTTCGGCAATATTTCGCGATACTCAATCATTTTTTAAGTGGTGGGGAGGAATGTTCCGCAAAATGTTAAGATGCTATACACACTTGTATGTTCAGGACGAAGCATCTCAACAATTACTATTGAGTATTGGGATTACAAATGTTACTATTGCTGGGGATACTCGATTTGATCGTGTTACAGATATTCTTGCAAACAGTTTTGAAATTTCACAGGCGAAGGTGATGACTCAGAATGTGCCGGTAACGATAGTTGCCGGTAGTACATGGGCTCCTGATGAGCAATTATTATTGCCTTATTTTAATTCACATTCCGGAGTGAAATTGATTATAGCACCACATGAGATTAACGAAAATCGCCTTGCTGAAATAGAACATCAATTACATCGTCCCTATTGCCGTCTGTCAACCGCAACGGATCTTGAGGCTTCAAATACGGATTGTCTGATAGTTGATAGTTTTGGGAAATTGTCAAGCATATATCGGTATGGGCAGATTGCATATGTCGGTGGCGGTTTTGGTGTGGGAATTCACAATATTAACGAAGCTGCGGTGTATGGAATGCCTGTGGTTTTTGGTCCTAAATATAAAAAATTTAAAGAGGCAAAGGATTTAATCTCAGTCAAAGGCGCATATAGCATAAAAGACAATGCTGAGTTTGTATCGGTTATGGATAATCTGTTGACAAATGCCGATGCTATAAAATTGTCTGGTGAGAGAGCGGGTGAGTATATTCGTCAAAATTTAGGCGCTACAGAAAAAATATATAATGATATTTTCGGGAAGTAATCTAATCTGCTAAAATATATATTCATGCAAATAATTGCATAATGGCTGAATTTTTATGCCAAATTATTAGCATTATGTATTTTAGTTTGTATCTTTGTATGAAATAATAAATGTAATTTTTTTTGTAATGAAGAAAAGAAAATCCCGTCTGCCGGTAATAATAGATATTTTAACGCACAATTGTATTGGAAGTCAAGAGGAATTGTCAAAACAACTTGCAATAAGAGGTTATATAGTTACCCAAGCAACATTGTCGCGAGATTTGAAAATGTTGCGCACAACTAAGGTTGCAACTGATATGGGTGGTTACCGATATATTATTGCCGACTCAAATCACATGAGTGCAGAGCCTTTTGCAAAGACTCAAAGCACTGCACAATCAAGTTTGCACCCAGCAGCGTTGTCATGTGCAATATCCGGCAACATTGTTGTTATAAAAACTCGTAATGGATATGCAAGTGGCTTGGCCTACGATATAGATATGCTTGAATCACCACATATTCTTGGAACTATACCGGGGGCAGACACTGTGTTTGCTGTAGTGAATGAAAATTCAAATCGTTCAGATTTGTATGCGTTATTTTCTTCATTCTTGCCAAGTCAGGTAATGGCTGTTGCAAAGGCGCAGTTCTTGCCAGAAGAAAATGAATAGTTTTTTAGAGATATAATTTAGCGATTAAAAGAAAGTACAATTAGAAAGATGGAAGATCTGTCAAAGGTAGAAATTTTAGTAGCATCAGAAGAACATGTTAAGTATGTAGACGAGATTCTTGATACAATTAATCGTGCTGCTAAAGTGAGAGGAACCGGTATTGCAAAGCGTTCACCAGAATATGTTAAGCAGAAGATGCTTGAACGTAAAGCGGTAGTTGCATTGTGTGACGGTGAATTTGCCGGATTTAGCTATATTGAGAGTTGGAGTAATAAGGAATTCGTTGCCAATTCGGGTTTGATAGTAGCCGATAAATATCGAGGAATAGGGCTTGCAACACGCATAAAACGCCGAATTTTTAAACTGTCTCGTGAAATGTATCCTGAAGCAAAAATATTTTCATTAACAACCGGTGCAGCTGTGATGAAAATGAATTTTGAGCTTGGATATCGTCCGGTAACATTTGATCAATTGACAACCGATCCCGCATTTTGGCGTGGATGTGAGAGCTGCGTGAATTATGATATTCTTCAACGCAATGGTGGACATAAATGTCTGTGTGTGGGATTGCTTTATGATCCTAAAGAAACGCAATATCACAGATATAGTTTGACTAATGAAGATATAGAAGATTAAACATTCATATAAAAATGGAAAAGAAGAAAAAAGTAGTTGTGGCATTTAGCGGAGGACTTGATACATCTTATACAGTAATGTATCTCGCTAAAGAGAAAGGATATGAAGTGTATGCCGCATGTGCCAATACAGGAGGTTTCAGCCCTGAACAATTGGCTACAAATGAAGCTAATGCATATAAGCTTGGCGCAAAAAAATATGTTACTCTTGATGTAACTCGCGAATATTATGAAAAGAGTTTGAAATATATGATATATGGTAATGTGTTGCGAAATGGAACATATCCTATTTCTGTCAGTTCAGAACGTATATTCCAAGCAATTGCTATTGCTCGATATGCCAATGAAATAGGAGCTGATGCTATTGCTCACGGCTCTACAGGTGCCGGTAATGACCAAATTCGTTTTGACATGACATTCCTTGTTATGGCTCCTGGCGTAGAAATCATTACTCTCACTCGAGATAATAACTTGTCTCGCCAAGAAGAAATTGAATATCTAAATAAAAATGGTTTTTCTGCCGATTTTACAAAGTTGAAGTATAGCTACAATGTGGGATTGTGGGGTACATCCATCTGTGGCGGTGAAATTCTTGATTCTGCTCAAGGATTGCCAGAAACTGCCTATTTGAAGCATTGTGTAAAAGAAGGAACAGAACTGTTGCGTTTGACATTTGAAAAAGGTGAGCTAAAGGCCGTAAATGATGTCTATTATGATGATCCTATCGTTGCTATCCAAAAGGTTGAAGAGATTGGAGCCGCTTATGGCGTGGGTCGCGACATGCACGTCGGCGATACTATTATAGGTATTAAAGGACGCGTGGGATTTGAGGCTGCTGCACCTATGCTAATTATTGGCGCACACCGTTTTCTCGAAAAATATACATTAAGTAAATGGCAACAATATTGGAAGGATCAAGTAGCTAATTGGTACGGAATGTTCTTGCATGAAAGTCAGTATCTTGAGCCTGTGATGCGAGATATCGAGTCTATGCTCGTAACATCACAACGTAATGTTAATGGTACTGCAATATTGGAACTTCGTCCTCTTGGTTTCTCTACAGTAGGGGTAGAAAGTAAAGATGATTTGGTGAAAAATAAATTTGGCGAATATGGCGAAACTCAAAAAGGATGGACTGCCGATGACGCTAAAGGTTTCATCAAAGTATCAGCTACTGCTTTGCGTGCATATTATGCTAATCACAAAGATGAACAAATATAACATTCAAAATGGAAGAAAAAAAACTGAGACGATCAAGAAATGAAAAATTAATTGCCGGAGTGTGTGGCGGTCTGGCTAAATACTTTGGACTTGATGTGGTTCTTGTGCGCATTGCGTATATTCTATTGTCAGTATTTACTGCATTTGCAGGGGTATTGGTTTATTTGATATTAATGATGGTTATGCCACAAGAAAAATTCAGTGATACATTATGATAAAGGCAGGAATTATAGGTGGAGCAGGGTATACGGCAGGCGAGTTGATACGTCTGTTGATTAATCACCCCGATGTAGAAATCAGTTGGATAAATAGTACAAGCAATGCAGGAAATCTTGTTGCTGATGTGCACCAAGGATTGATAGGAGAAACATATTTACGTTTTACTAATCAAACACCTTGGGAAGATATTGATGTACTTTTTTGTTGCACCCCTCATGGCGAAACTCGCAAATTTATGGAAAGCCATGATGTGCCTGAGTCGTTGAAAATAGTTGATCTTTCAACTGATTATAGAATAGAAGATGGAACGCACGATTTTGTGTATGGATTGCCAGAATTAAACAGAAAGCGCATTGTTCGTGGAGCTACACGGGTGGCAAATCCCGGATGTTTTGCGACTGCAATCCAACTTGCACTATTGCCATTGGCCAAAAACTTGTTGTTAAATAGCGACATCCATGTTACTGCGATAACAGGAAGTACAGGTGCCGGTGTTAAACCATCGGCAACATCTCATTTCTCATGGCGCAATGATAATGTATCTATCTACAAACCTTTCCGTCATCAGCATTTGGCTGAGATAAAACAATCTCTTAGCACTTTGCAAAATAGCTTCAAGTCAGAGATAAATTTCATCCCTGTGAGAGGATGTTTCTCTCGTGGAATTATGGCAATTGTATATATTGATTGTCCTGTTGAACTTGATGAGATACGTCGTTTGTATGAAGATTATTATTCTGACCACAATTTTACTTTTGTAACCGATAAGGCTCCTGATTTGAAAGATGTGGTGAATACAAACAAGTGTATCCTTCACCTTGAAAAGATTGATGGCAAATTGTTGATAACATCTGTTATTGACAATCTTGTGAAAGGTGCGTCTGGACAAGCTGTTCACAATATGAATTTGTTGTTTGGTTTACAAGAAAGAGTTGGATTAAATCTCAAACCATCTGCGTTCTAATATTGTCGATATATAGTACAAAAAAGGCTCTTGTTTTGCAAAACAAGAGCCTTTTTGTGTTTATAAGAAGTATATTTTATACATTGAAACGGAAATGCATGATGTCGCCATCTTGAACAACATATTCTTTTCCTTCGACATTCATTTTGCCGGCTTCTTTTACAGCATTTTCACTGCCAAGAGTTACGAAGTCGTCATATTTTATAACTTCAGCACGAATAAATCCTTTTTCAAAATCGGTGTGGATTATACCTGCACATTGAGGTGCTTTGCTACCACGAAGGAATGTCCATGCACGCACTTCATCAGGTCCTGCAGTAAAGTATGTTTGGAGATTTAGTAGAGCATATGCAGCACGTATGAGTCGAGAAACACCCGATTCTTCAAGACCTATTTCTGCAAGGAATTCTTGGCGTTCTTCGTATGTGTCAAGCTCTGCGATTTCACTTTCTGTTTGAGCTGCAACGATGAGTATTTGTGCATCTTCATCTTTTACAGCTTCTCGCACAGCATCAACATATTTATTGCCGGAAACGGCTGATGTGTCATCAACGTTGCACACATACATTACCGGCTTGTTTGTAAGTAGGAATAGCTCCTTCGCAAATTTTTGTTCATCTACAGTTTCAAATTTTACTGAGCGTGCAGGCAAGCCTTGATCAAGAGCATCTTTGAATTGACGTAGCACTTCATATTGCATCTTTGCAACTTTATCGCCACCTGTTTGTGCTTGTTTTTGAGTTTTTGCAATGCGAGCTTCAACTGTTTCCAAGTCTTTAAGTTGCAATTCGTAGTCGATGATTTCTTTGTCGCGCACAGGGTCGACAGTACCATCGACGTGGGTGATATTATCATTGTCAAAGCAACGCAATACGTGTAGGATAGCATCGGTTTCGCGAATGTTTGCAAGGAATTTGTTCCCAAGCCCTTCTCCTTTAGATGCTCCTTTTACAAGCCCCGCGATGTCGACGATTTCAACTGTTGCAGGAACCACGCTACGAGGCTCACACATCTCAACAAGTTTAGTGAGACGATCATCAGGTACAGTAATTACTCCCACATTTGGCTCAATGGTACAGAATGGGAAGTTAGCTGATTGTGCTTTAGCGTTTGATAAACAATTGAAAAGAGTGGACTTGCCAACGTTTGGAAGTCCTACGATGCCGCATTGTAGTGCCATGATTTAATTAGTTTATTGTTTTGCGGTGCAAATATACGGATTTTAACCCACACTGCATAATTTCTTAGGTCGTTGCGGATATAAATTTAATGGGTAGTGGATAAGACAAAAGGAGATGCATCTAAAAATTAGACACATCTCCAAGAAACAGCCCAAATTAGAATGTTATAATATGATTTTGTTTGCTTTGTTACCTTTTATGCGTATATATAATCCGCTTTGAGGGTTTTCAACTTTCACGCCTTGCAGATTATAGTATTCAATAGGGATGTCGTTTTCATCCATTATAACATCATCAATGCCGGCAGGATCCCATTGGGTATTTAACCATTGAATTCGAGCATCAAGCAGTTGCTTAAATTCAGCTTTCATAGTTGCAGAATTTGATGTTCCGTAACTTGGCCAGCGTTGATAGTCGCTTGAAATGGCTGACGATATTTCGGATACATATGTATCAATATATGTACTTAGTGTTGGATATTGGGTTGTGTAAAACTCTTTCCATAGTTCCTTTACTTTGGCCTGGAAACGAGGAAATTTTGCAATTTCGGCAATCCAATGTTGAGTATATGGCGAGTTTTTGTAAATGAATTGTTGCTCAGTGCGACGATAAGCGTTGGCAAAATCCCACACCGGACCGAAGCTCCAAATATTGGCTGTGCCACGTTGTTTGTATAGATATGTGCTACCATGGAATGCTTCGGTATTATCCATTATCTCTTGAACAATATAGAAACGAGCCAATGTGTCCATATTTATGTAATTTTCCCAAGTTGTAGAACTTTTGTCAGTCGCATAAATGGCATTGTTCATGCTGTTTAGCTGACCGGTCAAATAGTTGGTCTGTGCTGAAGAAAGTTCTTCAGGGTCTTTGTAAGTGAAACGCATAGTGTTGCCATTTCCTTCTGTGATTTTTACTTGTGCTTCATCGTCGGCATTGTCCAATTCAAGTAGCCATCCTCCGGTAATTAAAGAATTATCGGTTTCATTGTCGTTTTGTTTTGTGATTGCTACTCGGTCTTTATCTACTCGCACTGATTCAGTTAAAAAGTATAGCCCTATGTATGATCCATTTAGCATGACTTCAACGGGACGATAACGAGGAGTGTATGAGAGATTTAAACATTTACTGAGTTTAAAGCCCATTGCGTTTCGAATAAAGGCTAAATCATCATCAGCGTATGCCAATAGACAATAGTTTTTACTCTTAGGCATATCTAAAAGTTTGATGCCCACTGTGAGTTTGAAACGATAAGGCTTTTTGTCGTAGTTGGTCCATGAAGTGTTTCCTCGACCACGTATTTTCATTGCTACTGTGCTTGATGCTGAGCCGGTGGCAGTGTAGCCTGATGATTTTGGGTCTATATAGAAATTTGCATCGATATATGTGTCTTTAGATGTGATTTCGGCCCCATTGCTTGTATAGATGTACATTACGGGAATAGTTCCTGAGAATGTTGCTGCATTGGCAGTTATAATTGCGATAAGAGCACAGATTATAAGGTGAAATTTCTTCATGAAAGTAATGGTATTATGTTTTGATCTTCTCCAAAGTTACAAAAAAGATTTGGTTGAAATAAATAGGGGTGTATCTTTGTCGATACACCCCTAAATTATATGGATAAAAAATTAAATTTTATCTTTATTCAGCTTTACCTGCTGAGCCAAGCACGTTGATGATTTTGTGCTTGTAAAGTTTTTCCATGTTGTCACGTGCCGGACCGAGGTATTTACGTGGGTCGAATTCAGCCGGTTTTTCAACAAATACTTTGCGGATAGCTGCAGTCATGGCAAGACGGCTGTCAGAGTCGATGTTGATTTTGCAAACAGCTGATTTAGCTGATTCGCGCAACCATTCTTCTGGAATACCGATAGCTGCTTTCAATGCACCACCGTTAGCGTTGATAGTTTCAACTTCGTCTTGAGGAACTGAAGATGATCCGTGAAGCACGATGGGGAATCCGGGAAGTTTTTCTTCTACAGCTTTCAATACGTCGAATGCCAATGGAGGAGGAACGAGCTTGCCGTTTTCGTCTTTTGTACATTGTTCAGGAGTGAACTTGTAAGCACCGTGAGAAGTACCGATTGAGATAGCCAAGCTGTCGCAACCTGTGCGAGTAGCGAAATCGATTACTTCTTCAGGGTCAGTGTAAGTGTGGTGGTCAGAAGAAACTTCGTCTTCAACACCTGCCAATACACCAAGTTCTCCTTCTACTGTAACATCATATTGGTGAGCATATTCAACAACTTGTTTTGTAAGAGCAACGTTTTCTTCGTAAGGAAGGTGAGAACCGTCGATCATTACTGAAGAGAAACCGCTGTCGATACAAGATTTGCAAAGTTCGAAACTGTCACCGTGGTCAAGGTGAAGAACGATTTGAGGATTAGCCCATCCAAGTTCTTTAGCATATTCAACAGCACCTTGTGCCATGTAGCGAAGGAGAGTAGCGTTAGCATAGTTGCGAGCTCCCTTAGATACTTGCAAGATTACAGGAGATTTTTCTTCAGCAGCTGCTTTGATAATTGCTTGAAGTTGCTCCATGTTGTTGAAGTTGAAAGCAGGGATTGCATATCCTCCCTTGATTGCTTTAGCAAACATTTCTCGAGTGTTTACCAAGCCAAGTTCTTTGTAACTTACCATTTAGAGTAATTATTATTAGTGAATAAATATTGTTTGTTCAAAATATAGTGCAAAGTTACTGCTTTATTGCTGAATGAGAAATATTAACGGCTATAATTTTTGCAAAAAAAAATGATGTTGATTTATGATTTTGCGAGTTAATTATTTATCCGGACGATTTACATAATAATAGGCACATCCCACAAATACTGCGCCACCTACAATATTCCCGAGTGTAGCAGGGATAAAGCTTGTTGTAATGGCTTGCATAATCTCAACATTTGCTCCTTCAAGCATTCCTGCCGGGATGAAGAACATATTGGCAATGGAGTGTTCGTAGCCAAGTGCAACAAATACCATTACCGGCAACCAGCATCCTGCCATTTTGGCCAAAAGACTTTTGCCTGAAAGGGCAAGCCATACCGCAAGACATACAAACCAGTTGGCGCCAATCCCTTTGAGAAATACAGTAATCCATGGCATTGAGACTTTGGCTTCGGCGATTTTTATGATTGCCGAATGGTAAGGCTCGTTTGTGGTCAATCCACATAGATATACAAACAAGTATGTGAACATTATGGCACCAAGAAAGTTGCCTATATAAACAAGCATCCAATTCCTGATAACGGCAAAAAACGAATGCCGTTTAGCTAAATATGATGGAATTAATAAGGCGTTGTTTCCTGTGAATAACTCTGCTCCGAGTATTACAACAAGTATCAACCCTATGGGGAACATTGCTCCACTAAGGATGCGTTGTAATGAGGGGTTGTCGGCTGTAATTTCGGGGAACCCAAAGCCTATGATGAGGGATAAGACTCCGCCCATTGAGATGTAAATTCCTGCGAGCATTGCAAGAACGGTTAGTTTCCCATATTTCCCTGAACTTAATGCTACTTTGTTTGCGCCTATTTCTATTGCCGATTTTATAACCTCTTTGGGTGAATTTAATGCCATTGTGATAAAGTTTTGAAATATCTTGCAAGTTACGAATTTTATTTGAAATAATAAATGGGGAGTGCCGGGATAAAGAAAAGGCGTGCTTGGCACGCCTTGAAAAAATTATTTTATATGAGTTATTTCTTAGCTTTTTTCTTTTCAAGTTGTTTTTCGATTGCTTCGAGGCAGAGGTCAACAGCTTCTTCAAACGTATCGGCAACTTTTGTTGCCACTAAATCCTCATGTTGAGGAGCCATTATCTTGATTAGTGCTTCCTTGTTCATTGCTGTTTCAGGTTTAACTACCTTTAGAGTTACATCTACATCGGAGATATTCTCATTGTGACGAGCGAGTCGCTCAACTTTCTTGTTGATGAAATTGACTAATTTTTCAGCTACGTCAAAGTGGATGGCTTTAATTCTAATGTCCATATTATCCTCCTTTTTTTAGTGCACGTGGATGTGCGAGTTCATAATTATGTTTCAATTCACGGTATGTAATGTGTGTATACATTTGTGTTGTTGCTAATGATTTGTGCCCTAATAGTTGTTGTACCGCATTGATGTCGGCTCCGTTGTTGAGCATGTCGCTTGCGAAGGAGTGTCTAAGCACGTGAGGGCTTTGTCGCTCTGAATGTACTCTTCCCGACAATGTGCGATGTACGATGTTGTAAATGAGATTTCTATAAAGAGGCTCACCTGTAGGTCGCAGGAAAAATTGTGGTTCAGGAGACTCCACAATATCATCTCGTAGCCGTCGGTATAGGGTAATCATCTCGCTTAGTTCTTCCCCGAAAGGAATTATTCTTTCTTTATTACGTTTCCCGAGCACTTTTAGTTCACCGCGGGCTGTGTTAACGTTTGCATCAAGCAGAGTCATTAGTTCGCTACATCTGATTCCGGTAGAGTAGAACATGAGGATGATGAGCCTGTCTCGGGTTTCGATATAATCATCGTGATCCCATGTTTCCGATAGGATTCTATTGGTTTCTACAGGACGAATGTAGATGGGTAATGGTTTGTCGATTTTTGCGAGTGTGATTTCTGTCGCCGGATTGGACTTTAATCCGTGGTACTTCATCAGATAATTGTAGAATGCTCTCACTGCTTGTATTTTGCGTCGTATTGTACGCTGACTACTGTTTTTATTTGCAAGATGAGAAATCCATTGTCTTATGTCCAATGGGGTTATATCTAATGGGTAAAATTCTTCTGGTTTATTGTCGGTGCAGTAGTTTCTCCATTGCACAAGATCTGTCTTATATGACGAAACGGTGTGTGCCGAAAGATTCAGCTCACACCGTATATATGTCAAAAAAGAATCTATGTGCATAATAAATTCGTGCTAACTCTTGTTATGGATGATTATCTCAATCCTGTAGCTACGAATTTATATGATTCTTTTTAAATTTCCAAATTATTTTTGAAAAAAATGTAGATTATTCTTCTACGCTACGAAGTTTTTGAACATAAACAGCTTTCATCATCTTCTTGCGGTTTGCAACAGATGGTTTTTCAAATGCCTGACGGCTACGAAGTTCTTTAACGATACCGGTTTTTTCAAATTTACGTTTGAATTTCTTTAAAGCTTTTTCAATGTTTTCGCCTTCTTTTACTTGTACGATGATCATATTAATATATTAGTTTTTTGTTATTTGCTTTTTATGTTTAGCGGTGCAAAATTACACATACTTTTTCATTCTGCAAAACTTTTTTATCTCAAATTCAGATAATAATCAATTTTTCTTGAAAAACACAACTCCCACACCTTTGCAAGTGTGGGAGTTGTTATTGGGACTTGAGGGTTTATCAACTTTTAACTCTCAATTTTCAATTTACTTGATGTATTCTTTAGTTACTTTGTTGCCTTGTACTTTGATGAAGATACCACCTGAAGGATTAGCAACTTTCATGCCTTGAAGGTTGTAGTATTCTACCGGTGTTTCAATCTCTTCAGTGAAAATATCTTCAATTGCTGACGAGCCCTCTTTCTTACCATTATAAGAATAGAAACCGATACCTTGGCCATCTACACAACACCACACATCAAGTGTCATTCCGTCATTGCGATCTGTTGCAACGCATAGTGTTGTCATGAATTGTGTATTACGTGTAGCTCCAAAGCCTGCTTCAGGATATGTCGCCATTGCAGTTGCCGCATCTACACCATTTGCCACGTCTGCCAATACGAATGCTCCTTCAGCAAGCGATGTTGCTGATTTGTTTAAGTATGTAGCAATTGCTGCAAGTTTGCGAGTGCCAAAGTCAACTAATTTAAATGAGTTAGCATTGCCATTTACAATAGATGCACAATCTTTTTGCCATACACCTGATGCATTGAACAATGCCGGTATTCTGTCTTTACCGTCAGCCCAGAATGAGCCATCGCTATTGATTACGAAATCAGTTTCACCTGCATTTGCACCAAGGTTAAATGCTTCACCACTCTTGGTTAGTGCAATTGTTTTAGCATCACCCACTGTTCCATTTGTAATATCATAGTAAACAACTGTTGAGCCTTGACAGAACCAAATGCGTCCATTGCTTGAGTTGCCACTTAACACCATCTTGCCACCGAGTGCTAAAGAACCATGAGTTGCATCTTCTTTGATTACTGTAGGAGCTGATGTGTCGCTATCCCAACGATAGATTTTCAATGTTCCGGATGCAGCTGAACTTGGAGCAGTTGCACGATTTGATGCGTATATCTTACCATCGAATGCCACGATATTTGATAATATTACGGCACCACCGGCAACACCATCAACGCTAAGAGTACCTTTAGCAGTACCTGTATAAGCATCAACAATATTGATTACAGGAGTTGCAGAACTACGTGCATTCAATACATATAAGTTGCCGCCGTTGTAGGCTATTGAGCGAGTTACAGGAGAAGATAATGAGAACCAGCCGTCAGCTGTTGTCTTTTTCCAAATCTCAGTTAGAACGATGTTTTGGTCATCGAATGTGTAGTTAGGATCTTCAGGTGTGGTTGGGTCTTCAGGAGCTACGGGTTCTTCGTCGCTTGGTATGCTTCCGTCTTCATTTGTAAGAATTACTTCTGTCGGGATTTCGATGCGAACTAAGTTGCCATCTGCTTCTTTGCCACTTGATACTGCAATATAGCTAACAAATTGTCCTTTCCCAAGCGTAAAGCTTGTATTAAGAGTGCAACGAAGAGTACCTCCTGTAAGAGAGTTCCAATCAGATAGAGCTTCAACTTTAATTGCTGATGTAGCAGAGTTGAAAGACATATTTGCGGAAAGTCCTTGAGCAGTGATTTTTACGTCTTGTGTTACTGTTTCACTTGAACCATAAACTGCTTTTAAAGAAACTTCGGCAACGTTACTTGTTATTTTTGCTTCCACAGGGGTTGCAGGAGCAGGAACTGTTGCATAAACACTCCAGCAGTATGTTCCAATGTTGCGACGTCCGTTATTGTATCCAATCCAGTCATAAGATGAGTGTTGACCGTCGTCATCAGCCCATGTTGTATCGTTGGCATCACCATATGGGTCGTGGCAAACGAATGAACCTGTTCTGTTTACAAATCCTCCGGCAGTAGTATATGTACAGTTTGTGCGGAATCCAAGGATTAAGTGTCCTGAAGAACGAAGATACACACATAGAGGAGATGGACGTCCTGCTGCTGATTCTGAACAGAATTTGCTCCAACTACCGCTTGCTGTCCAAAGATATTCAGCAGTAAGGCAACCATTAAGCTTCATAAATGAAGTCATATAACCACCGCTTGGAGCACGACTTCCTGTCCACATGTAGCCATATGCACCTGGTACACTATAACAGCCATTCCCATATGCTGTTTCGTTGAAAGTTTTTGTGCCGGCTTTGTTGGTAAATGTAGCACTAATAGCGTGAGCATATTTAAGTGCTGTACCGTCAGAACGACGATATGTAGTCTTTTGAGGAAGAAGATCATAATAACCGAGATACATACATGCAGATGTAGGAGCGCATGTTACGTGTCCATGAGCAGTACATCCATTAACAGCAGGAGAATCATAGATTTGGCTGTAATAAGGAATGTCAAGAGCTCCGATTGTGCCTTCTGCAGGAATTGGACTTGGCTTGATGTTTGGATTGTCGTTAGGGTTGCTGTGACGAAGTCCTACAATAGTTTCTTCATCAAAACTGATAATAGTTTCTTCTTTTACTGATGCAGCTGCAGGAGTGATGCCTTCAACAAGGTTTTTAACAACAAGACCACGTTTTGCGCCTGTTTTATAAGGAACATATAATTTGTTGTCTCTTGTGATAATGGCATCTGTAGGAAGATTGTCAGAAGATTTTACAAGAGTAAGTTCGCCTGTTCCATCAAAGTTTATTTTCTTGATAGAAGTTCCTGCAATTTGGAAATCGTTGATGCGGTCGGTTTGAGTGAAGATAAGTTCTTCAGAGTTGTTTGCCCAAGAAATTGACTCGCCTTGTCCAAGGTTGAAAACTTTTTTTGTTGCACGTTCTTGAACGGCAAGAGTTCCGTTACCTATTTGGATGGCGATTTTGCTTCCGTCGGGAGACCAAATGGGACGATAGCCGTCATTCACAGGTAAAAATTCTTTTGCTCCTGATGTTACATCGATAACATACATGCGTCCGTCGATGTTGCTGTAAGCAACTTTAGTTCCGTCGGGAGAAATGTTTGCGATATTGGTGTAGAAACCGAGGTCAAATGCTTTGCGTGTGTTCCCTTTGCGTACGATTAGGCGATTTCCCATTGTGTAGGCCATTGTCCCATCGTTTGCAAATGATACTTGACCACATTCCCACACGTAGTCTTCAAGGACTGTAACGATACCTGTTGTTACATCAAGAATAGCAGGCGCTTGTTCGTCTGCATCATTGAAACTTTTGAAACCGAGGTATTTGCCGTCGGGGCTGAGGTTGGTGTAAAGACCACAGTTGCGTTCTTGCAAGATTGGAGTTAGTTTATTCCCATCAAGTGAATAGATTTCAGAGTATTCGCTGTTGGTGAGAATGATGCCGTTTGCTGTTTCCATAGGTGTACGAAGGTACCCCATGTCACCGACTTCGTAGGAGTCGATTTCGGCAAAGGCATTTGCTGATGTCATTAATAATGTGGCAACAGCAAGACTTTTGAGTAGTTTTTTGTGCATAATTTTAAGGTAATTGGTTATAAAATGAATTGTTTAGTTATATTCAAAGTTATCAAATTGCAAATTTATGAAATTTTAAATTAGATATTGGATATAATTGCATTTTTTTTTATTTTTCGTCGTACCATTTCGAGTACATGAGGTAATTTCGGGCGATTTTTTGGTTTATTTCCCTGCTTTGTGCCGGGTCAACCATTTTGATGAATTTAGCAGGTGCACCACCCCAGAGTTCATTTGGTCCAATTTTAGTTTTAGAGAGAACTACGCTTCCGGCGGCAACAAGTGCGCCTTCTCCTACTTCGGCATCGTCCATGACTACTGCTCCCATTCCAATGAGCGCGAGGTCGTGGATTTTTGCTCCATGTATGGTGACGTTATGCCCTATAGAAACATCGTTACCTATCTCAATGGTTGATTTTTGATATAATGTATGTAATACCGATCCATCTTGAATGTTGACCCGGTTGCCAATTCTGATGGAGTTGACGTCGCCACGCAATACGGTGTTAAACCAAATGCTGCATTCGTCACCCATTACGACATCACCAATGATTGTTGCGTTATCGGCAAGGAAACAGTCTTTGCCTATTTTGGGCGTAATTCCAAGGAGTGGTTTTATAAGTGCCATATATAATAATGTGTTAACGGGTTAGTGGGGCTGTTTTTGCTTTGAGCCATGCTTTTTCTGCGTCGTTAAGTCTTGGTGAGATGCGATTATATACCTCTTGGTGATAGTTGTTGAGCCATGTGATTTCTTCATCTGTCATTATTTCAGTTTCAAATAATGATAAATCAAATGGGAAGAGTGTCAATGTCTCAAATTTGAGGAATTCGCCAAATTCGGTTGAAAAAGCGGGGATTGTTAATACCAGGTTTTCGCAACGGATGCCATATTTGCTTTCGCGGTATAACCCGGGCTCGTTGGAAGTGATCATACCTACGGTAAGTGGTGTTGGATTTTCGTTTAGTCTGATGCTTTGTGGTCCTTCATGAACGTTGAGAAAATGTCCAATGCCATGTCCTGTGCCATGTAGATAACTCAAGCCTTCTTTCCATAGGAATTGGCGAGCAAGGGCGTCGAGTTGTGCTCCGCGGGTTCCGGCGGGGAATATTGCAGTGCCAAGAGCAATGTGTCCTTTCATGACAAGTGTAAAATCGTGACGCTGTTCTTTGGTAGGGTTGCCTAATGAGATTGTGCGAGTGATATCAGTTGTCCCGTCAAGATACTGTGCTCCTGAATCAAAAAGGAATAGGTTGTCGGGCTGTAGTGTTGCATTGCTCTCATCGGTGGCTGAATAGTGAACAATGGCGCCATGTGCTCCATATCCGGCAATCGGATTGAAACTGTCGTCAAAATATAGCTCTCCTTGAGCGCGGAATTTTGCTGCAAGTTCGCCAACTTCGATTTCAGTGAGTGTCTCTCCTTTTGTCATGCGTCGCTCTATCTCCATATATAGCTTGACGAGTGCAGCTCCATCGCGTTCCATCGCTTTTCTGATGCCGGCGAGTTGAGTTTCGTTCTTGCAGGCTTTTGGTATGGCAACGGCTGATTGTCCTTTTATTGCACGACTGCCAAGCACTGACGCAAATCTATCGGCAGTGCCGGTTGGGTTTATGAGTACTTTTTGGGTCGAAGGTAAAGCTTGAAGGAATGAGATGACAGAATTATATGGTGCTATTTGTATGCTGTTGTTGTTTAGGTATTCAAGAGTTTTTTCGTTGATTTTTTTGTTGTCGATAAATAAAGTAGAATTCTTTGCAGCAAGGAAAAGGAAAGATGTGGCAACAGGATTGAATGCAACATCGTTGCCGCGTATGTTTAATGTCCATGCAATTTCGTCAAGGGCTGAGATAAATGTGCTGTCAGCTCCTTGTTTTTTTGCGTTTTCGAGGACACGTTTTATTTTAGATGCTGTTTTTTCTCCGGCATATTCTTCTTCGTGCTCAAAAATCTCTCCATCGGGTAGTTGTGGGCGGTCGACCCAAATTTTGTCAATAGGAGAGAATGTGTCAATTAAGGAAATGCCGGCTGTTGATAGTGTGTTACGCATTGATGTGGTTTCGGTTGTTGAGAACACCATGCTATCAATGCCCACTATTTCTTCATTTGAAAGGTGGTCGATAAGGTATTGCACTATTGAAGGAGTGTCCGGAAGACCATCTTTCATTAAAATGATATCGGTGCCGGATAGCTGTTGCGCCGCTTGTATGAAATATCTTGAATCAGTCCAAAGTAAGGCTTCGGAGAGGGTTATTACTAATGTTCCTGCTGAGCCGGTAAATCCGCTAAGCCAACGGCGTACTTGCCAATGGTCAGAGATGTATTCGCTTTGATGAGGATCGGTTTGAGGTATTATTGTTGCGCTTATTCCTGAGTTTTTCATTTCCGCGCGTAGTGAGTCTATTCTGGTTTTTATGGATGTATTCATGTCTATATAATTAATGTGTATATTATTGAAATGCAAACTTACGAAAAAATAATGATGTAGATACACACTTAAAGGTGAAAAATGAGTTAAATGTTTGTTAGAGACGAATAGTTATGAAAATTATTTAATGGTGTAAATAAGTGGGTTAAAGGTGTGTAAAGATTAAAAAAAGAAAAAATTGCAAAAAAATAAAGTTGAAATATTTGGTAGATATAAAAACTTAGCGTACCTTTGCACTCGCTTGAAGTCCCTAAGTGTGGTTTTAAAGCAAATGCCTCTTTAGCTCAGTTGGCCAGAGCACGTGATTTGTAATCTCGGGGTCGTTGGTTCGAATCCGACAAGAGGCTCAAAAGAAAAACAGTCGCAAGACTAAGGCCGGGCGAATACCAGAGTGGCCAAATGGGGCAGACTGTAAATCTGCTGGCGTATGCCTTCGGTGGTTCGAATCCATCTTCGCCCACCTTTTTTATGCGGAAGTAGCTCAGTTGATAGAGCATCAGCCTTCCAAGCTGAGGGTCGCGAGTTTGAGCCTCGTCTTCCGCTCTAAGTTTTACGCCAATGTAGCTCAGGGGTAGAGCACTTCCTTGGTAAGGAAGAGGTCACGGGTTCAAATCCCGTCATCGGCTCTACTTATAAAAACTTCGACAAGTGTCGAGGTGGTGTTAGAAAGTTAATCATTTAATCAAATAAAAATAGCAAAGTTATGGCTAAAGAGAAATTCGAAAGAACCAAACCGCATGTTAACATCGGTACTATCGGTCACGTTGACCACGGTAAGACTACTTTGACAGCAGCTATCACTACAGTGCTTGCAAAAGCCGGTCTTTCTGAATTGAAGTCATTTGACCAAATCGACAACGCTCCAGAAGAAAAGGAACGTGGTATTACAATCAATACTTCTCACGTAGAGTATGAAACAGAAAACCGTCACTATGCTCACGTAGACTGTCCTGGACACGCTGACTACGTTAAGAACATGGTAACTGGTGCTGCTCAAATGGACGGTGCTATCATCGTTTGTGCTGCAACTGATGGTCCTATGCCTCAAACTCGTGAACACATCCTTCTTGCTCGTCAGGTAAACGTTCCTCGTATCGTTGTATTCTTGAACAAATGTGACATGGTCGACGATGAAGAAATGTTTGACCTTGTTGAAATGGAAATGCGTGATCTTCTTTCAAGCTACGAATATGATGGTGATAATACTCCTATCATCCGCGGTTCTGCTCTTGGCGCTCTTAATGGCGAAGCTCAATGGGAAGCTAAGGTAATGGAACTTATGGCAGCTGTAGACGAGTGGATTCCACTACCTCCACGCGATATCGATAAACCATTCTTGATGCCGGTTGAAGACGTATTCTCAATCACTGGTCGTGGTACTGTTGCAACCGGTCGTATTGAAACAGGTGTTGTTAAAGTTGGTGACGAAGTTCAAATCATGGGTCTCGGTGCATCACTTAAATCAACAGTTACTGGTGTTGAAATGTTCCGTAAACTTCTCGATCAAGGTGAAGCAGGTGACAACGTAGGTCTTCTTCTTCGTGGTATCGATAAGAACGAAATCAAACGTGGTATGGTTATCTGTCACCCGGGTGTTGTTAAACCACACAGCAAATTCAAAGCTTCAGTTTATATCTTGAAGAAAGAAGAAGGTGGTCGCCACACTCCATTCCACAACCACTATCGTCCACAATTCTACATCCGTACTCTTGACGTGACTGGTGAAATCTCTCTTCCAGAAGGTGTAGAAATGGTTATGCCTGGTGATAACGTGGAAATCATCGTTGAATTGATTAACCCTGTAGCATGTGACCAAGGTCTTCGTTTCGCTATCCGCGAAGGTGGTCGTACAGTAGGTTCTGGTCAAATCACTGAAATCCTTGACTAATCAGGATAATTGATAAATATAATCGACTCCTGCTTGATGGGAGACTTGATAGAAGGAGTCGATAATTTACGGGATTAGCTCAGTTGGTAGAGCACTGGTCTCCAAAACCAGGTGTCGGGAGTTCGAGTCTCTCATCCCGTGCAACGAAAAGATAATAATGAAAAAATTGAAACTACTTACGAATATTGAGGAGTCTTATGCCGAATTGCGCTATAAGACTTCTTGGCCTACCAAGAAGCAATTGATTAAAAGCGGAATTATAGTGATGATCGCTTCCATTATTATATCACTTATAATTTTTGCTATGGATCTATTGGTTGATAACTTTATGCACTTAATTTACGGTTTAGGCGCATAACTTTAAAATTGGAATTCAATGGCTGAGGGAAAGAGAGCATGGTATGTTTTACGTGCCATTTCAGGTAAAGAAGCTAAGGTGAAAGAAGTTCTTGATGCAGCTATCAAGAATACCGACCTTGGTAATTACGTTTTTCAAGTTTTGATTCCTACCGAGAAGGTGCTAACAATGCGCAACGGGAAGAAGGTTATAAAAGAAAAGAACCTTTATTCCGGTTATGTTTTTGTTGAGGCTAATCTACAAGGTGAAGTTATGCATGAACTTCGTAATACCACAAATGTGATTGATTTCCTTAAAGGCAAAGGCAAGGATGCAAAACCTGAAGCTTTGCGTGAAAGTGAAGTTAAACGCATGCTTGGTACAGCTGACGAGTTTATTGATTTAACCGATGAAGGAGTTAATGATTACATGGTGGGAGAAACTGTAAAAGTGAATTATGGTCCATTTAATGGTTTCTCTGGTGTGATTGAAGAAGTTAATGCCGAAAAGAAAAAGCTTAAAGTTATGGTCAAAATATTTGGCCGCAAAACACCTCTTGAATTGGAAAATTCGCAAGTTGAGCGAGAATAATGGATTGTGGTTACGCACTTGAAAAGAATTTTCGCGTTTATAACTATCTAAATTAAGATTAAAATGGCTAAAGAAATTGCTGGACAGATCAAATTGCAGATTAAAGGTGGAGCAGCAAATCCATCACCGCCAGTAGGACCTGCGTTGGGTTCTAAGGGTATTAACATCATGGAGTTTTGCAAGCAATTCAATGCCCGTACTCAGGACAAGGCTGGCAAAGTGCTTCCAGTTGTAATTACTTATTACACTGATAAGAGCTTTGATTTTGTTGTAAAGACACCACCGGTTGCAATTCAATTGCTTGAAGCAACTAAAAAGAAAAGTGGTTCTGCACAACCAAACCGTACAAAAATTGCGGAAGTAACTTGGGACCAAGTAAAGGCTATTGCTGAAGATAAAATGCCTGATTTGAACTGTTTTACTGTGGAATCGGCAATGCGTATGGTTGCCGGAACAGCCAGAAGTATGGGTATCACCGTAAAAGGGGCGTTCCCTGAAAATAACTAATAAACTTCAATTGAAATGGGTAAACTTACAAAAAATCAAAAGTTGGCTTTAGAGAAGATTGAAGCTGGGAAGACTTACACTCTTGCGGAAGCGGCTGAAAAGGTAAAAGAAATCACTTTTACTAAATTTGATGCGTCGCTTGATATTGATGTGCGTCTTGGCGTAGATCCACGTAAGGCTGATCAAATGGTGCGCGGCGTCGTTACATTGCCTCACGGTACAGGTAAAGAAGTTAAAGTGCTTGTATTGTGTACTCCTGACGCTGAAGCTGCAGCTACTGCTGCCGGTGCTGACTATGTTGGTCTTGACGAATACATCGAAAAGATCAAAGGTGGTTGGACTGATATCGACGTAATTATCACACAACCTGCTATCATGGGTAAAATAGGTGCCCTTGGCCGTGTTCTCGGTCCTCGTGGTTTGATGCCTAACCCTAAAAGCGGTACAGTGACTCCTGATGTAGCTAAGGCTGTATCTGAAGTGAAAAAAGGTAAGATCGACTTCAAGGTTGATAAGAACGGTATCGTTCACTCTTCAATCGGTAAAGTTTCATTTACTGCTGAGCAGATTAAAGAAAATGCAAAAGAGTTTATAAACACTCTTATCAAATTAAAACCTGCAACAGCTAAAGGTACCTATGTAAAGAGTATTTATCTTTCAAGTACAATGAGCCCAGGTGTTAAAGTGGACTCTAAGTCAATCGAAGATTAATTTTAAAAGATTAAGAAAATGAGAAAGGAAGATAAAGCTCTAATCATAGAAAATATAGCAAAAACTCTTAATGAGTATAGTTGCTTTTACCTTGTAGAAACTGCTGGTTTGAATGCTGAAAAGACAAGTGAACTTCGTCGTGCTTGTAACAAAGCCGATATTAAACTCATGGTAGTTAAGAACACTTTACTTGAAAAAGCACTCGAATCGCTTGAAGGTGATTATTCTGAACTATATTCTTCTCTTAAAGGTTCAACTTCAATCATGCTTTCTAACACCGGTAATGCTCCGGCTAAGTTGATTAAAGAAGTATTGAAAAAAGAGAAAGATGCAACTCTACCACGTTTCAAGGCAGCATATGTTGAAGAAACTATATATGTTGGTGCTGAAAATCTCGATACTCTTGTAACAATCAAGAGCAAGAACGAACTTATCGCCGACGTTATTGCACTCCTTCAATCTCCAGCCAAGAATGTTGTTTCAGCTCTTACTTCTGGTGGAACTAAACTACATGGCATACTTGAAACATTATCAAACAAAGAAGCATAATTAATTACAACAAAAACAATTAAAATTTAATATATCATGGCAGATTTAAAAGCTTTTGCAGAACAACTCGTTAACCTTACAGTTAAGGAAGTAAACGAACTTGCTCAAATCCTCAAAGAAGAATACGGTATCGAACCTGCTGCTGCAGCTGTTGCAGTTGCTGCTGGTCCTGCTGCTGCTGGTGCAGCTGCTGCTGAAGAAAAATCTTCATTTGACGTAGTTCTTAAGAACGCTGGTGCTAGTAAACTTGCAGTTGTTAAGCTTGTGAAAGAACTTACTGGTCTTGGCTTGAAAGAAGCTAAAGAAATCGTAGACGGCGCACCAAGCGTTGTTAAAGAAGGTCTTGCTAAAGCTGACGCTGAAGGTCTTAAAAAACAATTGGAAGAAGCTGGCGCTGAAGTTGAACTTAAATAATATTGCCTGAATTTCAGGTAATTAGGTTAAGAATCCTCATGGATGATGATTCTTAACCTTTTTGTGTTATAATTTAATTTGAGTTCCCTTTAACGTTAATTTAGATGTCAGTTTCAAATAATAAACCTCGCGTTAACTTCGCGTCGGTAAAGAATCCACTTCCTTACCCCGACTTCTTGGAGGTGCAATTGAAATCATTTAAAGATTTCTTGCAATTAGATACTCCTCCGGAAAAAAGAAATAATGAGGGTCTCTATAAAGTTTTTGCCGAGAATTTCCCTATTGCTGACACTCGCAATAACTTTGTACTCGAGTTTCTCGACTATTATATCGATCCACCACGTTATACAATTGATGAGTGTCTTGAGCGTGGATTGACTTATAGTGTCCCCCTCAAAGCAAAATTAAAATTATATTGTACCGACCCTGATCACGAAGATTTTGCTACCGTAATTCAGGATGTATATCTTGGTCCTATTCCATATATGACTGAGAAAGGGACTTTTGTTATTAATGGTGCTGAACGCGTAGTTGTTTCTCAACTTCACCGTTCTCCTGGTGTTTTCTTCGGACAAAGTACTCATGCTAACGGAACTAAGCTTTATTCAGCTCGTATTATTCCGTTCCGTGGATCTTGGATCGAATTTGCTACAGACATTAATAATGTTATGTATGCTTACATCGATCGTAAGAAGAAACTTCCTGTAACAACACTCCTTCGTGCTATTGGTCTTGAAAGTGATAAGGACATCATCGAGATTTTTGGTCTTGCTGAGGAACTCAAAGTAAATAAAACCAATCTTAAGAAAGTTGTAGGTCGTAAACTTGCTGCCCGTGTATTGAAAACTTGGGTAGAAGACTTCGTTGATGAAGATACAGGTGAAGTTGTGTCTATTGAGCGTAACGATGTTGTTATCGACCGTGAAACTGTTCTTGAAGAAGAACACATTCAAGAAATTCTTGATTCAGGTGTTGCAAATATTCTTTTACATAAAGAAAATGTGAATTCAAGTGATTATTCTATCATTTTCAATACTCTTCAAAAGGATACTAGTAACTCTGAAAAAGAAGCTATTCAATATATCTATCGTCAACTTCGCAACGCGGAGCCACCGGATGATGCAAGTGCTCGCGAAGTCATAACTAATCTTTTCTTCTCGGAAAAACGTTATGACCTTGGTGAAGTTGGTCGTTACCGTATAAACAAAAAACTTGATTTAGGTATTTCAATGGATGTAAAGGTCCTTACAAAAGAGGATATTATTGCAATCATTAAATATTTGATTGAGTTGATTAATTCAAAGACTGATGTCGATGATATTGACCACTTGAGTAACCGCCGTGTTCGCACAGTTGGTGAACAATTGTACAATCAATTTGGTGTTGGTTTAGCTCGTATGTCTCGTACAATTCGTGAACGTATGAATGTGCGTGACAATGAGGTGTTTACTCCTATTGATTTGATTAATGCGAAGACAATTTCGTCAGTAATCAACACCTACTTTGGTACAAATGCATTGTCTCAATTCATGGATCAAACCAACCCTCTTGCCGAAATGACACACAAACGTCGTATGTCGGCTTTAGGCCCTGGTGGTCTTTCTCGTGAGCGTGCAGGTTTCGAGGTTCGTGACGTACACTATACTCACTATGGTCGTCTTTGTCCTATCGAAACACCTGAAGGTCCAAACATCGGTCTTATTTCGTCTCTTTGTGTATATGCTAAAATCAATGATCTTGGTTTCATTGAAACTCCATATCGCAAAGTTGAAAATTCTAAAGTTAACCTTAACAACGATGAGATAATCTATCTTGCTGCTGAAATCGAAGAAGGTAAAGTTATCGCTCAAGGTAATGCTCCATTGAATGATGATGGTACATTTATCCGTGAACGAGTTAAGGCTCGTTTGGATGCCGATTTCCCTATTGTAGCTCCCGGTGAGGTGGAATTAATGGACGTGTCTCCAACTCAGATTGCGTCTATTGCTGCATCGTTGATTCCGTTCCTTGAACATGATGACGCCAACCGTGCTCTCATGGGATCTAACATGATGCGCCAAGCTGTGCCTTTGTTGCGCTCAGAAGCGCCTATCGTGGGAACTGGTCTTGAAGGTCAACTTATACGTGACTCTCGTACTCAAATCACTGCTGAAGGAGCGGGTGTAATTGAATATGTAGATTCAACAGTAATTCGTATTCGTTACGACCGTACAGAGGACGAAGAATTTGTATCATTTGAAGATTCTGTAAAAGAATACAGCATACCTAAGTTCCGTAAAACTAACCAAAGCACAACAATTGACCTTCGCCCTATCTGTGAAAAAGGTCAACGTGTAACTGAAGGTGAAATCCTTACTGAAGGATATTCAACAGAAAATGGCGAACTTGCTCTTGGTCGCAACCTTAAAGTGGCGTTCATGCCTTGGAAAGGTTACAACTATGAGGACGCGATTGTGTTGAACGAACGTGTTGTGCGTGAAGATATCTTGACTTCTGTTCACGTTGATGAATATTCTCTTGAAGTGCGCGAAACAAAACGCGGTATGGAAGAGTTGACATCTGATATTCCAAACGTGAGCGAAGATGCTACAAAGGATCTTGATGAAAGAGGTATCATTCGCATTGGTGCGCATGTTGTTCCCGGTGACATCATGATTGGTAAGATTACTCCTAAGGGAGAATCAGATCCAACACCGGAAGAAAAATTGCTCCGCGCTATCTTTGGTGATAAAGCTGGTGATGTTAAAGATGCATCATTGAAAGCATCTCCTTCACTTAAAGGTGTAGTAATCGGAACTAATCTATTCTCTCGTGCAGCTAAGAAGAAGAAAACTAAGAGTGCTAATGCTCAACTTCCTAAGCTTGACGAAGAATATGAAGCAAGACAAGATGCACTAAAGAATGTTCTTGTTGATAAGTTGATGACATTGACTCAAGGCAAGACTTCTCAAGGTGTAAAAGATTTTATTGGCTCTGACATTATTGCTAAGGGAGCTAAGTTTACCGCTGCAATGTTGAAAGATATTGACTATGATACAATCAACTTGAGCAAGTGGACATCTGATGCACATGCTAACGATATGATTCGTGCAACAATCGTCAACTATTTGCGCAAATCAAAAGAAATCGAAGCAGAATTGCGTCGTAAGAAATTTGATATTTCAATCGGAGATGAACTCCCTTCAGGGATTATGCAAATGGCAAAAGTTTATATTGCCAAGAAGCGTAAGATCAGCGTAGGGGACAAGATGGCAGGTCGTCACGGTAACAAGGGTATTGTATCACGTATCGTACGTCAAGAAGATATGCCATTCCTTGCTGATGGTACTCCTGTAGATATCGTTCTTAACCCTCTTGGTGTGCCTTCTCGTATGAACTTGGGTCAGATTTTTGAAACAGTTCTTGGTTGGGCAGGTGCAACACTTGGAGAGAAATTTGCAACACCAATTTTTGATGGAGCAAGTCTTGATGACCTTAATGAATGGACTGATAAAGCAGGTCTTCCAAGATATGGTAAAACATATTTGTATGATGGTGGTACGGGTGAACGCTTTGACCAACCTGCAACAGTGGGTGTGATCTACATGCTGAAACTCGGTCACATGGTTGAAGATAAGATGCACGCACGTAGCATTGGTCCATACTCATTAATTACTCAACAACCTCTTGGCGGTAAAGCTCAATTTGGTGGTCAACGTTTCGGGGAAATGGAAGTTTGGGCGCTTGAAGCATTCGGCGCTGCACACATTCTTCAAGAAATTTTGACAGTCAAGAGTGATGACGTAACAGGTCGTAGCAAGGCATATGAGGCTATTGTTAAGGGCGAGCCAATGCCACCGGCAGGTATCCCCGAATCTCTCAACGTACTCCTTCACGAACTTCGTGGTTTAGGATTGAGCGTGAACTTAGAACAATAAAAATTCTTTTTACAACTAAAATATGGCTTTTAGAAAAGAAAATAAGATAAAAACCGGTTTCTCTAAAATTTCTATCGGGCTTGCTTCGCCAGAAGAAATTTTGGAAAAATCAAGCGGTGAGGTACTGAAGCCTGAAACCATTAACTATCGTACATATAAGCCAGAACGTGACGGTTTATTCTGCGAACGCATTTTCGGTCCTGTAAAAGACTATGAATGTCATTGCGGTAAGTATAAACGCATTCGTTACAAAGGTATTGTGTGTGATCGTTGCGGTGTAGAGGTTACAGAGAAAAAAGTGCGTCGCGAACGCATGGGACACATCAAACTTGTTGTGCCTGTTGCTCACATTTGGTATTTCCGCTCACTACCTAACAAGATAGGTTACTTGCTCGGGCTTCCTTCAAAAAAACTTGATGCAGTGATTTATTATGAACGTTATGTGGTTATCCAAGCAGGTAATGTTGAGAATGTACAAGAATACGATTTGCTTTCTGAAGAAGAATATTTCGATATCGTAGATAAACTTCCAAAAGAAAACCAATACCTTGAGGACTCAGATCCTAACAAGTTCATCGCTAAAATGGGAGCTGAGGCAATTTATGATTTATTGCAACGTCTTGACCTTGATGACCTTTCTTATAAATTGCGTCATCAAGCCAATACTGACGGATCTCAACAACGCAAGACTGAAGCATTGAAACGTCTGCAAGTAGTGGAATCATTCCGTGCTTCTCGTCATCGCAACAAACCTGAATGGATGATTCTTCAAGCTGTACCTGTAATTCCACCCGAATTACGTCCATTGGTTCCGCTTGATGGAGGTCGTTTCGCTACGAGTGACTTGAATGACTTGTATCGTCGCGTAATCATCCGCAATAATCGTTTGAAACGATTAATTGAGATTAAAGCTCCTGAAGTAATCTTGCGTAACGAAAAACGCATGCTTCAAGAAGCTGTTGACTCATTACTTGATAATTCTCGCAAATCATCAGCCGTTAAGACTGAAGCTAATCGTCCTCTCAAGTCTCTTTCTGATAGCTTGAAAGGAAAACAAGGTCGTTTCCGTCAAAACCTTCTTGGTAAACGTGTTGACTACTCTGCTCGTTCGGTAATCGTCGTAGGTCCTGAACTTAAGATGCATGAGTGTGGTTTGCCTAAAAATATGGCTGCTGAACTTTACAAACCATTTGTTATCCGTAAACTTATCGAGCGTGGTATTGTAAAAACAGTAAAATCAGCTAAGAAAATTGTTGACCGCAAGGAACCTGTCGTATGGGATATCCTTGAGCACGTAATGAAAGGACACCCAGTGTTGCTTAACCGTGCCCCAACTCTTCACCGTCTTGGTATTCAAGCATTCCAACCTAAGATGATTGAAGGAAAGGCTATCCAATTGCACCCACTTGCATGTACTGCGTTCAACGCCGACTTCGACGGTGACCAAATGGCTGTTCACTTGCCTCTTGGTAATGAAGCTATTCTTGAAGCTCAAATGTTGATGCTTGGTGCTCACAATATCTTGAACCCTGCTAATGGTGCGCCTATTACAGTCCCTTCTCAAGACATGGTACTTGGTCTTTACTATATCACAAAATTGCGTAAAGGCGATAAAGGTGAGGGCTTTAAATTCTATGGTCCCGAAGAGGCAGAAATCGCATATAACGAAGGTCGTGTAACGCTTCATGCTCCAATCTCTGTTGTCGTAGATGACATTGATGAAAATGGAAATAAAGTAAAACGTCTTGTTGAAAATACTTCTGTTGGACGTGTCCTTGTTAACCAATATGTGCCTGAAGAAATAGGTTACGTTAACCAAATTTTGTCAAAGAAATCTTTGCGTGATATTATCGGTAAAGTAATTAAGAGCTGTGGTATCCCACGTTCTGCACAATTCCTTGACGATATCAAGAACCTTGGTTATAAGATGGCATTCAAGGGTGGTTTGTCATTCAATCTTGGAGACGTGCTAATCCCTGCTGAAAAAGAACAATTGGTTAAAGAGGGTAATGAACAAGTTCAAGAAGTGATGAATAACTATTCTATGGGATTCATTACTAATAATGAACGTTACAATCAGATAATTGATATTTGGACACACGTTAACTCACGTTTGTCTGATACATTGATGAAGCAATTAACTGCTGACCAGCAAGGTTTCAACCCGGTATTCATGATGCTTGATTCAGGTGCTCGTGGTTCTAAAGACCAGATACGTCAGCTTTCAGGTATGCGTGGTCTTATGGCTAAACCTCAAAAAGCCGGTGCTGAAGGTGGTCAAATTATTGAGAACCCTATCCTTGCCAACTTTAAGGAAGGTCTATCAGTGCTTGAGTACTTTATCTCTACTCACGGTGCTCGTAAAGGTCTTGCCGATACAGCGTTAAAGACAGCTGACGCAGGTTACTTGACTCGTCGTCTTGTTGACGTTGCCCACGATGTGATTATTCACGAAGAAGACTGTGGAACATTGCGTGGCCTTGTATGTACTGAAGTTAAGAACAATGACGACGTTGTTGCTTCTCTTGGAGAACGCATTCTTGGTCGTGTTTCGGTTCATGATATTGTTGACCCAACGACAGGAGAAGTTATCGTTGCAGCAGGTGAAGAAATCAACGAAGTAGCTGCTGATCGCATCAATGCATCTCCAATCGAATCTGTAGAAATTCGCTCGGTTCTCACTTGTGAGTCTAAGAAAGGTGTTTGTGCTAAATGTTACGGGCGTAACTTGTCAAACAACCGTCTAGTTCAAAAAGGTGAAGCTGTCGGCGTAATTGCAGCACAATCAATTGGTGAGCCAGGTACTCAGTTGACACTTCGTACATTCCACGTCGGTGGGGTTGCGTCAAACATCGCTGCTGTTTCATCAGTAACATCTCGATACGAAGGGGTTCTTGAAATAGATGAACTTCGAACAGTGACAACTGAAGAACTTGACGCTAATGGACGACCTGTAGAAGTTGTCATCGGTCGACTTGCTGAAATGCGCATTATCGATCCAAAAACTAAGATGATGTTGACAAATGCTAATATCCCTTATGGTTCTAAACTATATTTCCAAAATGGAGAAACAGTTAAGAAGGGAGATGTAATTTGTGAATGGGATCCATTTAATGCCGTTATTGTCTCTGAAGTAGCAGGTAAGATTAGTTTCGAAAATGTTATTGAAAACGTAACTTATCGTGTAGATGCTGACGAACAATCAGGTCTTCGCGAAAAGATTATCATCGAATCTAAAGATCGTACTAAAGTTCCTGAAGCAAATATTCTTGATGCTAATGGACAAATCGTTAAAACGTATGCTCTTCCTGTGGGCGCACACTTGATGGTTGAAGATGGAGATGAACTTCGTGCCGGAGAAATCTTCGTCAAGATACCTCGTGCTACAGGTGGCGCTGGTGACATCACCGGTGGTCTCCCTCGTGTAACTGAGTTGTTCGAAGCTCGCAACCCATCTAACCCTGCAATCGTTTCAGAAATCGATGGTGAGGTTAAGTTTGGTAAAGTAAAACGTGGTAACCGCGAAATCTCGGTAACATCTAAGATTGGTGAAGTTAAGAAATATCTTGTGCCATTGTCAAAGCAAATTCTTGTTCAAGAAAATGACTATGTGCGTGCCGGAACACCACTTTCTGATGGCGCTATAACGCCTGCTGATATTCTTAACATCATGGGACCAACTGCAGTTCAAGATTATATAGTGAACGAAGTTCAAGATGTATACCGTATGCAAGGAGTGAAGATTAACGACAAACACTTTGAGGTTATCGTGCGTCAAATGATGCGTAAGGTTAACATTCTTGATCCGGGTGACACAAGTTTCCTTGAACAGCAAGTTGTTGATAAACGTGATTTCATGGAAGAAAATGATCGCATTTGGGGTAAAAAAGTGGTTGTCGATGCCGGAGATTCTGACTCAGTTAAACCAGGTCAAATCATCACCGCTCGCAAACTTCGTGATGAGAACTCCGCACTTAAACGTCGCGACCTCAAACCAATCGAAGTGCGTGATGCTGTTCCAGCAACATCGGAACAGATACTTCAAGGTATCACTCGTGCTGCTCTTCAAACTTCAAGCTTCATGTCAGCTGCATCATTCCAAGAAACAACCAAAGTTCTTAATGAGGCCGCTATCAATGGAAAAACTGACTCACTTGAGGGCATGAAAGAAAACGTAATCTGTGGACACTTGATTCCTGCGGGTACAGGACTTCGTGAATACGAGCGTCTTGTAGTAGGAAGTAAAGATGACATTGAAGGAGTTTTTGGTACATCAGATATGATTAAGTAATTATTTCTTAATTATGTTAGAAGGGTGTGTTTTATAACACACCCTTTTTTATTATAAAATAATTCGCTATATTTGCTAAAATAAATTAAAAATTAAAACAACAAATGCAAGTAAAAAAAGTTATTTTTTTAATGCTGTTCTTTATTCTATTTGCTATAAGTAAAGTAATGGCATCAGGGAATCTATATGATTTTGTGGTGTGGCAAATCAGTGGTGAGAAAGTTAAATATTCATTGACTGAAAATCCAAAAGTATCTCATAATGGAACAAATTTAGTTGTTACAACTACATCAGCATCTATAATGTATGATGTAGCCAATATTGTAAAATTTACAATTGAAGAATCTTCAGGAGTAGAAGAAGTTACAGAAAATCAAACCGAAATTGTAGTAAAAAGCAATGTCCTATATTTATCAGGATTTGCGATGAACATTAAAGTTGTTATTTCAGATATAACAGGGAAATTTGTTTACACTGGCTGTACTGATGAAAATGGAACTTTGAGTATCGATTTCTCAGAATACGGAGCAGGTGTTTATGTAGTTTCTTCTAATAGTGTTAATTGTAAAATTATAAAGAAATGAAAGTTGAGTAATTTTTGCAATAGCACTTGTAATATCTATATTTACTGTTGATGTAAATGCGCAGGCCTGATTGTAAACAAGAAAGATGGAGGACAAACCAACACGATCTATCGGGCATTAGACAATATCTCTACTTATATTGATGGTTCAAATAATTCCGGAGTTATAATAACTCGTAAGGGTGGCTCCCAAACTACAGTTCCAAATACAGAATTTGAAAGCATAATTCCTTATGCTGAAGTTCCACTTATCAGGTCGCGAAATTGGTAATGGCGAAAATGTGGGTTGGTCTAATGTAACAGCAACAGTTGAAGGAACCCATGGCGCTATCCCTGATTATATATACATTTATAAAGCAACCAGATTACAAAATAAGAACTGTGTAGTATACATTGCTGTGGAAGATTTGGATAAGGTGACTTTTAATGTGTTGGGAGATGCTAATTCATTAAAACACCATCAACACAATATAATTCAGCCAAAGTTACTATATTGATGAATGGTGGTTATTTTTACCAAAACTCTCTCAGCTATATTATGCGTAATGGTCAGCTTATTTCTCCTAACGTGCAAGTAGATTCGCCAGACTGGACTCAGACATATTACTACATGTCACGTGGAACATTTGCTCAAAATTAAGATGGAACAATTGAGGTAAATTGGGTTTATACACAAACTGAATTATTGTGGCGGTATAACAGTTCTTATCCCACATCTATGCCTCTTGAAAATGGTAGTATCCCAATGGCTGATTATCCTGCCGGAGGAAAAGCTATTCTCAGCAGATACTGTTGCAGGTGGAGGTCCCGTATTGCTTAAGGATGGTGTAATCTCACTCACTATGATGAATACTTCCCGTTAATGTTGACTAAAGTAGACCTCGAACTGAATTAGGTTATAATCCAACAACCAATCGAATTGTATTCTTTGCTTGTGCAGTAGATGAAATACTATATGTTAATGGATTTACATTGACTGATTTGTGCTATATATTCCAAGATTTTGGATGTACTGAAGCAATAAACCTCGATTGTGGTGGCTCTACAGTTAATATGATAAATGGTAAACACATATTTGCTCCGTCCATTGGAACACAATTCAGTAGGGAGTTGTGTAACTTTGGAATAATCGACTAATTTATAGGTAAAATAAGAGGCATTGTAGCATTGTCTCTTATTTTTATAGTAGTAATGAAGCGTCGCCATAACTGAGGAAGCGGAAATCTTTTTCAAGGGCGAAATCATACATCGCTTTCCAATCTCCATCGACAAATGCCGATACAAGGAGTAGTAGTGTTGATTGTGGCTGATGAAAATTGGTTATTATTCCCTTTACGATCTGATATTTATACCCTGGAGCAATTATCACGCGAGTAGAAGCTATCAAACGATCTTCTCCTGTTTCATCAAGATGTCTTAGAATTGCGTTTAAAGACTCTTTTACCGGTAAATGAGGATGGCTATCGCTATATGGATACCATTGTGGCAGTTCATTGGCTGGTAATCCTTGATATAATAGGCAACCGATGTGATATAGACTTTCAAGAGTGCGAACTGATGTTGTTCCTACAGCCACAACATCACGTTCAGTTGACGCAAGTTCTTCGATGAGAGAGCGAGGTACAGCAATAAACTCACTGTGCATCTCATGTTCTCCGATGTTCTCACTTTTTACCGGTTGAAATGTCCCTGCACCCACATGTAGAGTCAGCTCGCGTCGAGGTATCCCACGTTTAGAAATTGCATTGAGAACATCATCGGTGAAATGTAAGCCGGCAGTAGGAGCCGCAACAGATCCGTCAATGTGAGAATAGACTGTTTGGTAATCAGAGCTATCACTTTCTTCGGTTGAACGATTGAGATAGGGCGGAATGGGAATTTCTCCTGCGGCTTCAATAATCTGGGCAAAAGTAACATCGTTGTTATCCCATGAAAACATTACAACAGAGGCATTTCCTTCCTTGTTTATGCGAGTAGCATTAAGCGAGATAACTGTATCATTGACATTTACATCTAAAGAGAGAGAACCCTGTTTCCATCGCTTTGAGTTGCCTACAAAGCAGAGCCATGAACATTGTGCAGTAGATGCGAAGCTCACCGCATAGTCGCGAGGCTCAACAGGCTCAAGACAGAATATTTCGATTAAAGCGCCACCATCGCCTTTGCGAAAACGCAGGCGAGCGTTAATCACACGCGTGTTGTTATAAATGAGCATTGAATTGTCAGGTAATAAATCGGGTATTTCAGCGAAAATATGTTCCGAAATGTTGCCATTACTATCCCTAACAAGCAGTTTGCACTTGTCTCTTTCAGTTAGAGGATGTTTAGCAATGCGCTCATCAGGCAACGGATAATTATATTCCTCAATTCTAATGTCTTTAATATTTGTCATCGTCTAATAAAGTATTTAACCACAAAGTTAGTAATTGTCGGGGTAATATGTCGGTCGGTTGGGTAAAAAGGTGTAACTTTACACAATAATTTTTCAAAATAGAGAGTAATGGCACAAATAGGAGATATAGTGCGCTTTCTCAACTCGGTAGGCGGAGGGAAAGTCGTAAGAATAGAGGGCAATATTGCTTATGTTGATGAAGATGGGTTTGAGACACCTGTGCTTCTCAAGGAGTGTGTGGTGGTAACACCCGTAAATGCTGCACCTCAAGCACAAAGCAAATATGTGGCTCCTGCGACAGTAGTTCCTGAACAGCCCAAAGTGCCGAAAACAGAAGCGATAGAGGAGACGGAGACCGGCGAGAAATTAAACATTGTACTTGCTTATGAGCCGGCAGAGATAAAACATCTAAATACAACAACGTTTGACGCTTATTTGGTAAACGATTCAAATTATTTCTTATATTTTACCTATTTGACACGTGCCGATGGCTCAGGATGGGTAACTCGTTTTGCCGGAATAGTAGAGCCTAATATTCAATTATTTCTTGGCGAGGTAACAAGAGAACAGTTGCCCGAAATGGATCGTGTGGCAATACAATATATTGCTTTTAAACGTGATAAAGAGTTTTCATTAAAAGCTCCTGTTGCGGTAGAATATCGTCTCGACACGACAAAGTTTTTCAAATTACATTGTTTCCATGACAATGTTTATTTTGATACACCAGTTATTGCGATTGATATAGTTAAAAATGATATTCCTTATCGCTCGATGGTGATAGATAGCAGTCAGTTGGAAGACGCAATGCGTCAAAAACGTGCAGCCGATCGCCCTTCACGACAACCGGTGCAGAAGAAGGAGAAACGCCCCGGAGTAATAGAGGTGGATCTTCACATTCATGAATTGCTTGATACCACAGCCGGATTGTCTAATAGTGATATGCTTGAAGTGCAATTACAAGAATTTCGCCGAGTGATGGCTGAAAATATCAAAAAGAAAGGGCAGAAAATAGTCTTTATACATGGAAAGGGTGAAGGCGTTTTGCGCAATGCTTTATTGAAAGAATTAAAGAAATATCCTCATTGCACCGCTCAGGATGCGTCGTTTCGCGAATATGGATTTGGCGCAACTCAAATAACCATACATTAAAATGATATTTTGTTTTAGCGGAACGGGAAACAGCCGATGGATTGCTGATACACTTGCTCGTGAATTAAACGACAAAGTCATTATGATGAATAATGACCATGAGTGTTGTGATGTTTCAGCCTGTGAACGTATTTTATGGGTGTTCCCCATCTATTCGTGGGGATTACCACCTGTCGTTAAAACATTTATTAGAAATCTAAGGCTAAATAATGTCGAAACTACACATTATATGGTGTGTAGTTGTGGCGATGATATAGGATTGGCTCATCTTCAGTGGCGCAAGGAGATTACTCTTCGAGGTTGGGAGGCTATGGCGTCTTATTCAGTCATAATGCCTAACACATATACCCTGATGAAAGGTTTTGATGTTGACGCTCAGGATATCGTGGCATCAAAATTGCAAAAAGCAGTAAATCGCGTTAATGAGATTGCACAAAAGATTAAATCGGGTGTTAAGACCGATGATGTAAAGCGAGGGAGTTGGGCATGGATAAAAACTCACATCGTATATCCCTATTTTGTGAAATTCTGCATGTCCCCCAAGCCATTTCATGTTACAGAGCATTGCATCAGTTGTGGGAAATGTGCTAAGGAGTGCCCAATGAAAAATATTACAATGTCTGACTGCCGACCTCAGTGGGGCAATAATTGTGCCATGTGCCTGCGATGTTATCACACATGCCCTCAGCACGCAGTTGAATATGGCAAAGAAACAAAATTCAAAGGTCAATACCTTTTCCCTAAAGAATGCTAAATTATGCGTAGCTCAATATTATTGTTTGTGTTTTTAATATTGTTCATTACAAGTTGTGGTGAGCATGGACGCTCATCAACAGATGTGAGGTTAAATGCCGCAGAGGAATTATTGTGTGAATTTCCTGATAGCGCATTGGCACTGCTCCGTAGTATAAATGTTGATTCAATTACAACAAAGTCGGATTATGCTCGTTATGCCTTGTTGAAAGTACAGGCACAATGGACTTCCGAAGGTCTTGTTGATAATGCTGCATTAATTGATGTTGCATTGAATTATTACCAAGATAACCATGATGCCGGTAGATTAACACGATCATTAATATACAAGGGAGTTATATTGGATAGCATCGGAGATGATATTGCTGCAATAGATTTTTATCGTAGGGCACAAGAGAATAGTGATACTGCATTTATCCAATCGGTGAACATTGCAGAGCATCGTGATAAGTGTCTATCAATTGTAACTCAAGAGATGGCGAGATTAAAATCTATTAGGGAGAAAGAGGCGAGAAATAGTAAGGTAGTAAATATAATAGCAATATTATTACTCGTTGCATTATTGTTCAAGTTAATGAGAATGAGATTGCAGGCTAAACAAAATCTTGAACAGATAAAACAATTGCAATCAGCAAATAGTGAAGCCAAAAGAGAGTTAGTGTCAAGGCTTGAAAATGAGACAAAATTAAAGTCGGTTTTATTGGCGCAAATAGAAAACATTCGGGAGTTGATAGATATGTCTTATCGTTATAGCGGTAGTCCGGCAACTTTTATGAAACGCTTTCAAGATAAGGTTAAACGCACTAAATTGCCCGATGATTTTTGGAAGGATTTGCGATTTTTTGTAGATAATAATTACAATAATATAATAAGCCGATTAGAACAGTTACATCCTTCATTAAGTGACGATGAATTATATTTAATCGGATTGATGTGTTGCGGTTTTTCTTATACAGAGATCGCGATATGTATGGGATATAGTAATGTGTGTTCTGCGAATACAAAACGTGCTCGAATTACACGAAAATTAGGATTAGCCGAGCCATTGAAAGACTATATCGATTGGCTTGTGTCAATGAAATAACACTGTTATATAAATATTTTTGTGCGCTATTGGTTGTCAGTGAGTTACGATGTTGTGATACATGATGATATAGGCATATATTAAATCTGTTTGTGTAGCTTTGTATCATAAAAACAAAGTATTATGAACAGATTTTTTTTATTGATTTTAATAGTGTTATTATCTAGCACTATTAACGCTCAAGATTTAATTGAAACAGATTCTATAATTGAAAATCTTGGAGAGATCGAGATTATTGCACAACGCAAATTAGTGAAACATTCTATTGGTAAGATAGAATATGATGTAAAGGGGGATAATGATGCTTGTGCGATGTCAGTAATGGATATTCTGAAAAAAGTACCAATGGTTATTGTTGATGCGAATGATGAAATATCAATAAATGGTAGTAAAGATTTCGTGATTTATAAAAATGGCAAACCAAGTGGCTTGTTTACAAAAAATCCGAAAGAGACACTTAACTCGATGTCGGCAGGATTGGTGAAACGTATAGAGGTAATAACTGATCCCGGTGCGCAATATGATGCAGAAGGCATTAACGGTATTTTGAATATCATAATGGATGAACGTAGCGTGATTGATGGAGTTGTAGGGACAGCGCGTGGAGTTTCAAATATAGTTGGGATGTATAGTGGTACTATAAATTTGACAACGCAAACAGGCAATGTTACCATAGAGGGTAATTATGGCTATAATAGATATGGGGAAAAACAGCAATTGACAAAAGATGAAATGGTTGTAACATATAAGGATAGCGGGAATACTTTATCGCAAAAAGATAGGAGTGTATCTACTGGAGGAGTTCATAATATAGGGCTCTCTGCAAGTTGGGAGATAGATAGCTTGAATTTAGCAACAATATCTATTGATGGTCAACTTATGCAATGGAAATATAAATCAATGGGTAGTAGTGAAATGTTTTCTCCCAATGGCGAGATGTCATATAAATACGATATCAAATATGATTATCCACCATATAATAGTGATTTTTTGAATATGCGTGCCGATTTTCAACATAAAACACAATTGAGAGGAGAGGTTTTGTCATTCTCTTATTTGTTATCTCGTTCCGAGAATAAAATGGTTGGAAATGTATATTATGACAACAAAGAAAATGTACCTATTTCGTATAGTTCAATGGAAATGAGTCAAGATGCTGTCGATTGGGAACACACTTTCCAAGCTGATTATGTGAGACCTGTTGCAAGTAAGATGAGTTTAAATGTGGGTGCAAAATATATAATGAGACGAAATCAAAATGAGACACGTTATCTGTATGATGACGGACAATGCAGTAGTTCGGATTTTGAACACTATTCACACATTGGTGCTTTATATGGAGAATATTCAATAAATATCAATAGATGGCAAGCACGTGCCGGATTGCGTTATGAGTACTCTCGACTTGGAGGAGAGTATTTTGATGGAAGTAATCCTGATTTTCATAGAGACTTAAATGATTGGGTGCCAACTCTTGGTATGAATTTCTTGTCTAATGATGCTAATAGTTTCACGTTAAATTATAATATGCGCATAAAGCGACCATCAATAACAAGATTAAATCCATCGGTTTCTGAATCTCCTATATCGGTGTCGACAGGAAATCCATATCTTGTGAGTGCTAATCAGCACAATATCTCATTTGGACACATGTATAATTCCCAACGATTAACATTAAACACATCGTTGAGATATACGATGATAGATGATACATTTATGAAAGTAAATCGTGTAGTTGATGATGTAATATATTCAACTTATGCCAATGTAGGGAGATATATGATGTATGCAATACAAGGATATATTCAGTGGTCTCCGTTAAAAAAGACTCAGTTGATGGCAAATTATGGCTTGTATTATCAGATGGCTGAGAACAAAGCGATGAACATAACACTAAACCGTTGGCGTATTTATTGCAGAACTCAATTAACTCAGCAATTGCCATGGGAATTGAGGCTTATCTTGACAGGAGGACATAATGGTGGAGATGAAATTACGCCATATAGTTATCAAGAAGGATGTTATTTTTATTCATTTGGCTTGTAGCGCAGTTTCCTTAAAGAAGATAGATTGTCGGTGAGATTTGATGCTTACAACTCATTTTCAGAGAGCTATTATGACGCACCAACTCATATTGTAAATGGCGATTATACCGGAATTTCTATAGAAAAATACAGAAATAAGATGATTAAACTCACAATCGCATATCGTTTTGGCTCACTTAATGCCCGAGTGAAATCCACTTCCAAAACAATCACCAACGATGATGTAATGTGATATTGGCTTTTCCGGCGTATTTTCATTATCTTTGCCTAGGATAATCAATTATTCCGTATCTGACTGATACACAAACAGCGAGTGCTGTGGTAGAAAGTTGTTAGTAACGATTTGGCGACTTTGAGATTGCACCAATTTTCTGCGTTATGCTTTACATAAAACAGGCTACACCTCGGCATAACCTAAAACAAGTTTTATTCTGCTCTCGGTTTGCACTGTCTTTGTCAAACAACTCTGATACAAAAGTAGCCAAATTCCTTGATTGAACAAAGAGTTTGGCTACTTTTGTAGTTATAATTTCATTTGACAGTCATAAATAGTCATAATTAGTCGTATTTCAGTCATAATTTATGGATTATGACTTCAAAAACCATGTTCGACCTTCGGGATGGATTAATCCGTTCTCTTTCATCTCTGAAAGAATATTGCCAATCATACGCTCTTGTTGCTCTTGCGTCTTATTCTGTGGCAACACCTCTTTCAAATACTCAAAAATGGCATCACGCTTTGCTCCTGATGAACCGGCATTCTGCAAGTATTGTATAATCATTTGCTGAATTTTTGCTTTATCAAGTCCCTTGTTTCGAGTGTATTCCGGTAATTGTCGTGTCTTTTTTGCTACATCAATTGAAATGCGGTAATCTGTTATGTTTCCTTCCAATAACCCTTTCTCCAATAGAGAAACTACATTATTCTCAGAAATACGATGTCCCTTTTGCACGGCATCCAATAAAATGCAATCCTCCAAAGTTAATGAATCGTTCTCTTTCAGTAACTTGGTATACTTTTCATTGATAGAATTACCATATATCTTTACACCAACTTCTTTATTCAAAATATCTATTTCGTAATCGGGCATCGGAAAATGACGACGCCATTGTTCGTTAAACATTTTCTTGATACCACGACTGACCGTATCAATCATATTGAAATTGACCATTGCACGACAAAGACATTCATTCCTAAAATGGCGTTGTGGTCCCTTGGTTGCCAATGCCTTTTGCAAAGTGCCAGGGATAAAACTACCTCCGTTTTCATAGTACAGATAACCTGGATTCTCTACAAAGTTGATACGTTGCTGTAGCGTATAGTCTTGATGTGCAATGGCATTATGGAGTGCTTCACGAATCGTATAATCATCATATTGCTTCATCGTATCAGGGAACAATGTTCCTCCAGGCAGCTCTCTCATTGTCAGGTTACGAATCTTACCCAATATTTGATCCACAGTCAAAATGAATGGAGCAGTAAAATGTTCGTAATCCACCACCTCTTGATGTTCATCACGTAGAGTCCATGTTATCTCTACTACTGCAGGGCGAAGTTTAAATACAGAAACAGGTTTACCCAAAAGAATGATAGCTGCACGTGTTAACTTACCCTCAATCATAACACCGCTATTGCAAAGCAATTCTTCTACCGACCATGCATCTATTTCCTCCGATGGTATTTTTGAAGCATGAACTTTCTTGAACATCACACGTGCCTTGGCTATTGCCAATTCATCGAGGTCAGCCAATGTAGTGTTAGGGACAATCTCGGCAGACCAATCCTTTGCTTCAAATATCGGTTCTTCAAGAATAGCGGAAAGTCTTTCTTGAGTCATTTCTACTAACGAATCTTCCACTCGTTGCCATGCTTTTTTGTGAGCATACACAGGACGACGAGGCAAATGTTTAGGGATATGAATAACCCATACAACCTTTTGCGTGTCTTCCGTTATATATTCGCTGATGTCAAGCCCTTCTGAAGAAAGGTTTGTACAATGTTCAACTAATTTCCAAACAGCAGATTGTGCATTCAAGTTAAACTTCGTAAGGTCAGTACCCACAATTTCCAATGTTTGGTCCTGTACTCCAATTACAAGATGTCCACCTTCCATATTGGCAATGGCTGACACATAAGAGACAACATCATTTTTCTCGTCCCCTGCAAACGAGTTTTTCAGGTTCTTCATCTCTTTCCATTCGCAGCAGGTATTCTCCTGTGGAAATTCACGAAGCAAGTATTGTTGAAGTTCTTTTGAAGTCATAATTCTACTTTAAATAATCCTTGTACTCAGTTCTTAATTTCTGCCCAATCTCTGCAATTATATATACTTGGTTATCTATGGCATCGGCCAACATGTGAGATGCTTTTACTCTTTGCTCATGCAATGCTGCACATAATTGTTCTGCAAACTCAGAGGGTTCAACAGTTGCTATCTTGTACCCTATTTCAGCAACAAGAGTAAACAACTTATTTATGCAATCCATAGATTCTCTTCCATGATATTTCTTTTCAATATCAGAAAAGTCATAATATAGGTAAATAGAATTCAAACGGCTTTCCGCTTCCTGAAACAGTTTGTTAGACTTCATGCAGGCCATTTGTATCTTTTGTACCGTAATAGGGTTACAATCTTTATCATATTCTTTTAATGCGGTTTGAAGCATATAATACATATCAAGAGTTTCTTGATACCACGACATAGCCTTTTCAACTACTTCTAACTTGCGTTGAAATACCAAAGAACGAAGTTCTCGTTTATGCTTAACTCGTTCAGAGATAGCATTTATGATGGCTTGTATTATTATTGTAACTAACGAGCCTATTAAACCTGCTGTAATGTATTGTTCCATAAAAAGTTAAAAATCACTTTACATAATTGCTCTTCAAATATTCGTGTAACTTTTCAATCAACCTGGTTGGGGTTAACAAATCCTTAGGAGAACCACATACTATATGCGAGATATATTTGTCGCTATTCAATTCAGAAATAATATTTGCTTTTTGATTTCCTTTTCCTGAATGATGATATATCTGTCCAATTATAATAATATCATATTTAGTCTGTCCTTTTTGCAAAGATTTATAGATATTTGCGTTTCCCAATTTTGTATTATTGAAGAAATCCACATTCCAATCCATCGTTGACACTCCAATCTTGGAGAAATACGAATTCAGTTCATGTCTGATTTGTGATTGATCAGAAACTTCTCCTAAAACACAAATGTTGAATGGAGTATTAACAACTATCTTTTCAAAAGTTTGCGCTTGGGGCTTAGATACCTGTGAAAGGACATCTACATTTGTTTTATATTGTTCAATAATTGTTTTTGCCTCTTCTAATTCCAGTTCCAAAAGTTCTCTCTTAAATTTTTCATCGCCCAACTCAGAAATAGATTTTTCATATTCAGAAAATAATTCTTGGTATTCTTCTTCGACCTTGGTTAGTTTCTCTTCATTTTTAATTTTATCCTTGATTTGCAATTGCTGACTTTGTATGAATTTCATCAAGTTATGTTCGTATAGAGATTCAAAGTCGTCTAAATCCATATCGTTCAACTTGTTAAAAAACTCATAATAGCAATTAGGGGAGAGAATATAGAAACGTACATTCTCTTCGTTCCTTACTTGTTCAAGATATTTCTTACCTGCTGTTAATTTATAATAATTCTCCGCTTTAAAATCTTTGTCATCTTTAATCTCGACTATTATCGTTTCTTTTTTCGTCTTCAGAATAAAATCTGGAAAAAAGCCATAATAATAGCCATCTTCCTTTTGATAAGCAATACAAAAATATTTGCTTTCACTTTTACCGTTTTTATACCACCATTGTAAATAGTCATCAGAACTTTCCAATTGGCTAATGAATGTCTTTTCAGGAGTGGATAATTCGGATTTCCCATTTCTGTCTTTTTTAGCGATGAAGCATCCTGCATCTTCTTGCTTTAAAATAGATTTCGCACTTGGTCGAATTTCTTCACAATCCGAGAAAATATCTACAGAATTAGGAACTTCCCAACTGTCATTTCTCGTTATTTCGTCTTTCTTTGTTGGCAGATTTTTATATAGCTCTTTCGCATCTTCTATGACCTGCTTAAAATGAGAATTATTATTTTGGCTAAAACTCATTACAACCAATTGGATAATATCGTCATCTGAAATAGAGAGTTCTCCTTTAAACCAACTACGGATAGCCGTTTTTAGAATGTTTTGAGATCGAGCTATTTCATATGGGTTTACCATTTTGCGAACAAAACCATCATAAAGGCTTTGGATTTCTGCTTTACTTCTTGTAATTTGTTTTTTATCCCTAAATTGAACATCTTGTTCTCCACCTTTATCTAACTCATTTACAGTTGCTCCTAATAATATCGTCTTGGTTATCTGTTTAACATCACAATTAATTTTGTCTTTCAAGCCATAGTTTTGCGCCGCTTGGTTAAAAACTGTCTTAAAATCACCAGATAGTCTTGTTAGTTCTCTCTTACGGCGGATATGCTCACTAAATAATTTCGGTCGAGAATTATAAATCTCATGGTCTATGGTTAACCGCTGTTGACTTACATAATCTTTTGCCAAATCTTCAACTATAGTAAAATTATCTGATGCAGTATACACATATCCATAGTTTAACTCAGGCTTATCATCGTAGTGCACCTGCTCTGGCATACGCATAATTCTGCCTAATGTCTGAATGTTAAACTCGTATCTTTCATTATTCCATTCACGTTGTAGGAATAATATACTTGCTCTCGGGCAATCCCATCCAAGTGCTATAGCTTCCTTAAATATGAGGACATCTACAGGACTATCATCTAATTCTATTTCTTCTTTGTTTCTATGATCATCCGAAAGCCATAATGCAACTTTTCCATTTTGTATATTTAGTCCTTCCTTACTTAAAAACTCGATAATTTCATCTTCTGGGTTAATAACATCATTGGCTCTTTTGTTCGGAATTTGAATAAGCATTAATGGATTGATGTTTTTACCAAGACTCTTATATGCTGTAGAAAGTTGAATGCGCTTTCGCAACGCCATTCTTAGAATATCCTCATTACTTTTAATCGAAGAAGGTTTTTCGTCATTAATTCGCACCTCCTTTTTTATCATACCTTCGTCAATAACTTCTTTCAAAGGAATATCTATCAAAGTTCCAGAAGATTTTTTGGGTGTTGCAGTAATTTCAATAGTAAGTCTTGGATTAATAATGTCTATTAATTCTTTTGACTTGTCTGTACTAGCATTTCTATGGCTCTCATCAATCAGTAATACAATTGTATTCCCAATATCTTTTGTGTTTTCTACAACTGATTGCAGATTCCAATTTTGTTCATTATCAACACGAAACAGAGAGTTTTCTTTATTAATACTCTCCCAATTAATAAACATTATCTGGTTTTGTTCAATCGTGTTGTTATTTAAGTCCGTGTTTGTTATACAATCTAATAGTTGCTCATCTTCAAAATACCTGGATAAACTATTTAAACTTTGTTCATGCAAATTATTTACAGAAATCCATATGAAAGCGAAAGCTATTTCTGGATTTTCTTTCACTAACTGTGTCAGAGCCTGCGAAACCATAAAAGTTTTTCCAGAACCTGTTGGAGCCTTAAACACAATTGTACCACTATCACGATATTTGTCTGTCAACAATTCTTTTGCTACATTAGCCAGTTTGCCAATATACTTTTTTTGATATTGTATTTCTTTCATTTTTTCTTCATCTTTGAAATTTTACGATATACGTTTATAATAGCCTCTGGTATTGGTTTTACTGAGAATTCCAAATCTAATTCTTCAAAATCTTCTGAGGCATAGGTATGGTCGTAACTAAAAACATATATGACAAACTCATTATTAGATTTATGCTCGTTCAAATAGGCAATGCAATCACATATGCTATCCTCATCATATATGATAACCATTTGTTTCTTTGCATTTTTAAAAATAGAGAAATCACAACGACAATCCCTATTTCTGACCAGTTCAAAACAATTCTCTGCAATACAAAGCATTTCCGTACAGCAATTAACCAATTTGCGTTTGTCATTGTCCGAGGTTATAACAGGGACAAATGTTTGTGTGTAGTATTTTAAGTTCGTAGGTATTCCCGAAACATCTGCATATCCTTCTGTCACTTTTTTAATTCTAGGATATGTAACTTCTGTACAAATATTGTTTTCGTTATTAGTACATAATATAAACTTACGATTACCTCCATCTCTACGATTCATAGCAAGTACAGCATGTCCTGTTGTACCGCTACCAGCAAAAAAATCAAGAACAGTACTATCTTTAGAGCTAGCTAATTCAAGAATTTTAAGTAGAAAAGATACTGGTTTGGGATTATTAAATTTCTTCTCACCAAGAATTTTTTCTAATTCTTGTGTTCCATTAGTAGTTGTACCTACATCATCCCAGATTGATTTAGAAACCACTCCTTTCTTCTCAGCCTCATAGTAAAATCTTTTTAATTGGGGCTTTGACTTTCCGGTTTTACCAAAAATGATTCTTCCATCGGCTAAAAACTTCTTGTATTCGTCCTCTGTGGTTCTCCAATGACGACCTTTTGGGGGAAGATATTTTTTTCCTGTATTAGGATTTTCAATAATATATGTTAGATTTTCTCTTATTTCTGGTGCATCAAAAGGATCCGCCGTCCATTCTCCTCTTGGATCATTATCTGGATTAGAAAATTTTTCTTTTGACCCTCGCAATCTATAATTCACCTTATTATGCTGTATAATATCTATATTTTTGGCGTATATCAATGTGTGATTATGATTTAAGGAGACTATGGTGTCATTGGAAACAGATTTTCTTGAATTCCAAATCAAATCAACTACATAGTTTTTTTCTGTAAAAATGCTATCGCATAATAACTTTAATTGAGCAAATTCATTCTCGTCTATAGAAATAAAGATTAGTCCATTATTTGATAACAAATTTTTAGCCAATCTTAATCTCTTACTCATAAATGACAACCATTTAGAATGTCTAAATCGGTCAGCCTTATCAACATAAGAGTCATTATATCTAAAATCGTTATTTCCAGTATTGTAAGGAGGGTCAATATAAATTAAATCAATACTTTTTTTATGTGTAAAACTAAGAGCATACAATGAATGGTAATTGTCTCCCTCTATAATAAGGTTATAGGGTAAAGTTGAATCGCAGATAATTTCCTTAGTGCAATCTTCTTTGAGCAAAGGCAGTTCCGAGTCACATCGTTTTGCAACCTCTTCTTCTTTGTCTTCCCATACAAGTCCATATCTTTCTTTCTCCAATTTCAAGATTTTGTCAATAAGTTGTTCTCTTGAAAAAGCCTCATATTTATTATTCATATATATTGTACATCCTTTAACTTATTAATGATACATTTTTATTATTTGGCAATAATATTAGCTGTTGTACATCAACCTCTAACAAGGTTGCAATCTTTACAAGTGTTGCTAAATCGGGTTGTGCCACATTGGAGCACCATTTAGATACAGTTGACGGATTTTTTCCTAATTGCTCTGCCAACCATTTGCCTGTACGTTTCTTTTCTACAAGCACTATTTTGAGACGATTTATATCCTCCATTATAATCAATCTATTGAATTTAACGCAAAGGTATTTATTTTATCGGGAATAAAAGAATAATAGCCAAGAAAATTTCTAACTTACTAATTCTTCCGACTTCGGAGGAAGATATTCGCGGAATGCGGCAAGGTTTTCGGGAGAAACCTGAAAGATTTTGAGTTACTCAAATATTCCTAACCATATTCCGAAGCACAAGTGTTTTGCGAGATAGGTAATGTTTAAAGTGAATCTAACAATAGCTGTACCAAAGTCACAGTTTTAATTCGTGTTTTCTATATGATTATGAAACATCAACATAGCCTGTGTTAAATCGCTAACAGACAACATCCTTTCTCCGTTTCGCACTCACTTTCGTTTCTTTGTTGTATCTTTGCATTAAACATTAGATAAAATAATATGTCAAAAGGATTGCGTCCATTAATATTGATTAGTAATGATGATGGGGTAAATGCTCGAGGATTGTATCACTTGATAGATTGTGTCAAGGACTTGGGTGATGTCGTGGTTGTAGCGCCGGCAAGTCATTGTTCAGGACAATCATCGGCTATTACTGTCGATAAAATATTGCGTGTGAAGCAACATGAGGATTATTGTGGAGCTAAAATATATTCAGTTACGGGAACTCCTGTAGATTGTGTGAAGATGGCAATGCATAAAATTCTTGATCGTAAGCCCGATTTAATGCTCTCCGGCATAAATCATGGCTCAAATGCAGGTAATTCGATTATTTATTCAGGGACAATGGGGGCAGCGATGGAGGCTTGTATGATGGGTGTTACTTCAATCGGCTATTCTTTTTTGTCATACCTTGAAGATGCCGATTTTTCGCCATCAACCACTTATATTAAGAAAATTACTTCGCAAGTGCTTGCTAATGGTCTGCCCCAGGAAGTTTGCCTAAACGTCAATATCCCATCATCAGATATACAAGGGATTAAGGTTGCTCGTGCAGCACGTGGATATTGGACTGAAGAATATGCAGAATATTCTGATCCCATAGGCCGTCCATTTTATTTATTGACAGGACATTTCCACAATGAGGAGCCTGATTGTGATGAGACCGACATGTATTGGCTTGAACGTAAATATGTAACAGTTGTTCCTGCTCGCACTGATATGACAGCGCATGATGCGATGCCGTTGTTGACAGATGTATTGCAGTAGAGAATAGAAATTATATTTTTACCTTATCGGGGTGTTTGGCTATGAATTCTTTCCATGAGCGACACCCTTTTTCTATTTGTGGACGTGATGATTCATAGAAATGGCACAATGCAGCCCCAAGGGCATCGGTTGCATCAAGTTGAGGGAGTAGAGATTCTTGAGGAATGTTGAGGATGCGGCGCAACATCTCTTGTACTTGCTCTTTGCTTGCTGCTCCGTTTCCAGTTATTGCCATTTTTATTTTGCGTGGCTCATATTCACAAATGGGAACATCACGTTGAAGGGCTGCCGCCATTGCTACACCTTGAGCGCGTCCGAGTTTCAACATTGATTGCACGTTTTTGCCAAAGAACGGAGCTTCGATAGCCATCTCATCGGGGAGATACTGCTCAATGAGTCCTGTTACGCGTTGGAAAATGCGTGAAAGACGAAGATAGTGGCTGTCAAATTTGCTCAATTCGATTACCCCCATCGCAATCATCTCAAGTTTTTTGTTTTTAACACCGAGAACACCATATCCCATGACGTTAGTACCCGGGTCAATGCCGATGATGATGCGATCCCAATATTTTAAGTCTCTCTCTTCGCTCATCGATTGATGATTTCCATGAATGTGGTGAAATGCAATACTTTTTCGCCCCACAATTTAAAAATATTGTTTTTCAGAATGGTAGCATCTTGGTCATGCCAATTGTTGGCGTCTTCATGAGAATGAGCGCGCATTTGCAAAGCATAGCTTGTCGCTTCGGGATCAGTTTCGATGAGGACACGCGAGAGCAAGGGCTCCGTAAAAATGCCTGATTTTTCAGCTGTTGGGATATAAGTTTCGTTCAACCATGCTATAAATGGCTGTTCAATGGATTTATGCACAAGAAATGTAGTGTTGAGTAGTATCATACCGTTGCCAATGCTTCAATGCCAATGATTAGGAAAACATATAGTATCCAGCCAATCACTTGTAATATACCTATAATGAATGAAACCAATACCCATGTGCGAGCTTGCTTTGCTTTTGCTTCGGTTTCGGCATAGTCTTTGCGACTCCATGCCGACTCGGCAAGTGCCGACATAATAATGGCAATAATACCAAATATCTGACAGCAAAACACAGTACAAAGAATTGATTCGACCAACCATGTCTTTGGTTTTGGCATCATAGAAGGAGTTGCTTGTAGCGTTGGAGGAGTAGGGGGGACTTCTTGTTGGTTATTAAATTTTTGCGCATTATATACCGGGGGTACTGCTGAATTGAATAAAGCAGAATTTACTTCGGCTATATTCTTAGCCGGAAGCCAATTACTCATTCCTTCACACCATAAAAGAGTGTCGGGGGTAATACCTTTTTGAGCGAGCTCATTAATTTCAAAAGGGCCTTGTGGTTGATTGTTAACAGCGATATAATATTTCATAATCTTATTTATTATTTCGTTCTTTTAGTTGTTGTCGAATAAATCGAGGGACAAAACGAAGATGTCTCATTATCGTTGGAATTGTTCCATAATAATGGCACATTATGTGGAAACGCTCTTTTAGTGACGCTTTGCGATTGGCAGTTGTCAATCCTTCGCTTAGATAGTCGATGATTGTTTCATTTATATATATGTTGTGGCGTGAGTGTTGAAGACAACGTATGCACCACTCGTAGTCGGCTGAAAAACGATATTTCAAATCATATTCTCCGGCAATGCGTCTTAATACGATAAATGCCTGATGACATACCACCATGCCGTTGGCAAAACTTTTAAGAGTCAATGTTTCCGGTGCTGTTAAATGTCGGTCTCCGATGTGTTGCCGTTGAGCATTGACAAGCTGAGTTTGTCCATACACTATGCCTGGGAAATCGTTGTCCATTATCGTGTCGGCAATCAGTTGTAACGTCTCGGGAGAGTGAAATGCATCTCCGGCATTAAGAAAAATGAGATATTCACCGGTTGCAACGTCCATCGCCTTGTTCATAGCATCGTATAGCCCTTTGTCGGGATTTGTAAATAGACGCATCTGCTCAATCTGCGCATTTTGGGCGATTTTTACGGTATCGTCCTTTGAAGCACCATCCATTATGATGTATTCAAACAATCGGCATGACTGCTCCTTTACGCTTTTTAGTGTTGGAGAGAGCGTAGATGCTGCATTGTAGGTAACAGTTATTATGCTGAATAGTGGATTCATCTATTGAACTTATATAAAATTGAGAAATACAAAGATAAAGTTTTTAAAGCTAAAACAAAAAAGTGATACTAAAATAGTAGAATAATAAATGTGTTAACAAAATTTAACGGGGGGGGTAAGTGGGACACGTTTTATAGTTAACTTTGCGTTGTTAAAATAACCTAATAACTAATTTATTTAAAATGAAAGATTTGAAATTTTTTGGCATCGTAATGATGCTTGTGATGGGAATGAGTTTTGCTTCATGTTCAAGTGATGATGAAGGAGGACCAAGTTCTGGTTCAATTAAAGAAAACCTTGAAGGTGAATGGTTTTTGGTAAGTGAAAAGGAAGTTTGTTCAGAAGATGGCATTACCTACACAACTTGGGATTACGATGATCAAACTGCTGGAGGTGTTTGTTCTGAAGGATGTACTGACCATGATCCTAAAAAATTGTATATAGAATGTATTGGGGAAAATACCTATGAAGTAACTTGGTCTTATTATTATAATAGTCGTTGGTATATAGATGAAAGTGAAATATTTGAAATTGATGGAAATGTTATTTCTGAATATACAGAAGAATATGGTGGAGATGTATATTCTGAAAAAGTCTATATAAAAAGTGTTTCAGCAAACGAATTGGTTATTGTTGAAGAAGCAAAGGATGTATATGAAGATGGTCGCGCTCATAATGATGTCGAAACATATACCTATCGTCGCAATAATTAATACAAAATCAGTATAAAACGAAAAAGGATGCATTATGATGCATCCTTTTTTTAATTTCTTTAAAGCTGGGGGTGATTATTCTCCAGGAATGATAGCTTCGCTTGGACAGTTTTCAGCACAAGTACCGCAATCGATACAAGTATCAGGATCGATTTTGTAGATATCACCTTCAGAGATAGCTTCAACAGGGCAAGCAGAAATACAAGTTCCACAAGCTACACAGTTGTCAGTAATAACGTAAGCCATAATTGAAATTGTTTAAAGTTTATACAAAATTTTGTTTAACACCGCAAAGATATAACAAATAACTTAATTGAAGAAACTTTTATTTTAGATTATTTAGTAAATAAAGAATTACTTATTGATTTGCAGATTGATAAAAATTTCGTCAATTGCAACTTTTTTATCGCTTTCAAAAGCAATGCGATAAGATTTATCGCCAGAGCATTTGAACGTGATGCAGTCAACCCATGTGTCATGTTGAGCATTGGTAAAGTTTGGAACATCTTTTGTCGCATTTAGAGTGTAATTTTCCCCATCAGATGATGAGTATAGATACACTTTATAGGGGAATGTTATACCTTTTTTGGGGCAATTTAGGAAGCGGATAGAAATGTCTTTAATGCTGTCAGTCGCATTAGGGATGTCGATGGAGTTATATCCATCAGAGAATTTGGACCAATTCTCATTAAGAGGGCTCTCGTCGCCTATTTTGCCGTCAAATAGAGGATTATCATTATTGATGTATCCGTTTACAGCTTTGCCCATTAAAGTAGCATTTAGAAGATGCCAGCGTGAGTCATTGGCGCGCCAAGATGAATAATCATCGGCTGCAATTTTAGAGAGGTGGGGTTGAGCTATTGAATAAGGGGTACTATTGGTATCCCAAATACCATAAACCATAAATGAGATTATACGCTCGGCTCCGCCTTGTGATGCTGCTGCAAGTTGAGATATAACGCGAGGCATTGCTGCAGGAATTAGAGCCGATTGACGGCTATTCAACCCTTTTTCCCAAGTGAAAAGCTCACAATTGGCCCACATCTCAATATTTGTGCGGTCGTGGATCGCTCTCATCTTCTTCCAGCTTTCTTTTAGGCGGGGCATTGGGAAATCTTCTCTGACGCATCCCACTTCATCTTGATATGCGATGATATCGACTTTTAGTTTTTCTATTTGTTCGCCAAACTTGGGGTTGTCAAATTCAGAACAGAAAAATCCGTATGGGGAAATCATGGTTTTCTTGCCAGGAGTCAGTTTGTGGGCTTTTTCCACAAGCGAGTTAACGGCTTTAACAGCGGCATCAGTAAGCACCGGGCCGAGGCAGTCTTCAACAGGGAGATACCATCCATAGAATGAACTACGGTTGCCATATATTTGCGCGAGTTCATTCATTATATCCTTCTGGCGTTGTAGGATTTCGGGTATCTTAAGATTGTCATCTTGGTCTTTAGCCCATCCAATACTCATGAATACTTTCATGCCCAGTTTGTCGGCTTCATCCATTATTGCACACACAGGGCTTTTGCGATTGGCATCGTAAGCCCATGGCATAATCTTAGAGGGATAATCGGCTTTGCCCTCATTGGCTGTCGCCATGAATATTAGATATTCAATTCCTTGTTTGTGCATCTCTCTGACTTTTGCTTGCCAAAAGTCAGGGTCGGTATTATCCATGTGTTGAGGATTGGTGTATTTGTTGCGAACATCTTGGTAGAACAAATTAACCCAACTACCTGTAACGGGCAATATCTCTTGAGCTGATAAAGAAATCGCATTTGCCACAACAAGTGCAGCAAATGCGATAGTTTTGATATACTTATTCATATACATTATTTCATTGTGATTTCATCAACGAAAACAAACGCTTGAGCACCTGCAAATGCGTGCCATGAAGGTAGCGCTTTGTGGCTTTTAATGATGATGTTTAAGTAGCGAAGAGGTTTAGCGTCAAACTTAATAGTGTGGTTAGGAGTGCCAAACTCTACTTCTTTGATAATTTCTGGATAGTCTTCTTTAGCAATGAGGGTGTATTCGTTGCCATCAGTTGAACCATATATCTCTACACCTGCAGCATCGACAACACCGTCGCATTGGAACACACAACAATTAAATCCTACTTCAGTGATTGATTGTTCAGCACCCAAGTCAATAACTACATCACAATCATTTCCTACGAACCCAATCCAACGACCTGTGCGGTAGTTAGTAGTTCCTCCGACGATACCATCAACAAGTGTTTGTGCACCATTAAAGGCATATCCGTTGGCTGGAGTTGTTTTGAATGAAGCTGTTGAGAAAGAAGCTATGTTGGTATTGATTGTATCGCTGATAGCGCGACTCATTACACCGTTGCTAAATGAAGCGGCTTTGATAATCATGCTACTATCAATAGTAAATGGACCTTCATAAAGTTTAGACTTCTCAGTAGGCTCGCTGCCATCAGTTGTATAGCGTATTTCGCGATTTTTCAATGTAGTGAATACCACTTCAAGAGCTTTCTTTTCTGGAACAGGAGTGTAGGTCGCATTTACATCGCAAAGATGTTTAGCATAGTTGTAACCATACTTATCGTATATAGCAAACATTGCTGGAATACGATCTTTGAATGATTCATAGTCTTTGAGTTGAGGCTCAGTCCATTGTACCTCACACAATGCAGCAAGACGAGGCAGTTCCATGTATTGAGCTTGACTGAATGTTTTGATATATTCAGTCCATAGGTTACATTGAGCACCAATAACAAGTTTAGCTTGTTCTTCGGTCAATACACTTGGAATGGGTTCAAAGCTATAAACTTTTTCAACCGGAGTATATCCGCCAATAGCAAATGGTTCATGTTGAGTGTCCTTTGATTGATAGAAATCAAAATAGCAATGAGTATTTGGTGATAATACTACTTTGTTACCGCGGTTAGCACCTTCGATTGCACCGGCAATACCTTGCCAAGAAAGAACGATAGCGTCAGAAGGGATATCAGCTTGTAGAATTTCGTCCCAGCCCATCATAACGCGACCGCGAGCCGAAATTACTTTGTAGATATAGTCAGTAACATATCCTTGCAGGCGGTCAAATTCATTGAATTTACCTTTTGCAGTAATACCTTCTGCTTTAATGCGAGCTTGGCATTTAGGACATTCTTTCCAGCGAGTTTTAGGACATTCGTCCCCACCGGCATTGATGTATTTTGATGGGAAGATATCCATGATTTCGTTAAATACGTCGGTCAAGAAAGTCATTGTAGAGTCATTACCCACACACAATACTTCTTCAGTTACTCCCCATTCAGTCCACACATCATAAGGACCACCTGTACAACCAAGGTGAGGATAAGAAGCAAGAGCAGAGCGCATGTGACCAGGCATATCAATTTCAGGGATAACATTGATATATCTTTCTGCTGCGTAATCAACGATTTCTTTAGCTTGTTCTTGAGTATAATATCCGCTTACAGGAATTCCGTCCCATTCGCCTGGTGTGCGACCAATAACTGTTTCTTTGCGGTTAGAGCCAATTTCAACAAGTTTAGGATATTTTTTGATCTCAATGCGCCATCCTTGGTCATCATTAAGATGCCAGTGGAAGTTGTTGATGTTGTGAAGCGCAAGCATGTCAATAAATGTCTTAATCTCATCGATTGAGAAGAAATGACGACATACATCAAGGTGAGAACCGCGATATTCAAATCGAGGATAGTCATAGATTTCAACAAGAGGCATTTCTACGGCATCAACTTCAGCACAAGGAAGCGATTTGCGTACAGTTTGCAATGCTCTAAACACAGCTGCGGGAGTAGCACCGTTGATGACGATACTATCGGCATACACATTAAGCTTATATGCTTCAGGATTTTCGTCAACAAGGCTTGCTTGCAATTTAATTACTTTGTCTCCATTCTTGCTGATTTCAATACCTGTCATATCTTTGATGTATTGAGCCAGGAATGTCGCGTTGCGAGTCATATCCTCATCGCCATTGTGAACTATTGCTACATTCTTATCAAGGATGAACTGATTAGTAGCTGTAGTGTCAAGAGCGATGTTGTTTGGGCGTGGAATTACATCGTAGTCAGCACTACCGGTAGATGTACTGCATGAGCAGATAGCCACGCATGCCATTGGTAATAAATATTTGCAAAGCTTTTTCATATGTTTTGTTATTAATTTTTTGATTCCAATTTAAGTGCGCCACAAGAATTTTATCTTAGTGAAGAACATGGTCACTAAAACGGCTGTCGATGTGATAATTACACCTTGAAGGAAGCCTAACCATGGTGATTGGCTGAATACTGAGAAGTATTGCCACACATTACATAGGATTAGTATTGGGAATATCAGTAGGTTATCTGCAACATATGCCACCATTGGGTTCTGCCCCGACATGACAAGGAATGCTGTCCCTTTATGACATCGGAAGAAATCACAGATGACGCTGAAAAATATCAATGTCATAAATGATAACCCCGAAGTTGTAAATAGGTAAGAATATGTTACGGGATCTTTTTTGATACCACCCTCAAATGGTTCAATTGCCAGCCCTAATAATATCATAAATGCGCCAATGATAAATAGGTTTCTCCACAATGTGCCATATCCTGTTAATCGTTTCAATATAATCCAACCTGCCATGAGTAATGACAAGTTTAGGATAATATTTAAACCAATGTATCTCATATATAGGCAATAGAGATTAACAATTACGATAGCAAGAGTGATGAAAAGTATTGTCCAGGCATTGGTTCTGCTTGGCTCGTTTGTTTCATTGGCTCCATTGGATTTGCGTTCTGCCAACCATTTTACAAGCACTTCGCCTGCAAATGCTCCGGGGATTACAATAAACAAGTATTTCAAGTACATGGGATTGTAAAACCATGTAACAGGAGAGTAGCTCATGAATGTACTTGCCCATGAGTTGGGTACTGTTGCCGATATCGTAACCATGAAGAGCATCAAGAGGATTGCTAAGCGCAGTTTTGGCTTGTTGTATGTAAAGATGTAAAGCAACGAAGCAAATACAGCCATATTGGCAAGAATGAGTATAATAATGTTGCTTGTATGCAAGTCAAATGTATATCCGTTGGGATAGTCAATACATAAAATTGCAACATACCCTACTGCCATTGCTATCAACTGTATTGCCCATCTTAACCAATTGGGAATTTTTCCCGGCAATCTCATGTAAATGGGAAAAAGTAAGATGAAACAGAAGATTGCAAGCCATTGCGATGTAGTGTCACCGCCTGTCATGTAGGGGTAGAAGTGCTGTATTAATATCGCAAAGTAGGTAAGTAACACTCCGCGCCATAGTGCCGAAAGGGCCATTTTTAGTTTGCTCACCCCTTTTTGAATTTTCTTCCCAATTGAGAATGGGAATGCTGCTCCCATTGCAAAAAGGAATGAGGGGAAAACCAAGTCAACCCATGTTAATCCCGGGACATCGGGGTTGAATGCGTGAGAGGGAGGAGGTGTTTGAGCATGATACATCCAGCCTGGAAGAATTCCTGACACGATAGATGCACTTAACACCATTGTGATAATTGCATATCCGCGTAGAGCGTCTATTGATAAGGCGCGGTCATTCATAGGTTCCCTCCTTTTTTCATCCCTTCTTCAACTTCTTTCCAAAGGTCTTTAGTGATGATGTGTACAATATCAAATACCATCAATCCATCAGAATCTTTAAGATTTTGAGCTATTGTTCTTGAAAGGTCAGGACGATTTTCATAGAATTGATCCACCAAAATACCTCCCATGAAGTCGTTTTTGCCAAGGATTTCGCGCAATTTTTGGCAAGAACCCTCTACGCAATACCAGGTGCCACTTTGAGCTTGGCTATCGGTTTCATTCCACACTAATTTATTGCTTTTGCGATAATCTTCAAGTGTGATATCGGTATAATAGTTCCCGGTAGCATAGATGTCGATTAATTCGGCATATCCATAATTTTTATAGTTGGGAGTTGCCCATTCAAAGTCTTTACTTGGATCATAATCTTTGCTTGCAAAGTTCACACCCACTTCAAAATATGATGGATACCAAGCCCCTGTATAGGTACAGAAATCGACATTAGGATTTGTTGCTTTCACCTCTTTGCGAGCACGAGCCATGAATTCAGTAATATTTTTAGTGCGCCATTCAGCCCATTGTTTAGCAAGTTTGCCATAAACAGGAGTGTAGCGTTTTCCATCTTTTTTCCATGAAAGGATATCAGATGGGAAGTTTTGCACTTTTTGACCTATGTATTCTTCAAATTTTTTGCGACTCATATCTGAGAAATCGGTGTTGATACCATCGTAACGTACGCGGTCAAGCATCAATCCGTCAACAGTAGGATATTTTGTGATAATCTCTTTCATGATGCTGATTATATAATTTTGGTATTCCTCGTTGATGGGGTTTACCATTGCACCATATTTGTTTGGCCCTTTAAGTTTAGTGATAGGGATAATGCCTTTTACCGGGTCATAGTAGTGTGAAGCCCATTCGGGGTGCCCTTCATAAACGACTCCGCGTTCTTTGTGATTGTTCCCGGCACAGAATACATTCATTGATGCAAGCACTTCAAGACCAAGTTTGTGACCTTGTTCAATGAAATATCCCAAGTAGTCAAATCCTGGATGGTTTTCTCCTTCCCATTCTTTGTGAATGGGGGCAATGTCGCTGTCAAATAGCACTTCGCCTGTGATTGGACGCAAGCACACAACAGCATGAGTAAAGCCGAGAGATTTTATTTTAGAAAGATAGTAGTCGATTGTGTCGGTGTTACTGAAACGGCGGAAGTTGGCTTCGGCATCAAACCACATTAGCGCAGGTTTTTGTGTCGCAGCTGTGGTGTGTTTAATCTCCATTTTAAATGGAGCAGCAGGAATACCTACATTGTTAAACAATGAGCTTTCGTAGTAATTGTGGTAGCCATATCTGACTTCAACAGGATAAGGCACTTTTTCGCTCCACACTCTCACGACATTGCTACTATTAAGAATTTGTGCTTTTGCAGGATATACTTTTCCTTTAAAGTCAACAAGTTCAAAACCTGATAGCTCTTTGTTCTCAGGAGTTAGTCCTTTCTCTCCCCCTTTAAAGCGAATCCAATAGGTCCCATCTTCGTTTTTTTCGCAACTTACGGCGATGGGTGCTTCGCTCATAATGCCTTTATTGCCATATGCGTTATTGAGAGCAAGGTAGGCAAAGCGTTTACCCACTTGAATTTTCTTAGGGAAATGAATGAAGATACTATCGCCAAGGTCTCCTGTGGTAACCATGCCTGTGTTTTTTACTTCAGATAGCAAATCACTTTGGACTTGTCGAAAATCAGACCATAGTGTTTTTTCACAACCCATATCTTTCCATGGTGCTAATTGAGCATAATAGAATGGCAGATTCTCATTATTAAATAGTTTTCTCCAATCGCTAACCATCGCAGGGAACAATTTGCGATATAGCTCAGCATTAGGAGTATTGGCTTCTCCTTGATACCACAGAACACCGGCAATAGGGAATCCTTTCCATGGATTTACCATTGCATTCCATAAAAGAGTAGGGGTGCCTTGAAGCCATCCGAAATCTTTTTCTGTTCCGTTGATATTGGGTAATTCAATATCGGGGAATTGAGCGGTAAATGTTTCGCGAGGCATCCATGCTTGTATTGTTGACATGCTCCATGCACATTGAATGATACCTACAGGTACATCGAGTGATTTTTCAAGTTGATCAGCAAATACATATCCCACTGCGCTAAATTGAGCAACGGCATCAGATGTGGGTTTCTCCCATTTTGCATTAGCAATATCGTTCATGCCGGTTGTTGACCATGCATTTTCTTGACGGAAAAGGCGAATGTTTCTACGACTATTAGCTTCTGCAATTATTTCTTGAGAGTTTTCAACGGGTTGACCGGTAAACCCTCTCATGGGCATTTCCATGTTGGATTGTCCTGAACACAACCACACTTCTCCAACATAAACATCATTCAATGTTTTAGCGGTGCCGTCAGATACAACTATATCAAACGGACCACCAAATCCTGGAGTTGCGATGTCAACAGTCCAATTTCCTTGACTATCAGATTTGGTGTTGATTTTTTTGTTATCCCAGCCTGTTTTGATTGTTACTTTAGTATCGGGATTTGCTGTTCCGCGAAATGTTACTGTTGATTTTTGTTGCAATACCATGTTGTCATTGAAAAATGATGGCATGGTTATCTCGGCATTGGCAGTCAATGCTCCGAAAAGGAATAGAGATGCTATAGAGCTTTTTATTTTCATGGTTATTTATTTTTTACGTCTTGAATATAAATGTTTCCGAAACGATCTGTTACTTTCACTTGAAATTTTGCATTTGGATTTTTAGGTGTAGCGCGGAACATGTGGTCGTTCTTTGTGGGATAAATCCAGTCATATTTTATTTTGCTTTTATCGCTGCATAGAACTTTTGTATATGGATCGTAACCGCTAAATTGAGTCATGTCGGCAGTTTTTTTGCCATCTTCAATTAGTTCAACTTTCCATTTTGAATCATAATTCCACACATTTGCAACAATATCAGATGGAGCTTCTTCACATTCTCCAATACCATAAACGCGCATTTGGAAATTGCGATCATATTCGGCTCCTTTGTAGTACCATTCAACTTTGTTGCCATTAACCTCATAGACCGCATATCCGCGAGGAGTGCCATCAAGACACTCTGGAATTTGCCACCATGTACCACAAGCTGATGCTGTGTTGTGTTCCATGATTTTATCGTTAAATTCCATGTTGAGGTTATAGTGCATGTGACCGGTTATAATGTGAGTCTCATGGTCTTTAAATAAATTATGTAGAGCACGAGCGTTCACTGTTTGGTCAGCGATAGTGAAATAATCATATTTGAATTGTTGCTCATCATTGGTTAGTCGAGATGGGATGTGCATGAAAACAAATATAATGTGATCTTTGGGTACTAATGCAAGATCTTGTTCAAGCCAGTTGAATGTTTTTTCGTCAATATATCCCATATAGAAATAATCTCGACCAACGAAGAAATTGTTGTTTAAGATAATGTAGTGGGCTTTCCCTTTGTTGAACGAATAAAAAGTGGGTCCGAAATAGTTCTCAAATGTTTTATATGATGTCTCATGAGAGCGTCCATAATAGTCCATATCATGATTACCTATTGCACGGAACATAGGTATTTCAATGTTAGAAACAGCTTTAATATAGTCTGGATATAGGAAAGGGCTGTCTCCAACGATATCGCCGCAATCAAAACCAAATACATCTCCTTTGATATTGTCAATTGTTTTGCGACAATCATCAATAATTATTTTGTATTGTTCAATGTCGGCAGTAGATGTTACCTGAACATCAGAGTGAACGACAAAAGCGTGTTTCTTGTCGTTGTTCTTGTTTTTAGTTAAGACAAAATCATAGGTGCTTTTGTCGTTACTAAGTTTTTGAAAAAATTGAGGTATTGTTTTATCTGCTACAGGGACTTTATATCCTGCAGGAGTTGAGATATATACAAAGCGTGCATCAATTGGAGCAGTTATAGTATAAACCCCATTTTCATTGGTTGTTACAACACTTCGTCCATCGGTAACAGCAACATTTGCAATCGCATTTATGCCGTCACTGACTTTACCGGTAATTACACGGCTTTCTTGTGTTTGCGCTGATGCGCTAAGGCTTGTTGTTGAGAACAATGTAGCAAGCATTATGCTTGCTACATTGGATATAAGAGTTTTCATCGATTAAAAACTACTATTTTAGAGTGTTTAAATATTTGTCGATACCTGATTTACATGCGCTCCAGTAGTTATAGTTGCGCACGTGTACCATGTCAAAAAGAAAATAACCATCAGAGGCATTTATACAAGCGTCAACGGTCTTGGTTACGGCTGAGCCTTGACCTCCGTTTTCATAACCTGTTGAATTTCCAACATCAGGACCACCGGCAAATTTGACATCGCCCATTAGTTTGGCTTTAGCCAATTGGCAGAACCCTTGACAGGTCCATTCGGTTGAACCATAGATGCTGTTTACTCCGGCATAGGCTCCGAGTAGCATGAAATCCAAGTGGTCGGCGTAACCATATTTATTCCAGTCGGTATTAGCCCATGAATAATACATGGATGCTTTATAGTTAGGGCTCGCCCAGTTTACACCCACTTCGTTGTAGGTTGAATACCATGCTCCAACGTATGTTCCAAATTGAATGTTACTATTAACTGATTTCACTGCTTCACGAGCTTTCACGATGAAATCGTGAATAACTTTTGCTCTGAATGCCCACCAATCTTTTTGGTAACTTGATGCGATACAATTAGGAAAATTTGAGATTGAGTGCCCAAGGTAGTTCTCAAATTTCTTTTTTGAGACATCAGAGAAATCAGAATTTTTATCATCATATCGACAGCGGTCTAAGAATATACCATCGAGGTCATATTTCGCAAGGTCTCTAAGTAGGCTGAGCAAGAACTCTTGTACTTCGTCATTTGCCGGATTGAAGAACTTGGTGGTGTAGCTGTCACTGTCGGTATCCATTGCGTTAACAAGAGAACCATTGAGTAATAGTGTAGTTACCCAATCTTTTTTTGAACTATCGCGGAACACAAGACCTTGTTCTCCGAGTCCGTAGGGATAAATACAACCACCGGTAAATGTGTTAATTGCAGCATGAATTCTCAGCCCGAGTTCATGACCTGTATCAATAAATGCTTGTAGATAGTCCCATGTCTCAGTGCGCACATGATAGTGGTAACCACCTTGCCATGTGGGTAATTTAGTTGCTTGTTCAACAACTGATGTGTTGAAAAGCACATCGCCCATTGAATTCCTTACATCAACAACGATATCGGTAAATCCGGCATCTGCTGCTTTTTTCAAGTCGCGAGCAATGTTTTCTTTGCTGTTGGCAAATTCAACAAAGTTAGCTGCTGCATCAACCCAAATATAACGAGGTTTTACTTCTACTATTTCCGGCTCATCTTGATCTTCATTGTTGTCAGTGGGATCCTTTTTTTCTTCTTCCTCATCCCACCAGTTATTATCCGGTTCATCCTCTGAACAAGCTGAACAAAGAGCTGCTACTGTGAGTAGAGCAAAACAGATGTTTATAAACTTAAATCGCTTCATATTTAATAATGAAAATTATTATTTAAATGCTGCGCAACTACCAACTGTGCGTTGTGTGCCACCGCTTGGTTTGATGATTTCGTTACCGTTGAATAGCATAACAGTCGAGCCACCACCGTCAAGGTTGATAGATTCAGTGCAACCGAGAGCCAATAATACGCTTGCAGTGTTTTCAAGAGTCAAACCGCGAACGCCTTCAGTGTTATCACCTGCACAAGCAAAGAGAACAAGACGATTTGCAGTTGGGTTGTAACCGATTGCAGTGCGAGGACGGTTGTCAGTTGGGTTGACGTTCAAGTATTCATCTTCCCAAGAGTTGATGATTGAACCACCTTTTGTAAGAACCGGTCCACCTCCGATTGCTGTTTGTGCAGAGTATTCTTTACCACCTTCAGGATATGAAGCACTTGGAACAACGTCTTTTTCAAGAGGCATTGATGTTGGGTAAGAATAAGAAACACCTGACAATAGAGTATATACCCAACTCACTTCGATGCTACCATCATTAAGAATTGAGAAAGTGCCACGAGGAGTATAGTAGAAAGTTTCAGTCCAGTCTGGAGAATCTACTTGATTGTTAGGACAAATCAATTCGCCATCACGCACGATAAGGCTCAAAGATGATTGATAGAAGTAACCGCCATTAACCACAATAGGAGCCAAAGACTCGTCATAGCGGTCTGATGGAGTGACTAAGTTTTCAGCGTCACCGAGAACATCAAGAGTTGCTTGAGCAAAGTCAGCTACTGCGATATAAGCATAAGCGTCTTTGTCGCAAAGAGTTGCAGGAGACTTGTATACTTGGATATAATCAGGAATGTTGCCATAAGCTGCTTCCAAAGCTAAAGTTTCATTGGTCCATCCAAGAGCTACGATTTCAGGGTTATCCTCTGTAACAACCGGTTCTTCTGGCTCAGCAGGATCTTCTTGTGTAGTACTCCAATCCCACCATTGAATGTTATCATCTCCTTCGCTGTCACAAGATACAGTAGCCATTGAAAGGGCTAAGCATGTAGCAGGAATAAATAATATTCTGTTTAGTTTCATGATTTTAAGTATTAAAGGAACAATCCCGTTCCCGTGGAGAACGGGATTGTTCTTGATTTTAGATTAATTAGTCTTTAATACAGTCTGCTACGTAAGCACCAAATACTTGAGAGTTGTGGTCGTAGTAGTAAATGTATAGTTTAAATCCGTCGGCACTTGGAGCAATAACTACGTCTCCTGATGCAACACCGGTGTCGCCTGATTGTGGCCATGACGCAAAGTCATTAACAAGTTCAAGACATGCAACGTCAGCAACTGTCGATCCAGTAAACTTGCTCTTATCGTTTACGTTATATAGATACAATTCAGGACCCATTCCCCAATGAGGGAAGTGGCTGACAACGAACAATGCCATGTAGTTAACATTGTTGAAACGTTTAGAATCAAGACAGTTAGGATTCAATCCCCATCCTGTTAAGTCAGAGCCAACAGATGCATATTTAGATCCATCAGCGTTGAACCATGTCAATTGAGAGTATGAAGGATAGTATGACAAGAAGTAACCATCGGCAAAGTTAGTAGAAGCAGAAACTACTGTAGCAGTATTTACAGGAGCAGGTCCCCATAAACAGCCGTCGGCTTTCTTAAGTTCAGCTCCAACAACAGTACCATTCTTAACTTCAATGATAGTAAATTCATTAGAGTCAGTAACTCCGGCAACACCACCATGAGTAATAGTGATAATAGCGTCAGAATCGATATTACCGTTAACCTTCACTTTAGCTACAGGACAGCTTGAAAGGTTAGTATAAGAATAATACAATGAAGGAACTTCAGTAACAGAAGCAGTACGATAGATGTTAATAACTTCTTTACCGTTAGCATTATTTACGATGAGTAAGTTTTCAGCTTCGTCATTTGTTACACTACCTGCAACAGCTGAGCCAAGGTTGATTTCACCCATCTTAACACCGGTAAGACCGTTAACATAGATAGGAGTGCTACCATCGCCCAAGCAGATTACTACTTTACCTTGGAGTGCAGCCAAAGAAGGAGCTACCATTTGGTTATATGCAGGTAAGCCGATGTTAGAAACAGGATCCAAGTAGAATAATTGTTCAACGCTTTCTTTAACGAAACCTGATTCTATCTTTTCAGGAACTTCTTTAAGTACGATGTATTCAGCTTTTGTAACACCGTCATGAGCAGTTACGGTAAGCGTAAGAGGTTCGTTGATGTTAACAGCTTCAACAGAAGGGTCCGGAGAAATTGTAGCGTGAGCTGAAACTTCATAAGAAGCCATTACAGCGCTAAGGTCATCAGCAGAAATCAAAGAAACTTTCTTATTAGCCTTGTCAATGATACCACTTAGAGCAGGATCAAGAACTGCAAATGACAAAAGTTCACAAGCGTTTGATTTAACACGTTCACCGGTGATAACAATGTTCTTTTTGTTACCTTCAGCATCAGTGTAAGTGAATTGATTTTCTTGAGTCAAGTCAAGAATAGTCAACGCAGGTTCGATGAAACAGTTAGGAGCTAAAGCCGCTTGAACGCGTACGTTAGTCATGTATGGAGTTGTTTCATCATCAGATGTAACAGGGTAGAACCAGGGTACAGGAATAACCAAACGATCAGGCATTTCTTCCCCGATTTCCAAGCGAGCCATTTCTTGGTCAACAAATGGACCGGAAGTGAAAATGGCTGTCAAGCTGGTGAGACCTTGACGGTCGGCAGTTGGTGCAACATATTTTGGATCTTCACAAGAAGATGTAGCTACCAACATAACCAGCGCTAAAAGATATAATATATTCTTTTTCATATAAATTTAATTTTAATATTAGTTCCAAGCAGCTATTTGGGTAATCTCCTTGTTGTTATCCAATTCGCTTTCAGGTATAGGACAGCTATACATTTTTTCAGGGAAGTTGCGATCTTGGTCATCAACAGTTACATAGTAGTAAGTGTATGAGCCATTAGCATTTTTCTCAATCTTAAGACCATGAGCACGAACTCCTGTAAATGCTGTGTGAGCAAGTCTCCAACGACGCATATCCCAATAGTAGTGACCTTCGTAAGCAAGTTCCACTTTGCGTTCTTGACGAATAGCGTTCATGATGTTTTCACCTGAAACAGTCGATGCAGGAAGACCTACAGCAGGACGAGTGCGCACGTCATTAACTTTAGCCAATGCTTCGGCAGTTTCACCTAACATGTAGCAAGCTTCAGCATAGTTAAGAAGAACTTCGGCATAGCGAATGAATGTGTAAGGTTTAGTACTCTTAGCACCATCAGCAAACATGTTGTTTTCGTCAACAAGTTTGCGCAAATAGTAACCTGTTGTAGATTTTCCATCACACATGTCGCCTTTCATCCATTCAAGCCATCCGTCGGCACCACCAACATATGATTCGATAGTGCGATCTTTCCATGTAGCTCCGTTGTAAAGGATAGTGTGGTGGAAACGTGGCTCAAGTTGAGCATATGGAGGAGTGTCGTTAGTACCGGCCTCATTGTGCCATCTTGTCCAGTCAACTTTAGTACCATCAGCCTTTTCAAATGATTCAACCATTTCTTGAGTAGGACAGCCATAGCCACCGTTTACAGGGTTGCCATAAGCCGCTTTGTCACCACCGGGAGAATAGTAAGCATCGAATTGGTGAGTTTTAGCAGTCAAGTCAAAACAGATTTGGAATATTGCACCTTCACCACCATTGGTAAATGGAGTTTCAAGGCTTGCAGGCATTGAATAACCTTGTTTCATTACTTCTTCAGCCGCTGCTTTGGCATCAGCCCAACGTTCAGCATAAAGCATCACGCGAGAAAGAAGAGCATAAGCAGCACCAGAAGTCAAACGCCCGTTAGGAGTGATTGAAACAGGAAGGTTTTCACCTGCAAACATCAAGTCTTGGTAGATGAGTTCATAAGCTTCAGATACAGGAGATGTACCTTTATCTTTTTGATATTCATCAAGATTTTCAGTGTAAATAATCAATTGAGGATAGCGTTTTGCTAATATAGAATAGTACAATGCGCGGAAGAAACGGAATTCAGCTTCGATTTCAGCTTTTTGGTCTTCAGCAAATGTACCATACTTTTTGAGGTTGGCGATGCTTTGGTTAGCAGTAGCGATGTATTTATACATTGTTCCCCATGCTCCAAGATAGGTATCTACATAACCATTTGTCAAGGTTGAAACACCGCCATAAGCCATTTCGCTTGGGATACGGTTAAGAGAAGTGTAGTTGTAACCACCATATTTGAATAGGTCAGTCAAGGCTTCAGATAGACCGATAGAACAGTCTCTTGAGCAACCATATCCTGTACCATATGTACCGATGTATTGAACGTCTTCATACATATAGTTGGCTTGCAACTGAGCATATTCATAGTTGCTCCAGATAAGTTTATCTGATGCAGAGTCGGTGGGGGTGGTATCAAGATAATCATCACACGACACCAACGGCATTGCTGCAGCAAGCGTTAAAAGTAATATATTAAATTTTGTTTTCATTGGTCTAATGTGTTAGAAAGTTAGAGTCAAACCACCCATGATGGTGCGTTGTTGTGGATAGTAACCGTTGTTAACTTCAGGAGACTCAGGGTCAAATCCGCTGGGTAGGTCATCGAGAGTGAAGAGGTTAGAACCTTCAACATAAACGCGAAGTTTTTCGATACCAGCTTTGCTCATCCATTTTTTAGGGAATGTGTAACCGATTTGAGCTGATTTCAAGCGCACGTAGTCACCTTTGCGGAACCAGAATGTAGAAGCGAGACCATTGTCGCTACCATGTCCGGTGTTACCTGTTGTCAAACGAGGCATTGAACCATTAGGATTGTCAAGATTCCAAGCATTTGTGACAAGGAATAAAGGAGAGTTACCACCCTCTTTGAATGTTTGAGTCCAGATAGTGTTGTCGTCATAACCGTTGTAGTAGGTACCTGTCATAGATACGTCAAATTTAGCACCGCCTGTGAATTGAGCATTGATATCAATGCCATTCCATTCAGCAGCTAAGTTAAGACCAAATGTGATTTCCGGGCGAAGACCGTCACCGATGCGACCGCGGTCATCCCAGTCGATCTTACCGTCACCATTGCGGTCAACATACTTGATGTCACCCACGTTAGGACGAGTACCAAACCATGCAGAGTTGTCAATCTCTTCTTCTGAACGGAAAAGACCGTCAGCAACCCAACCATAAGTAGCGTTCAAGCTTGTGCCTGTAACTTTTTGCCATTCAGGGATGTTGGCAGCGTCGGGATATTTAATCCAACGGTTTTCAGCCCATGATAGGTTAGCTGCGATTGAGTAGTTGAATGGTTTACCTGCAACGTCAAATTTGTGACGGTGAGTAATCAAGATGTCAATACCGCGAGCGTCAGTAGCACCTAAGTTGGCATATGATGGGTGATAACCTCCCATTGATGGTGGATAGTTAGAACCAAGAGATTGAAGAATGTCATAAGTGTAGTTGTAGAATGCATCGAATTCGATACCAAGTTTACCACCCCACATTGTTGCATCAAAACCCCAGTTCCATGAACGAGTTTTAGTCCATGTCAAGTTAGGATTGGCGATATATTGAAGGTAAAGTGAGTTAACTGTAGTATTGTCAAGGAACAATTTGTTACCGAATGCGTATGTGCTCAAGAATGCATAAGCAGCAGAACCTGAGTCGTCACCAATCAGGCCGACAGAAGCACGAAGTTTCAAGTCATCCAACCATGAACGAGTAGATTCCATGAAGCTTTCTTGAGTGATGCGCCATGCAACAGATCCAGAGGGGAAGAATGCCCAACGTTTGTCAGAAACGTTACCTGAGAACTTGTAAGAACCGTCGTAACGGCCACTGAATTCTACAAAATATTTTGAATCGTAGTTGTAGCTTGCGCGGAACACATAACCCATCATGCGAGATTTATTGCTCCAACCACCGATGCTTTCCATTGTTCCCATTCCAAGTTCAGGAAGTTCAGGGAAATCAAGGTCTTTAGCATAAGCTGAGTGAGAGTTTGATTTGTTTTCACGCATTTCAAGCAAAGCCAATGCTGATACATTGTGTACTTTGTTGAAAGTGTTGTCATAGTTCAATTGGAATTGACCAAGAAGTTGTTGTGAGTAAGTAGAACCTTCACCAACTTTTACTGATGTTCCTTTTTCACCATTAACAACAGTGAATGTACCACCCACTTTGTCGTATTGATTTACTTTGAATGGTGTAGAAAGGTTTTTGTTGCGAGAGTTAGCGTAGTCATAAGCTCCGGTAACTTTGGCAGAAAGGCCTTTTACCCATGGGAAGTCAAATTGCAAAGAGATGTTTGAACGCAAGTCAAGAGAGTTAGTTTTCTTGTAACCTGATTCATAGATGGCAGCAAGAGGGCTGTTTGGCACAGAAAGGTTATTAGAACAGATACCTGTGTAAATGTCATCTACCTTAGGAGCAAGATAGGGGTGCATTGCAATAGTTTGTTTTGCAATAGACATGTAACCTGCTTCATAAGTACCGTTGTCGGCACCACCTGAGTCATAACCGGGTTGAGAGCGATCAGAAACGAAACCTGAAGCGCCCATTGTCAATGTCCAATACTTAGCAAGTTTAGACTCTAAGTTAAAACGCATTGAGTAACGGTTGTAGTCAAAGTTGTCAATGTTACCTTCTTGTCCCAAGTAACCGATTGAAGCATAGTAGTTTTGTGTGTCAGTACCACCTTGCATAGAAAGAGTGTGCTTAGTAGTTGTACCTGTACCAAATACTTCATCAATATAGTTGTAATCGTGGTATCCGTCAGTTGGATCACCATTAGATACCAATTGGAACATTTCTTGAGTGTACTTAGGTTGGTATTGAGAACGATCAGTGATTTGTCCGCTTGCCAATTGGTCCATCATGTCAGCCATGTTGTAATAGTTCATGAATTGGAGACCATTCATGAATTTAGGGAAGTTGGCATTCATAGATACACCCACAGACCCATCATAAGTTACACGAGGTTTACCTTCAGAACCTTTTTTTGTAGTAACGATGATAACACCACCGGCAGCGTTAAGACCATAAACGGCAGTTGCGGCAGCATCTTTCAAAACAGAAAGGCTTGCAATGTCGTTAGGATCGATTTCGTCGATAGAGCGAGGAACACCATCAACGATGTAGGTAACAGCCTTGCTTGAACCACGAATTCTCAAAGATGCTTGGTCAACACCAGGCTCACCTGAAGTTTGGATAGAAGAAATACCGGCAACTTTACCACCAAGCATTTGAGTTAGCTGGGTAGAAGGAGCAGCCAATAGCTCATCACCTTTGATTGCTGATACAGCACCTGTGATTGAAGATTTCTTTTGTTTACCATAACCTACAACAACTACCTCATCAAGGTTTTCTGCATTTTGTTGCATGGTTACATTGATAACCGATTGGTTACCCACTTTAACTGCGACAGGATCCATGCCGACGTAAGAGAAGTTGATTGTTTGGCCTTCGCGAGCTTGTACGGTGTACTTACCATCAAGGTCAGTACTTACACCTACAGATGTACCTTTTACGGTAACGCTAACGCCAATCAATGGCTCTCCCAATTCATCGGTTACTGTACCCGAAATCGCTTTTTGTGCAAAACCGATAGCCGGAATTGCAACCATTAGCAACATAGCAACGAACATGCGTCGCAATGTGCTTGTTGATTTTGAGTTAGACTCCATAATAATTGAGATTTGTTAGTTAATATTAAATTAGAGTGTTTCTAAAATTTGCCAACATTGGTATAGTCCGCGAGGAACGTGGAAACATCCTTTCCATTTACCACCTTTAAGGTTGAGTAACACCTCTCCTTGACGATTTAGATAACCAAACCATTCAGGATGTTCTTGGTCTTTGAAATGTTCCCATGTGTAGTTGTGTACACGCTCAAACCATTCAAGACAACGAGGATCTTTTGTGAGTTGATATCCTTTAATCATTGAGATGAGAGTTTCAATGTGTACCCACCATAGTTTTTGATCCCATTCAAGTTCTTGAGTGGGGTGTCCTTTTAGGTCCATGAAATAGAAAATACCACCATGCTCTTTGTCCCAGCCATATTCAGCCATGCGTATAGCAGTGTCTTTGGCTTTTTCAATGAGTTCAGGACGGTTTAGGCGTTTGCCAAGGTCCATGATAAACCACATTGCTTCAATGGCATGTCCAGGGTTCATATGGCGTCCGTCCATGCAGTCAACCAAAGAACCGTCTTCGGCTACATTTTCTACAACGAGTCCACCGAGTTCAGGGCGTAAGAATACATCCATTACTTCGTGAATACACACATCAATTGTCTTTTTCATGAATTCTTCGTCCAAAAGTGGCTCTATTTCAAGAGCAAGGTTGCAAAGAATCATGGGCAATGCAAAGTTTTTCAATGAACGTGTCCCGGGATGGATTTTGTTCCATTTGCCTTTTGGATTGTCTACCTTAGATAATACAATGTCAAAAGTCTTTTTAGCAATCTCGGCATATTCTTTGTTGCCGGTTGCGATGCTTAATTGACCAAAAGCCATTGTTGCAAAAGTGTAAGAGAAGATGTTGTAGGGCTCTACAAGTGGTTTACCCTCGCGAGTGAGAGAGAAATACCAATTGTAGTTGCCATCATGCCCATACTTTTTAAGGAATTCTCCACCTTGAATTGCTGCATCAAGCCATTCTTGGCGTTTTTCCACTTTGTTGTAGAGCATAGAGAACATCCACACCTCGCGCCCTTGTAACCAGATAAATTTATCGGTGTCAAAGACATTCCCTTCTCTATCAAGGCATGTGAAAAATCCGCCAAACTCTTTGTCTTGAGATTTTTCAAGCCAGAAAGGAAGTACCGAATCAAGTAGTTCGGTTTTGTACTGTTCTGCTAATTGTTTAAAATCCATTATTTATATTAGTTATAGTATAGTATATGTTACTTTTTTGTCCAATATTTCTCAATTTCTTCAAGTGATTTTCCTGTTGTTTCAGGAACCGCTTTCCACATGATGAGCATGTAAGGAATACAGCATATTGCAAATAGCAAGAATGTCCCTTGTGGCGTTATATTGGTTAATAACCAGGGTGTTAGCTGTCCGATGAGGAATGTCCCAATCCACAATGCAAAGCTTGCAATTGACATTGCAACGGCACGCACCTTGATGGGATACATTTCGCTGAGGATAACCCAAACAACTGCGCAAATTGAACCGGCACAACACACGATGTAAAGCACGAAGAATACAAGCAAGTAGTAGCTTGAGATGTTCATTGCTTCGCCCCAAATAAAGTATGCTGCAATTAACAAGAGCGAAACAATCATTCCAGATACACCATAATAGATGAGTTTTTTGCGTCCAATTTTATCAATGATAAACATTGCCAATATTGTTGTAATCATGTTGGCAAGTCCCACAATCACTTGGTAGAATAGCGCATCATCGCTTGCTAAACCTGCACCTTTGAAGATTTCAGGTCCGTAGTAAAGTACTGCATTTACTCCCATGAATTGACCAAGTATGGCAATTGCCATACCGATAATCAATGCTTTGAAGATGCCTGGTTGGAACAATAGTTTAAACTCTGATTTTTCGTTGCCAGATGATTTACTAACTTCAAGTGTTGCAGAAATTTGAGCTGAAATATCTTCTTTGTTACAATAGATGCGCCCGAAAATGTTTTCAGCATGAGAGATTTTATCTTTAGTGATGAGCCAACGTGGACTTTCAGGGATACACATTACTATAATAAGGAAGAATAATGAAGGAACAACACCCATTCCTAACATTCCTCTCCAATATTCGGTAATGAATATCTTATCAAAGAAATTGCCAAGAGCTTCACCTTCTTGAGCAAGGCTTAATAGTTGGTCGTTAATGATATATGCCGCAACTACACCTATTGTTACCGCAAGTTGGTAAAGAGATACCAATAGTCCGCGGTGTTGAGGTACTGAAATTTCAGAAATGTATAGCGGACATACAATTGACGCCAACCCGATACCCATACCTCCTACAATGCGATAAAGTACAAGTTCGATGAATGTTCCACTGATAGCACATCCAATCATTGAAACGGTAAATAGTAGAGCTGATAATATCATTGTCTTTTTACGACCGATGTTATCTCCAAGTGCTCCACCAAAAATCACACCGATGATTGCTCCAAGTAATGCGCTTGAGACAAACCATCCTTTCATTCCATCATTGAGATTGAATTGTGTCGATACTTCAGAGATTGTACCTGAAATTACTGCTTCATCGTAACCAAATAGGAAACCACCCCATGCTGCTACAAATGAAAGGAATAATAAATATCCGAAATGAACTTTTTGTTTCATGATGCGAGTCTATTATTTAATGCCAAAATATTCTTTGTAACGATCATATAAATGTCCTGCTTGCAAGTAGGCTGATTGTGGAGACATGAAGTGGCTGAATTCAAAAGTGATAGCTTTATCGTAGCCTGCACGCTTAGCGGCTTCAAGTTTCAAGCGAAGTTTGTCAAACTTGATAGGGAAGAATTTAATTGGCATGTCGCGGTCAAAAGATTCAGCATTGGTCCAGCATTGCATACCATATTTGTCAGCAAGACGTTTGTTGACTTCGAAGAATGCGTCAAGTTCGTCATAATCTATTTGACCATCTTGGAAGGCACAAGCGTCAACAACATCATGAATTCCGTCAAAGATTTCACCCCATTCGCGTTCATGCTCCTGTACTGAAACCACTTGCTCTTTGGTCAATGCTGAGCCTGATGCCATTACTGCTTTTTTACCGTCAATCCATGGCGAGATAAATGTTGGGAGTCCACCTGAAACATCTTTACATTGTTTTCCCATTGCGTGAAATGCTTCAATGGCACCTTTTGTTTGACGGCTTATTTCGCCACTGATGTACCAACCTTGGAAACTCTTGTGCTTGCTTCCGTAGTTTTGCCACACTTCGTCAATTACATATTTGTTGTCTTCAATTTCCCATGACAAGTCACCGGTGTCCCAGTAACGACCTGAGTCATACAATCCAAAATAGAATTTCATGTTATATTTATCGGCAAGAGTCAAGAACATTTCAAGCAAGTCTTGTGATGGTTTATAGCATCCTTTCTTTAATAGGTAAGGTGAATTATAGGTAATGAATTTACGATAGCCTGAACGTATCATGATAACTGTATCGATGCCAATAGCTTTCATGTGTTGGAAATCTTGATCCCATTCTTTCATCCCCCAGTTTTGATGGGGAATGTCGTGGGAGATTTCATCGAGGAATGTCCCTGTGATTTTTAACCCTTCGTTTTTCGGTACTAACCAATTTGCTTCGTCAGCAGCTGCTGCAATGCGAGCTTTTTCTTTGTCGCTTGTATCGCAACAGCTCATTAATGCTTGAGCCGCAAAAGCAGAAGCTCCCACGGCAGCAATGTCTTTTAAAAATTTTCTGCGGTTACTCATAATGCGTTATTCTTTTCTTATGAATTTGCCTTTCAGTGATATGTCCATGTATTCAAATGGATTAAGAATTTCATCAATCAAAATGGCAAAATCACCTCGTTTAATATTCTGAGAATTATTGTATTCAGTGATGTCATACTTCTTTAATATCTCTGATACGGAGTTCTTGACGTCTCCGGTTTTGATGTGGTGAGTGTCTGCTATGTTTTCTATCAAGTCAATTGCATCTTTATAGGTTAATGCAATCGTATTTGATGGTAAGCGGTAAGTCATTTTGGGAAATATCTCCTTTAACCCATCGAGTTCGGTCGATAATAATAGTGTATCGGCTCTCAACCATGTTTGATTAGCCCACCCAACATTGCGCCCTTCTCCTTTTAAAATACCTGTTGCTCCAATACGTTGATAGGCTTTAAAACGTGTGTCACCTTTAGCTACATCAAGGTATGGCATCAGATATCCTCCTGCTTCAAGGATTGAGCGTTGTACCTGTCTTACACTCACTTGCGCCGGAGTGATGTTTTCTTTTACCGCAAGTGCCGCAAGTGTACCGGCAGCAGTACCAATTTGCAGTACAACCGGTTGTAGACGAGTTGTTCCGTTGACGATGTTTGAAACAGAGATTGATTTCTCTGCTACAATTAGGTTCTCAACTCCTTGAGGAATTAATGTCCCGAGTGGTAAACCAAATGATGGTACCGGATGGAAATATAAACGAGGCAGTTCTTCAGTACCGGTATATCTTGCATGGTGATGATCCACCGGATAGTCTCCTACAGCAATGCTTGTGCGATAGAGCGCGTCTTCCTGAGAGTAGGGTTGTGTGATGTGGTTTAGTGTAAATCTCACTTCCCCATGAATGCGTCGGCTTTCACGATGGTAAGGGATGAATGGAAGCTTGTCGGCAGTGGGAAATTCATCGTCGGCAAGACCCAATGTATTAAACCCTAACTCTGTTTGAAGAAAATAAATGAACCCAAGAGTGAAGTTTTTGGCACTCTTTAATGCTTCTTGTCGTTCTTTCGGAGATTGCTCGATTATGTCTAAATAATAATCGTTTCCTTCTATTGGCCAGTTTATCATGTATTTGTCATTTGGTAATTTCCCGTAGGTAATCATCATGTCGTGACTCCACATGCGATCCGGCTCAGAAGGGTTTGTGCATAGTTCGTTGATACAAGAACAAGCATACATTGAAGGATCATATCCTTCCGGTTTTTCAATAGTTGCGTCTTTTCCATAGTCTTTTAGAATTGCGACATAGGTCAAATCTTGAATGATGCCATTGGCTTGTTGGGGTGCAATATCTTCTTTTGTGATATCGCGACTTTCCATCCCAATGTCATATTTTACCCCCGCCATTTTGGCTATGTCTCCCAACTCAGTTGCGTCAATTATTATTGAAGCTGAGATTGTGTGATTTCCCCCGGTTGAATCTTTCAATGAAACAATCCATTTACCTGTGTTTATATACCTAAGCTGTTCTATTGTCGTGTTTAAAAGTAATTGTAGGTTTTTCTCTTTAGAGATAATGTTTTTGAATATTTTGTTCCCAATTGATGGCTCAAATTGTACGTAGCTTACCCATCCTGTTTGAAGGGCTTCAGCTGAACCATAGTGGTTTACGAGTGAATCTTTGAATTCTCCCCACATTCCTGCCGGAAGGTCGTTGTTTCCATCAATAGCACTTACTCCGGCAGATGTTAACATACCACCCACCCAAGATGTTTCTTCGACGATTATAACCGATGCACCCATTCTTGCAGCTTGTACACCAGCCGATACACCACTTGCTCCGCCACCGACAATTAGAATATCTGTGTTTTGGGATACTTGACAATATGCATTACATAGGCATGAGAATGCAGTGATAATGGTAACAAAAATGGATTTTATGCTATTTGTTGCTATAAAATTCATTTTTTTTGTTGCAATATGTTTCATTAGTAATATTAACGCATTTAAGATTTAATGCAAATATATGAATTATATTTAATATAAAAAAACAAGTAAGTAAATATTTTTAATAATTTAATCACGAAATTTGGTTTAAAAATTTGCAGAAAGATAGAGTAGTGCAAATCGTCGATTTAAAATAATATGGTTTTAATAAATGATTGTTAATTTAAAAGTTTTTTTTAACTTTGCAATACAAACACTAACGACAAAATATTTACTAACTTTATAACATGACACATACATTACTAAGAGAAATTGAGACCGGAAGTAAAAGTGCGTTGATGAAGAAACGCATTATATCATATTATATTCATAATGGAAATTCTACAATAAATGATCTGGCTCTTGTATTGGATTTAAGTATCCCAACAGTTACTAAATTTATCGATGAAATGTGTGCGTCAGGGCTTTTGTCGGAATATGGTAAGTTGGAACGAAGTGGGGGGCGTCATCCCAGTCTTTATGGATTAAATCCGACATCGGGATATTTTATCGGTGTTGATGTCCGACGCTATTCTATGAATATCGGATTGATTAATTTTAGCGGTGAGATGATTGAAAATCAGATTAATTTACCATATGTATTTGAAAATTCTGAAGCCGGTCTCCGAATACTCTGTAATCAAATACGTGATTTTATAGATGCTTTAGATATAGATAGTGATAAAATCTTAAATATATGTGTAAATGTATCTGGTCGTGTAAATCCTGATTCCGGATATAGTTATAGCTGGTTTAATTTCGGCGAAGATCCACTTGCTCAGATTATGTCTGAAATGGTGGGGTATCCTGTGTGTGTTGATAATGACACTCGCTCAATGACCTATGGAGAATTCATGAAAGGCACTGCTAAATCCCATAAAAATGTATTGTATATTAATGCAAGTTGGGGTATTGGCTTGGGAATGGTAATAGATGGAAAGATTTATTTAGGAAAATCGGGATTTGCGGGAGAGTTTGGTCATGTCCCGGTTTATGATAATCAAGTTATCTGTCATTGTGGGAAAAAAGGTTGCCTTGAAACAGAAGCATCAGGATATGCCGTATATCGCAAGTTGATAGAGCGTGTTAATATAGGGGAAATCTCGGTGCTTTCCGATGATATAAAGGAAGGCAAAGATATTACGCTTGAAAAAATAGTAAAAGCTGTAAATGATGAGGATATTTTGTGTATTGAATTGATAGAAGAGGTTGGTATTAATTTGGGTAAAGCGATAGCCGGATTAATAAATATTTTTAATCCGGAGATGGTCGTTATAGGAGGTTTGTTGTCAATGACCGGAGATTATTTAATACAGCCCATGAAGACTGCAATACGCAAATATTCATTAAACTTAGTAAATAAAGATACAATAGTGTGTGCATCATCGTTAAGAGCGAAAGCGGGTATGATAGGTGCATGTATGGTGGCTCGTAGCCGATTGTTTGAAGATTCATATTCTTCTATATTTTAGTATATAAAATTGTTATTATAAATTAAGGGATAGGCTCAAATGTTAAATTTGGGCCTATAATATTTTATTGAAAGAGGTCTATTTATTAAATTTGCGATAAAATAAATAATACAATAAAAAAATGAAATTAGATTTGAATTTAGATCCTGATAAATTAAAGAAAATAGTTGTTATTTTAGGAGGTGTACTCGCTGTGGTTGTAATTGCTTTGATAGTAATTACATCTGTTATGGGAAGCAAAGTGAGCGAGATTGTAGCAGAAAATGAACAATTGCAATTGACTAATGAACAACTACAACTTGCCGGGGAATATCAAGCATTGAATGATGAATTTGTGCAATATGAAAATCAAGCACAAAAATTAGCTAATGATTCAATTCTAATAAAATATGCGGCTGCAAAAAGTAAAGTGGAAAAGCTTTTGCAAGAATTGAACAGTGAAAAAAAGAAGAGTGCTGCACGCATAAAAGAGTTGCAGTCGGAAATAGAAACCCTAAAAGGAATTCTTCGCCACTATGTAGCGCAAATAGATTCATTGGGAAAAGAAAATGCAGGTCTTAAGGCGGAAAATAAGAAGATAAAGAATCGCAATGCCGAATTGTCAGAGCGAGTAGAAGAGGCAACACGCAAAAACGAAGAGTTGTCGGAACGCATGACGTTGGCTGAAAAACTCAATGTAACAGGATTGTCGTTGACTCCTTTGAAAAAGAATGGTAAAACAGAGAAAAAGGTGAAGAAGGCTAAACAACTGATGGTCTCATTTACTATCCCTCAAAATAATTCAACACCTGTGGGAGAAAAAGTAATTTATTTGCGCATAACAACGCCAGAAGGAAATCTTCTTGGAGATGCAGGCTCATTTGAGTTTGAGGGAGCATCATTGCAATGTACGGCTCGCAAGACGATAGAGTATGCAGGCGAGGAAATTGCCGATATCAATATTTATTGGGATGTAAATACAGTTCTAAATCCAGGAGAATATATGGTAGAACTATTTGCCGATGATTATCGTTTAGCATCAAGAAAATTTACGTTAAAAAAATAATATTGTGATATGATTTCGATGTGGCAGGAATTGGTAGCAGAAATATCCGGTACTGAGGTTACGATAGCTTCTGCCATATTCAAATTGTGTCTTAGCTTGATATTGGGATGTGTTGTAGGGCTTGAGCGCAAACGCAAAGGACAGATTGCCGGAGTGCGCACATTTGCGTTAATATCAATGGGTGCAACACTTGCTATGTTGATATCTATATATGTTCCTCAGGTTTATCTCGGTCTTAAAAATGGAGATCCCGGACGTATTGCCGCACAGGTAGTTACCGGCGTGGGCTTTCTTGGCGCAGGTGCAATAATCCAAATGAAAGGTTCGGTAAAAGGATTGACAACTGCTGCCGGAATATGGATGGTTGCAACAATAGGAATGGCAGTAGGTGTGGGAATGTATTTGTTGTCAATCATCGCTACAATATTAATCCTATTTATTCTTGTTCAACTTGAGAAATTTGAACATAGGATAAAGATTGGCTCCGAATCGCGTATCCTCAAAGTGAAAATATCCGGTATCGTGAATAATGTGAATGAATACAAGACTATTTTAAAAAAGAGAAATATTCACATGAGCAATGTTCACATCGAATATGACTATAATGAAAATACAACTCGTTTTAATTTTGCGATAGTGGCAAAGGAATCGACCGATTATCCACGACTGTTAGAGGAATTAAAACGTTTAAATAATACCTTGCTATTGTCGGTAGGGGTATAAAGCAATAAAGCATGATTACATCATTAATCTTGGCTCAAGTAGCTGATGCTGCGGTATCAGTCGCTGAATTAAATATTGAAAGTCTGATATCTGACTTGGCACTAATTCTTATACTTGGGGCTGTCGTTACTGTTTTGTTTAAATGGTTGAAACAGCCGGTAGTGTTGGGATATATTGTAGCAGGATTTTTGGCAAGTCCTCATTTTGAGTATCTGCCATCGGTAACAACCGAGGAGAATATTGAGTTTTGGGCACAGATAGGTATCGTTGTGTTGTTGTTCTCTCTTGGTCTCGAATTCAGTTTTAAAAAGTTGCTCAATGTTGGTGGATCAGCAGTCGTAACAGCTCTTATAATTGTTATGGGGATGATGGCAGGAGGATTTGCGATAGGACATTTCTTGGGCTTTTCTAATATTAACAGCTTGTTCCTTGGTGGAATGTTGTCAATGTCATCAACTACAATTATAATCAAGGCTTTTACCGACATGAACTTGCGACAAACGAAGTTTGCGTCGATGGTGTTTGCAGTTTTGATTGTTGAGGACCTTTTCGCAGTGTTGATGATGGTTATTCTGTCGTCTATTGCGGTAAATAATAGTGTCGAGGGAGGAGAGATGTTATATAGTGTGGGGAAACTTGTGTTTTTCCTTGTGATGTGGTTTCTTGTTGGAGTGTTTGTCTTGCCGTCATTGTTTAATGCCACACGTCGATTTTTGAATAGCGAGACATTGCTTGTCGTGTCAATGGGATTGTGTCTCGGGATGGCAGTGTTTTCGGTATATTGCGGTTTCTCGTTGGCATTGGGCGCTTTTGTGATGGGCTCTATTCTTGCCGGAACGAGTATGGCAGAGCGCATAGAGAAGGTCGTTGCTCCAGTGAAAGATCTCTTTGGCGCGGTGTTTTTTATCTCAGTGGGCATGATGGTAAATCCCACTATAATTGTCGAATATATTTCGCCTATATTGATACTTTCGGCAGTTGTTGTTGTGGGTATGATATTCTTTGGAACATTCGGTATGTTGGTTACAGGTCAATCGTTGCGTGTTGCAATGCAATCAGGCTTCTCATTGACTCAAATAGGTGAATTTGCATTTATTATAGCGTCTTTGGGCCTGTCATTAGGGGTGTTGGACCCAACAATTTATCCAATAGTTGTTGCTGTGTCGGTATTGACAACATTCACAACACCTTATTTTATTAAAATGTCTAATCCGGTGTGTGATTTTATTGAACGCCATTTGCCTCACCGACTACATTTTTTGATTGACAGGTACACTCAACATGCTACAAGTGAGAGTGCAACCAAAGAGTTGTGGATGTCATTGTTTAAACGTTATTTGTGGCGTGTGATGCTCTATTCTATAGTTTTGATTGCGATTTCTTTAATCTCGCTCAAAGTAGTATTACCATGGTTGATGGGAATTATGCCGTCGTGGTATAAATTAGCAGGTAGTGCAATAACGCTCATGGCTATGGCTCCATTTTTACTGGCATTGTCTTATCCTGTATCAAAGAAAATTGAGCGTAAACGCTTGAGAGCGACAAATGCCCATTTTGATGTGCCATTAATAGTTATGTCAATATTCCGATTATTGTTAGCGTTAGGATTTATTGTGTATGTTTTGACCTCGATATATTCAATGACGGTGGGGTTGACAATTGGCTTTGCTGTGTTTATAATGATTATTTTCTTCTTCTCTAAAAAGGTTAAACGTCGCATGCGCAATGTCGAAGAGAAATTCCTGAATAACTTGAACGAAAGGGAGTTGCGCAAGAGCGGTAAGAATAATAATCTTATCAGCGACTTACACTTGGCGTATATGGAAGTTGGATATAACTGCCCGTTTGTGGGAGAACGATTGATGAACTCTAATTTGCGCAAACAATATGGCGTAAACGTGGTGAGTATCCAGCGAGGAGCCTCCACAATCCTTATCCCTAAAGGAGATACACGCATATTTCCCGGTGATGTGTTGGGGATAATAGGCACAGATGAACAAATCCAAAAACTATTACCGGTTGTTGAGTTCCACGATGAACATGTACAAAGTGATACACCGGTTAATGTGAAAATGTTTAATATTCAGTTAACCGAAAACTCGCCTTTATTGGGAAAGACGACAGCAACAGCATCATTACGCAATGATTATTCGGCACTTGTTGTCGCAATTCAGCGAGATGAAGAATATATCAAACCCACAGGAGAAGTTCCATTTGAAGTGGGTGATATAGTGTGGCTTGTGGGTGATGCCGAGCGATTATCTCAATTGAAGTGATTGTTGATATTGTGTAGATAAAATAGCTTGTATATGAGCATGGGTTGTTGTACCTTTGTTTACCTAAAATAAAGATATAGATGAGTGATGTAATAAAACTTTTGCCGGATTCGGTCGCCAATCAAATAGCGGCAGGGGAGGTTATTCAACGCCCGGCATCGGTAATAAAGGAATTGGTGGAAAATTCGGTTGATGCCGGAGCTACTCATATACAGATTATTCTCAAGGATGCCGGTCGTACATTGATTCAGGTTGTGGATAACGGATGTGGAATGAGCGACACCGATGCTCGATTGGCATTTGAACGACATGCGACATCAAAAATCAGTCAGGCTGCCGATCTCTTTGCGTTGAGCACAATGGGTTTTAGAGGAGAAGCACTCGCTTCAATAGCAGCCATAGCACAAGTGGACTTGCGCACAATGCGTCGAGGTGAAAGCGTTGGCACCCGCTTAATTATAAATGGCTCAAAGGTTGAGAGTCAAGAGCCCGAAGCGTGTCAGCCGGGTAGCAATATGATGGTTAAAAACCTGTTTTTTAATGTCCCTGCCCGACGTAAGTTCTTGAAAAAAGATTCCGTAGAATTAAGTAATATATTGCGTGAGTTTGAGCGATTGGCACTTGTCAACCCGGGATTGGAATTTACGCTTGTTCATAATGATGCTGTATTGCATCAGTTGTTGCGAGGCTCGTTGAAACAACGCATAGGAGAGTTGTTTGGTAAGTCTTTGGAAAAACAAATCATCCCTGTTGAGACCGATACCTCAATAGTGAAAATCACAGGATTTGTAGGATTACCGGAGTGCGCAAGAAAACGTAATGCCCTTCAGTATTTCTTTGTTAATGGTCGCAACATGCGTCATCCTTATTTCCACAAGGCAGTGATGCAGTGTTATGAGCAACTCATTCCATCAGACGAACAACCTAATTATTTTTTGAATTTTGAGGTTGCCCCTGATTCGATTGATGTGAATATTCACCCGACGAAGAATGAGATTAAATTTGAAAACGAGCAATCGATATGGCAAATCCTTGTTGCATCGGTAAAAGAATCATTGGGGAAATTCAATGCTGTTCCATCAATAAACTTTGATGCAGAGGATATGCCTGATATTCCGGCGTTTAACCCTGATACCAATGCTCAACATGGAATAGACCTTGATTTGTCATACAATCCGTTTGCTAAATCAGTAACTACATCAGCCCCGAAATCAAGTGGAGGAGGAGTGTTATCTTCATGGCGAAGAGAGACAAATGCCATTACCGGTGATTGGGAAAAATTATATGTCGATTTTACAGGCAAACGAGATGATAGCGTAGAAAATATACGTGCAAGTGCAATAAATGATATCGGCGCTATTGCTGATATCCAAGAAAAAGAGGAGATAGTACAATCCAAATTGGATATTGAGTCAGACGATGTTGCACAAAATCTGATGCAGATAAAAAATCGATATATCCTTTCTCCATCGAAATCAGGACTGATGGTAATAGATCAGCATCGAGCACATGTCAGAATTTTATATGATAGATACATGGACTTGGCACAACTTGGAGCAATGTCAACACAGCGAGTTATATTTCCGGAGGTGTTGCAACTATCATCATCACAAAATGCTATCATGGAAAGCATCTATGATGAGGTGTGTGCGGTGGGTTTTGATGTCTCATATCTTGGTGATAATTCTTGGAGCATCAATGGTGTTCCATCAGTAATCGATGGTGTGAATTCTAAAGACGCCATATTGCAGATGATAGAAAGTGTTACTGAAAGTGGCGAGGATATAGACTCCGGTTTAAAAGAGAAAATCGCGTTGTCAATGGCACGTGCCGCATCGATAAAGGTGGGACAATCATTAACACATGCCGATATGGAACATCTTATGAGCGATTTGTTTAAATTGACAACTCCCAATTACACCCCTGACGGAAAATTGGTGGTTAGCATTATTTCAATCGATGATTTGCATCGATTGTTCGTATAATTAAATCAAATGATATATGAAGCGAGTAGTATTTGTAATTTCAGCGATTTTAATGGTAGCATCATTGGCAGCAGCCAGGTCAGTTGCCGAAAGAGTAGACTCATTGATGCAAACACGATACAATGTCGATGAGCCCGGTGCTGCTGTTTTGATAATGAAAGGCGACAGTGTATTAGTTGAGCGATATTATGGCATTGCCGATATGGAGACACGTTGCCCGATAACAGATACTACAACATTTAATATTGCGTCAATATCCAAGCAGTTTACTGTCGTTGGTGCATTAATGTTGCAACAACAAGGGATATTGGATGTAAATACTCCTGTAGGTGATTTCTATCCTGAATTTACTGCCGATTTTTGGAAAATAGTAACATTGAAGCATTTGGCAAGTCAATCATCTGGAATTCCTGACTCACGAGATCGTTCGTCTCGCGAGAGAATGATATATGCCAATGATTCTGTATCAATGAGCTATTTCCCGCAGGTGAAAGAACTGTTATTTGCTCCCGGAGAATATTATGACTATGTCAACCCCACATTCTTGTTGATAGCTGATGTTATTGAAAAGATTACAGGGAAAAATTTTGTCGATTATCAGCAGGAAATGATATTTGACAAAAGTGGAATGATGTCCACTTATTATTTTAACCCCGATGTTACACCGTTGTGCCAATCACATGGCTATGTGCCCGATAGTAACGGGAAATGGCACGAAAAGGATTATGGCGAGGAAACATTCTTTGCTACTCGCCCTGATGGCGGAATTTATTCCACTGTGAAAGATTTGGCGCGTTGGGAGCAAGCATTAGAAGCTAATGCAATCTTGAATGATTCTTTGCTTGAATTAGCCTATACTCCGGTAGTCTCGGTAACAGATAGCCATTTGTGTGATTATCAACGTCGCCCAAATACCTACTATGCAATGGGGTGGTTTGTCGATAAAACCTCCGGTTTCCCGACAAAGGTTTATCACACAGGCGATAATGGTGGTTATCAAGCCTATTTGGCTAAATATCCATCCGAAAATCTCTTTATTGCTGTCCTCGAAAATCGTAATGATAAAGATCGGTGGTCAATGGCACTAGAAATTGACCGCATCTTAAAAGAGTGTGGTGCTTTACTTGGTGGAGATTAATTCGTTGAGGCGAGTGTTGAATAGTGTTGCGGCTTCATCGTTGCAATCAAACTTATATCTCTCAAATACCATCCCAATTATTCTTGAAATTGCATCTACTTGAGATTGTTGCCCTGATGCTGTTGCTTTTTTCATTTCGGTACTAAAATATATCGCATCTTCTTCCGGCGTTTTAAGGGCGATTGAATAATAGTCAAATGAATCGTTGAAAATCTCAGATGCAGTAGAATCTGACTCCAATGATTGTCGGATTTCATTAGCAGTTGAGATTATATCCATTCTATTCATTGCATCAGTTGTCATGCGATATTCGTTACCTAAATCGGCTCCTGTAACGGCATGGTCATATAGATTGTAATATCGTTCAGCGTCATTGTTGCTGCGTTCGATAGCGTAAAAATCTTTAACACTTTTGGCAATATCAATTGCGTCCATGATTGCGATACTATCCTTTCTCGCTTTTGCGTTCATTAATGCACGTGAATATAGCAATGCGTCCTTTTCAGGAGTGTTTAAGACAATATTTACATTATTAAATGCTTTTGATAATATATCGGCTTGTGATTGCTTGCGCAGGGTAATCAAAATTTCATTAAATTGATTAAGTGCGTCATTTTGCATGTCAACATCTCCTGATTTAACGGCTAAATGATAGGCGCGTCCAATTCGACGACCTTCGTGGGCCAAACGATCATCAGACAATGTGTTTTGTGCTACTGCATTCACCGATAGAATGAGTAATAGTATAATAGTAACAGCTGATATTGATTTTTTCATGGCTATTTTGTGTTTATATTAAGCGAGCGATATTCACGTGGAGAGTTTCCGGTTAGTCGTTTGAAATATTTGCCAAAGAACGATTGATCGGAGAATGATAATGCTGCTCCTATCTCTTGAATAGACATGGCTGTGTTTCGGAGCAACATTTTAGCTTCAAGAATTACATAAGAATCAATCCACTCTCCGGCAGTGCGCCCACTTACGATTTTTACTATCGAGGAAAGATGTTTTGATGAAACACGCATTTTTTCAGCATAATAATTTACGTCACGATGTTTGCGGAAATTATTCTCGACAAGGGATAGAAATTGATAAAGGAGTTCATCTTTGCGTTTAATGCTATTGTTTGATTCCATCTCCATGTGAGAAGAATATAATCCGAGGGTTTCATAAAACACAGCTTCACAAAGAGATTGAATTACATTCTCTTTGTAGGGATATTCTCCTCCATTTATTTTATCTTGTAATAGCCGATATAGATTTAGCTGATTGTTCAGCTCGCGTCGAGATAAAGGGATTATTGATTTGTTCAAGAAATGGAGTACACAAGGGTAAAATTTTGACATCGATGGCAACGCCCCATTTAGCGCATTTAATGTAACAACGATAAAAATTCCTTTAAAGTCGGCACTTGCATCATAACTATTAATGATGTGTCCTGGTCTTAACACCATTAAAGATTGTTTTGGCAAGATTTGTTCCGTTACATCTACTGATATCTTGAGTTGTCCTTCAACACAAACAATTGATAAAAGAAAGTCGGTTTTTACCGGGAATTTTAAATGGGTAATGGCATTGATGTTGTCAAATACGACAATGTTCCTACCCGCTTGAGGACTTCCTGATGCAGGTGAAATCTCCTTTGTATCCCAGATTTTTGATGAAATTCCCATCTTTTAATAGATTGATTTTATTGCAAAGATAATATTAACCTATTTATAAAAAAAGGAGTTTTATCCAAAAAAACTGTAAATTTGTCCTCTGAATAATTAAATACACATAAGAATAATCAATTGATGAAAAGATATATTGTCGGAATCGTTACAATAATTGCAGGTATTTTAAATGCAAATGCGTTACTGATAACTGATAAGCAAGTTAGCAAAGTGTTGAAGCATCTCGATGAAGAATTGGCAAAGCGAGATGTCTATATTGATGCTCGGCAATCTCGTATAGATTCATTAAAAATATTGTATTCGCAATATAAAATCAATGATGATGCATGGTTGTCATCGACAATGAGTTTGGCAGAAGAGTATACTGCATTTAATACCGACTCTGCATTATATTATTTTAATAGGGGGTATGCGCGTGCAAGCGAATTGCATTTGGATTCAATAGCGTTGGCATTTAAAATTCAGAATGTTACCTATATGCCATTGGTGGGGTTTATCCAAGAGGCAGTGCAGGAGTATGAAAGCATCAATCGCGAAAATGTACCTGAATCAATGCTTGAACTGTATTATGATGCGGGGCGTCAAATGTATTCCTATATCGCATCGTTTTATTTAAATTATCCCGAAGAGCATGACAAGTGGAATAAACTCTCAATGAATGCACAGATAAATCTAATTTCAGTGCTTGACAAATCGTCTCCAAAATATAAACTCAATCAAGGGGAATATTATTTTGCCAATCATGAGTATTCCAAAGCGAAGATAATATTATTGGATCTGCTCAACTCGGTATCGGAAGAAAGTAATTTGTACGCGCGAGCGGCCCACATAATATCCGATATTGCTCAGGTGAATAATGAGGATAATGATTTCTTATATTATTTGGCATTGTCAGCAATTGCCGATATAAAATCGGCAACGCTTGAAGTGATGTCATTACAGGAGCTTGGAGAAAGTTTGTTTAAGAGGAATGATGTAGATCGTGCCCACACCTATTTATCGATTGCGCTTGCCAATGCGGTAAAATGTCATGCATTGATGCGTATGGTGCAATCAGCTGAATTTCTGCCCATTATCGAGTCGGCTCATAGAGTCGAGGTGTCATCGTGGCAAAATCTGATGTATGCTTTTATTGCCGGGTTAGTGATGATGCTGATGTTGCTTATCGGTGTCTTATTATTCTTGCGAAAAGAGATGAAACGCATGGCTTTATTGCAACAGCATTTGCGTGATGCAAATAAAGTAAAAGAACTTTATATCAGCCAATTTTTGAGTTTATGTTCAATATACATGGATAAACTCAATCAGTTCAGTAAAATGGTGAACAGAAAAATAACAACAGGAAAAGTTGATGATTTATATAAAATAACAAAGTCGGGCAAATTTGTTGAGGAACAGAGTAAGGAATTTTATGATGTGTTTGATAATGCCTTTCTTCACATCTATCCTGACTTTGTCTCAGGTGTAAATGCCTTGCTTAGGGATGATGAACAGATAATGTTGCAAAACGAAGAAAAATTAAACACCGATCTTCGTATTTTAGCATTTATGCGACTTGGTATTGAGGATAGCTCACGCATTGCGCAAATTTTGAACTATTCTGTAAACACAATTTATACCTATCGAAATAAACTGAAAAATAAAGCAAAAGTAAGAGAGTCTTTTGATTCTGATATTATGAAAATCAGTTCGGTTTATTAAATATAATCCTTAATATTATTTAGTAAAAAATATAAAATGGTGAAATCTCTTACTAAGAGATTTCACGCATGGATTATTTTGCTGATATTCAGCGAGAAGCTCGGTGAAGTGTGTTCTTTTGTACGTTCTGAATTAAAACAATTCTATGCCCTTTTTGTGCGTGTGGTTAAATTTTTTTGCGTTAAAACTTGTGGATTGTCTAAAAATATCTAAATTTGCGTATTGAAATATAAAATGGTGAAATCTCTTAGTAAGAGTTATTATATTAACTTAAAACTTTATTTATGCCCGGAAACAACACAAGCGGCTTTACTTAAGATATAATTATCTTTAGAGCCATCCCTGATAAGGGAGAAGCACTTAAATCTATTTAATCTCAGGTCATTACGATGACCGTTATTAGTAACTAATTATTAAAAAATTCATGAGAAAACATCTTTTTTTATCTCTATTGTTGGCCGCCGGTATGCCTATAACAGCATATGCCAATCCTGAACCTCAGGCAACCCAACAATCAATTGGTACCATCACTGGTACGGTCGTAGATGAAAATGGCGAACCGGTAATCGGAGCCAGCGTATTTGAAAAAGGAAATTCACGCAATGGTACAGCAACTGACATTGATGGTAAATTTAGTGTTAAGGTTAAACCCGGAACAATGCTCAAAGTCAGCTATATCGGTTATCGTCCGGCTGAAGCTACTGCTGCTAATGGCATGATATTTACTCTTACTCCTTCTGATGCACTTCTTGACGAAGTAGTAATCGTGGGCTATGGTGCTCAAAAGAAAGTAAACTTGACAGGTGCAGTTTCATCTGTTGATGTTGCTAAGACAATGGAAGGACGACCTCAAACAGATGTAGCCAAAGCTCTTCAAGGAGCTGTGCCAGGTCTTACTATTACTACAACCTCAGGGGATATTTCAGAAAACGCTTCAATGCAAATTCGTGGTCTTGGAACTTTGAGTAATGATGCTACTTCTAAGCCATTAATAGTTGTCGATGGAGTACCTACTGAAGACCTTTCATGGCTTAACACTCAAGACATCGAGTCAATATCTGTATTGAAAGATGCCGCATCTTCTTCTATTTATGGTTCTCGTGCTGCTTTTGGTGTTATTTTGGTGCAAACTAAGGGTGCTAAAGAGCAAGACCGTGTTTCTGTAAATTATACTAATAACTTTGCATGGGATAAAGCAACATATTTACCCAATTATCCGGATGTTCCAACTCAGTTAAAAGCGGCTATCCAAGGTAAGGCTCGTCAATCTAATGACGCTGTCGAACTATTTGGTATGTATTTCGACGTGATGCTTCCTTATGCCGAAGCATGGAAAGAACAAAACAATGGTAAAGCTGGTTATCGTGAGTTGCGAGAATTCCAGAGTTGGGATAATGTAGGTGACTATGTCGTTATAGATGGAACACCTTTGTTCTATGCCGATTGGGATGTTCGTGATATTTTCTTTGATGACGCAGCACCTTCGCAAAGTCATAATTTATCAGTATCTGGTTCAAGTAATACAACTAACTATTACGCTTCATTTGGTTATAGTAAAAAAGATGGCTTGATGAAAGTTAATCCAGATCAGATGGAGAAATTCAATGTTAATTTTGACTTAAATACACAAATAACTGATTGGCTAAAAGCCGGTACTCGTTTTAGTTGGTCTCGTAGAGAATATACTCGTCCTGAATTTTGGCTTCAACCTTATCAATATTTGTGGCGTTGGGGTTCTTTCTTCGGTCCATATGGTACACTCGATGGAATGGATTTCCGTGCTCTAAGTGAGATTAAACAAGCCGGAGACCGTGTGCGTACTCAGGATCAGACCCAAATGAGCGCATATTTGAAAGCCGACATTATTAAAGGACTTACTTTAAATGCAGATTTTACATATCAGGTACGTAATATTGGTCAAAAATATGCAGATTATACTGTATATGGTTATGGTTGGGGAAAAGTTACGCCAAGTTACATTGTTGGACCAAGTAGTACATGTGCATATCGTACGACTGATAAATATAATACGTGGACATTTAATGTTTATGGTAACTACAATTTCTCAATAAACAAGGCTCATAATTTCAATGTTATGCTCGGTGCGAATGCCGAAGGTATTGAATATGAAGGTTTCAATGCAGAAAGAACAGAAATGATTAACCAGCAACTTCCTCAATTGGACTTGTCTACCGGAGATCAATATGCAGGCTCATGGGCAGGACATAGCGGTACTGCCGGTTACTTTGGTCGTATCAACTATGACTACAAAGGTATCTACTTGTTGGAATTGAATGGTCGTTATGATGGATCTTCATCATTCCCTGTTGGTGATAAATGGGCATTTTTCCCATCAATGTCTGCCGGTTATCGTTTCTCTGAAGAAGCATATTTTGAGCCATTGAAAGATATCGTAAATAATGGTAAATTACGTTTCTCTTTCGGTGAAATCGGTAATGATGCAGTGGGACAATATATGTTCTTGTCTACAATTAGTAAGATTAGCGATGGCAATGTGCATTGGATTGATGGATCAAACAAGGTTACTCAGTTTGATATGCCTGACTTGGTCGCATCAAGTCTATCATGGGAACGTATTCGCACTTTAGATATTGGTCTTGATCTTGGCTTTATGAACAATTCTCTTACAGTGGGATTTGATTGGTTCCAACGTGAGAACCGTGATATGCTTGCTCCGGCACAAGTATTGCCTGATGTAGTAGGCGCTTCTGCTCCTTATGAAAATGCCGGAACTCTCCGCACTCGTGGTTGGGAATTCAGCATTAATTGGAATCATCGTTTTGGAGAAGTTGATGTGTATGCTAATTTTAATATTGGTGATGCTAAAGCTAAAATCACAAAATGGAATACCGATTCTAAATTGCTTAATTCTTATTATACAGGTGCTACTTATGGCGATATTTGGGGATTTGATACCGATCGTTACTTTACAGAAGATGATTTCAACGGACAAAATGCAGACGGATCATGGAATTATAAAGAAGGTATTGCTGATCAAACAGGTCTTCAAACAGATAACTTTGTGTATGGACCCGGTGATATCAAGTTTAAAGATTTGAATGGTGACGGTAAGATTGATGGTGGAAAAGGAACTGCTGATGATCATGGTGACTTAAAGGTTATTGGTAACACAATGCCACGTTATGAATATAGTTTCCATATTGGAGGCGCTTGGAAAGGTTTTGATATCGACTTGTTCTTCCAAGGTGTAGGAAAACGCTCAGTATGGACTCAATCTGCATTTGCGTTCCCATTGATGCGTAGTGCCGACTTGACTTTATATGCTAACCAAACAAGCTATTGTCAATATGAACCTGCTCAAGGTATCGTTGATATTGATCAAAGTTATGATTTCCCACGTTTGTATCCTGGTAATGAATATAAGGGTAATGTGCCTGGTATTGGCCCTGGTTGTCATAACTACTATCCTCAATCAAGATATTTGGTTGATATGTCTTATCTACGTTTGAAAAATATAACTTTTGGATATACTCTTCCTCAGGTATTGACACGTAAAGCCTATATTGAAAAAGCTCGCGTTTATTTCAGTGCTGATAATTTGGCATTATTGCATAAAGGACATAACTTACCTGTTGACCCAGAAATCAATGCCGGTCAAGGTAGTTTGGGTAATGGTACATGGGGACGTATAGCGCCTATAACACGTACTCTTTCTTTAGGTCTTCAAGTAACATTCTAATAACATAAAAGACATTAAATATGAAAAAAATATTTATAATTGGTGCGGTTGTCGCAACAATGGGTTTGGTAAGTTGTGACGACACAATTACCAAAGATCCGTTAGATGAATTCATAAATAATTCGGAGTATTGGAGTAATAAAGTGAACTTAGACAACCAATGCAATCGACTTTATGAATTGTATTCAGGTTATGGTAATGCTGGTAGTGGCGGGTGGTTTTATTTTAAGAGTCTTAGTGATGATCAAGCGAATGCAACTTTTGATACTTGGACTTTTACAAATGTTCCTTCAACTGCATCAGAATGGAAAAATGCGTGGACTGAAATCCGTGGCATTGGCTATATTTTAGATGGTCTAAAATTGTCTTCTTTAGATGCTGAGACAAAGGTATATTATGAGGCTGTTGCTCGTTTAAATCGTGCATGGCAATATTATCAATTAGTACGCATGTATGGTGATGTGCCCTGGGTTACAACCGCACTTGATCCATCTGATGAAATTGTGTATGGAGCTCGTGAAGACCGCGATGTAGTTATGGACTCTGTTCTTGCAGATTTGAATTTTGCAAATTCAGTGATTACAGGTACTGATAAAATTACATGGAATAATGGTATGGTAAATGCTATGAAAGCTGATATCTGTTTGTATGAAGGTACATTCTGTAGGTATCGCACCCAAGCAGATAATGGTAAAGCAGCAGATGAAGTACGAGCAAATAAATATCTCGCAGAATGTGTAGACGCTTGTGAAGCCGTATTTGATCATGGCTATGCATTGAATGATTCTTATAAAGGTAATTACGATTCAGATGCGCTTGAATCAAATCCTGAGATGATTTTCATTAAGGCTTATAAGAAAGATTTGTTTATGCACTCTACAATTGACTATACATCATCTTCTTCTAATCAGTATGGTATTACTAAAGATGCATTCGACAGTTTCTTGTTCCTTGATGGTAAGCCTTTGGCTACTACAACAATGGATACAAATGATGCTGCTGAATTGAAAGAAAAAATAGTTGGTGAAGATACTATTAAATTGGTATCAATTAGTAAGGTGCTTTCAACTCGTGATAAACGACTTACAGCTCTTGTTGACTCTTGTTTGGGTTTCAAAGGCTATGGCTATAAACGTGTGACTGGAGCAAATATGACATCATCTACCGGTTATACAATCGGCAAGTTTGATAATCCAGAAAAGTATGATTTGTATTACCGCCAAAACATTAATACAAATTACACCGATGCTCCTGTATTCTGGTTGGCTCCTGTCTATTTGGCATACGCTGAAGCTAAAGCTGAATTGGGTACAATCAATCAAGGTGACCTTGACAAAACTATTAACAAATTGCAAGCTCGAGCAGGTCTTCCGGCTATGACTACTAAACCTATTGCTGACCCTAATAATGATATGTGTGTTGGTAACGATTTGTTATGGGAAATCCGTCGTTGTCGTCGTTGTGAGTTGATGGTTGATAACTGGTATCGTTATTGGGACTTAGTGCGTTGGCATCAATTGGATAAACTTGATACTAATTTGAACCCTGATATTCTTCTTGGTGCAAATGTTTCTAATATTCCAAACTTGGAAGTAGAAGTTAATGCTAATGGTTATATTATTGCATCGACTGGAGCTAATCGTACTTATAGCGCTAAACATTATCTATATCCAATTCCTTCAGGTCAAATCACTTTGAATCCTAACTTAGGACAAAACCCGGGTTGGTAATAATTAGATAATCAGATAATAGATAGAGGGCGCTATTTCATCAAGAGTAGCGCTCTCTTGTTTAATCTCTCTATCAGGTATTGATTAAATCGTTTTTTTTTATGAAAGGTGCGTGTTCCTATAAAAATAGGCGCTAAACAGGTGCGTTTTTCAAAAATGAGATTTTTTTTGAAAATATTTTGTAGAAATGTTGCATAGTTCAAAATTATGACATACCTTTGCACTCGGAAATCACAAAGAGACCACAGGAGAGATGGCAGAGTGGTCGATTGCGGCGGTCTTGAAAACCGTTGAGGGTAACACCTCCGGGGGTTCGAATCCCTCTCTCTCCGCAAGAAGCGACTTATCGACTGAATTCAGTAGTTAAGTCGCTTTTTTATTTTATAATCGATTATATAACTTAAATTCTATATTTAAAATGCTTACAGCAAAAGAAATTCGCGAGTCTTTCAAGGAATTTTTCCGTAGCAAGGAACATCAAATTGTGCCTTCGGCTCCTATGGTTGTCAAAGATGATCCCACATTAATGTTTACAAACGCAGGTATGAACCAATTTAAGGATATTATTTTGGGAAATGCCGCGGCTAAGTATAAACGTGTGGCTGACTCTCAAAAATGTTTGCGTGTGAGCGGGAAACACAATGACTTGGAAGAGGTGGGAATGGATACTTACCATCACACCATGTTTGAAATGCTTGGGAACTGGTCATTTGGCGATTATTTCAAACAAGAAGCTATCGATTGGGCATGGGAATATCTTGTTGATGTATTAAAACTTGATCCCGCCAACCTTTATGCTACTGTGTTTGAAGGGTCAACGGAAGATGGCCTCGAGCGCGATGATGAAGCTGCTGCTATCTGGGAAAAGCATTTACCAAAAGATCACATCATTAACGGAAATAAAAAAGATAATTTCTGGGAAATGGGTGATACAGGACCTTGTGGTCCATGTTCAGAAATTCATATAGACTTGCGCCCTGCTGAAGAGCGTGCTACAGTTTCGGGACGAGATCTTGTAAACCATGATCACCCACAAGTAATTGAAATCTGGAACCTTGTGTTTATGCAGTATAATCGCAAGGCTGATGGTTCTTTGGAAGGTCTTCCTGCAAAGGTTATCGATACAGGCATGGGATTTGAACGCCTATGTATGGCATTGCAAGGAAAGACTTCAAACTATGATACAGATGTCTTTACTCCGTTGATTGGAAAAATCTCTGAATTATCAGAAAAGAAATATGGTGAAAATCAAAAAGTGGATATCGCGATGCGCGTTATTGCTGACCATGTGCGCACAATTTCTTTCTCAATAGCTGACTCTCAATTGCCAAGTAATGCAAAAGCAGGATATGTAATCCGTCGCATCTTGCGTCGTGCTGTGCGTTATGCTTACACTTTCTTGGACCAAAAATCGGCATTCATGTATCGCCTTGTTGATACTTTGATTGAGAGCATGGGTGAGGCTTATCCTGAATTGCCTGCACAACGCGAATTGATAATGAAGGTTATCAAAGAGGAAGAAGATTCATTCCTTCGCACGCTTGAAAATGGTATCCGTTTGCTTGATAATGCTATTTCTGCTGCGAAAGAAGCGGGTGAAAATGAAATTTCAGGAAAAGAAGCATTTGTGTTGTATGACACTTATGGATTCCCCCTTGACTTGACTGAATTGATTTTGAAAGAAAACGGTATGACTCTTGATCATGTCGGTTTCGATAGCGAAATGGCTGCTCAAAAGGCTCGTGCTCGTAACGCGGCTGCTGTTGAAGCTACTGACTGGGTTATTGTGCGTGAAGGAGAACAAGAGTTTGTCGGTTATGATAAAACAAACACTGAAACCCAAATCCTGCGTTATCGTAAAGTGAAACAAAAAAACAATGAGTTTTATCAAATAGTACTTTCTGTAACGCCATTCTATGCCGAAATGGGAGGACAAGTAGGGGATAAAGGAACTCTTGCGTGTGGCGATGATATCGTTGAGATATATGATACCAAGCGTGAAAATGGTATGGGTGTTCATTTGTCAAAGAAATTACCTAAAGACATTGAAACAACATTTGTGGCTCAAATTAATGAAGAAGCACGTTTGGCAACGTGCTGCAACCACACAGCGACACACCTTCTTCATGAGGCGTTGCGCGAAGTATTGGGTACTCATGTTGAACAAAAAGGCTCATTCGTTTCTCCTGATGTGTTGCGTTTTGACTTCTCTCATTTCCAAAAAATGACACCAGAAGAGATTTCAGCAGTAGAACATCTTGCTAATAAGAAAGTGCGTCAAGCTATTGCTCGCGATGAACGTCGTAATGTGCCAATTGCTGAAGCTCAGGCAATGGGGGCGATGGCATTGTTTGGCGAAAAATATGGAGAAGAGGTGCGCGTGATTAAATATGGAGACTCTGTTGAATTGTGTGGCGGTACCCACGTTGATAACACCGGAAATATCGGTATGATAAAGATTGTCTCAGAAAGCAGTATAGCCGCAGGTATCCGCCGCATCGAAGCTATTACAGGAGCAAATGTAGAGAAAGCTGTTGATGAATTGACTGCTGAACTTAAAGAAATCAGTAGTATGTTTAATAATGCGCCAAACTTGTTGCAGACATTGCGTAAATCAATTGAAGAAAATGTAGAATTGCGCAAACAAGCTGAAGAATATTTCAAAGAACGTGTGAATAACCTCACTAAACAAATTCTTGAAAAAGCAATAATGGTAAATGGCATAAAAGTAACATCATTGACAGGTGTTCGTGTCCCTGACGTTGTGAAAAATGTAGCCTTTGGCGTGCGTGCATCATCTCCTGAACACACAATGTTCCTTGGTGCAACAGTTGACATGCAAGGCAAACCATTATTGACTGTGATGTTAACCGAAGATCTTGTTAAAGAGGGAATGAATGCATCAAATGTTGTGCGTGAAGCCGCTAAGTTTATCAAGGGTGGCGGTGGTGGTCAACCTGGATTTGCACAAGCCGGAGGTAAAGATAGCGACGGAATAAAAGAAGCCGAATTGAAATTACGTGAACTATTAGGACTATAATCAAATTAAAATAATCTTTAGAGCGTTGCGTCTGATGATGCAACGCTCTTTGTTTATGGTAAATTATTGTTTGAAAAGTGAATTAAATGAGCTATTTTTGTGCTATGGAAAGTTTATGGGATAATATATTTGAAGAAGACAAAAAGCGCATTGATTTTTTGCGTGTAGAGTTAAATCGTCATAATCACAATTATTATGTGTTGAATTCTCCTGAAATAGGTGATAAAGAATTTGATATGATGATGAAAGAGCTTGAGCAGCTCGAAGCGCAACATCCTGAATGGGACGACCCGTTGTCTCCGACTCATCGTGTGGGGAGTGATATTAATAAATCATTTATACAGGTGGCTCACATACACCCTATGTTGTCATTGGGTAATACCTATTCTATTGAAGAGGTCGGTGATTTTATGCGACGCACAACGTCTTCACTCATGGGAGAGGAGTTTGAAATCGTTGGTGAGATGAAATTTGATGGGACATCAATTTCGCTGATATATGAACATGGAAAGCTTGTGCGTGCTGTTACTCGAGGCGATGGTGAAAAAGGAGATGTTGTTACTGATAATGTTAAGACCATAAAAAGTATCCCATTGGCATTATCGGGAGATGATTATCCTGAAAAATTTGAAATAAGAGGTGAAATTGTGCTTCCTTGGAATGAATTTGAACGATTAAACAAGGAACGCGAGTTTAATGAAGAGCCGTTGTTTGCCAACCCTCGTAATGCGGCTTCAGGAACGCTAAAGATGCAAAACTCTGCCGAGGTGGCTCGTCGTGGCTTAGATGCTTATTTTTATTATATGCTTGGTGATGGTTTGCCATGTGATAACCATTATGATAACCTCATGGCGGCAAAACGTTGGGGCTTTAAAGTTTCTGATGCAATTACGCTGATGAGGAGTGTTGACGAGGTTGATGCTTTTATAAACAAGTGGGATGTGGAACGGAAAAATTTGCCGGTAGCAACAGATGGACTTGTCTTTAAGGTGAATTCTCTGCGCCAACAATTGAACCTGGGATTTACTGCCAAGTCTCCACGATGGGCGATTGCTTATAAGTTTCAGGCAGAACGAGCTTTGACGCGGTTGCAATATGTATCTTTTGAAGTGGGACGCACCGGGGTGATTACTCCTGTGGCTAATCTTGATGCCGTGTTGTTGTCGGGGACAATAGTGAAACGTGCATCGTTGCACAATGAAGATATAATTCGTTCTCTTGATATACATGAACATGATATGTTGTATGTAGAGAAAGGGGGGGAGATTATTCCTAAAATAACCGGTGTCGATGAGTCGGCACGTGAAATAGGAAACGGTCCTATTCAATTTGTTAAACATTGTCCATCATGCGGTACATTGTTGGAACGTATAGAAGGAGAAGCCGCGTGGGTGTGCCCTAATAAATATGGTTGTTCTCCACAGATTATAGGTCGAATAGAGCATTTCGTTGGTCGCCGAATGATGAATATCGACGGTATAGGGGAAGAAACTGCCGGTCTGCTATATGAAAAAGGACTTATAAGAAATATTGCCGACTTGTATTGTTTGTCTCATGAACAGTTGAGAGTACTTGATCGATTTGCCGACCGTAGTGCAGAGCGAATAATAAAAGGTGTCGAGGATTCTAAAAATGTGCCTTTTGAACGCGTCCTGTTTGCGTTGTCTATCCCTTATGTCGGCGAGACGGGGGCGAAGAAACTTGCACGCGCTGTGCGGGATATAGATACGCTGATGGCGATGACTGCAGAACAACTTGTGGAAATAGAAGATATTGGTCCTCGCATAGCTGAAAGTATTGTTGAATATTTTGCAGAGCCTGTGAATCGTGAAATCGTGGAGCGTTTGCGCAGTGCCGGGGTGCAAATGTCGATGCCGGAGGATGTTGATGATGGTCGTACAAATCGTCTTGAGGGCAAATCTATAGTTATTAGTGGAACATTTACACATCATTCGCGCGATGAATATAAAGCCTTGATAGAAAAGCATGGTGGAAAAAATGTGGGTTCCATCTCAAAGAAGACTGATTATGTATTAGCAGGAGAGAATATGGGACCTGCTAAATTAGAAAAAGCTACTTCGCTCGGAATTGAAATCATTGATGAAGATACTTTTTTACAAATGATATCTTGAAAAGTGCATAAAAATACACTGCTAAGTCGTGTATATATGTATAAATATGCTAAAATGTAAATATAATATGATTTTTATGCGATATTATTTGCATAAATAATAAATATTATTTTCCTTTGTGGATAAATAAGAAGAAAGCTGAATAAAAAAAATCAATCATGTTAGAATCAAAAAAATTTTTATTACAAGAATCAGATATACCCACAGCATGGTATAATTTAGTGGCAGATATGCCGGTGAAACCCCGCCCTATATTGAATCCAAAGACTAAGGAGCCGATGAAGGCAGAAGATTTGTATCCCCTGTTTGCCGAAGAGTTGGCACGACAGGAGATGAATCAAACTGACCGTTGGATTGAAATCCCTGATGAGGTGCGCGACATGTATCGCATATGGCGCCCAACACCATTGGTGCGTGCCCGTGGATTGGAAAAAATGCTTGATACTCCGGCTCACATATATTTTAAGAATGAAAGTGTTAGCCCTGTTGGCTCCCATAAACTTAATTCGGCTATTCCTCAGGCTTATTATAATAAGAAAGAAGGAGTGACAAATATCACAACTGAGACAGGTGCCGGACAATGGGGGGCTGCGTTATCCTTGGCTGCAAAGCATTTTGGACTTGAATTGGCTGTTTATATGGTAAAGGTGTCTTATCATCAAAAACCCTATCGACGCTCAATCATGCAGACCTATGGTGCGCAAGTTATTGCATCGCCAAGTATGTCCACTCGTGCAGGTCGTCGCATATTAACAGAAACACCGAATTATCAAGGGTCTTTAGGCACTGCAATTTCTGAGGCAGTTGAATTGGCTCAATCTACGCCTAATTGTAAATATACACTTGGCTCTGTGTTTAATCATGTTTCCTTACATCAAACTGTAATTGGTCTGGAGGCTGAAAAGCAAATGGAGATGGCAGGTGAATATCCTGATGTGGTAATCGGGTGTTTCGGTGGAGGTAGTAACTTCTGTGGTATCTCGTTCCCATTTATGCGCCATAATTTTTTGGAAGGAAAGAATACTCGCTTTATTGCAGCCGAGCCGGCTTCATGTCCTAAATTGACGCGTGGTGTTTTTCAATATGATTTTGGCGATGAGGCAGGATATACACCCATGATACCCATGTTGACTCTTGGTCATAATTTCTCTCCTGCTAATATCCATGCCGGTGGTCTTCGTTATCATGGCGCTGGTATGGTTGCGAGCCAATTGATGCAAGATGGAAATATGGAAGCTGTGGATATTCCGCAATTAGAAACATTTAAAGCTGCTACTATGTTTGCGCAAAGTGAAGGAATTATTCCTGCTCCTGAAAGTTCTCATGCTATAGCGACAGCAATACGCGAAGCATTAAAAGCAAAAGAAGAGGGTGTTCAAAAAACAATCTTGTTTAATCTCTCCGGTCATGGTCTTATTGATATGGCTGCATATGATAGTTATATTGCCGGTGATTTGTCTAATTATATTGTGACAGATGAAGAGGTCGCTAAAAATGTCGCATCACTTGATAAGATAATTTAATCCTTATATAAAATATGTTCAAAATGCGATAGGTGTGAGCTTATCGCATTTTTTATTGTATGTGTATTTTGCTTGGGTGACGTTAATTGATTGAAATATAGCGATATGAGAAAATCGACAATGGAGATGAGTTTGTTTTACTTCTTAATAAAAGTTAAACCGAGAGATTTTTTGGCTGTAAAATATGTTTTATAACATAAAAATTTCTACCTTTGCACTCGCTTTTGAGGGATAACCGTGGCGACGGTGATTTTGGAGCGCAAGAAGCTCCGCTTGAAAGTGCCGACGAAAATATTTTTCAGAAAAAAGTTGATAAAAATTTTGCCGGGAATAAAAAAG
>JAFSCJ010000011.1 GCA_017436845.1 Muribaculaceae bacterium
ACAATATTATGCTATATCCCCACCGGCACATCCAATAGTGGTACTCACACGCTAACAATCAATGAATTGTCGGCAGAGTATAGCAATTATCAGACCGGAGTAGAGTCAGTAAAGATAGAGGACTCAGAGCCTCAAGTAGTTATATATCCTAATCCTGTAACAGATGGAACGTTCACTGTAAAAGCAAATGAAGATATAAGAGAGGTTGAGATATATAATACAGCTGGTATGAGAGTTCTTTTCGTTGGTGGAAATAATAATACGGAAAAAGTGAATGTATCAATGTTGCCAAACGGAATTTATTTCGTAAAAACGACAACAAATCAAGGTTCAAAAATTTCTAAAATAGTAATTAAATAAAACCCTAAAAATAATGAGAAAGTATTTGTTGACATTAGTTGCAGTTGCATGTTTGACATCGCATGCACAAATTGCACAAGTGAATTCTACTGAGCCTTTGTTGCGAGGAGTAGAAAATGAGATGTTTTATCCTGTATTGAATCAAGATGGAACTAAATTGCTGTTCACATCAGCAAATTGTCAAGGATTGAAAATGTATGATTTTAATAATGATGTAACTATTAAAATCAGCGAAGCTGAGAGAGCAGGTCTTGATGCGTCATTCTCTGCCGATGGAAAAGAGGTGTATTACATTACCCAAGTTCAAAAAGAGGGAAAGAATATGCGTCAAGCTAAGAAGTTTGATTTAGCATCAAAACAAGAAGTTGCTATTTCTTCAGAAGGACGACTTGTTGCTCGCCCCGTTGCTGTTAAAGGTGGTGTTATAACATCAGTGGACGGACGAGTAATTTCACCGGTCAGTCTTAAAACTGCTGTAAGAGTACAAGGTACAAAATTATTTATAACAAAAAATGGTGTAGAAAAGTCATATACTCCTATTGAAAAATCAGCAGGATACCTCTGGGCTTCACTTTCTCCCGATGAGACAAAAGTGATGTTCTTTGCAGCAGGTAGAGGAATCGTAATTACAGATCTTAATGGAACAATTGTTGCTGAGTTAGGTAATTATGAGTCACCTGTGTGGTTTGGTAATAATCATGTTGTTGCCATGAATGCAAAACATAATGGATATCAAAACATCTCATCTCAAATCTTGATAATGAATGTTGACGGTACTCAAATCCAAGAATTAACAAAACCTGAATCAATGACAATGAATCCAACTGCTTCTTTTGATGCGGGTAAAATTGTGTATAACACAATTGATGGTCGTCTGTATCAGATGAATATATCACTTAAATAATTGAGGAGGAAGAAAAATGAAAAAGATATTAAGTTCTATATTTGCGATATTAGTAGCGGTTTCGGCAATGGCTGTAGATCCAAGCGAAATAACAATATATATCAACCCCGGTCATGGAGGTTATGATAGTGATGACCGAGTTATGACTATTTATCCGTTTGAGAGTGGAGATACTGCAACATTTGCTGAATCTAAATCTAACTTGGGTAAAGGGTTTCGTTTACGTGAGTTGCTTTGGGAAAAAGGCTACAATGTTGTAATGTCTCGTGTTGCTAATACAACAGCTGATGACCTTGGATTGGAAACAATTGGGTTGCTTGCAAATGCATCGGGGGCAGAAATATTTTTGTCAATTCACTCAAATGCAACAGGCGTGGCCGCTCGCCGAAATTTCCCTTTGATGTTGTATCGTGGATATGATAACGAACCTGTCATAGAAGGCTCTTTGGAATGGGCGACTTATGCAAATACACATTTGTTGACTAATCAGGCAACAGTGTGGACAAGTACAAATCTAAATGTTCGTGGTGACTGGTCGTTTCAATCTTCATGGGGAACTCAAGGTTATGGCGTGTTGCGCAGGTTGACAATCCCCGGTTTGCTATCAGAGGGCTCTTTCCATGATTATATCCCTGAAGCTTATCGTTTGTTGAATTCTGATTTTCATTGGATTGAAGCATGGAATTTCCGTAAAGCAATAAATCAATATTTTGGTGTTACCGGTGTTGATTATGGGGCAATTGCCGGACGTATCAATGATGAACGTATTTTGCGTGGTGCTGAAGCGACTTATATAATGTATGATGATGATAAATTGATGCCAATGCATAAGGTAACAATAGAACTTTATGATGAAACAGGAACAACAAAACTTGAAGAGCGTACAACGGATGAGTTATATAACGGCATCTACGCGTTTAGAAAATTGACACCTGGTAATTATAAATTGAAGTTTATTAAAGATACCCATTATCCTGTAGAAATGGATGTTACTGTAAATGCTGACGAGATATCTTATGTAAATGCTAAGATGAAAAAAATCCGCAGTACTGCTCCTGAGGTAGTCAGCTATTCTCCGGTATGGCAAGATGGTGATGATGGCGTTTTGTGTAATTCTCCTATCGTGCTTAATTTCAACTGGGATATGGATACAGAATTAACTGAAGCAGCATTCTCAATCGAACCGGCAATAGAGGGAAAAATTCGTTGGGAAGATCAAAACTATCGCATGATATTTACTCCGGAAGGGACATATAACACAAGTACAAAATATACAGTCAGATTAAATACAACAGCTGCACATCCTGATGGATTGACGCTAAAAGAGCCATTTGAATTTAGTTTCTTTACCAATGATCGTAATTATATGTCATTAACCGGTCAATTCCCAAGTGATGGAGATCAAGTGCATTATACCAAACCTACATTTGAATTGCGTTTTGACCGTTTCCCTAATGGAACAGGTGCAACAGGATGTATCACAATATTGGATTCTAAGGGTAATAAAGTATCCCTTAATGGACGTACATTGAAAACTTCCAATAATGCAATTGATGAATTTGGATATATTAAGGTAACAGCATCAAAAGATTTGACACCGGGTGAAACATATACAATGACAATTTCTGAAAATCTTAAAGATTATGATGGCATCACCTTGCAAAAACCGGAAGTTGTTAACTTTACAGCTGTTAATGCCGGTGAGGCAAAATCTGATGTAACAATTGATGAGATGGAAGATGCGACGATTTATGCCCAAAATGAAAATGGTTGTGCTAACTTAACATCAACAACAGTAAGCGCTAATTCAGATAAGTTGTTTGGCTCTAAATCAGTTAACTTTGCGTATGTATTTACAGGTGTAGAGGGTGGTGAAGCCTTGTGGACTCGCACTGTTGAAGTTGAAGCTCAAGACGCGACTGCATTTACTTCGAAAGATGCTATAGGAGTCCATATTAATGGCGACTTAACCGCAAACGAGGTTTATTTGGAATTAACTTCTGATATTGAGGTTAAATATGTGAAAGTTTGTGACATGACATTCCTTGGTTGGAGATATGTTCAAATTCCATTGAATTCTCTTGGAGAGGGCGTTTCGTATAAATTTACCGGCGTGAAATTATCACAAGAAAACAATGGAATGAGTCGCACAGGAGCATTCCGTCTTGATAATGTAAATCTTATTGTAGATGGAGCTTTAGGCGTTGAAAAGGTCGAAATTGCCGATTTGTCGGTATATCCTAATCCTGCTTCCGAATATCTAATCGCAAATGCCGATGGTATGGTTGATCGCATTGATTTATATTCAATGGGCGGAGCAATGGTTGCATCGGCAATTGGTAACGTTTTGAACGTTAGTGAAGTGGCTGAAGGTACATATATTGCAAATATTTATACGGCAAAAGGATGTACTGTGCGTAAAATAGTAGTAAAACATTAAAAACTTAAATAAATACTAAATATGAAAAAGAAATCAATTTTGATGATTGCCATGATGGCGTTTGGTATGACGATGAGTGCTGCCGAATTGACTGTTGTGTCAACTGAAAAAATCGGATTGAGTGAAGAAGCTCATCATCCAACATTAAGCCCTAATGGAGATGTCGTATTATTTACCAAGCCGGATTATAAAGGGCTAAAATCTTTAAATCTTGTAACTAATGAAGTAAAGGTAATTGATGAAAGCGTTGGTGCAGGTTTTGAGCCGGTATTCTCTGCTGATGGTAAAGAAATTACCTTCAAAACTGAAGTCATTGTAGATGGATTAGGACAAAGAGATGTGAAAAATTATAACTTTGAAACTGAAAATAAGAATCAAATAATTAAACCATCTCGTAAAAATTTCGATACTCGAGCATTAGTAAATAAAACCTATGCTTCAACAAAAGCCGATAAACAATCAATTAGTGTTTCTATTGATGGTCGAGTGCAAGAGATAAACCCAATTATAGATGGTCATCGTTATATTTGGTCATCACTGTCTCCTTCAAAAGGAAAATTATTGTTCAATGAAATTTATTCAGGTTTGTTTGTCTCTGAATTGGATGGTTCTAAAGCGCAACATCTTGCCATGCGTGCTGATTTCCCATGTTGGGCAGGTGATAACTTTATAATTGCTCTGAAAACAAAGGATGATGGTTATGTTGTTACAAGTGCAAAGATTATTGCTATTAATGTTGCAACAAAAGAAGTTATAGAACTTACAAATGATGATATTCTTGTTGCCGGTGTAACAGCAACAGCTGATAAAATCGTTTACACAACTGAAGAAGGTGAAATGTATCTTATGAACATAAAAATTACTGAATAGTCATGAAGAAGATAGCATTAATTATAATGATGGCTTTTGCTGTTTGTTTGACAGTCGAAGCTAAAAAAATGAGCGATTTGAATATCGTTATTGACCCCGGTCATGGCGGATATGAAGGAGATGACCGAGGAATGAACATCTGGCCGTATTGTGCAGTTGTTAAGGAGTCAATGTGGGAATCTAAAAGTAATTTGTGGAAGGCGTTGCACCTTGAAAGTATATTGGATTCGCTTGGTACAAAAATAACATTGACACGTAGACACAATGAATATACCGATGACGAAACTGATGATCAGCCAACTGAGCCATCTCTATATACAAGAGCCCAACTTGCTAATTCATTGGCTGCTGATGCATTCATCTCTATTCACTCAAATGCGGGCGAAGGTGTGAATTATCCGTTGGAAATATATCATTTGGAAACATCAATGGTCGCTCGTAGTGAAGAAAGTGTTCGACTTTCAGAGGTGGTTAAAGAGGTCTTTAATACAAGTAAATATTCTAATTGGATAAATTCAAAAGGTCAGGTTGATTTTGAAAATGCAGGTCGTGTTACAGGAGACCGCTCTTTACTTGGCTATTCTTTGGGAGTGTTGCGTAATTGCAATAGAACATCTATGCTTTCTGAAGGTGGTATGCATGAGCACCGCCCGCAAGCTCACCGTTTGATGAATCAAGATTATTGCTGGCTCGAAGCATGGTATTTTGCTAAGGCTTTGATGATTTTCTTTGACACAGAAGATCGTTTTGTTACAGGTAATATTGCCGGTGTTATATATGATGACCACAATATTCGTAATTGGGAGTATACAGGAGAATTCGCCAGACATACAATGCTTGGTCGCGACAAGTTTATGCCTGTAAATGGTGCATATGTTGAATTGGTAGATGCCTCAGGAAATGTGCTTCAAACTCGCACCACTGACACAGAATATAATGGCGTATATGTTTTCCGTAACGTAACACCTGGAACATATACTGTGCGTGTTTCTCACAATAACTATTATACTTCAGAAAAACAAGTGACTGTTATTGCTGATGAGGTGTCATATGAAGATATGCCTGTAGTATATAAACGTGAAGCACCATTGGCTGTTGTAAAATATTCGCCTGCTCCTGTTGAGGGTGAAAAAGTGAGTTGTGCGGCATCAATAGATTTAGAATTTAATTGGGACGTTGATGTTGATGCTTTTGAAAAAGCATTCTCAATTGAACCTGCCGTAGATGGTTATTTCACATATCAAAAATCGTTTAGAATTGTATCATTTGTCCCTAATATAGGGTTAACTAAGAATACTAATTATACAGTCAAGATTGATAAGAGTGCTTGTACCACCGATACAATATATTCTCATCCTCAAATGGAAGAAGATTTTGTGTTGAGTTTCACAACTCAAGATCGCGAACGAATTGCCATTACCGACCAATATCCACAAGAAGGTGGTACAGTGCATATAAAAGCTCCTACGCTTGAGTTCCGTTTTGATCGAACATTGAATGGAGGTACAGTTCCTACATCTACTACGGTAGCAGTATATGATTCAAGCAATAACAAATTATCGTTCAAGTCTCGTACAGGAATCAAAACAAATACATTTGCCGGAGGTTTTGGGAATTTGGTATTAACTATGGCTTCAGACCTGAATGCCGGTGAAGAGTACCGAGTAGTGTTGTCTGGCGGTGGCGTTATTCGTGATGCGGATGGTTTGCCTTTGGTTGAAGATTATGAAGTGAAATTTACAGCAACTGATGAAAGTGCAAATGCGACAGGTGATTTACTTGAAGGATTTAATGATGCAAGCTTGTTTGCATATAATGTAGATGAGACAGTTGGTTCTTCAACAACTACTCCAAAATATATAAAAAATACCACAGATAAGTTGTTTGATACAGCTTGCGGTAAATTTACTTATGCGTTTGCTTCAAATCGTGATGGCGTAATAGTTTGGGATTATGTCGGAACTGAAGAAAAACAAGTTGTAAAAGGTGATAAACTTGGGTTCTATGTTTATGGTGACTTTAATAATCATGAACTTTATGTGGGTGTGACATCAGGAACTGACCTTAAATATGAAAAGATTTGTGATTTGAATTTCCGTGGATGGAAATATTTTGAAGTACAAATGAATTCTCTTGAATTGAGTGAAACAGTTCCTTACTATGTATTGAGTAAAATCAAACTCGTTCAAGTAACAAGCCCAATTACTCAAACAGGTGGATTTAGTCTTGATAATATGATGCAAGATAGTTCAGCCGGCATCGATGATGTTGTCGCTGATGTAGAATCTGAAATTAAGATATACCCAAATCCAGCATCAGATATTATTAATGTGCAATCACCGGCTGAAATTAATACTCTTGAAATAATTAATATTCGTGGAGTAAAAGTAGCAGAAGCTAATAACACAAGCAGTATCGCCGTTGATAATTTGCATCAAGGTGTTTACTTTGTTAAAGTAAAAACAGCACAAGGTGAATCTACTCATCGCATTGCAATATCTCGATAATATTTATTAAAAATAGTTAAAACGCCTGTCTTCATCGAAGATGGGCGTTTTTGTTGTAAAATATAAAACTTTATAGTATCTTTGTGAGATAACTAACCTATATACTACAAAATACAGTATATGAACTGCAGTCGTATAATGTTTTTTGCTCTTGCTTTAATTTGTTCTATGATGGCATTTTCTAAAGATAATGTCATTGCTGATGTATGTAATATTATTGAAAATCAGCAAGATGCGTATTTCTCCGCCGGAAAGATTAAAGTGGAGGATATTGTTGTAAATGACAAAAAGAAAATTGTTGAAATAAAGTGTAATTCAGCACTTGCAGATCACTCTTTTTCTACAGAAAGTGTTGCTAAAATGACAGAGTCGATAAGGTCGATTTTGCCTAAAAATGTTGCGAATTACAAACTGATTATTACGTCAAATGGCATAAATCTCAATGATTTAGTGCTATATGCTAAAAAGAAAATTGTAGCACCTAAAGAGAAAACTCCATTTGTTGTTGCGGTAGATGGGATATCTGCCCCAAATGGATTAGAAGGCGCAAATATTGCCATGTGGCAAAGCCATGGGTGGTACTTTGAACCGAAATTAAATAGATGGGAATGGCAACGTGCTCGTATTTTTCAAACTGTAGAGGATTTATATACACAAAGTTATGTAATGCCGTTTTTGATGCCAATGTTGCAAAATGCCGGCGCATATGTGTTGAGTCCAAGAGATAGAGATACAAATGCTTGTGAGGTTATTGTTGATATGGATGGAGGATATGCACAACAATCATATGTAGAAAAAAACGGTAAAGAATTGTGGGGAGATGCAAATACTGCAGGATTTGCATATAAAAAGGCTGTTTTAGAAGATAATGACAACCCATTTAGAATGGGTGGCGTGAGAATGGTGAAGACTGTTCGCAAAGCTACTGATGCATCTATTGCTCAATGGAGAGCAGACATGCCTAAGGCAGGTGAATATGCTGTGTATGTGTCCTATGCTTCATTCTCAAATAGTGCAACTGATGCGTTATATCGCGTAAATTCATTGGCAGGAACTAAAGAATTTAAGGTTAATCAACGCATGGGGGGAGGAACATGGATTTATCTTGGACATTTCCCATTGGCTAAGGGCGTTTCTGAAAAACCTGTCGTGGAACTATTAAATGTTTCTAACAACAAGAAAGCTGTTGTATCGGCCGATGCGGTAAAGATTGGCGGTGGAATGGGTAATGTTGCTCGTAAAGTAAACGACAGAAATGACATAGATTACAAATATGTACAAAGTGGATATCCTCGCTTTACAGAAGCTGCAAGATATTGGATGCAATGGGCAGGTATCCCTGATAGTATATATTCACCTTCCGGCAACATAAATGATTATACTGATGATTACAAATGTCGAGGTCTGTGGGTAAACTATTTAATGGGTGGGTCATCGATGTTGCCCGGGAAAGAAGGCTTGAAAATACCCATTGATTTGTCTTTGGCATTCCACTCCGATGCCGGAACTACTATGAATGACTCAATTATCGGAACATTGTCAATCTATTACTCAGACAAGAATGGTACTTATGCCAACGGAACTTCACGCATGGCATCGCGTGATTATACTGATGAGGTTGTTACAAATATTGTAAATGATATTCGTGCTGCTTATGAGCCTAAGTGGATGCGTCGTGCAATGTGGGATAAAACATATTATGAAGCTCGTGTTCCTCAAGTTCCTGCTATGTTGTTGGAGCTACTATCTCATCAAAACTTTGCCGATATGAAGTATGGTTTGGATCCAACATTCCGTTTTACTGTGAGTCGTGCAATTTACAAAGGTATGTTGAAATTCATTGCTAAAAGAGATAATCGCCCATACATAGTACAGCCGTTGCCTGTTAATTCTTTCGCAATTTCAAAAGGAGAGAATGGAGTGTATAACTTGTCATGGAAAGAAACAGTGGATACTCTTGAATTAACTGCTCGACCAACTTATTATATCGTTCAACATCGTTTGAATAATGGCGCGTTTGTTGATTATACAACAGTAACAGAGCCTTCAATAAGTATTGAAATAGAAGATAATGATATCCATTCTTATCGCATCATCGCAGGGAATGATGGCGGTATCAGTTTCCCATCTGAAATACTTGCAATGTGTGATAAGGGGGATGGTAAAGAACCAGTACTTGTTGTTAATGGTTTCACTCGCATTTCCGGTCCTGATACATTTGAATCAGGTCTTATCGCCGGGTTTAATGACACAAAGGATTATGGAGTTCCATATATAAACGATATTAGTTTCATCGGTTCACAATATGAGTTCCGTCGCGAAATTCCTTGGATGGATGATGATGCTGCCGGATTTGGCGCAAGTCAAGCCAATTATGAAACGATGGTAATTGCTGGTAACACATTCGATTTTGCTTACAACCATGGCGTTGCTATTGTCGCTGCCGGTCGTTCATTTATTTCATCAAGCGTAGAGGCATATATGTCATCAAATGAAATATATCAAGGCCCTATTGACTTGATATTAGGAAAACAAAAAGAGATAATTGTGGGACGTGGAGTATACGGCTCTCGTTATAAAACATTTCCACAAGCATTGCAACAAAAGATAACAGCTCACTGTAATGCAGGAGGTGATATTTTTGTGTCTGGAGCTTATGTCGCAACTGATTTGTGGGACAATCCAAGAGCTACTGATGCAGATAAGGCATTTGCTTCAGAGGTGTTAGGCTACAAATGGCGTGTTGATCAAGCGGCTGTAATGGGTAGTGTCTATGAGGTACAATCTCGTTTCCCTCAATTTGAAAATTGGCATAGTACATTTAGTAATCAATTGAATGAAGAATGTTATGTAGTGGAATCTCCTGATAGTTTTTATCCATCAGATAAAGAAAAAGGAGCTACTATAATGCGATATAGCGAAAATAACTTAGTTGCAGGGACAGCATTTGATGCCGGCAAGTATCGTACAGTAGTGATAGGTTTCCCATTTGAAACAATCACAGATACAACAGCGCAAGCATCATTAATGAAACAAATTTTGAAATTTTTTGAAGACAAAAAATAATAAATAAAATTATTCATAATCATAAATTAAATTATTCATGAAAACTATCAATTGTTTTATCCCTTGTGCTGATGCTCAGCAAGTGAAAGCAACAGTTGACGGCCTTCGTCAAAACGCTTTAGTATCAAAAATTTTCCTCCTTGCTTCTGATGCAAATGTTGCAGTAGAAGGTTGTGAAGTTATCAACATTGATACACTTAATAGCTCAGCTACCATGAAAAAAATCGCTAACGCTACTGAAGGCGATTACACTCTACTTTACACTAAGTATAACAATCTCGTAATGGGTTATTTGGCTCTTGAACGCATGGTGCGTCTTGCTAATGACTCAAAAGCAGCTATGGTATATGCCGACAACTATCAAATCGTTGAAGGTAAAAAAACTAACGCTCCTGTAATTGACTATCAATTTGGTTCTTTGCGTGATGATTTCAATTTTGGTTCAGTTCTATTCTTCAATACTAACGCTTTGAAAGCTGCTGCTGCCGAAATTGATGCAGAATATACTGCAGCCGGTCTTTATGACCTTCGTTTGAAAGTTTCTCGTCAAGGGGATCTCGTTCACATCAACGAATATCTTTACACCGAAATTGCACTTCCTGTAACAACTGAAGGTGAATCTCACTTTAGCTATGTTGATCCTAAAAACCGTGGCGTGCAAATTGAAATGGAACAAGCTTGTACTGATCACCTCAAAAAAATCGGTGGTTATCTTGAACCAAAATTTGAAGAAATTAACTTCAACCAAGGTGATTTTGAATATGAAGCATCTGTTATCATACCTGTACGTAACCGTGTTCGCACAGTTCGTGATGCAATCAAGAGTGTTCTTGCACAAAAAACAGATTTTAAATTTAATCTCATTATTATTGATAATGGTTCTACCGATGGTACAACAGAGGCTATCGATGAATTCAAAGATGACGAACGTCTTATCCACATCATTCCTGAACGTGATGACCTTGGTATCGGTGGTTGTTGGAACATGGGTGTAAATCATCCTAAATGCGGTAAATTTGCAGTTCAACTTGACTCAGATGACGTTTACTCTGATGAAAATACTCTTGCTAAGATGGTTGCAGCATTCTATGAACAAAATTGCTCAATGGTAGTAGGTACTTATATGCTTACTGACATCAATATGCAAATGATTCCTCCTGGTGTAATCGATCACAAAGAATGGACTCCAGAAAATGGTCGCAATAATGCACTTCGTATCAATGGTCTTGGCGCTCCACGTGCATTCTATACTCCAATGCTTCGTGAAATCAATGTGCCTAATACAAGTTATGGTGAAGACTATGCACTTGGTCTTGCATTCTCTCGTCGTTATCAAATAGGCCGCGTATATGATGTAGTTTACTACTGTCGTCGTTGGGAAGATAACTCTGACCACGCTTTGGATATCAACAAGACTAATGCAAACAACCTTTACAAGGACCGTATCCGTACTTGGGAACTTCAAGCTCGTGTTGAATTAAACAAAAACAAATAATTCCTTACGGTCGTGGTTAATACTGAATTAGTAAATAAATTTATCGGTGAGCAGTTGGCTGAATGGCAAACTGCTGCCGATAATTTTAAAGCACTTGAAGGCGTTAAAGTAAAAGAACTTGTTGTTGACGGAATGAAGATAAAAGTGCAATTTAACCCTGCACGCATTGTTTCGTCATCGGCTAAAGTTGATGCTAAATCTTTGAAAGAACGCAAGTGCTTCCTTTGCGCTGAAAATCGTCCAACTGTTCAACGTGGAATAGAGTGGGGAAATGGTTATATTATTCTTATCAACCCATTCCCTATTTTCCCTCGTCATTTGACTATACCTGATATGGGGCACGTTGACCAATTGATAAAAGGTCGTATTGCTGATATGATGTCGCTAGCACATGACCTTGATGGATACACTGTGTTCTATAATGGGCCTAAGTGTGGTGCATCAGCTCCTGATCATATGCACTTTCAAGCAGGAAATAGCGACTTCCTTACAATTGGAGATGCTCTTGAAAACGCTGAACTAAAGACAATTGCAACAGATGGTGATGCTGTTCTCGCTGCATGTCAATCATTGCCTCTTAACGTATTTGTTATTGACTCAAAAGATCCTCAAGCAGGAGAACGTTTGTTTACTCGTCTATATGATGCAATCCCTGTTCCTGAGGGAGAAAAAGAGCCAATGATGAATTTGCTTTGTTTTGCAACTCCAGCAGGTGTTAGACTTGTTGTGATCCCACGCAAACAACATCGTCCATCTTTCTATGGAACAGAAGGTGATGACAAGATGTTGCTTAGTCCTGCATCAGTAGATATGGGTGGTGTATTTATTACTCCACTTGAAAAGGATTTCAACAAAGTTGATGCAGAATTAATTAAAGTAATCTTTGATGAGCTTTGTTTAAGCAATGAAGCTGTTGAAGATATTGTGAACAAGATTAAGTAAAGATTCTTTAATGGAAGAACCTAAGATTAAGGTCGGCATTATGAGTGCCGCCGAAGTGAAATTTACACTTGACGGAACTTTTAGTGTTCTTGATAAAACCGTCAGTGGTAGCCAAGTTGCTACCACCGATGGTAATGTTATTTTATGGAATAACGAGAAATATCAAGAATTAGAGTTTATCCCTGTTGATGAAGCATCAGCTTCTTTTGAACTTGAAGATGTTACTATTGGAGTAAATTTCCACTGGGAACGTAAAGAAGTTCAACGTTTTAAAGGTGCACTCAAATTAATTGTTGAGCATGGAAAAATCACTCCGGTGAATATACTTGGCGTAGAAGACTATTTGCTCAGCGTAATTTCTTCGGAAATGAGTGCTACTGCATCACTTGAATTGCTTAAGGCTCATGCTGTTATTTCTCGCAGTTGGTTGCTTGCACAAATTGATAAAAATAAACGCATTGAGTCATCAGGTGAAAAATATGTTGCAGCAGAAAACAAAGAGGGAGAGTTGATAAAATGGTATGATCGTGAAGACCACATAAATTTCGATGTATGTGCCGATGACCATTGCCAACGTTATCAAGGTATCACTCGTGCATCAACTCCTCAAGTAGCAAAAGCTATTGAGGCAACAAGAGGACAAGTGCTCATGGATGGTGAAAACCTATGTGATGCACGTTTCTCTAAATGTTGTGGTGGCGTGTATGAAGAATTTGAAAACTGTTGGGAACCTGTTCATTACAATTACCTTGTCGCTCGTCGTGATGGTGTGAATGAAACAGATTTTCCTGATTTGACAGTTGAGGAAAACGCTCGCGAATGGATACTCTCACGTCCTGAAGCTCACTGTAACACAGCTGATGCTGAGATCCTTTCACAAGTTTTGAATAATTATGATCAAGAAACAACTGATTTCTATCGTTGGAAAGTAGATTATACTCAAGCAGAAATCTCTAAACTTGTTCGAGAACGTTCAGGAGAGGATTATGGCGATATCGTTGACCTTATTCCCATTGCTCGAGGTACATCAGGTCGTCTTTATAAATTGAAAATCGTTGGTACTAAAAAGACGCTTACAATAGGTAAAGAACTTGAAATTCGTCGCACATTATCACCTTCTCACTTGTATAGCTCAGCTTTCGTAGTTGAAAAAGGTGAAAATGATGCAAATGGACTTCCCTCAACATTTACTTTAAAAGGTGCCGGATGGGGACATGGTGTAGGTCTATGCCAAATAGGTGCTGCCGTAATGGGAGCTAAAGGCTATCCTTATGAAGAAATACTATTGCATTATTTCATTGATGCATCAATAAAGAAATTATATTAATAAACAATAAATCATAATCAGATAATGAGTAAAGCAACAAAACGCAATCCATGGGCTTGGATTCCAACGCTCTATTTCGCACAAGGTATACCATTCATCTTCATCAATATGGTGACAATGGTACTCTTCACTCAGCTCGGTATGTCAGAAACCGATGCTGCTCTTTATACAAGTTGGCTCTATTTGCCATGGGTAATTAAGCCTTTCTGGGGTCCTATTGTGGACATCATTCGAACAAAACGTTGGTGGACAGTAACAATGCAAATCTGTGTTGCGGTGGGTCTTGCTGCTATTGCATTCACACTTCCATTGCCTAACAAAGAAGAAATTGCACAGGGGCTTCCTGTGAGCATGTTCATGGTGTGCTTGTTCTTCTATTTTATTACTGCATTCTGCTCTGCTACACACGATATTGCATCAGATGGTTTCTATATGATTGCTCTTAATACAGCAGAACAAAGTATGTTCGTTGGTATTCGTTCTACATTCTACCGTTGCGCAAACGTGTTTGGTCAAGGTGGTCTTGTAATGCTTGCCGGTTTCATTCAAACTCAAACAGGTGATGTTGCTATTGCATGGAAATATACAGTAATCATTTGTGCAGCATTTTTTGCAATCGTTTCTGTATATCATGCATTTATCCTTCCAGCTCCTGCTGCTGATAAAGCTGTAGGTCAAGGTGTTGCGAAGAAAAAAAGTGTTGGTGATATAGTGAAAGAATTCTCAGGTTCATTTGTAACATTCTTCCAAAAGAAACATGTGCTTCTTGCAATGTTGTTCATGCTTTTATATCGTCTTCCAGAAGCTCAAGTTGTAAAACTTTGTCAACCATTCCTTCTCGCATCTCGTGATGCCGGAGGTCTTGGAATGACTCAAGGCGAAGTAGGTTTTGCTTATGGAACGCTTGCAATCGTAGGTCTAACTATTGGTGGTATTATTGGTGGTATTTGCGCTTCAAATGGCGGTTTGAAAAAATGGATTTGGCCAATGGCTCTTGCTACATCTCTAAACTGTGTAGCTTACATCATTCTTTCAAACGTTCAACCTGATTATGCATTGTGGGGAGACCGCATGTTGATTTTCTCTGCAATCATTCTTGAACAATTTGCCTACGGATTTGGTTTCACTGCATTTATGCTTTACATGATGTACTTTGCTGATGGACCATATAAAACATCTCACTATGCTATCTGTACAGCATTCATGGCTCTTGGTATGATGCTTCCAGGTATGGCTGCAGGTTTCATCAAAGAAAGTCTTCTTGGTAACTCTTACATCATGTTCTTCTGGTGGGTACTTGCATGTAATGTTGCAACTTGGATTGTAACTGCACTTGTGCGTCGTCACATCGATCCCAAATATGGTGCTAAAGAAGCTCAATCAAAAGAAGAATAAAAATAGATGAACTCTATGTTAAAGAAAATAATGATGCTAACCATTGCCTTTGTGGCAATGGTAGCTTCTGCACAAGTAAAACCCGGTGTTGAAACGCTTCGTGAGGGTGGCTTTGAGCAATTGAAAGGGAAACGTGTGGGGTTGATTACAAATCCAAGTGGTGTGGATAATAATCTTGTTTCTACAATAGATATCCTTGCAAATGCTCCCGGAGTGAAACTCACTGCGCTTTATAGTCCTGAACATGGTGTGCGTGGAGATATACCTGCCGGTGAAAAAGTTGCAACTTATACTGATGCAGCAACAGGTGTAACAGTTTATTCTTTGTATGGGAAAAACAAGAAACCATCGGCTGAAATGCTTGCTGATGTAGATGTCCTTGTTTATGACATTCAAGATAATTGCTGTCGCTCATTTACATTTATCAGTACAATGGGCTTGTGTATGGAGGCATGTGCTGAAAATAATAAGGAATTTATGGTGCTTGACCGTCCTAATCCTCTTTCAGGTTTGAAAGTTGAGGGTAATCTTGTGGAAGAAGGTTTCTTCTCATTGGTGAGCCAATTTGAAATTCCTTATCTTTATGGCTTAACTCCTGGTGAACTTGCATTAATGCTAAATGATGGGATGTTGAAGGACGGTAAGAAAACAAAATTGACAGTTGTGCCCATGCAAGGATGGCATCGTTACATGACATTTGACCAAACAGGCATGCCTTGGATTCTTCCTTCTCCTCACCAACCATATCCACAATCAGCAATCTATTACCCAACAACAGGTATTATTGGAGAATTGTACTTTGTTTCAATCGGTGTTGGTTACACTATGCCGTTCCAATTGATTTGTGCTTCATGGATTGATGCAAATGAATTCTGCAAGAGATTGAATGCATTGAATCTTAAAGGTATCATGTTCCGTCCTATCCACATTAAACCTTATTATAGTGTGGGTAAAGGAGAAAACCTTCAAGGTGTTCAACTTTATGTAACAGATGTTCTTGATTGTGAATTGACAATGGTACAATTCCACGCAATGGAAATTTTGGCGGAGATGTACCCCGACAAGCGACTTCTTGACGAAGATGGTCAAGGAACACTTGGTAACCGTTGGAACATGTTTGACAAAGTGTGTGGTACAGATCAAATACGCATCAAGTTCTCAAAGAATTATAAAGTCGCTGACATCATTGACTATTGGAACAAGGATGTTGATGCGTTTAAAGAAAAATCAAAAAAATATTATCTTTATAACTAAGATTAAAAATAGTCTCTATGGAATTGTCTTATAAACAGTATATTGACGATATTAAAAAGTTTGTTGATAAAGATCGCATTTACACCGATGATCTTCGACGTCTTGCGTGGGGTACTGATGCCGGTTTCTATCGTAAGATACCTCAAATTGTTGTGCGCTCAAAAGATGAAGAAGAAGTTTCTAAGTTACTTGCCACAGCAACAAAACATAAGTTGCCTGTAACGTTTAGAGCAGCAGGAACAAGTTTATCAGGACAAGCCATTAGTGACTCAATTCTAATAGTAGCAGGAAAACATTGGGAGAAATATTCTATCTCTCCCGATGTTTCCACTATTACTCTTCAACCGGGTATTATCGGTAGTCGAGTAAATGAATATTTGGCTCCGTATGGACGCATGTTTGCTCCTGACCCCGCATCAAAGAAATCGGCGATGGTGGGAGGTATTGTGATAAACAATGCATCAGGTATGAACTGCGGTACACATGCCAATAGTGATAAAATTCTTAAGTCGGTGAGAATTGTTTTTGCCGATGGTACTGTGCTTGACACGGGCGATGATCGCTCACGTGCATTATTTGCACGCATCAAGCCTGAATTTATTGATGGTATCATGAAGTTGCGTGATGAAATTTGTGCCGACAAGGAGTTGGTTGATCGCATACTTCATAAATATAGCATCAAAAACGTTACAGGTTTGAATTTGTTGCCATTTGTTACTTTCCGTGATCCATTTGATATTATTGCTCACAGCATGGTGGGTTCTGAAGGTACATTGGCATTCCTTTCTGAAATTACAGTTAACACCTCTCATCTTTATCCTTGTTCAGCAAGTGCTATGCTTTATTTCAGCGATTTGAAAGAAGCATGTGAAGCAGTTGTGGCAATGAAGAAAGGCCCGGTGTTTGGTGCTGAATTATTAGATAAAAAATCACTCTCGGCTGTAAATGACACAACCGGAGAAAACTTGACAGCAGTGTTAACAGAAACAAAGGCCGACACTCCTGAAGAGTTGCAGAAAAATATAAACGAGATACTTGAAATCCTCAAACCGTTTAACCTATATAAACCTGCTTATTTCACTGATAAGCCGGAAGAATACTCTGAATATTGGAAAATCCGTTCAGGTATATTCCCTTCAGTAGGGGGTACACGTCGTTTGGGTACAACTGTTTTGATTGAAGACGTTGCATTCCAAATTGAGGACCTCCCTCAGGCAACTGTCGAATTGCAAGCATTGCTCCAAGAAAATGGATATGATGATGCTTGTATATATGGACACGCATTGGAGGGTAATTACCACTTTATCATATCTCAATCGTTTGATTCTGACGCAGAAGTCGAACGATATAAAAACCTCATGCTTGCTGTTGAACGTCTTGTCGTTGATAAATATGATGGTTCGTTGAAAGCTGAGCATGGAACAGGTCGCAATATGGCTCCATTTGTGGCAAAAGAGTGGGGCGAAAAGGCGTGGTCATATATGAAACGCATCAAAGAACTATTTGACCCGCAAAATATCCTTAATCCAGGGGTAATATTCAATGATGATCCTGAATGTTATATCAAAGGATTGAAACCACTACCATTGACAAATCCTCATGTAGATAAATGTATAGAATGTGGTTTTTGTGAAGTGAATTGCGTAACTTGTGGCTACTCTGATTCACTTTCAGCTCGTCAACGCATTGTCGCTCAACGTGAAATTACACGATTGAGAACTACTGGTGAAGACCCAGCTCGCTTGGCTCGCCTTGAAAAGCAATTTGAATTGTTGGGAAATGCTACTTGTGCCGGTGATGGCTTGTGTAGTACATCATGTCCAATGGGTAATAACACAGGAGAGATGATACATGATTTGCGTCAAGCAAGTCTTCCTCCAACAAGCATGGGTTATAAGATTGGGAACTTTGCTGCAAATAATTTGAAAGTGATAACAGGTGTGCTTCGCCCTGTGTTGTCAACCGCTAATTTTGCAGGAAAAGTGCTAGGCGAAGGAGGGGTAAATGCTATTGGTAATGCTTTGCACAAAGTGGGTGTGCCATTGTGGACTCCTACACTTCCCGGAGCATTCTATTCTCCTAAAGAAGTGGTTAAACCAGCCGCGAAGAAAGTGGTATATTTCCCAAGTTGTATAAATCAAACGATGGGCGTTTCTCGCGAGAAAGGCAAGAAAATCGCTCCACTAGTAGATACTATCATAACATTGTGTAACAAAGCTGGATATGAGGTAATATTCCCAAAAGGAATGAAAAACTTGTGTTGTGGTACTATCTGGGAAAGTAAGGGTATGCCTGACATTGCTGACCGCAAGACAGCTGAACTTGAAAAGGCATTGCTTGAAGCTTCAGAAAATGGTAAATATCCTGTTCTTTGTGATCAAAGTCCATGTCTTCACCGTATGCGTGAACACATAAAGAGCATGTATTTATATGAACCTGCTGAATTTATTCATGATTTCCTTGCTCCTGAATTGGAGTTTACCCCAATAGATGAGCCTATAGCAGTTCACATTACTTGTTCTACTCGTCGCATGGGACTCGCTGATAAAATCATTGCTTTAGCTGGTAAATGTTCTCGCAATGTAATTGTACCATCAGAAGTGGGCTGTTGTGGATTTGCTGGCGATAAAGGTTTTATGTTGCCCGAAGTGAACAAATATGCATTGCGTAAATTGCGTCCACAAATCGAGAAAGCCGGTGTGAAATATGGATATTCTAATAGCCGTACTTGTGAAATAGGGCTATCTACTAATAGCGGTATTCCATATAAATCTATCGCATATCTAGTAAATGATTGTACAAAAGCTAAATCTTAAATAAAATATGTCGGAAGCAGTAAAGAAACCTAAACAAAGAATGCTTGCACTTGATATCTTGCGAGGTATCACTATTGCAGGTATGATTTTGGTGAATAATCCTGGATCGTGGAGCAACATGTATGCTCCGCTTGCACATGCACCATGGCATGGTTTGACACCCACTGACTTGATTTTCCCATTCTTTATGTTTATAATGGGTATTTCAACATTTATCTCATTGAGAAAATTTGAATTTAAATTGTCATTGCCATTGTTTGTAAAAATCATTCGTCGCACAGTTGTGATTTTTGCAATAGGTCTTGCTATAGCATGGTTTAGCAAATTATGTTATGGAATGGCAGGAGGTAAATCATTCTTGGAAGCCGCAAACTCGTTTGACACAATACGCATTCTAGGAGTAATGCCACGTTTGGCACTGTGCTATGGATTTGCTTCGTTAATAGTATTGCTATTACGCTGTAAACACATCCTTTGGGTAGTGGCTACACTATTGATTGGCTATGGCGTGTTATTGCTTTGCGGAAATGGTTTGGCATTCTCTGAAGATAACATTATCTCAATTATTGACCGTGCTGTCCTAGGTGTTGACCACATGTATAAAGATACAGTTGATGGAGTGAAATTAGCTCTTGACCCGGAAGGCTTGTTGAGTACGATACCTTCAATTGCTCATGTCCTTATAGGCTTTTGGGCAGGAATGAAGATGATGGAAGTTAAAGATATAAATATGCGAGTTAATCGATTGTTTATAATTGGTGCTGTTTTGATGTTCTTAGGATTCCTATTTGACTATGCAATTCCCATCAATAAAAAGTTGTGGACACCCACATTTGCAGTAGTAACATGTGGTCTTGCTTCAACATTATTGGCTCTGCTCATTTGGATAATTGATATTAAAGGTTATAAAAAATGGTGCCGATTCTTCGAAGCATTTGGTATAAATCCATTGTTTATGTATGTGCTTGGTGGTGTATTGGGAATTTTATTTGCTACAATAAAATTTGATGGAACATCAATCAAGACTTTTATTTACAACGATTTCTTGTTGTCAATGCTTGGAGATGCAACATTGGCATCATGTCTATATGCAATAATATTTATTGCAATTAACTGGTGTATTGGATATATTCTTTATAAAAACAAAATATACATTAAGATATGAAACTAATTGCAGATTGTGGCAGTACCAAAATCCAATGGTGTGCCGTTGAAGATGGTAAAGTAGTAAAAGAATTCTTTACCCCTGGAATGAATGCGGTAATGCTTACCGAAGAAGAAATGACAGCTCGCATGGCTAATGAGTTGAAACCTGAAGTAGAAGGAATGGCTTTTGAAAGCATCTATTTTTATGGCGCAGGATGTATCAATGATGATGTTTGTGGCAATGTGCGTCGTGCAATTGCTGCTAACGCTTCAGCTCCTGTAATTGAAGTTTATACTGACCTTCTTGCTGCAGCTCGCGCTTTGTTTGGCAATGAAGCTGGTATCGCTTGTATCTTGGGTACAGGTTCAAACTCTTGCTACTATGATGGAGAAAAGATTGTTGATAACGTATCTCCTCTTGGTTATATCCTTGGCGATGAGGGTAGTGGCGCTGTGCTTGGTAAATTGCTTGTTGGTGATGTTTTGAAAAAACAACTTCCTGAACACCTTTGCGAAAAATTCCTTGCACAATATGATCTTGACCGCATGAAAATTATTCAAAAGGTTTATCGCGAGCACCCAGCTAACCGTTTCCTTGCGTCAATCACTCCATTCCTCATTCAAAACATCGAAGAACCTGCAGTTCACCGCCTTGTTTTGAACGCATTCAAAGCATTCTTTGTGCGCAACATCGCTAACTATGCTAACTACAAAGAATATAGCATCAACTTTGTAGGCTCAATTGCTCACTACTATCGTGATGTTCTTGAAGAAGCTGCTGATGCAGTAGATTGCAAAATCGGTAAAATCCTTCAAGTTCCAATGGAAGGCTTGATCGCTTACCACTCTAAATAATAGAAAACATAATCATTAAAAAATAAAAGGATATGGCATTTGTAAAAATCAGTGAACAACCTTCACTTTACAATGACTTGGAAAAGAAATCGGTATTGGAACTCCTCACCGATATTAACAACGAGGACAAAAAAGTAGCTCTTGCTGTAGAAAAAGCTATTCCTCAAATTGAGAAACTTGTTACAGGAATCGTTAGCCGCATGAAAAAAGGTGGTCGCATCTTCTATATGGGTGCAGGTACATCAGGTCGTCTTGGCGTGCTTGACGCATCAGAAATTCCTCCAACATATGGTATGGATCCATCTTGGGTTATCGGTCTTATCGCTGGTGGTGATACAGCTCTTCGCAACCCAGTAGAAAACGCCGAAGATGATACAATTCAAGGTTGGAAAGATCTAGAAGCGTTCAATATCAACGAAAAAGATACAGTTATCGGTATTGCTGCTTCAGGTACAACTCCATACGTTATTGGCGCTCTTAATGCTTGTCGCGAACGTGGCATCTTGACTGCTGCTATCACATCTAACCCTGATGCTCCTATTTCAGAAGCTGCTGATATCGCTATTGAAATGATTGTAGGACCAGAATATGTAACAGGTAGTTCTCGCATGAAATCAGGTACAGGTCAAAAGATGATTTGTAACATGATTACTACTGCAGTTATGATTCAAATGGGTCGCGTTAAAGGTAACAAGATGGTAAATATGCAATTATCTAATGCTAAACTTGTTGACCGTGGTACTCGCATGGTTGTTGACGAACTTGGCCTTCCTTACGAAGAAGCTAAACGCCTTCTTCTTCTTCATGGTGAGGTAAAACGCGCGTGCGATGCTTATCGTGCAGAACAAGCATAATTTGATATTCAAATTCTAAAATATTTAATAGGCTCTATTGGCATCATATAGGTAGCCAAAGAGCCTATTGATTTAAATTCTGATGTTATGGAAAAACAATTAGAATTGATTTTGATTAATATATCGGGGAATGATCACCCTGGAGTTACTGCTGCTCTAACTGAAATTTTAGCTCGTTACGGAGCTGTGATTTTGGATATCGGACAGTCAAATATTCATCATACATTGTCTTTAGGTATATTGTTTAAGACTGATAGCAGTGTTTCTGGTGAAATTATGAAAGAGTTGCTATTTAAAGCATCTGAACTTGATATGCAGATAAGATTTACTCCGGTATCAGAAGAACAATACACCGACTGGGTTGGGCGTCAGGGCAAAAGCCGTTGGATTATTACCATTCTTGGTCGTCGCTTGACTGCTCGTCACATAGCATTAGTGACAGATGTTGTTACAGAGCAAAATCTTAATATAGATAGCATACGTCGTTTGACTGGTCGCATGCCCCTTGCTGAAACTGAAGATCCGTTATCAAAATCTTGTGTGGAGTTATCGGTGCGTGGCACTCCGCGCGATAAAGCCGAAATGCAATCGCGATTTATGAAAATAGCTTCTGACGAGGAGTTTGATGTGTCTTTGCAAGAAGACACGATGTATCGTCGTTGTCGTCGATTGATATGCTTTGATATGGACTCTACGCTCATTGAAACAGAGGTTATTGACGAACTTGCTATGCGCGCAGGAGTAGGTGATGAGGTAAAAGCTATTACTGAAAGCGCGATGCGAGGAGAAATTGATTTCTGTGAAAGTTTCCGCCGACGTGTTGCAATGTTAAAAGGTTTAGATGTCAGTGTAATGAAAGATATCGCCGAAAATCTACCCATAACTGAAGGTCTTGACCGATTAATGTCTGTACTCAAACGCGCGGGATATAAAACCGCGATTTTATCGGGTGGGTTCACTTATTTCGGAGAATATCTAAAACAACGATTTGGCTTTGACTATGTATATGCCAATGAACTTGAGATAGGTAGCGATGGAAAGTTGACAGGAAATTATGTGGGAGATATAGTTGATGGCAAGCGCAAAGCTGAGCTATTAAGACTCATTGCACAAGTTGAAAATGTGAACATTGCTCAAACCATTGCTGTGGGCGATGGCGCTAATGATTTGCCAATGATTGCAACAGCAGGTCTCGGAATTGCATTTCATGCTAAACCAAAGGTTAAGGCTACTGCTGAACAAAGTCTTTCAACAATAGGTCTTGATGGCATTTTGTATTTCCTTGGCTTCAAAGACTCGTTTATTGAATAAAAAGATAAAAATATCATGAAAAAAAGATTTTTAACTCTATTGCTTATAGTTTCTTCAATTTTTGTCGTAAATGCTGAAAGTTTTACGAACGGAAATGAAACTTATAACTATACTATTACAGAAACTTCAACGCCAAGTACAGGGGTAAAGCATACACGCATGCGATTTACCGCACCGAGTGCTTGTAATGTTAGTATAGCTGAGGTAGATTTGACCAATAAGGATGTGAGAGTAGAAGCATTTATTGGTCAAGATAAACTACAAAATTTGGAGAAACCCACAACATTTAGTGCTCGTAAGACATCGGCAGGTCGCAATCCTATTGTAGTGCAAAATGGACATTTCTGGTCAATGTCCTCACAAACGGCAACGTCAGCCGGTGTTCATGCTACGAATACATGCCTTGGGGGGTGTATGGTTAATGGCTCAATTATCACTGAAACCAATTATACTAATGATCAATGGAATGGCGGACCTACTCGTCATGGTGTGCTTGGCTTTACATCAGATGGGAAGGCTCATATAGGTAATTATCAAACATTAATAAAGGCAATGTGTCCGGCAAAATGGGGAACAGATGAAGCTACTAATTCATTATTGATTACTGAAGTAAATAAATATTGTATAGCGAGTGATTTTATGGCGTTGTTTACTCCCGAATATCCAAGTGAGCAAGCATTTAAGGTTATAAACACATCGGCAGGACAGCCCGGAACAGAAGTTACAGGCTCTGCTACAGAGGTGTATTTAACGCTCGATGCCGGTCAAACAATGAAACATAATGGATGGATTACAGCGACAGTTGGAAAAATATTAACAAATACATCGAGGGGTACACGAGGGAATTATGATCTCGTACTTGTTGCGGCACCTGGAGTCAGTCAGAGTGTATTATCGTCAGTAGCTGTTGGCGATCAAATGAAATTCAAATATTATTGGCACCCGGCTAATAATACAAATTCTATACCCGATTTTGAAAACGTAATTGCCGGTAATGCAATTATAATGCAAAATGGCGCAATTACAACTCGAGCCACCGATGAATCTTATAATACGACATCCTATGCGCGGTCATTATATGGAATTAATGCCGATGGAACAAAATTGTATATGTGCGTTGTAGATAAAGGTCAAAATGCCGAAGAGGGTGTGTCTTATGGTGCAACATGTACACGCATAGGTTATATAATGAAACATTTTGGAGCACAAACAGTTCTTCAAGTTGATGGTGGAGGCTCAGCCCAAATGGCAATAAATGGATCATTAGCAACAAAACCGGCTGATGGGTCGGAACGTTCTGTTGCTTCAGGAATTGTAGTGTATTCTAACGGCTCTGCTACAGATACTCCTGATGAGCCTGAACAACCATCAACAGAGGTGGGTTATTCTCTTTCACAAGACTGGGTGCACACAAGTGGACACATTGCAGCAGCGGCATCAGGTCGTTGTTGGAGTACCGGTTTTGATGGAAAGATATATTTTAATGATTATGCCGGTTCTAAATTATATTATTGGACAAAAAATGGATTAACTGATGCCGGAACTTCAGCCGCCGGATCGGCTATTACAAGTGATGATGCCGGTAATATTATTTTAAGCACTACAGTTTGGTCAGCTGCGGCAACATCGTTTAAAGTTTTGCCGTCGGGCAGTTCTTCATATCAAGATTTGACTATTACTTTACCAAATGGAATGGCATCAGCATCAATGAAATATATTGGTAAAGCGATAGGAAATATAATGAGTGCTGAAGGTGGTGCTGTCTATATCATACCTTCTGGAGCAACATCAGTGGCAAAGATTATTATAAAAAATGGTGTTCAGTTATCAGCAACAGCGATTGATGTATCATCAGTAACAACTGCCGATGCTGAAACATTTGCAATACCATTGACTACAGATATAAATAGTGATGAAATTGCAGTGCGTGATCGACGAAAGAAACATTTCTATCATAATAGCAATGGCACATTCGAGGCATATCCCGACAATGGAATTACAACAACTCAAGGAGGAACGTTATTTACGCTAAATGATACTCAATTTGCTGTTGAGCCTATAGGAACAAGCTATTGTGATGGATTCCAAATTATTAATGTAGAAAAAAATGAAATAATTGCAACTCATACAGAGCAATATTCAACAGCGGCAATATCATCTAATCCCAATAGCTTTACTGCTGAAATAATTAGTAATTATGAGGCAAAATTATATCAATATGTGCCAGGACAACTTGCTGCACAATATACGTTTAAAGTAGATGAAACGGTTGGTGTTGAGGTTGTTGAAGAAGAAAATATAAAAGTTTTTGTTGAAAAGGGGAATATATGCATATTGGGAAATGCCGATACAATAGAGGTTTATTCTATTAGTGGAATATTGATTAGTAAAAATAGCAGAGAAATAGAATGTCAACCTGGAATATATATTGTAAAAGTCGATGATGGAGTAACGAAAGTTATCGTCAGATAACAATATCATTATAAAAGTTGTTTATAAAGTGGATGTGTCATTATCTGATACATCCACTTTTGTATTCTTTTAAGGTATAATTATTGTGAAAGTAGAGGAGTTAATGTAATTTTGAGATATAAAATCTAAGAGATATGATGCGCGTAAAATCAATAATAATTTTATTGGCAGTTATATTCCCATTTATGGCTTTAGCTGATAGTAATCGTGAACAATCAGTGGGCCTTGTTTTGAGTGGAGGAGGAGCTAAGGGTATTGCACACATTGGAGTTATTAAAGCTCTTGAAGAAAATAATATTCCCATAGATTATATTGCAGGAACATCTATGGGGGCAATTGTGGGAGGATTATATGCAGCCGGGTATACTCCCGATGAGATGATGGAGTTGATTAAATCTCCTGGATTTGCCAATTGGTCAACCGGTAAAATCGATCCAAATTTAACATATTATTTTGCGAAAAATACGCCTACTCCGGAGTTTGTGAGCATAAATCTTGGAGATAAAAAGGAACCAAATTCATTGTTACCTCAAGGCTTTATAAACCCATTGCCAATGAATTTTGCTTTTATGGAATTATTTGCGGGGCATACAGCTCAATGTGATGGAGATTTTGATAATCTTTTTGTCCCTTTCAGATGTGTTGCTTCTGATGTTACTCACAAGCGTAAGATTGTGTGTCGTGATGGAGATCTGGGAGATGCTATAAGAGCGTCAATGACCTTCCCCGTTGTATTTTATCCAATAAAGATGAACGGAGTGTGGGTTTATGACGGTGGAATATATGATAATTTCCCGGTAGATGTAATGCGAAGTGATTTTGCTCCATCTATAATTATAGGGGTAAATGTTTCATCGGAAGAAGCAGTTAATACAAATGATATCATAGACCAACTTGAAAGTATGATTATGCAAGGGAAAATAACGCCTATATCAGAAGATGAGGGAATTTATATCGATTTGGATTTGGACCAATTTGGACTTCTTGATTTCCCAAAAGCTCAAGATATATACAGCATAGGATATCGTAAGGCAATCGATATGATGGATACAATATCACATCGTGTAACAGCTCGTGTGTCATCTCAATCAGTAGATTTAAAAAGAGCTGTTTTTAAATCTAAAACACCCCATATAGTGTTTGACTCGGTAAATGTTAAAGGAGGAACTCCTGATGAAAATGATTATATACAACATGTGTTTATGTCGCAAGCTGATACCTTTAATATAAACCAAGCAAAGGATGCCTATTATAGCATAATAACTCCCGGCAAATTGAAAAACCTTGTGCCAAAAGCAATATATAATAATCAAAATGGGTTGTTTACTCTTGATATGGAAGCATCGGTAAAAGATAATTACAGGTTGGCTTTTGGTGGTTATATCTCATCGTCAACCAATAGTATGTTATTCTTGTCTGGAGGTTATAATACATTGAGTTTTAATTCGGTTGACATGAATTTAAATGCTTGGATAGGACAGAGCTACATGGCAGGCGAGTTAAACACTCGAATGTACTTGCGCACTTCTTTTCCTTCATATTTTAAACTGCAAGCTATTGTTTCTCGATATAAATTCTATGAAAGTGAGAGCTTGTTTTATGAAGACAATCTCCCTACATTTATTTCAAATACTGAGGCTTATGCTCGATTGAGTTATAGTGTGGGAGTTGGTCGTAGAGGTATGTTTGAAATAGGAGCAGGTTATGGATATCTGCAAGACAACTACTATCAAAGCAATGTTATAGATTTTTCGGCAGGTGAGCGAGATAAAAGTTATTATAATTTAGGTCAAGCATTTGCAAGATATGAGTATAATTCTTTGAATGATAAAGTTTATCCAACAGAAGGTGCTTACTATCGACTAAATGCAATGGGGATAATGGGAGATTATAATTATAGACCGCATGATGGAATCAATCATACAAGTGATGATATATATTGGGGACAAATGGAATTTAATGCAGAAAATTACTTTTCATTGACTCGTAAATTTAAAATTGGTACAGAGCTAAATCTATTGGCTTCAACAAAAAAGTTGATGCATAATTACTATGCATCTATTGTTCAAGCGCCTGCATTTTCCCCCACTGCATCTTCCTATAATGCCTTTAATCCAGCATTCAGGGCTAATTCTTATGCTACATTAGGTTTGAAACCGATATGGAGAATATCAAGTACCTTTCAATTGCGAGGTGAATTTCATACATTTATGCCATTTCGCAAGATAAATGAAAATCCATTGGACTTTTCTCCCTATTATGGAAAATGGTTTGCTGATCCTGAATTTATAGGTGAGGTGTCAGCTGTTTTTAGATTGCCATTTGCATCATTGAGTGTCTATGGTAATTATATGAGTTATCCGGCACGTAATTGGGGATTTGGTTTATCATTTGGATTATTCTTCATGGCACCCAAGTTTATAAACTAAAAGAAACGATCGTTAGACCGTTTCTTTTTTAGACTTATTTCTGGATTTTAAGCGACCGCTTTTTCGCAAGGCTTCTGCAATAATCCATTGTAATTGCCCGTTTGTGGAGCGGAACTCATCGGCAGCCCATTTTTCAATTGCATTCATTGTTTCGGCATCAATGCGCAATACAAATGATTTGATGCGAGGCTCTTTCTTTGTATTGTCAGCCATAATAATTGATTAATGGTTGAGTGTGCCTGTATTTATTACCGGTTGAGCCGATTCATCGGCACATAGAACGACAAGCAGGTTGCTCACCATTGCTGCACGTTTATCCTCATCGAGTTCGATATTTTCTGCCCCAAGTTTGTCAAGAGCAAGTTTAACCATAGAAACAGCTCCTTCAACAATCTTTTCGCGAGCGGCAATAACGGCAGTAGCTTGCTGGCGACGAAGCATTACGGCTGCAATTTCGGGAGCATAAGTCAAGTAGTTGATGCGAGCCTCTTGAACTTCAATGCCGGCAAACTCAAGGCGTTCATTGAGTTTTTCGATGAGTAAATCATTGATTTCATCGCCACCTGAGCGTAATGTCAATTCGCTGTCATCATCGGTAGTGTCTTTATTGTCATCGTAGGCATAATGCCCAGCCACTTCCCGAAGAGCCGCATCACTTTGTATGCGCACATATTTTTCAAATGCGTTCATGCGCATTGCTGTGCCTTGATTGCCTGCAATGCTTTGAGCATCAATCTCAAACATGGCTTTGTAGGTGTCTTTAAGTTTCCACACGATAACCATACCTATCAAAATTGGGTTACCTTCTTTATCATTAACTTTAATGGGCTCAACATCAAGGTTGCGAGCGCGCAATGTAAGTCGTTTGCGAGAAACAAAAGGATTTATCCAATAGAATCCGTTATGTGTAAATGTTCCTTTGTAGTTGCCAAAAAATATCATTACAATAGCTTCGTTAGGCTCAAGAGTAAAAAATCCAATTAACCCTATGAAATCCAATATTGCTAAAATAATACCTCCTGTAATAAATAGTGCATCTTCGGCATTAGCTCCTATCACGATAGAGTATATAGCTCCAGCCATAATTAATAACCACAATAGTAGTGCAATAAATCCGTTTATAAGCAATCCGTTATAAACAATCTCTTTTTTGTTTTCAGTATTCATATTTGTATAATTTGAAATGATATTAAAATGATATCACAAATATAGACCAAAAGTTTCAAAAAAACAATACTTCTTTATTTCTTATGATTTGATTTTGCATTATATTTGTACATGCCGGTTGAATTATATTTGGCTATTATAGTATATTTTTTGATATGAAACGCATAGATGTTAAGACTCAACGGAAATTATATTGGTTATTTATTCCATTGGTAATTGTCGTATTGTTAGAAATGACATACCTCTGGTTTAATGTAAATATACTAAAACTTTGGTTTGGGGTAAACATCAATATATTGACATGGTGTAAACCTGCACTTATAGCGTCTGTTTTAATAATATTTGTGGGATATTCCATCGCTGCATTAAAACAGAAATGTTGGGGGGAGTTTGCCATTGCAATAGTAGTTTTTGTTATAATGCTTTTAAATATGACCAATATCTTGATAGAGCTATAAGCAAAAGTACTCTACAAACAATAATATTGTTATTTTTTTGAGAGTTTTTATCGCAAAATGATAGAATATGACTAATTTTGTGAATAGAAAATAAACAAAATTGAAAAATGAAATTATTTGACGTATATCCGTTGTTTGATATAGAGATTGTAAAGGGAGAAGGGTGTTACACCTATGATGCCGAAGGGAATAAATATCTTGATCTTTATGGAGGTCATGCTGTTATTTCAGTGGGGCACTCTCATCCTCATTATTTGAAAGCTTTGCAAGAACAAGCATCGAAACTTGTGTTTTATTCAAATTCGGTAATTAATAGCTTACAACAAAAATTAGCCGACAAATTGGGTAAAATATCAGGTTATGATGATTATCAATTGTTCTTGATAAATTCAGGTGCTGAAGCCAATGAGAATGCGTTGAAGCTTGCTTCGTTCCACACAGGCAAAAAACGTGTTATTGCATTTGGTAAGGCATTCCATGGTCGCACATCTCTTGCTGTTGAGGCAACAGATAATCCTAAGATTATTGCACCAATTAATGCAAACAATCATGTAACATTCCTCACTCTTAACGATATTGATGCTGTCAAGGCTGAGTTGGAGAAAGGTGATGTGTGTGCGGTGATTGTTGAGGGTATTCAAGGCGTTGGAGGAATTAGAATTCCAACCGCAGAATTTCTTCATGGCATTCGTCAATTGTGTGATGAATATGACGCTGTGATGATTTTGGACGAAATCCAATCAGGTTATGGTCGCTCAGGAAAATTCTTTGCTCACCAACATTCAGGTGTGCGTCCCGATATAATCACAATAGCCAAAGGTATTGCTAACGGTTTCCCAATGGGAGGTGTGTTAATCAGTCCAAAATTTGTGCCTGTTTATGGTCAGTTGGGAACAACGTTTGGCGGAAATCACCTTGCTTGCGCAGCTGCAATTGCAGTGCTTGAGATTTTTGAAAAAGAAAATCTTGTTGAAAATGCTCGCAAAGTGGGAGAGTATCTGATTACAGAATTGAAGAAATTCCCACAAATAAAAGAAGTGAGAGGCGAAGGCTTGATGATAGGAATGGAATTTGACTATCCTGTAAAAGAATTGCGTTCTCGTTTGATTCATGAGCAACGAGTGTTTACCGGTGCATCAGGAACAAATGTGGTGAGATTGTTGCCACCGCTTGTGTTGACAATGGAGCAAGCCTCTGATTTTATTACTCGATTTAAGAAAGCTCTCGAAGCATAATAAGCAATATTATGAAGATAAGTATTATAGGTGCAGGTAATATGGGTGGCGCAATTGCGCGTGGTCTTGCTCATAGCAATCTTGAAATAGAAATCGCTGTTGCCGATTTAGCTGTAGATAAATTAGATGAGTTAAAGCAAGAATGTCCTGCAATTAAAACATCTATCAATAGTTGTGAGATTGTCGAAGGTGCCGATGTTGTGTTGCTTGCAGTGAAGCCATGGCTTGTTCAACCGGTATTGGCTTCTATTGAAGATAAATTTGATGCCACATTGCAAGTGTTGTTATCAATAGCTGCCGGTGTTGCAATTGATGATATCAAGTCGTGGGTTAAAAATCCCGATGATGCAGTTATCTTTAGAGCTATCCCTAATACGGCTATTTCAATCCACCAAAGTATGACTTTTGTGTGTCATAGTACTAATGCTTCGGCTGAACAAGTTGCAGTGGTGAAATCTATATTTGATGAATTAGGGAAGGCTGCAGTAATCGAAGAACGATTGATGTCGGCAGCAACTTCGTTATGTTCATGCGGTATCGCTTTTGCGATGCGTTATGTGCGTGCAGCAACTGAGGGTGGTGTAGAACTTGGGATTTATCCTGAACAAAGTAAAGAGTATGTCCTACAAACATTGCGTGGTGCCATAGAACTGCTTGAAGCAACAGGTAATAACCCGGAGGTGGAGATTGACAAGGTAACAACCCCCGGTGGTATTACAATAAAAGGTCTTAACGCAATGGAAGCCAATGGATTTACCAATGCTGTAATACAAGGTCTTAAGGCGTCAAAATAAACGAATAGAGAGATGTCGGTAAATAAAGTAATATTAGTGGGAAACGTAGGGCAAGATCCGCAAATCAGATATGTGGAGACGCGTGCCGTCGCTTCATTGTCTCTTGCGACAACAGATCGCGCTTATACAACATCTGCCGGAGTACAAATGCCGGAACGCACTGAGTGGCACAATTTGGTGATGTGGGATAAGTTGGCAGAAATAGCCGAGAAATACATTAGAAAAGGGACAAAATTATATGTTGAAGGGAAGTTACGCACTCGCACTTGGGAAGATCGCAATGCGATAAAGCGCACTGTTACTGAAATATATGTAGAAAATTTGGATATCCTATCACGTCCACAATCTTAGATTATAATGAAGAAAATGATATCGATTGCCATCATTGGACTTATGTTGCCAATGGTGGCAATTGCGCAAAAAGTAAACTCTAATGAGGTCAAAACAGCAGTAGAGCGCATAATGGTAGATTACCTGGCGTCAACATTGCAAGATATTTATAAAAGTTTCTTCCAGGATAAATTTGGTCCGGAGCATATAATAAGTGATACTATTGCTGCTAAAAAATACCTTTTAAGTGAGTTGAATAGAGATGATATAGATTCAGTTGTAATATTAGAGCCAACAGGAATTAAGGGGAATTATATCAGAGTAGGCTTGGGCGCAATAAAGTCAGGGAAAGTCGATGTATCAGCCTTTTTTAATGCATTTATTAGAAGTGCCAATGTTACAGATAAATCTGTTGTAGAACAATGGGCTGGTGAATGGGTTGAGGCTGTAAAAGTTATAGATGAAATGAATTTAAATCTTGAGAATTACGAAGTCGATAAACAAGCTATTTCTCAGGTTTTGCAACGAGGACGATATGTAATGCATCACAGTAGTCAATATCGAGAAGCTTATAATCCTCATTATAGAATAATAGCTAAAGATATTTTTGAGACAGAGATATTGCCACTATTAAATAAATAAGGCGAGTTCATTAAAACTCGCCTTATTTATTGGTCTATTTTTGTGGGATTTTTAATTTTTGTCCAACTTTAATCTTAGTTCCACTGATGTTATTGGCTTTTTGTATTTGTTTTACTGTTACGCCATATATTTCAGCAATTTTGCCAAGATTTTCACCTTTACGCACTTTGTGGGTGGTGTATTGAGAGTTACTTTGCTGAATTTTATTTTGAGGTATTTTGAGGCGTTGACCTATTTGTATTCTTGTATCTGTGAGATTGTTGGCTTGCTTGATTTGAGTTACTGTTACACCATATATTTCAGCAATTTTACCAAGATTTTCACCTTTACGCACTTTGTGGGTAGTGTATTGAGACTTTTTCTCTTTTTTCTTTGGTTTTGTTTCTTGGTAAGCTGGTTTTGTCTCTGTTTTAGAAGCCGGTTTTACTGTATCAGCAGATGTCTTTGATGTAGAGTCGGCAATCGCGGTAGGATTGGCCGATGTCGTTGTTGAGTCATCTTTTACAACGCGAGTGCGAGTGTATTTTATGATCTTAAGCGTTTTTCCATGTTTAAGTTTATTGCTACGAAGACCATTCCACTTCTTGATGTCATCGGCGTCAACATCATAGCGACGTGCAATTTTGCGGAGGTTTTCATTCTTTTTGACTTTGTGATAAAGAACTTCTTCCTTAACTATATATTTGCCGTTTGGATCGTTAAAATATTCACCTGGCTCAACTACAGTGCGACGTTTGTATTTATCAACATCATAGTTTGCAATGCTATCTTCACTCATTATGTAGCAATGTACTTGTTGAGATGGAAGTATTAATGCGTATGGGTGTATATCTCCGGGAATAACATCTTTGAGATATTGTGGATTTAATGTCCTAATCTCTTCGATGGGGATATCAAGCACTGCTGAAATTTGTTTGAAATGGATGCGTCTTGAAACATGTATAGTATCAGTGATTAAAGGTCGTTTTGCAAGAGCCGGACTGATATTATGATGATGATAATAGTTCATAATATAGCATGCTGCAATAAATGCAGGTACATATCCGCGAGTTTCTTTTGGCAGGTGGTGGTATATTGCCCAATAGTCGGGATTGGCAGCTCCACTTCGGCGAATTGCTTTGTTTACGTTGCCTGGTCCGCAATTATATGCGGCAATAGCGAGAGACCAATCGTTAAAAGTTTCATATAATTGTTTTAGATATTTTGCACCCATATCGGAAGAACGAATTGGGTCTCGGCGTTCATCGATTAAAGAGTTGATTTCCATTCCCAATCCTTTTGCAGTTGGGCGCATGAATTGCCACAATCCAACAGCTTTAGCAGGAGATTTTGCATATGGATTTAGTGCTGATTCGATAACGGGTAGATATTTAAGCTCTTCGGGAAGACCTTCTTTGTCAAGAGCCGCTTCAAAAATAGGCAGATAATAAAGGCTCATCCCTAACATGCGCTCAACCAAATCCCGTTTTCTGATATACATTTCAATGTTAGATTTTACAATGCTATTGAAAGGCATATCAATTACGTATGGTAGCTTCCCAAGTCGATCGATGTAAACATCATCGGTTGCGCCTACAGTTGATTTATTGCTTCTGTTTGCTAACTCGATATAGTTTTGCATATACCAGTTTTCCATCATTTTCTTTGTGTCAGTTTCAAAACTTGATGGATAAACGATATCGTTATCGGTTATTGAATGTTTTAGAGATAGAATATTTTCATCAGCTATTGAGTATATTGATGAGCAGCCTATTAACAGAGATAATAAAAATTTTTTCATTGATAATTATGTGATAATGATATTAAAAACATAAAGCCCAGTGCAATCCAACAGATGGAAGTTTGTCTCGTGATTCTTGCATGATTGTTGGAGCGACTTGCATTGAGATATCGGGAGTGATATCAAATTGAGACAGCGAAGCGTCAACATAGGCATCTACCATTGCTAAAAGGTAAACACCCACCATACAAATTATGCAAAGGTCTCTATTTTGTCTGAAGTAATTTTTTCGGCTTTTAAGTGTATTTGTTAACCATGTTTTATCGAGATTTTCTTCTTTAACAGTAGGTGGGAAGAAATCCATGTAACTTTTTGTCGTTGGATCAGTGTCCATTATATCCCGATAGGCATTGGTATAGTCGCTAAGCATGCGATTGTTCCATGATGTTGCATATGCAAGACCCATATATCCGCCTACAATAATGGGCAGTTTCCAATATCGGCGATTGTAAATTTGCCCTAATCCGGGAAATAGAGCAGATAGCCATACTGCTTTTGTCGGATTAGGATTGAATAATATTTGGCGTTCATTAAATGTGTTGTCATTAATAGAGTCAGCAAGTAATATTTCTTTTTTTACTGATGTCGTATCATTAGCAATAGAATCTAAAATCAGGCTTTCACGCTCTCTCTTTTGCGTGATCGTTGTGTCATTGATGACTGTAGTAAAAGGTTGTCTTGGATTATGAAATTGAGAACGCTCTATTGCAATAACAGAATCAGAATTTGAAATAGTATGGTTGTTATGTTTTTGTATGTTTATGGGTTTGCGTTGATTGGATGAAAAAATGTTAAAAGGACATATGAGCGAGATAATAAACACGCACATTAGTCCCTTAAAGGATTTCATCTTCAAAACGCTATTTGTTTTATTGTAAATTTGGAACATTGCCTAAATTTGTGATACACATATATTTATATCGTCGATAGCACTGACTTTCTCGCTACGATACGCTATTATTGGTTGTCTTGCTGTTTTATGGCATCAAAGATACAAATTAATCGCTCAAGTTCATCTTCATTTTTGAAAGGAAATGTTATTTTTCCTTTACCATTGTTATCACAAGTAAAGGTTACTGATGTCTTGAATGTTGCTGAAAGATGTTTTTTGAGAATATCAAAGTCGGAGTTATTATATTTTAATTTCTTTTTAGACTCGATTTTAGTACCATCTTCTGCTGATTTCTGGTAAGATTTGGCGAGTTCTTCAACTTTACGCACCGATAATCCATTTTTGACAATCTCGTTATATAATTTAAGCTGTAAAGATGGTTTTTCAATAGACAATAATGCACGAGCATGTCCCATGTCAACACGCTTATCTCTTAATCCGAGTTGAACTTCTGCCGGGAGCTTTAGTAGTCGCAAGAAATTAGCAATTGTAGCACGCTTTTTGCCGATGCGCTCGCTCAATCGTTCTTGAGTCAAGTCGTATTGTTCGATTAGTTTTTTGAATGTCAATGCAATTTCAATGGCATTTAAATCCTCACGTTGTATATTCTCGATGAGAGCCATCTCAGTGAGTTCTGTATCGTTTGCAGTTCTTATGTATGCAGGAACTGATGTGAGACCGGCTCTCTGTGCTGCACGATATCGACGTTCTCCCGCAATTATCTGATAGGAATTAGGTCCGACTTGACGCAATGATAATGGTTGAATAATGCCAAGTTCTTTTATTGAGGTAGCAAGTTCATCGAGAGCTTCTTCATCAAAGGTTGTGCGTGGTTGGTCGGGATTCGGAGAAATCAAATCAAGAGCAATATTGTTGATTGCAGATGACCCTCTTGCCGGAACATCGTCCATTGAAATCAATGAACCAAGTCCGCGTCCCAATGCGTTGCGTTTAAGTGCCATAAGTTTTATGTTTATGCTTGTTTACGATGTTTTGAAATGATTTCTTTTGCTAATAGTAGATGGCTTGTTGCTCCTCGGCTTTCAGGATCATAAAGGAGAGCCGGTAATCCGTGGCTTGGTGCCTCACTGAGTCGGATATTACGAGGAATTACTGTGTTGAATACCATGTCTCCAAAGTGACCTTTCAACTCTTCGTAAATTTGATTGGCTAATCTTAGTCGGGCATCATACATGGTCAATAAAAAACCTTCTATTTCAAGAGATGGGTTTAATTTTGATTTAATAATGCGTATGGTGTTGAGAAGTTTGCTGATGCCTTCAAGTGCAAAATATTCGGCTTGAACCGGGATTATAACAGAGTTAGCAGCTGTTAATGCATTGACGGTGATGAGTCCAAGAGACGGAGAGCAGTCAATGATAATATAGTCATATTTCTCTTTTATTGGTTGTAGTAGATTATATAACACTTTTTCTCTGTTTGTTTTTTCGATTAGTTCCAATTCAGCACCGGCAAGGTCAATGCGTGAACCTACAAGGTCAAGCCCTTTTACGCATGTTGAAACTTGAGATCCGTCGATGGGATATTCATCAACAAGACATTCATAAATCGATGAGGTCATAGATTTAGGATCTATACCATAACCTGAAGTAGCATTTGCTTGAGGATCGGCATCAATTATGAGAACTTTTTTGCCTTGAGAGGCAAGTGATGCCGCAAGATTTATTGTCGTTGTGGTTTTTCCTACCCCACCTTTTTGATTGGCAATTGCAATTATTTTACCCATAGAAAATATTCAAAATTTATAAATACAAAGTAATGATTTTTTTATGTAATAAAGGCAATTTATAACGTCCAAAATGGGTTAAATGTTGATAACTGAAGTATATTGTTAATAACTTCGTGGAACTATCGTAGAAAATGTTTCACGATTATGTCTTGGATAATAAAAAAGCCCGATTGCTCGGGCACTATATTAATTGTTTGAAGATTCATCTTTGGCGATTGTCGCTTTAGTGTGGCGTTCATCTTCAGTCTTAATTTTGAGTTTTATTTGGTCAAAACCTTGACCATATACGCCATTAACATTGGCTTGAGTGATAAATGCATCTTTGTCAATTGATTTGATGATGCGGAAAATTGTTACAGATTCTATTTTACGGCACATTACAAGCAAAACTTTGACATTTCTTTTGCTATACCATCCTGTACCGTCTAATACTGTACATCCTCGATTCGCTTCATTGTTAATAGCGGTGGCAATTTCTTCCCACAGAGGTGAGAATATTGTAAATTGAACGGCTTGACGGTTGGTGTTGATGATTTGGTCTGCTACCCAAGAAGCAATAAATAATACTACTAAACCATATACGATTTTATTAGGGTCTTGGAATAGAATATAAGATGATGAAATGATGCCGAAATCTGTGTAAAGCATTGTACGACCAATACTTACATTTGATTTCTTTGAAACCATTGCGGCAACGATATCAGTACCGCCTGTGCTACCGTTGTGAGTAAATGCAAGACCAATACCTGCCCCACAACAAATACCACCAATTATAATGTTCATAAATGTTTGTCCTTCAACAAGAGGGCGTCCTCCCAATAAGTCATGGAAGAGGGGTTGCATGATACCTATCATTAATGAAATAACCGTAGCTCCAAAAATTGTGCGAATTACAAATTGTCGTCCCACAATTCTGAATGCAAATGCTAACAAAATAAGGTTCAATGCGTATTGTGTAACAGCAACAGGTATCTCGAATGGTAAATATTTTTGAGATGCAAAGAATACTAATGATCCGATACCAGATACTCCGCCGATTACGACCTCTTCGGGAAGGATGAATGCACAAAACCCAAAAGAATATATCGCGATACCAAGGACAATCATTACATAGTCTCGTGCGGATATCCAAAGATGTTTTCCTGTTGATGCCATGTTAGAATAATTTTATTTTAGTGTTTCAAATGTGGTGTCAAAGTTACGTTACCAATTTGTTACTGCAAAATTTTAGACTTAAATTCTTTCAGTTATTTAATTTTGCGTTGTGCTAAATTTCGCTATTTAAAGCAATTTCGGATTTATTTGAGAAATATATTTAAATATGATATAAAAATATTTGGCTACAATTGAATGATTGTTGTAATTTAGCATCAAATTTAGAAAAGTAAAAATTATGAAAAAAACAATACTTAGTATAGTTGCGATGTTAGCTTTTGCTACATCTTCATTAAGTGCGCAAGTTCAAGATTTTTTTGATGCCGGTTTGCCCGAAAAATTGTTTACATTTGGGGTTCGTGCAGGAGTAAATACATCTAATTTATCAGATAATCGTTCTTCTGCGATATCTGATTTAAAATTGGCTCGCAATCAATGGAAAGCCGGATTTACAATCGGTGCCGTCGCAGATATAAATATAAGAAATTTTTTGGTATTGCAACCGGGTTTCTTTATTCAAACTCGAAATCACGATTATAGCTATACGATGGTGGGTGAAGGTCGTGATTATTGGGGAAATATTGAAGGAAATCGTAGCAGTTCATATATTCAAATCCCTATTTTAGCATCATTGCGTAAGGATTTTACGGAAGAGTTACAAGTTCAGGTCGACTTTGGCCCATATTTTATGTATGGAATAGGAGGAGAGGATGAACAAAAATGCTTTGAAGCAAATTTTGGTGGTGCTGAAGGCGAAAAATTTAATAGCTATTATCGTGAAGATGACTATTTTGGCGATGATGGTGCTGTTAAAGGTTATGATTGGGGGTTCAAAATGGGAGCCGGTGTAGTGATAATGAAGCATTATTATGTGGGAATACATTATGAGGCTGGGTGTCGCAATGTATTGAAAACACCTGATGGCTCAAAGCATGAATATTCAGGTCGCAACAAGGCTTGGAATTTTACTATAGGATATAACTTTTAAATATTGAGTACAAAAAGAATTAATATGAAAAAATTAAAAATATTTTCAGTTGTAATATTTGCATCAATGTTTGTAGCTGAACTGTTTGCTCAAGGATTGGCGATAAATACAAAAAGTGGAGATCAGGTGAGTGCTACATATCAAACATTAGATAATATTGCTCCATATATTGACAGTTCAAATAAAGCGGGAGTTGTAATGACACTTAAGGATGGAGCTAAAACAACAGTGTCATCAAGTGAATTGGAAAATGTAGTGCCATTTGCATATGATCCTGAGACGGTAGAAGCCGATCTTACTCAAATTATGAATACCCATAAAGCGGTCGGTTTGGCAGTAGCGGCGGTATATAAAGGGGAAACTATTTATAGTAATGCATTTGGTTATCGAGATCGCGAAAATAAAATAGCATATAAGGAAGATGATTTACTTCGCATCGCGTCTATCTCAAAGACTTTTGTTGCAACATCAATTATGCAGTTGGTTGAACAGGGTAAATTATCTCTTGATGCTGATGTTTCAACTCTTATGGGATTTAATGTGAGAAATCCTTATTACTCAAGTACAATAGTAACTGTTAGAATGCTACTTTCTCATACTTCAAGTTTGTCTGATGATAATGGATATTCAACATTTGATTTAATTAATCCATCAGTTTCAAGTTCAAATTCGATACGTAGATGTTGGAATAATTATAAACCAGGTTCATCATATGAATATTGTAACTTAGGATACAATATATTAGGGGCCATAGTTGAAATTGTGAGTGGCGAGCGTTTTGACGTGTATGTAAAGAAACACATTTTAGATCCATTAGGGCTCAATGCAAGTTATAATGTTAAGGATTTAGATTCTTCAAAATTTGTAAAAATATATCACTATAGTAATGGCTCGTACACATGTTCGACAGAGGCATATAGTTATCCTTCTTCTCAAATTGCTAACTATAAACTCGGATATTCTACACCTTGTTTTTCTCCAACAGGAGGTCTTAAAATCTCATTAAAAGATTTGACAACAGTAATGAAGATGCACATGAATAAGGGTGAAGTAAATGGAGTTAGAATTCTAAGTGAAGAATCATGTGAATTAATGCAAACAGCGTATACACCAACCGAATATACCGGATCAAGTTATGGTTTTGCAATGGTAATAACAACAGGTCTTGTAAGTGGACATAAAATGACCGGGCATGATGGAATAGCATATGGCGCTTATACTGCAATGTATTGGGATAAAGAGAAAGATTTTGGTGTAGTGATAATGATAAATGGCTGTGATGAGAAGTGGGCGTCTTCATCAGCTGAATTTATTATGCTTCTCACTAAAACTTCTACTGCACTATACAATCACTTTGTAAAGTAATGCAAAAGTAGGGTATCTTTATTTTCAGATAAAACAAAAAGTCAGAGCGACATAACGCTCTGACTTTTTATTGTGTAAGGAGATGTTATTGTATTAATAGAATTTCTTAATACCCATAATCTCGCGCACTTCACGAAGTGTTTTAGCTGCACGTTCTCGAGCTTTGTCTGCTCCTTGTTTAACAACGCGAGCAAGAAGTGCGTCATCGTTTTGAATATCAAGGATGCGTTCTCTGATGGGTAATGTTATTTTGAGAATATCTTCTGCAAGTTGTTTTTTGAGATCGCCATAGCGAATTGAACAATCAGCATACGCATCGCGGAATTGTTGAATAACTTCGGGTGATGATGTTAATTGCATCAAAGTGAATAGGTTTTCTACTGGTTGAGAAACCGGAGAGTTTGGCTCTTTGGGCCCTTCATCAGTTACGGCGCGCATAACTTTTTTACGCAACACTTTTTCTTCATCGATGAGGTAGATGCAATTGCCTTCGCTCTTTCCCATTTTACCACTTCCATCAAGTCCCGGAACTTTTACTGCATTTCCTCCGAAGTTGAAGTTCTCTGGTTCAGGAAATAGATCTACGCCATAAAACGAATTGAAACGACGCGCAAAACGGCGAGTCAATTCAAGGTGTTGTTCTTGATCTTTGCCTACGGGAACTTTGTTGGCTTTTTGGATAAGGATATCAACCGCCATCAACGTTGGGTAGGTGAGAAGACCTGCATTTACACGTTTGTTAGAGTCTGTACCAATGATTTCTTTTTCTATGTCATCATTGTCGCTTTTGATGCCGAGTTGTTTGCGCGCTTTGTCTTTGAATGATGCTGTACGCATCAATTCACCAATACCAACGTGCATGTTCAATAGTAGGTAAAGTTCTGAAATCTCAGGAATGTCGCTTTGAACGAAAATTGTCGATTTTTCGGGATCGACACCTGCGGCAAGATATTCGGCAAGAATATTTTTTACGTTAGAGTGTAGAGTCTTAGGGTCGGGGTGAGTAGTGAGCGCATGTAGGTCAGCGATAAAGTACATACAATCATAGTCCTCTTGCATTTTTACGAATTTGCTCAATGCACCGAAATAATTCCCTAAATGTAAATTCCCTGTGGCTCTGATACCACTTAATACTATTTCTTTCATTGTATATATTCAAAAATTAGAATACAAAGGTACAAACTTTTTAATTAATATCAGTTATCATTGACATTATAAGCAGTAATAAATATAAAAGACAAAGGGAACTTTGCTCCCTTTGTCTTTTTAGTTTGTTACTTTTAGTCTTCTGATTGTATCGGTATTTGGCGTTTAAAAACCTCTTTGAATGAAATAAGAGATTCTGTTCGGGCTAATCCTAAATGTTGCAGTTGATTATGTATAATGTGAAGCAGATGATCGTTGTTGCGAGCATATAGCTTTATGAACATGTCATATTGCCCTGTTGTAAAATGACATTCTATTACTTCTGGGATTTTTTTTAATTCCTCAACAACATGATTAAATTGTGATGGATCTTTAAGAAAAAAGCCGATGTAAGCACATGTGTCATAGCCAACGGAAGAGGGTTCTATAAGCATTTCATAGCCTTTAATAACTCCCAACGAAGATAGTTTTTGTATGCGCTGATGTATTGCTGCTCCTGAAACATTACATTCGCGAGCTATTTCAAGAAAAGGCTTGCGAGCATTGTTGGTGAGCATTTGTAGAATTTTGTTATCTAATGAATCAAGTTGAGGACGTGTCATCTTTTGTTATAATTAAATAAATTTGTGCATACAAAGTTATGAAAATACTGCCACGATTGGAATTTTAACACTCTTTTTTTTGTACTAAAACGTTACCTTTGTAGTAAATAATTATAGTAATGGAGTTAATATTGTTGAATAAAGGAGCCACAATAAATCATATTGATGATGTTAAAAAGCTGTATCATGAGTCTTTTCCGTTGGAGGAGCGTAGAGATTGGTTCGATATAGTAAATATGCTAAATCAAAATCATACATGTTATAATATATATGTAATAATCGTTGAGGGCCGTTTTGTCGGATTTATTTCATGGTGGGATTTTTCGTCATTTCGATATGTTGAACATTTTGCAATCAAAGAAGAAGTGCGTGGGAGTGGGATAGGAGGTCAAGCTATTAAAGATTTTGTAGCGATGCAACCATCGGCAGTTGTGCTTGAAGTGGAATTGCCTTCAACAGGAGAACTGGCTCGCCGTCGTATAGGATTTTATGAAAGGCATGGTTTTAAGGCGCATGCCGACTATGAATATGTGCAACCTCCTTACGCGTCTAATCTGCCTGAAGTTCCAATGATGTTAATGCGTGTTATAAATAATAATGAAACTATTGGTATTGATGAAATAGCGAAACAAATACATCGGTATGTTTATAAAAAAGGTTAACTTTGCATCGTTATAGATTATAGATTGTTTTAATTAAAGAATGAGAATAAAATTTAAATATATATTTCTTGTGTTATCTTCCATTATGGCAATTGCTTGTGGAGGAAATCTTTCTCAAAAACCGGTTGTAACTGTTAGCTTGCAACCGCAGAAATATTTTTTGGAAAAAATTGTTGGAGATAAAATAGAGGTAAAGTGCCTGCTTGCTTCAGGAGGGAATCCTGAGACATATGAGCCAAGTTTGACTCATTTACTAAATCTTGAAAATAGTAAGGCTTATTTTATGATAGGTCATTTAGGATTTGAAACAGCGATAATAGAGCGGGTGAAAAACAATAATCCTGATTTGAAAATATATAATAATTCAGAAGGGATTGATTTGCTCATGGGTACTCATGGAGGATGTTCTCATCACAATCATGCGTCGGGACATCACAGCCATCGACACGATATCGATCCACACACTTGGAGTTCGGTTAGAAATGCTCGTATTATAGCAAAGAACATGTGTGATGCAATGATTGAAATTGATAAAAAGAATGCCCAATATTATACTGAAAATTACAAGCATTTTATTTCTGAACTTGACTCATTGGATGCACGATTGATGTCTATGCTTGCTCCTAAAAAAGGAACGGCATTCCTTGTATGGCATCCATCTTTGAGCTATTTTGCGCGAGATTATGGTCTATCGCAGATAAGTGTAGGACAAGAAGGAAAAGAAACGTCAGTACAGCAATTGCAGGCTAAGATAGATGAGGCAAAAGCTCATAGTGCAAATGTGTTCTTTTATCAAAAAGAGTTTGATAATCGTCAAGCTGAGGTCGTTAATGGACAAATTGGTGCAGAGATGGTAATAATAAATCCGTTGAATTATCAATGGAATCACGAAATGTTGATCATAGCTGATGCGATTGCTTCAAAGTAAAATGATTGAGTTAAACCATGTGTGGATGCAATGGGATAATCGCATTGCATTGCGAGACGTGTCGCTCTCTGTTGATGAGGGGGATTTCCTTGCTATAACGGGTCCTAATGGAGGAGGTAAGACAACGTTGTTGCGTATTATATTGAAATTATTGACTCCAACGCAAGGTGACGTGTTGTTTCGTAGTGGAGGGAATATTGTAAAGGATTTGCCCATAGGATATCTTCCTCAAAAGAATATGATTGATCAACGTTTTCCAATCAGTGTAGAAGAGGTTGTTTCGTCGGGGTTGATAGGCGAAAAATTGCACAAAGATGAAAAAAGAGCACGAGTCGAGGACATAATATCATTAGTGGGATTAAAAGAACATGCTCATCGTTCAATAGGGAATTTGTCAGGAGGACAGTTGCAACGAGCATTGCTTGGACGTGCTATAATTTCAAAGCCTCAAGTTCTTGTTTTAGATGAGCCATTGAGTTATGTGGATAAGCGTTTTGAAGGGAAAATATATGAAATTGTGGCAGAATTAGCAAAACAAACAACTATCTTGCTAGTTTCTCACGAAATGTCTCAAATCTCGACAATGGCAAACAGACACATAATTGTTGACCAACAACTACATGAGTGTCATGCGACGCATCATTATATCCGTACAGAGTGTGATAAATAAAAATATTTTGAAGAAAAAAGTAAAATTGTTTGCGTATAATAAAAAAACTGATTACCTTTGCACCGCAAAAGTCAATAAAGACTACGCAATCGGGGTGTAGCGCAGGCCGGTTAGCGCACCTGCTTTGGGAGCAGGGGGTCGAAGGTTCGAATCCTTTCACCCCGACAAAATGAAAAGGCATTGATAAATTTTATCGATGCCTTTGATATATTTATATGTTATGAATAAGATAATATTGTTTATCGCGATGGCATTGATGCCTTATATTGCCATTGCTGAAGATAAGATGGTGATGCCACAATTCTTGCAACCGGGAGATACGATTGCTATAATTAGTCCGGCTTCTATACCTCAACGAGAAGATGTCATGGGAGCGTGTGAGGTATTGAAAGAATGGGGGTATGTTCCAGTGCTTGGAGAACATGTCCTAACAGAGAATGGCTCTTTTGCTGGGACTATCGAACAGCGACTCGCTGATTTACATTGGGCGCTTGTTTCTCCTAATGTAAAAGCCATCATGTGTAGTCGTGGAGGGTATGGCTCAATACAGGTTTTGCTTGAAATGCGTAAGGGTTTTTTTGCTGATTATCCTAAATGGGTAATAGGATATAGTGATATTTCGGCGGTACACGCTGCTATGACAACGGAAGGAGTGATGAGTATTCATGGAAATATGTGTGCTCCGTTGTGCCCAGAAAATGGAAATGATGCTCGTAGTGTTGCATTGCGCAAGTTGTTAAGTGGTGAACTTCCATATTATAAAGTTGAGAACGACACCCTGAATCGGGTGGGGACTGCTACCGGAAAGCTAATAGGCGGAAATATGGCAGTACTGATGGACTTGGCATGTTCACGAATTGATGTGCTGACAAACGAAGATGATTATATCCTTTTTGTTGAAGATGTTGATGAGTCATTGCAATCATTGAATCGAATGATATACCGCATGAAAGCCGCAGGTATATTTGATAGAATAAAAGGTTTGATTGTAGGCCGTTTTGCAAATGCTCCTGCGAATAAAGATTTTAATCACATTAATGAGGTTTTTCATAGCGTCATTAAGGATTATGATTTTCCTGTGTGTTATAATTTCCCCACAGGACACGTTGAAGAAAATTATCCGTTAATAGAAGGAGCTACGGTTACATTGACAGTTGAAGAAGATTATTCAACGCTTGAATTTTTGAATTTCAAAAAGTGAATATAATGGAATAAAAAATACGCGATCCGAGGATCGCGTATTTTTTTGTTATAATTTATTTGTGTTATTCCTCAAAATTCATTTCATCAAAACCCTCAGCATCAAATTCGTCTTGATTGAATTCGTCAGAGCCATAGAAATCTTCGTCAAGGTCTTCAGCCATTGCAACCGCTTTGGCTTCTGCTTTTGCTTCATATTCGGCAAAGTCGATTGTTTGTGGAGGAGGAGTTCCCATTGAGCAGGTACATACTGGGTCAATGAGTTTCTTCCCTGTGATTATCTCTTTCAACTCAATGAAGAATGCACGGTCGGTCATGTAGTCAAATACAAATATCATGCGTTGACCTTCATCTTCAAGGTAGTCGCTGAGGATAGTTTCATCCATCAACCATACATCTTGATCTGAATCAACGTCCATGTCTTCGAGTGTAATCTCTTTCTCTTTTTCCCAATTGTTATCACACAAGAAGAATGAACACATTTGATGCTTGTCAAAATTTACTGCGTCGCAAATTGCGTTGCGTAAATCGAGGAAAGTCATGTCGGCATCAATTTTAATCTCTCTTTTGAAATTGTCGACTTCGTCTGAAACAATGCGAAAATTAAAAACCATATACTATTAAATATTGTAATCGTTGTTATTAAGATTATTCTTTATTATTGATTATAAATTATGATGCGAATATAGTAATTTTACTTTAACAAATCTCCAAATTTTTGTGCTAAAAATTCAAAGAAATACGATTTAATATATTTTTTCATCTATCTCTTTGTTGCAGTACACGGAGTGCCTCTGATAGTCACTAAATTACATACTTTGGCATTCTTTAATCGACACAAAGGTATAATATAATTCCATAAAAACAAAAAATGTATAGACCACAACAAAGTATGTAGAGTCAACATATGGAAAAAGAAATTTTCTTTTTTTGTGGTTTTGGTAATTCTTGCTAACTTTGAGTTTTAATATCAAGAAGATTATGAGTCGTCGCATTATATTAAGCTTATTATTGATAGTGTTAACTTGTGGGGCGGCAGGGGCTGTTACCTACGAGGAGGCTAAAGATATGTATCGTTCAGGCGATTATGCCGGAGCGTTGCCTGTGTTTAAGAAACGATTGAAAGATCGCCCTAAAGATGCTGCGTTAAATCATTGGGTGGGCGTGTGTTTGATGTATACAGGAAATCCCGGTGAGGCAATTCCATATTTGGAATTTGCTCACAAGAAAAAGATTACCGAAGCCCCACGTTATCTTGCCGAGATAGCGTTTATGGACTATCGCGCCGATGATGCTGCCGAGTATATGGATGCCTACAAAGAGGCGTTGGAGAAGGATAAGAAAAAAATGTCGGAAGATGTCTCATTCTTAGATGATAAGATAGGAAAGATGCAAGCGATGCTTGATCGTGTGGAGCAGATTGAAATTATTGATAGCGTGGCTGTTGACGCCGAGACTTTTTTTAAGTTTTACAAATTATCTTCCGAGAGTGGCTCTGTCAATTCAAGAGATGTCTTGCCTGCCGATTTTGAGGCTGCTCCACTGACAACTGTATATATGCCTGAGAGCAAAAATACAATGATGTGGGCAATGCCCGACGAGAATGATAATTATGTGTTGGTTGGCTCAAGCCGTCTATCTGACGGAAAATGGGAGAAACCGCACCGTTTGGGCGATAATCTGAATGATGGTGGTGATGCCAACTATCCTTTTTTGTTGAGCGATGGCATAACAATGTATTTTGCCAACGATGGCGAAAATTCATTGGGAGGATATGATATATTTATTTCGCGCAAAGATGAAAATGAGTTTTTGCAACCACAAAATATAGGTATGCCCTATAATTCACCTTATAACGACTATATGTTTGCTATCGATGAGTTTACCGGTGTAGGCTGGTGGGCTACTGATAGAGGTCGAGATGATGGTATGGTAACAATCTATAAGTTTATCCCCAAGGAGATGCGTGAGAACTATTCGGTTGATGAGCCCAATTTGCGTAATTTTGCAAAGATAACTTCTTATCGTGATACATGGACCGAGGGGGTTGATTATTCCGATAAACTTGCTGAAATCGAGGCTATTGGCACAATTAAGAAAGTAAAAAAATCCGACTTTGAATTTGAAATACCCGGTAGAGGGATATATAAGACTTGGGATGAATTCCAAAATCCGGTGGCACGCGAGGCAATGGAAGGGTATCTTGATGCTCGCAACAAGCAAGAGGCTGACAAAAAAAGACTTGAAGAGTTACGTCGTCAATATGCGTTGGGGGGTATTGATCATAGTGATGAGATTCTCTCCCTTGAAAAGAATATAAGAATCATGAGAGACAGATTGATAAAGATGTCAAACAGAGTAATAGAATTAGAGTTAAATAAATAGGTATATGGTTGCGTTTTTGATAGCCCTTGCAGTGTTAGTGGGTGGATATTTTGTTTATGGTTATGTTGTAGAGAAGATATTTGGTGTAGATAAAAATCGTGCAATGCCGGCATACACGATGCGCGACAATGTCGATTATATGCCTATGTCCACATGGAAGGTGTTTTTAATTCAGTTCTTGAATATTGCCGGACTTGGCCCTATCTTTGGAGCAATAATGGGTGTGATGTTTGGTCCTGCCGCATTTATTTGGATTGTAGTTGGAACAATATTTGCGGGAGCTGTCCATGATTTTATATCAGGAGCAGTTTCAATCAGAGCCAATGGCGCATCTTTACCTGAAGTTGTTGGAAATGAATTGGGTGTAGGCATAAAACTAGTGATGCGAGTGTTCTCGCTTGTGCTGATGATATTGGTGGGTGCTGTGTTTGTGAGCCAGCCTGCTGATTTGATTGCCGGAATGACACCAGAAGCACTTGATCGTATATTTTGGGTAGTTGTAATATTTGTCTATTATATGCTTGCAACGGTATTGCCTATTGATAAGTTGATAGGTAACTTGTATCCTTTGTTTGGATTTGCGTTGTTGTTTATGGCTGTTGGGATACTTGGGGTGCTGTTGTTTGGCGATTTATCAATTCCCGATGGTTTTAGTGATGGATTGGCAAGTCGTCATCCAAAGGAATTACCTATTTTCCCAATGATGTTTGTCTCAATTGCGTGTGGCGCAATTTCGGGATTTCATGCGACGCAATCTCCCATGATGGCTCGTTGCTTGAAAAATGAAAAACTCGCGCGACCTGTATTTTATGGGGCAATGGTGGCAGAAGGCATTGTGGCGTTGATATGGGCGGCTGCTGCGATTGCATTTACAGGAGGGTATGAAGGATTGACTCAATATATGGCTGAACACAATAATAGTGCAGGAGCGTTGGTAAACGACTTGTCAATATCATGGTTAGGTACATTTGGAGGTGTCCTTGCATTGCTTGGTGTTGTTGCAGCTCCGATTACGTCGGGAGACACTGCGTTGAGAAGTGCGCGTCTCATTGCTGCCGACTTTTTGCATATTGATCAGTCTAAAGTGGTGAAACGTTTGCTCGTTTCAATACCCATTTTTGTTGCAACTTTCTGTATTATGTTGATTGATTTCAGTGTGTTATGGAGATATTTTGCATGGTGTAACCAGACACTTGCTGTGTTTACACTATGGGCAGTAACAGTGTATCTTGCGCGTAAGAAGAAATTATATATCATAACGCTCATTCCTGCAATGTTTATGACTGCAGTGAGCGTGTCATATATTCTATTTGCGCCCAACCCTGAGGGCTTTGGAGTGGACTATGGCATCTCTGTGAGCTGTGGATGGTTGGTCGCTGTTATATTGTATGTCGTATTCAAGTATTATATGCACCGCATTAATTCCGGAAAATTAAAAAGAGAATTTGAATACTAATGGATATTCTGAAGGAGATAGCAGGTAGCAGATTATATAATTTCCATTCGCACACACAGTTTTGTGATGGTCGTGCGGAGATGGAGGCGTTTGTGAAATCGGCAATTGAAATGGGATTTACCCATTATGGTTTTTCTCCTCATTCACCACTGCCCATTCTCTCTACATGCAACATGAAGCATGAGAATGTCTCTAAATATTTTGATGAATTCAATCGACTAAAAACAAAATATGGCGATAGAGTCAAGTTATATGTGTCAATGGAAATTGATTATCTTGGAGAGGAATGGGGACCATCCAACGCCTATTTTGACACTATACCATTGGATTATCGTATAGGTTCCATTCATTTTATTCCATCAGATTTTGGGTATATCGATGTTGATGGCAGTGCCGATAACTTTAAAATCAAGATGGAGAAATATTTTTATAAAGATATTCGCCATGTGGTTGAAACATTTTATTGCCAATCGACAAAGATGCTTGAGGCAGGAGGATTTGATATTATAGGACACTTCGACAAGATAGGCCATAACGCCGGTCATTATAAAGAGGGGATAGAGAAAGAGGCGTGGTATCGCAAATTGGTCTATGATTTGATGGATTTGATTATTGAAAAGGGGGTTGTGGTGGAAATAAACACTAAAGCGTGGCTTGATCATCATCGATTGTTCCCTAACGTGGAGTGGTTGCCTTATTTAAAGGAAAAAGGAGTGCCTATAATTGTAAATAGTGATGCTCATTTTCCCCATTTGATTAATGCTTCACGTGATATCGCATTTGCTGAACTTGCAAAATAGATATGCATTATATTTCAAAATATAACTCCCCGTTTGGTGAGATAACAATAGCGAGTGATGGGGATTGTGTAATCGGGTTGTGGTTTGAAGGACAGAAATATTTTGCGGCTACACTTAATGAAAATTGTTCTGAAAAAGAGTTGCCGATATTCCACAATATAAAGATGTGGCTTGACGATTATTTTGCAGGCAAAAATTCTCCGATGAACGAGCAAATCAGTCTAAAAGGAAGCCCATTTCAGCAGGCTGTTTGGCGAGTGCTGCAACGGATACCTTATGGGCATATGATGACCTATGGTGAGGTAGCAAATGTAGTGGCAAAAGAGTTGGGTAAGAGGTGGATGTCGGCACAGGCAGTGGGTAATGCAGTAGGTCATAATCCCATTAGTATTGTTGTCCCTTGTCATCGAGTAGTAGGTAGTAATGGGAAAATGGTAGGTTATGCAGGGGGAATAGAACGAAAAATCGGATTGCTCAAATTAGAACAATCCGATTTATTAGAGAAATGAAGTTTTATAATTTTAAGTGAGTTTTAAGTAAGATTTAAGGGTATTCACATATTCTTCAAATGCCTTTTCTCCTAATGTTGTGATTCGACATGTTGTGCGAGTCTTTTTCCCTACAAAGCTTTTCTCAACAGTTATATAACCCGCTGATAATAATTTGTCTATCTGTACGCTCAAATTGCCTGCTGTCGCATTGGTTTGTCCTTTGAGAAAGACAAAGTCAGCTTCTTCAACGCTCATCAAAATTGAAATTATGGCCAATCGCAATTGAGAGTGGAGTATAGGATTTAATTCTTTCAACATTTAGCCTTAGCTTTTTTGTTTATAATGTGTCCGGGAATAATCATCATTACGGCGAAACTTAATGCGAAAGCAAAAGTATCATAACCGAAAATATTTATTTGGCAAATATAGCATATAATAAATAAAGCACCAATAATCATGCTTGTCATACCTCCGATTATTAATGATTTTTCTTTAAGGATAATGCCGGTTGATGTAGCACCAAATCCGCAACATGGTAATGTCATTAAAAACATTGTTCCCCATGCATTATAATTATTCATTCCGAAAATAAAACATATAATCATTAGTATAGCAAAGAATATTCCAATTGTAGCCCATATGCCTGAAATATAATTATCGACAGTTGTTTTAGCTAATGTCTTATTTTCTTTTTTCTTGGCAAGGAAATAGTGTAGAGGATATCCTATTGCCGGAATTGCAAACCAAAGCCACATCCACAAAACATTGTTGGTTAAAAGCAATCCGCATCCAATGATAAGGGCGATAATAGTTGTTACATAGCCCCATGCAATTAATATATTGCCGGATCCGAGTTCCATTCTCTTTTTTGAGTTTTGAATCATTGTAGTAATCAAATCTAAACTCTCTTGATTGGATAATTTTTGTTCTTTCATTTTTTTTAATTTATTAAAGTGGTTTATAAAATAAATTATGTAATTAAAATAAAAAGGATATCCGTGAAAATCCTTTGTGTGATGCAAATGTAAATCGGTTTATTTTATAAACCAAATAAGGTGGATTTATTTAGGATATTTTAACGTCGGTTGACTAGATATAAATCATAGTATTAGTGATGTTTTAATGTTTATAATGTTAAATCTTTGTAGAACACTAATTTATAAAGGTGATGAATATATCAATTCATGATGTAATCTGAACTATATAAAATGAAAACAGTCGGCTAATGATTAGTTATCGTTTAGCCGACTGTTATTAATTTAGTGATTATTAATCTTGATTACTTTCGTTTGAGACTCGGATAAATGTGCTTGTTTCTCCATCTTCATATTCAATGTCTTGAACTATTAGGTAGTTTTTGTCTAATTGTTTGATTTTGTAGTATTCGTCGTCATCGAAAAGAACGATTACGTCGTCTTGTAGTTTCCAAGTTCCATATTCTTCCTCGCTCCAGTAGGTATTATCCCAAATAAAACTACCGTCAGCGTTAAATGTCCAAATTGTCGAGGGATTGCCATCGGTGCATTCTATTTCTTCCCATTTGCCAATGAGAAGATCATGTTTGGACTCGTCATCGGAGCATGATGTAAAAGATGACATTAGAAATAATGATAGAAGAACTGTTAAAAGTCTTGATGTTTTGTGCATGATTAAAATGTATTTATGTATAGTTAGAATTAGTTGAGTAGGAGAGAGTCAAAAGAATTCGCCATATTTTAGATGGCAAGATTTTATAATTGTTGATATTTATGGTGGGCGAATTGTGTGATGGTTCATTTAATTATAGAGGGCTAAAATTGAACGTTAACACTCAATCCAATCTCTTGTGAAGTGTAGTAGGGAGCACCAATAATGGTTGCATTCTGAGAGCATTTGACATTCTTAAATATTTTGGGATATAGCCAATAGGCAAACTTTGTGCTCATAATTCCGATGCAGGCACCGGCAATCACATCGTTGAAATAATGCCGATTGTTGTAAATACGCAGATATCCGGTTGCTACAGCTACAGAATAGCCAATATAACCTATATATGGTTTAGTCTCGCTGTATTCTTTGTATAGAAATTCAGCTCCCATAAAAACTGTGGCGGTATGACCTGATGGAAACGAATTGCGGGCGTTGCTATCAGGCCTTTTTTCTTTAAAAATTCGCTTCATCGAATTTACAGCAATGCCCATTGTCGCATATGACATCGCTAATAATATTGTGCGGTCTTTGAAACAGTGTTTCCCATTAACTCCTAATGCATTTAGTCCATAGACTGCTATCATAGGGGAGTATTGAAGGTAATCATCAATGTATGTCTTGCGCTTGCCGTCAGTTGAGATACATTCTTGGATTTTCTCCTTTTGGGTAATTAGACAAGGAGTGTTGACATATAGGGCTGATAAACCGAAGAGAGTAGTTGGAATTAAAAACTCCTTGAATTTAAAATTATGGGATTTACAGGACACTGATTTGGTTGAAGTAAAATTGTTTAAACTATCAACTTCTACCGTTTCTTGTGCAGATATAGGCACAATGTTACCGACAAACAGGTATATAATTATACCTGCATTAATGAAATAATGTTTTTTCATCTACGCTGTTGTTTGTGCGCGGACTATAATTCAATAATACGAGACGCGTACAAACATTCCGGAGTACAATAAAGAAACGTGGGCTTCGTTATCATACTCTGGGGTATTTGGCGCGACCCGTACAAATGATAAGTTCCACCCACGCTTTAGCGTAGGCGCTCACTGAACTTATTCGTATTTGTACTTCTTCTAATCGCCAAATTTTCAGAGTATATCGAATAATAGTAAACGCAGTTATTAATATGTTAAATTTTCTGTTATTTCATGTATTTTAGTTTGAATATTCGTTACAAAGATACGCATAATTTTGTCGAAACAAGATATAAAATGTCAATTTAAGAAAAATAAAATATCGTAGTTGGGCATTGTGGGAGGAATTGATTAACTTTGTAGTTTAATAACGATATTAAATAGAAATGCCTGTAAGAGTTCCTGTTTCGCTTCCTGCTGTGGAGGCGTTGAGAGAAGAAAATATATTTGTGATTGATGAGCAACGTGCGTCGTCGCAAGATATACGCCCATTGCGCATTGCCATACTCAATCTCATGCCGTTAAAGATAATGACTGAGACTGATCTGTTGCGTCTCATTTCAAATACTCCATTGCAGGTTGAGCTTGATTTCATCGATACTGATAGTCATGTGTCAAAAAATACTCCTCGTGAGCATATTGAGACTTTTTATAAAAAGTTTGATGAGATAAAACATAATAATTATGACGGATTGATAATAACAGGTGCACCGGTAGAAAAGGTGGACTTTGAAGATGTCGATTATTGGGACGAACTGACCGAAATTTTTGCGTGGGCTAAAAAACATGTAACATCAACATTATATATCTGTTGGGCTGCACTTGCTGGACTTTATTACCACTATGGCGTGCCCAAGTATGTACTTGACAGAAAGATATCGGGTGTGTTTAAGCATTATATTGATGATGAGTTAAACCCTATATTCCGAGGTTTTGATGATGTGTTTTATGTGCCTCATAGCCGTTATAGCGAGGTGCGTCGTGAGGATATAGACAAAGTTCCGGCATTGAAAATTATTGCTGAAAGTGCCGAGAGTGGTATCTATATGGTAATGGCTCGTGGCGGTCGTGAGTTTTTTATTACAGGACATTCAGAGTATTCTCCCGGTACGCTTGACTTTGAGTATCGTCGTGATTTGGAAAAGGGGATTAATCCAGATATACCGGTAAATTATTATGAAAATGATAATCCCGACAATCCTCCAATTGTGCGATGGCGTTCTCATGCCAATTTGCTTTTCTCTAATTGGCTCAACTATTTTGTGTATCAAGAGACTCCCTACGATATTCGAGATATCAAGTAAACTATGGATTGGAGTAGATTTTCAATATCGATAACGAAAGAGGAATTGTCAGGATTGCCTACAGTTGTATATCCTGGATATATCACCGTTATAGAGGATGAAGATACGGCTGAAGGTGCAATTGCTTATTTGAGTAGACAATCGATAATAGGGGTAGATACCGAAACAAAGCCTATGTTTCGCAAGGGGAGACCTAACAAGGTGTCTCTTGTACAAATTGCTACTGCGACACAATGTTTTCTATTCCGCATAAACAAACTTGGATTTTTTGAAGAGTTGCGTCAATTGTTTGAGAACAAGGATATTATTAAGGTGGGCTTGTCTTTGAAAGATGATTTTCATGCGTTGCATCGTGTTGCAGATTTCACTCCTAAGAATATCGTTGAGTTGCAGACATTGGTTAAAGATTATAAAATAAGAGATTGTAGTCTGCAAAAGATTTATGCGATAGTTTTTGGCGAGCGCATATCGAAAGGTCAACGATTGTCAAATTGGGAAGCTGATGTGCTATCTCCTTCGCAGCAGTCCTATGCTGCAATTGATGCATGGGCATGTTTGAAATTGTATGATTATTTTAAGTCGGGGCAATTCATCCCTGAGAATTCGCAATATATAGTTGAAATAGAAGAACAACAAGAACAAACAAATCAATTATAGCAGATGAAGAAACGTTCAACAATAATCCCTCTTGCGCTTCTTGCCTATTTGGGTGTAATGTGTTATGTGGGGCGCTCAATCTTTTTTGAAGGGCGGTATTTGTATTATTTTGGAATTATAGCCGGCTCACTATTGGCGATAATATTATTGCATTTCAGCCTTAAACGCAAGGAGCGTTTGCGCCGCGAGCGAGAGGATGATATTGCAAGAAACGAGAATAAAAACGATAAAAATCAATAATCATGAACAAACTATTAGTCTATACTATTATGACAGTTATTGCCGGAATATTTATGGCATGTAATAATAAATCAATCGAATATCCTATAGCTCCACAAGCTGATGTTGTGGAAGATTACTTCGGAATAAAAGTCGATGACCGTTATCGTCCGCTTGAAGATGATACAGCAAGAGTAACAACAGAGTGGGTGGAAGCTCAACGCAAAGTTACAGAGAGTTATTTGAGTCAAATACCTTTCAGAGAATCGTTACGCAAACGTTTGACTGAGTTGAACGACTATGTTAAACCAGGAATGCCATTTAAACGCAATGGAATGTATTATTTCTATGGTAATAATGGGTTACAAAATCAATCGGTGCTATATCGCTCTGAAAATCTTGAAGATGAACCGGAGGTATTTCTTGATCCAAACACATTGAGTGATGATGGTACGGTTGCATTAACCGGCACATCATTCTCAAACGATGGCAAATACATGGCATATATGATCTCTCGCAGTGGCTCTGATTGGACGGAGATATATGTCATGGATGTGAAAACAAAGCAGTTGCTTGGAGATCACATTGAATGGGCTAAATTTACCGGCGCGGCATGGGATGGTGATGGTTTCTATTATAGCGCATACCCTCGTCCTGAAGTCGGTAAAGAGTTTTCAAATGCCAATGAATACCATAGCGTGTATTATCACAAAATAGGGACTAAACAAAGTGAAGACCAATTGGTGTTCCGCGATGAAAAAAATCCATTGCATTTCCACTCAGTGGGAACATCTGATGATGAGACAATGCTCATGCTATATGCATCAGGTCAAGGTCTTGGTAATGCTGTAAAGGTTAAAGACTTAACAAAACCTGGAGCCGGATGGATTACAATTGAACCTTCACAAGATTATGAAATATCTATCCTTGATGTGGTAGGTGAAACAATGTATATTTATACCAACTATGGAGCTCCACGCTATCGATTAATGACCGTTGACAAAAGAACTCCTCAGCGCGAGAATTGGAAAGAGTTTATTCCCGAAGGAAAAGGGGTGCTAACAAGTGTAAATTTTGCCGACAACAAGATGATTTTAGGTTATGATATAGATGCTTCAAATCGACTATATGTCTATACTCTTGACGGAGAACTTGTTCGTGAAATGCAGTTGCCCACATATGGCTCGGCAGGTATCTCATCAAGCAAGAAACATGATGAGGTTTTCTATGCATTTACATCGTTTACCTATCCAACTGCAATATATCGATATGATTTGGCATCGGGAGAGTCAACGCTATTTAAGTCGGTTGAAATTGATGGTTTCAATATGGATGACTATGTAACCGAACAAGTGTTCTATCCTTCGACTGATGGTACTAAAATTCCAATGTTCTTGACCTATAAGAAAGGTCTTGAGCACAATGGAGAAAATCCTGTATATCTATATGGTTATGGTGGGTTTAATATTTCTCTTAATCCTGGATTCTCGGCACAACGCATTTTGTGGCTTGAAAATGGCGGAATATATGCACAAGCCAACCTTCGCGGAGGTGGCGAATATGGCGAAGAATGGCACCTTGCCGGAACTAAGATGAATAAACTCAATGTGTTTAATGACTTTATCTCAGCCGCAGAGTATCTGATTACTGAAGGATATTCGTCAAATGATAAAATGGTGATTGAGGGTGGCTCAAATGGAGGTTTGCTCGTTGGTGCATGCGTTAATATGCGTCCCGACTTGTTCCGTGTTGCAATACCAAGAGTAGGCGTAATGGATATGATGCGTTATCATCTGTTTACTATTGGTTGGAATTGGGCTTCAGACTATGGAACGAGTGCCGATTCTAAAGATATGGCGCAATACTTGTTGGATTATTCTCCTATCCATAATATAAAGAATGACGGAACTGAATATCCGGCTATAATGGTTACTACTGCTGATCATGACGATCGTGTAGTGCCTGCTCACTCATTCAAGTATGCCGCTGCATTGCAAGCTGCAAACACAGGTGATGAGGCAAAAATCATTCGCATCGACAGCAAGGCCGGGCATGGCGCAGGAAAACCTATTGCTAAGGTTATTGATGAGTATGCCGATATATATTCATTTATATTCTATAACTTAGGTGTTGAGCCTATAGCAAAAAAATAGAATGAAAAGACACGTCTCATTGGTCGTAGTTACATTGTCGGCATTGGTGTTGACAGGGTGTTTTACAGGGGTAGAAAGCACTCCCAAGATTACTGCCGATGATGTGAAACGTGAGCAAATCGTTGTTACTCCAGAGCAATTGTATATGGATTCGGTGAAACCGGAACCTTTCATTTCATGGCGACCAGGAAAACAGTTTTATGTTACTGATAATAAGATAAATCTTATTTTTGGAGCGACTGCTAAGAGTGATCGTGCTTTGATGGGTGAGACTATTGAATATCGTGATTGCCGAGCTACAAATTCTGTTACCGGTGAAGAAGTTGTGGACTTAGTATTTGCTGATAATCAAGACTGCGAATATCTGTATCGAGTGGGCATGTCGGTGAAGGATATGCTTGAACGAGAAAATGTAGAGGTGCCTTTCACAATTGAATTGTCAGTTATTTCTGATGCAAAGAAAAAATTACAAGGAAACACCTATTATATTCTAACTCCCATGTGGTATGATTTTAATGAAGAAATATCGCATGGCCGCAAGTTTGTTCCTGTTAAAATCAATGATATTCAACCCGGAAATCACATTTATCCATTGAGATTGGTGTGTGAAGATGAGAGAGGCGATGAATTCCAATTGTTTATGTCAGTGGGTGGTGGCAAAAAATCACCTCGTCGTTTCTCAGCATTGTTTTCGTTTACTGATCCTCACTTGAAATATCCGTTGATAATCGATGAAGTGTGGCAAAATATCATCAATGGAAAAGTCGCACCTGACATGACTCGCGATGAGTGCCGTCTATCATTAGGAGCGCCTAAGGAGATTGACCGCCGACCGGGATATAGCGGAGTGCGTGAGATGTGGATTTATGAAAACGGTGTATATCTGATTTTTGAAGATGGATTGTTGCGAGAGTTTCGCAATGATGCAGTTATAAGATAAAGTTAAAAACTATTAGTAAACTGAAATTGTTATTTAGGTAGAAGTAATAAATTTAGGACTATGAAACTGAAATTTTTGGGAACAGGAACATCTACAGGAGTGCCACAAATAGGGTGTGGTTGTGCTGTTTGCCAATCAGAGGATGTTCACGATAAACGTTTGCGCGCATCTGTGTTGGTGTCAGTAGGGGAGACTAATATTCTCATTGACTGCGGTCCCGATTTCAGAGAGCAGATGTTGCGTAATGGCAGTCCCAAACTTGAAGCATTGCTTATTACTCATAGCCACTATGACCATGTGAGCGGTATTGATGATTTACGCCCATATTGCACTATAGGAGATGGTTTTCCAATCTATTGCAAGTCAGATGTTGCTACCGACCTCAAAGAGCGTGTCCCATATTGTTTTGCAGAACATCCTTATCCCGGAGTGCCGGCATTGAACATAAATGAAATATCAACAAAACCATTCAAAATAGGTGATATTGAAATAATACCTTTGCCGGTGATGCACTACAAACTGCCCATTGTGGGGTATAAAATAGGCAATCTTGCATATATAACTGATGCCAAGGTCGTTCCCGATAGTACGATTGAAATATTGAGAGGAGTTGATACTCTTGTGATAAACGCATTACGCACAAAGGAGCATATTTCACATATGACATTGGCACAAGCTCTTGATGTTGTAAATGCCATCAAGCCACGTATAACCTATTTGACACATCTAAGCCACGACATGGGACTACACAATGAGGTATCTCGCCGTTTGCCTGAAAATGTAAAAATCGCTTACGACGACCTATCAATCTTCATTCCATACTAAGTCAAGTCTCAGTGGCGAGTTCCTACCAATAAATAACTAACCCCCATCATTGAGTGATGATGGGGGTTGTTGTTTCATAATGGGAGCGTGATTATTTTGCTTCCCAGCCGAGGGCGCTAGCTCCGAGAACAGCGGCATCGGCCTCTTTGAGTTCTGATAGGAGAACTTTTACTTTGCCTTTCCATATAGAGAGCATATTTTTCTCCATTGAGTTGCGCAAAGGCTTCATTAGCAATTCTCCTGATTTAGCAAGACCACCAAATAGAATGATTGCTTCGGGTGCTGAGAATACTGTGAAATCAGCAAATGCTTCGCCAAGCATGTTGCCGGTGAATTCAAAGATGTCTTTGGCTAATTTATCGCCAGCAATGGCTGCGTCATATACGTCTTTAGATGTGATATCCTCAGTAGGGATATTGCGAAGTAATGAATCATCAGAGCGAGCTTCAAGGAATTCGCGAGCTGTGCGAGCAACACCGGTGGCCGAGCAATATGCTTCAAGACAACCTGTGCGACCGCATCCACAAAGACGACCATTGTTGCGTTTCATGATAACGTGCCCAAGTTCGCCTGCAAATCCGTCATGTCCATATACTAATTGACCATTGATGACGATACCACTTCCCACACCTGTTCCAAGTGTTATCATGATAAAGTCTTTCAATCCGCGAGCAGCACCATAGGTCATTTCGCCTATAGCAGCAGCATTAGCATCATTAGTGATGGCAACGGGTATGCCAAATTTTTCGCTGACAAGTTTTGCCAAGGGTATTGGAGTTGGCCATGGAAGGTTTACTCCATCCTCAATAATGCCGGAGAAATAGTTGGCATTTGGTGCGCCTATCCCGATACCATGAATTTTACCTACAGCATCGTTTGCCTCAATCAATTTTGTGGTTTCAGTGAATAGCTCATTGATATAGTCATCAATGTTGCTGTGCTTTTGGGTTTTTATAGAAGAACTTGCGATAACAACACCGCGAGCATCAACGATACCAAACACGGTGTTTGTTCCGCCCATGTCGATACCTATTACATATGGTTTACTCATGATTTTATATTTATATAGTTAATGTATGATTATATTCTGCAAATTTAATGCTTTATTTAAAATAAATCAGCATGGGTACCAGTATCTGTAAGAATTAATACTAATTCAGTCTCACGTTGCTTAATGACAAAGATAGTGAAATTTCTTTATAGCAATAACCATTATGAAGAAAAAATGTTTGGTTTTGCTATATACATAATAATAAAATTATAAATGCAAAAAAGAGAAAAGCTATTGCTTTTCTCTTTGTCTGAGTGGCGGAGGCTGGACTCGAACCAACGACCTCCAGGTTATGAGCCTGGCGAGCTACCACTGCTCCACTCCGCGATGTTTTCTGAGTGCAAAGGTACAGCCTTTGTTGATATCTACCAAATAAAATGAGTAGAATTACGCTTAAATATTGTTAAAATTATGTTTTGCAGCATAAAATTGATGCAGGCTATAAAAATATGTATCGGGTTTGTCATTATAAAAAATAGGGTGGCAATATTCTGCCACCCATTGATGTTAGGAAAAGTTGTGCTTATTTGTTAACTGCGGGTTTCCACTCTCCGTCAACAAGAACAAAATCGAGGCTGTTTTTTTCAGTAGAGCCGTCGCCATATGTAATTTCGTATTTTACTTTTGCGCTTTGACCATCTTCAGCAATTTCTTCGCTAAGAATAGTGTAAGATGCAAATCCGCCTTTCTTTTCTGTTTGTTTGTCAACTTTTTCTTTAAACAAAGAAACATACATTTGTTTTAGTTGCTCTACTTCTTCGGCAGTGGCATCTTTGCTCATGTGAAGTTTATCAACAAAACCTTCATAGTCTTTAGCTTTGATGAGTTCAATACATTCTGTCGCTGCATCGGAAGGAGTTGATGCTCCACCACCACAAGATGTTGTCATGATTGCAAACATGCAAATCAACGCGAAAAATAATTTTTTCATGATAAATAATTTTTTAGGGGTTAGTAAATCAATATTTATAAACACTTATTAGTTTTTCGTTTCTGTAAATGTCTGACGGCATTATGTAGTTTCCTGACGCTCCAGGAATATTTATTACTGTTGACCTATTTTCGGCTAAGTCTATGTCAATGTGGCTAAACAGTAGCTGAATGAGTTCAGTGCAATATAATTTGGTCGTATCATTAACATTATAGTCGTGATCGAATTTAATCTTTTGATGAGCTTTCTCTAAAGCTATATTATTTATAATGTTGCGCATTGAATCGGACAATGGTATTCTCATTATTTCTCCTTTTGATGCGCGAGAAGGGGAGTAGAATGACTCAATAGGTTCAAGTTTGACACGATCAAAATCACCTTTGAAATCAGGCTCTCCTGGTACGGCGTGAACGACTTTTAAACTGTCATTATGTTTAACAATGATACCGATGTGGGAATACATTCCATGAGCATCATTATAAACAACAACCTCGCTGATGAAGCCTTCGCCCCGACGAAAAGCAATGTCGCCTTGCTGCAATTTGTCAAGAGGAAATTGTAGCGCCTGCTTTTGCTCTTGCGTGTCATATTGCACCATTCCCATTGAAATGATAATTGTGAATATTGTAATTATAACATTGTAAAAATTGTTCATCGGTTATTCAACGCATCTTCCTTGGATTCGTATATACCTCCTTTTTTATTGGTCCAATCACCATCAAAGGTCTGCCATGCTTCAGGTTTATCATTCTTTTTACCGCCGACATTACTACCACTATTTCCACCGTTTTTAAATGCAAAAGCAAGTCCGAAAAATGCTGCACAGATAATGAGAATTTGAAGAATTATTTCAAATATAACGATAATGACTCCGATAATAGCCACTATTGATGCGATAATATACACTATTCCAAACACAGTAAATGCAGTGCCAGCAACCGTGCCAAGAATTTTTACATTCTTTCTGAGTGATATTAAAATGCCAATACCTAATGCTGCTAAAAATGTTACTATCGAAAGTATATCTCGCAGAGTCGAACCTATTCCCATTGATGTTAATGAAATGACCGCAACTATCCACAAAGGGATGCATATGGCAAGGCTTATAGCCATTGGTTTAATTGACAAATTTTCGTTACTATTTTCCCCTAATAGCAATTGCTCATATATTTTAATGCTAAACAATTGAAATGCAACAAAGAGCATAAACGGAATGGCGCGAATCAGTGAGCCCCAAAATCCATAATTATCCATAGAACACCACCAAAAGGCATCAGTGCCTAATGTCAGATAAGCCCACACTTCCATCAATGATGCAATAATCATACATCCCGGCACCATATACAGAGCAAGTTCCTTGATTGTTTTGGATTTAAACCCTAAAAACGTAAAGACAATAGCCAATATGAAAAACAATGCTATTATGGCATAAGGGGTAAATGTTGCAAAGAATTTTCCTGACCATGAGTGATTTACGCGTTCGCGAGTATCGCCGAATATATCCTCTACTCCTTCTGGGTTATCTTCACTAAACAATAGGTACTTTGATCTCACACCATACTCTTTCCCATCTATTTCTATTGCGCCATAACTTTTCTTCCCTTTAAGTAACCGTGTTACTTCCACCTCTTCGCCCATAGCCATCTTGAACACGGGCTCTCCTAAGGTCTCTGTGTCGGAATTATCATTGGTAAGAGTTATTTTATATACCTCCACCGAATCTCCGAAGTTATCATCAATGATATATTTCTGTGCCAATATTGGCAATGCAAATGTTGTTAATAAACTAAGTAACAATACAACTCGTTTCATGCCTTATTTTGGTGAGATTCTATAAGATTATAATTATCATTAAAGTGAGTAGTCAGAACCTCATTTAAGACTATCGCTAATGCAGTAGTTCTTGCTCGATTGATTAAATCGTATTACAAATTTAGGTTTAGAAGATGCTAAAAATGAGTCAAATTATCAAAATGATGCGTCAAATTATCAAAATGATGCGTCAAATTATCAAAAACGGGGGTGTTTGTCGATTATTTTGCAGAACAGAAATGCTCGTGTCGATAATTTGAAGGTGTAACACCATGCTTTCTGACAAACGCACGGCGGAATGTAGATAGTGAGTTAAAACCTGATGATGACGATATTTCGTCGAGAGACATTTTTTCGTTTTGACTCATTAGCTTTTCGGCATGATCGAGTCGCATGTTGTTGATATAGTCAGTAAATGACGAGTGGCAATTAGTGTTTAGATATTCCGAAAGGTAGCTGCGGTTTGTGCCAATGAGGCGAGCTACATCAGAAATGGAAATATCGGGGTTTAAGAATATATGCTCCTGCTCAAATAGTTTGTTGAGAGCATGAGTAAAGGGGTGTTCTTTGATATCTGTGGCAATATCGTTTGTAATAGAATTATTTAAATGGTAGGTATTTTCGATATTATAATATATTATGTACCATGCAATGCCTGAAACGATATAATATACCATATCAAATATTGTACTTGGATATATACATGATAATATCCAAATACTGATGGCTATTAGGAATGAATATGTGATGTTTAGTATCGCTTTGTATTCCGGGTTGTGATGCGGGATCGTCTTAAGTGAGAGGAATGTAGCTGTGATAATGAATATTGTATAGATGGTTGCCGTTATGATTGTGATGAGTATGATTGTAGAGCTATGAAAGATGCAGTAGAGTGATAACAAAACCCCAAAAGGGAGTAGGTGTAAAGTCGCTCTTGGTAAGGTCATGCTTCGAGGACGATTTAGCTCAAACATAGAAATTCCGATAACTGGTATAGCCAATTGGTCGATCATGGTTATCCAATTAACTCGATCCATGTGAGAATCGACTTGAGTATGGTATATTATTAAATCTTTAATATTGAGTAGAACCCACAGAGATAAAAGTATGCCGGTAAAAAGTTTAATGCGTACACGATATTGTCGCAATAATTTGCACGCAAATATTGCAATCAGTAGGAAGTAAGCACCTTGAGCAAAGAAGAATAAAATATTATTTCCTATAAAGAGTTCGTTCATTGTACTACAAATATAGATATTATTTATGTATTACATCATATATTTGCGACAAAATGGTATTTTATGTAAGCAGCTTGAGATAAGTAAAGATATAATAAATACTAATATGGATATAACAGGAACAGATATTAAGGTGTTAAATTTGTTAGTAGAAAGTCCGAAATAAGATAATGTCCATAATACTAAAATATGAACTAAATATATGCCAAAGCACAAATTGGATATTTTAGTAATCATGTTTATTGCTTTAGCTGAGAACTTGATTTTAGGGGTGAGATTTTTGATAAACAAAAACACTGCAATCGCTTCAAATAACACAAATGGAGTTAGATATCCATAAAGAGTGGTGATAAGACTACCATAAATGTAGTAGGAAATTATGGAACCGATTACAATTATAACAAAACTTACAATACCAATTGCGTATATCAAGTTTGTTCGTTTGAAGTTATTAGTATTTAAATAATAACCTAAAAGGAAATATCCTGAGTATCCGGCAAAAAGTTTTAAATTAAATTTGTCATCATAATAATATAACAAAGAAGTAATAGCTTCACTATTAGGAATAATGAATGGAAGGAATTTTGATATGATTAGTAAAAATAAAGGGAGTATAAAAGTGAAGACTAAAGCCATAATAAGGAAATATTTTGTGGCGGTTTTGTTTTGAGCAATTTGTCGTAGAATGGGAATAGATATATATACTCCGACAATCATGAATAGGAACCAAAAGTGAAAAGGTCCATAAAAAATATTTAGAGCAAAACCGATTAAATTATGGTCATTGTTTATGAAATAATTATATGCAGAATATATTGTGCTCCATAAAAAGAAAGCTGCAATTATTCTAACGATATTCTTTGTGTATAATTTTTTGATTGAAATCTGTTTTTCAGGATTTAGAAACAAAGCCCCTGAAATCATCACAAATACAGGCACGCACCATCTGACTGCTGAATCGTAAATATTTTGCACATTCCAATCAAAATTGAAGTTATCCTTATCCCATGATGCACAAGCCGAGTGTAGAAATATTACGGCAAAAGTTGCGAGAATCCGCAGTATATCAAAATACAGAGTGCGATTAGGTCGATTTGCAAGTTCCATTGTTTATAAATTAAAAGAAACTGTGCCTTGTATCGAAGACACAGCTTCAAATATTATATTGATTGTAATTATCCTATGAGGTTTTTGCCGGTCATTTCGGCAGGTTGTTCAATGCCCATGATGTTGAGGATTGTTGGAGCGACATCGGCAAGGATGCCATCAGCAATCTTAGCATCAGCATTAGCTGTTACATACACACATGGCACCGGGTTTAGAGAGTGTGCAGTGTTAGGTGTTCCGTCGGCATTAACAGCGTTATCGGCATTACCGTGGTCAGCAATGATGATTACTTCATAATCTGCAGCTTTTGCTGCTTCAACTGTTTCTTTAACACATTCGTCAACAGCTTTCACCGCTTTTTCGATAGCCTCATAGATACCGGTATGTCCCACCATATCGCCATTAGCATAGTTTACAACGATGAAATCATATTTGTTTTCCTTGATAGCATCAACAAGTTTGTCTTTAACTTCATAAGCACTCATTTCAGGCTTGAGGTCGTAAGTTGCTACTTTAGGAGATGCTACGAGGATGCGTTCTTCACCTTCATATGGAGTTTCACGACCACCATTGAAGAAGAAAGTAACGTGGGCATATTTTTCTGTCTCAGCAATGTGCAATTGCTTTTTGTTTAGAGCAGAAAGGTATTCGCCAAGTGTATTTGAAACGTTTTCCTTGTCGAAAAGAATATGTACACCTGTAAATGAAGCATCATAAGGAGTCATGCAGTAGTATTGTAATCCGGGGATTGTGTGCATGCCTTCTTCCGGCATATCTTGTTGAGTAAGTACGATTGTCAACTCTTTAGCACGGTCGTTGCGATAGTTGAAAAAGATAACAACATCCCCCTCTTTAATAGTTCCGTCAACATTTGCATTAGAGATTGGTTTGATAAATTCGTCTGTCACGTCAGCGTCATATGATGCTTGCATAGCAGCAGGGAGGTCAGTAACTTTTTCGCCAATGCCATTAACAAGAAGATCATAAGCAACTTTTACGCGTTCCCAACGTTTGTCGCGGTCCATTGCATAGTAACGACCAACGATAGATGCAATTTTGCCAGCTGATTTAGCGCAATGAGCTTCTACTTCTTCAATAAATCCTTTGCCACTACGAGGGTCGGTGTCGCGACCATCCATGAAACAGTGGATAAATACATTGCTAAGGTCATAATGTTTAGCAATGTCGCAAAGAGCAAACAAGTGGTCAAGAGAAGAGTGTACACCCCCATTAGAGGTCAATCCCATGAAGTGGATTGATTTGTTATTTTCTTTTGCGTAAGAGAAAGCATTTTTGATTTCAGGATTTTCAAGTATTGCGCCTGATTGACATGCTTTATTGATCTTCACAAGGTCTTGGTACAATACGCGACCGGCACCAATGTTTAGGTGACCTACTTCAGAGTTACCCATTTGTCCGTCGGGCAAACCTACGTTTTCACCGCTCGCTTGTAGCTGTGAATTGGGATAAGTGCTTGTTAGATAGTCCCAATAGGGAGTTGGAGTAGAGAAGATAACATCGCTTTTTGTTTTGTTACCGATGCCCCAACCATCCAATATCATAAGAAGAGCTTTCTTTGCCATAATTTGTTTGTTTTAATTGATTATTTTTCTGACTACAAAATTACAAAAACTTTGCCACATATCATATCAATAATGACCTGACGATTAAAGAAGTTGCAGATATTTTATGGATAAAAAGATTTTTTTGTTATTTTGAAGAATAGTTCTTTATGTGATATAAATAGTCTATGCTGTAAATTGCTCCCATCATTGCCCCACCGCCAAAATTTAATTCTTTTAGATAGGGTATCTTATCTAATGTTACTCCTCCTAATGCTATTATCTTTTTGTCAATTATGCCATCATCGGAGGCCTTTCGCAACACGTCTAAGCTAAACTTTGATTTATATCCTTGTTTAGAAATACTATCGAAAATCGGACTTAAAAAAAGGTAGTCATAATCATTCTTATACATTCTGATTTCTTCTAAAGAGTGACATGATCGAGTTTTAAATCCGTTATAGTTATTGGGTAGATTTGTAATATTTCTATTTATATGAATACCTTTTAGGGAGAATTCAAAATATAATTCTGGGTAATCGTGGATTATAATTTTTGCCCTTTGTGCGTCGGTTAATTCAGATAGTAGTTTACGACATTCATCGATATTAGAATCGGGCTTTCGTAAGTGAACAGTGTTGATACCCCTATCTATTAAAGACTTAATAATAGGGGTATCTTCAATTGTTACTTTAGGCGTTGTTATCGCAATAATTTTCATTTAGATAATTTATCGATAATAAGGTCGGCAACTTTCTTTCCCGAGAGTAACATACCACCAAAGATTGGACCCATGCGAGGTGTCCCACTTACAGCCGAAGCTGCCATGCCGCAAACATATAGACCGGGATAAATTTCTTTAGTCCCATTAACAACTTCCTCCTCTCCTGATATAACATCTAATGAACGTTCTCCAATTACATCGCCAGTATCAGTAGCAAGTCGTATCCCGTTTTTGCGAGCAACAGTGCGACACATTTCGCTATCATGACCGGTGCCATCAATAACACATTTTGCCATAATGTTAAGGGGATCAACATGCATGCCCTCTCTTAAAACAGGGGTCCAATTTACGACAACACCACTTACTATATCGTTTTTGAAAATAACATCTTCAACAGAGTAGCAGTTAAAAATCGTGGCACCTGCATGTACCGCTTTGTATAGTAGTGCCGATGTGCTCTCAACAGAGTCCATTACATAGAGATTGTCGTTGTATTGTTCAAAATTGATATCAAACTCTTTAATGATGTGAAGAGCCTCTTCTTGTACAACAATCTGATTAAACATCATTGCTCCGCCCCACATACCCCCTCCAGGAGATAACTTCCTGTCAAACTGAGCTACTTTTAATCCGGACTTAGCAAGATAGTAGGCAGCAACTATACCAGATGGACCTCCGCCAACAATGGCAACATCTAAATCTAAATTTTTTTCTAATTTGTTGAAATAGGAACAAATAATACCTTGTGAAACATTCTTTTCGATCATAATATTATGCGTTTATTAGTGTTGAAAAATTATATTTTTTATCTGATTCATTTCTTTTATCGGATTGTCGGCATTGAGAACACTGCTACTTAACGCAATGCCATTAATTCCATCGTTTAATAATATTGGGATGTCGTTTTTGCATATACCACCTATGGCAATAAGAGGAATGTTAATCTTTTGTCCTCTCATTTTCAGGATTATATTTTTGTATCCATCGTAGCCAAGTGTTGGCGCCAGATTCTTTTTTGTTGATGTAAAACGGAGTGGGCCACAGCCGAAATAATTTGGCGTAGCAACTTGAATGACAGACAAGATATCATTAAAAGAATTTACGGTGCTGCCAATAATAAATCTATCTCCAAGTATTTTTCGAGCTGTTGTAATTGTCATATCGTTTTTGCCAAGATGTACGCCATCTGCTTTTAATTTTTTTGCAAGAAAAACGTTATCATCAATTATAAAAGTTGCTCCATAATCTTTACACATTCTTTGTATTATTATGGCAGCTTCTTCCAATAAAGATTCCGATGCACCCTTCATGCGCAGTTGTATCCAACGGCACCCTCCTTTTAATGCAATGAGAGCCGATTCAATGTGTGAATATTTGTTGTTACAATGGGTTATAAATTGTAATCTACAATTGTCAGATATCATTGAATAGCATTTTAGATGGATTGAAACTGTGGTTTACCGGACCATGACCATGACCTATTTCGATGTCGGCTCCTGATATTATTGCTTGTTCAATAAAATGTTTAGCCGATAGGGCTGCCATAGTCAAATTTTCGCCACGAGCAAGAGCAGAGGCAAATGCCGATGAAAGTGTGCATCCGGTGCCGTGAGTATTTCGTGTATTAACGCGTTTAGATGGCAGTAGTGTAAAGGTATCCTCCTCTGCATTATAGAAATAATCCACAAGAGTATCACCATCGAGATGCCCGGCTTTTAAAAGAACAGAGATACTTTTATTGTTAGATAATTTTCGTGCAATATCCTTGAAATCTTGTTCCCCTGTAATTTTACATCCGGTGAGTATTTCTGCTTCCGGAATATTAGGTGTAATCACACGAGCTAATGGGATTAATCGCTGTTTAATATGTTCAATTGCATTTTCTTCTATTAACTGATGCCCTGAGGTTGAAACCATTACAGGATCAAGCACAACATTTGTAATGCCATATTGCTTAATCTTGTTAGCAACGAGATTTACAACTTCGGCTGAGTGAAGCATTCCTATTTTTATTGCATCTGTTCCTATATCTGAAAGAACAGCGTCAATTTGCCCCTCTAAAATATCCAAAGGAACAGGGAGTACGGCTTGTACACCAATAGTATTTTGTACGGTTACCGCTGTTATTGCTGTTGTGGCATAACAACCCATTGCGCTTATCGCTTTTATGTCGGCTTGTATGCCTGCGCCACCTCCGGAATCACTGCCGGCGATTGTCAGGACCCTATAATATTTTTGTACCATAATTTATGAAAACGTTTATATCCATTCTTTTAAAGAATTCATGTAGTCATAGGATTTGTTATCTCCATCGTAGCCATAATCCCAAAAGGCATATTCGCAAAGAGCCGCTTTTAAGTAGAATTGTCTCATTTTGTCGCGGGTAGCGCTATCGACATTTTCTGCCCATTTGTCAATAATCTCAAGGACTATGTTAACTCCGTTGGTAAATTCTTCATTGCCATATTCAAGGATCCATTCTTTATAAGGATTGTTTTCTAATATTGCAGTATTTAAAATATGAAGGCCTACTCGATTATATATCCACATACATGGTAGCATTGTTGCCAATGCGATACATTGGTTACCACTGCTTATTCCGGCTTTTATGAGGTTATTATAATTAGTGGTAACCTCTGACGCAGGAACATTTGTACAAATATTATATTTGTTGATAAGGAATTCGTGCATATGTTTTTCTCCTTCCATGCCACTTTTGGCAAATGAAGTGAATAGCTCTTTGTTTTCAGGAGTATCCATCATCTCGGCAAGAGCAAACATTTGCTGATAATAGTTTTTAAGATAAATTTCATCTTGCGCAATATATCGAGCAAAGCGTTCTAATTCTAAAGTTCCATCAGAGAGTTTCTTAATGAACTTTTGCTCTATGATAGCTTTGTAAATACCTTCTGACTTCTCCCAAATCTCTTTACTCCATTTCCTTTGAACGTTGGACTTTACTATTGTCATTAATTCTGATGCTGCAAGAGTGGGGTTTTCGGCAGAACATATTGCACTTACGACAGCAATACCATCACAACCGGTTAGCATCACTTCTTTAGCAGTATCTTTATTCATGCCTCCAATGGCAACAGTGGGATGTATTGATAAAGCAACGGCTTTACGAAGCCCATCTAAGCCAAAAGGCTCTGCGGTGTCGGTTTTAGTTGGAGTACCAAATACCGGAGAAATACCTATATAATCCACATCAAGGGTGTTTGCAATCTCAATATCCTTGAAATTCTCTACCGAGAGACCTATGATTTTATCTTTTCCGATGAGTCTTCTGGCATCCTCATATGCCATATCGCTTTGCCCAATGTGAACACCGTCGGCATTCACGGCCATAGCAACATCTACTCTGTCATTAATAATAAGAGGAATGTTCAATGGTTTTAAAACAGACATAAGTCGGCGTGCTAATTTTACAAATTCACCGGTATCAGTATCCTTTTCTCGCAATTGTACCATTGTGACACCTCCGTCAACAGCTTTGGCTACAATCTCTTCCAATGACCGACCAAGAGATAGCGAGCGATCGGTTACCAAGTAAAGTGATAAATCAAAATATTTTTTCATTGTCTTAGTGTTTCAACAAGGGTATCTTCTGTAATATTATATAATGTATCTATAAAATTAGTTAGCAAAGAGCCAGGACCGGCTGAATTACGGGATGCTATCTCTCCAGCAATTCCCATAAGAGCCATTGCATGTACTGAAGCATCGAAATGGTTAGTGTTGACAGCTGCGAAAGCACCCACCATTGATGATGCAGTACACCCCATTGCTGTAACGCAAGGCATCATTCGAGAGCCATTACTGATTTTTTCAACTCTTTTGCCATCAGTAATATAATCAATTTCTCCGCTGATAACAACTATGGCTCCAGTGCGATTAGCAAGTTTTAGGGCTGAATCAACAGCATCTTCTGAACGACAACTGCTATCAACACCTTTACTCTTAACATCAGCATTAAGCAGAGCCATTATTTCAGACGCATTTCCGCGTATAATGTTGGGATGACATTCCTCAATAATTCGCCAAGCGGTCTTTGTGCGATAAACAGTTGCGCCAACACCTACGGGGTCCATAATAACGACTCCTTCGGAGTCATGCTTGGCCTTCCCGGCTATAATCATTGACTCTATCCATTCAGCATCCAATGTGCCAATGTTTATCACTAATGCTCCAGCCATTAGAGCCATTTCTGCAACCTCTTCGGTGGCATGAGACATTACCGGGGAAGCTCCGATTGCTAATAATGCATTTGCACTGAAATTCATTGCTACATAATTAGTAATGTTATGTACCAATGGTGATTTCTCTTTTACTGCGCGAAAATTCGCTTTAAAATTTTCGTTGTTAATCATAATCGGGTTATTTATAGGCGGTTATTGCGACATAAGATCCTTTGTCAAATCCTTTGCAAGGCTCCTCTGCTTTTTCGTGAGAATAACAGGGTGATGCAATGAGTGTTTGGGCGAAAGATAAATTGTTAAAGCCGGATTGTTTAATAAGTTCTATCTTTTCAGCTGTTGTGCGCCAGTTTGCTTGCTTTACTAATTCTATAGGGTAGGGCATTAAGGGAGTACATCCCTCAAGTAAAGGATGGTCCCATGTGCCTAATGACAAGGCAAGGTTATATATAAGTCCGTAGGCACTTTCTTTAGGTACATCAATTACAACAACTTTGCCTCCATGCCGTAGAGCTGTATAGGCTTTGCTTAGTGCAACACCAAGATTTTGCATATAACAAGGGCAACCATTAAAAAGTATTGTATCGTAGTTCTCTATGCCATAGTCGGCTTCTTCTCCTGTTGCAATAATAACATCTATACCACGTTTGCGTGCAATTTCTGCCATAGATATTGACGGCTCAATCCCTTTATTTACAAAAATGCCATATTTATCAGCTAAAATTTTTTCAAATAAGCCACTACCGCAGCCAATAGATAAAACCTCTCCTGAATCTTTTAAGCAAGAAGCAACAAGTTTGACTTCGCTTTCAAGAACATTATTATTCTTTATAAACCAAGAATCATACTCATTTGCGTAAGAATCAAAACTTTTATATCCCATAGTTCTAAAAAAATAAAAGCCGTACTCCTAAAAAGGAATACGGCATATGTATATATATTAATATCAATATCAACAAAAAACACTACCGTTTCCCTGCGCTGTTATTATACATATCAGGTTCATAGGGTATAATCTCAGCCAAGCCAAAGGCTTAGCACCCCTAACGACATTGCAAATGTATAAAAAATTTTTGAATAGAAATAAATCAGACTTAAATTTTTGTTACGTTGCCATTGTTGATTGAAATCAGTTGCTCGTCCATGAGTTCACGTACTATGTCTATTATTGTGCCTTCAGATGTAGATGTTTCGTTGGCAATATATTTGATGGTGTGTCCGCCGGGCTGTGATGCCAGATAAATGACGGAATCACGTAATACTTGCTTTTTGTTGTCGAGTGTTTTTGTTTGTTTGCGGGAACGGCACACATCACATTTACCACAGTCGGCAGTGGGTTTCTCGCCAAAGTATCGTAACATCACATTAACCCTACATTCATCGGTAGAGAAAGCAAATGCTTTCATCGCCTCTATGCGACGAGTTAGACGCTGGCGTTGGTCTTCGTAAACGGCACGAGGCATTGTGATGTGTTTAGGCAATTCTCGTGATGTTGTGTATAAAATATATGGGGTTGTTTTTTTAGGGACATAATGAATTACGTGCATCCTTGAGAGGCATAGTAAAGACTCATAAATAACTTGTTCCGATACATTGAGACGTGAGGCCAGAAGCGTTTCATTTATGTATACATAATCGGCAAATAGACCGGTGTATGTGCGCAAAATCAGTTGAAAAACCCTGTCGGTATTATTGTTAAGTTGTAACGAGTATAATTCCTCTTTTGATGCTAAAATCATGATGCGAGAGCGAGTGGATATCTCTTCGGTAAAGTCAATGTAGCCTGCCTGTGAAAGAAGATTTAATGCATTGTGAGTGGGAATGGGGGGGAGTTCAAATTGCTTGCAAAACAGATTGAAATTAAACTCAAACACTTCGTTATATCCTTCTCCGACTGCAACATCAAGGAAATTACCTGCAAGTTCATAGGTGCGATTGATGAATGCCTTTTCGGGAAAATTTTCAGAGATGCGTCGAGTGAGAGTGCTTTTGTCATATTTTGATGCCAATAGCACTGCAAATGCCGGCTCTCCATCGCGACCTGCACGTCCAGCTTCTTGATAGTATTCTTCTAACGATGAAGGTAGGTCATGGTGAATGACAACTCTCACGTTTGGCTTGTCGATGCCCATCCCAAAAGCATTGGTTGCTACCATTACGCGACACTCGTCAGCTTTCCATCGATTTTGTTTCTCGTTTTTATCTTCAGGGGCAAGTCCTGCATGATAAAAATCGGCATTGATGCCTGATTTTACAAGAAAATCGGCAATCTCACGGGTGCGCCGTCGTGAACGCACATAGATTATTGCGCTACCGGTAGTTGATTGCAATACCTTTAGCATCATAGCTTCTTTATGGTCGCCATATCTCACAATGTATGATAGGTTGTCTCGAGAGAAACTGCGAGAGAAAAGATTGTGCCGTTTGAAATCAAGCCTGTTCATGATATCCTCAACAACTTCAGGAGTTGCCGACGCTGTGAGGGCGAGGATGGGGGCTTGAGGGAAAAGTTCTCTGACTTTGTGTATCTTTAAATAAGATGGGCGAAAGTCATACCCCCATTGAGAGATACAATGCGCTTCATCAACAACGATGAGTGATACATCCATTAGTCGCAGTTCGTCAATGAATGCTTTGGATTGTAGTTTTTCGGGGGAAATATAAAGCAGTTTGACTTTACCTAATCGGCACTTGTCAATAGCTAATTGGTGCTCTCGGCGTGTTAATCCCGAATGGGTATATATAGCATTTATTCCTATTTCTCTAAGGTTATCAACTTGGTCTTTCATTAATGAAATTAGTGGAGTAATGACGATTGTCAGGCCATCTAATACCATTGTAGGGACTTGAAATGTGATAGATTTACCTCCTCCGGTGGGCAACAGCCCTAAAGTATCACGCCCCTCAAGGATAGACATTATGATGTCTTCCTGTAGGGGGCGGAAACTATTGTATCCCCAGTATTCTGATAAGATTTCATTGATGCGTTGTCTCATCTACACATCTTAAATAATGGGGTGAATATGTTTATTCGGCAATGCGAATTTCTTTAACGAGCAATTGGGTTGAACTTATTGCATTTTGGTGCTTGTTCTCTTCAATGGTGAAGCAAATGTCGAATGGCTTTTTGTTGTGTATGTGCTCAAAATGTTCAGCCATGTTAAAAGCAATGCCATTCATCACTTTGCCAGAAGAATCATCAATGAGCTCAAGCTTAATGTGCTCAAGTTGACGACCAACAAGTTTGCTTGTCCCAAAATCAACTACGCCTTTAGTGCAGAATACAGGTTTGTTGTTACCTGGACCGAATGGATTAAAACGTTTTAATAACGCGATAAAATCAGGCGTTATTTCTGCAAATGACAGGTATGCGTCGATATCGATTTGGGGAGTTAGCTGATAAGGTTGAATGTTGGCAGCCACATATTCTTCAAATCGACGAGTGAATTCTGGAATGTTCTCCTCTTTTAGAGATAATCCCACAGCATAGGGATGTCCACCAAAGTTTTCAAGCAAATCACGAGCTGACTCCACCGCTTTGTAGATGTCAAAGCCTTGAACGGAACGAGATGAACCAGTGGCAAGACCATTAGCAAGAGTCAATACGATTGAGGGTTTGTAGTAAAGTTCGGTCAATCGAGATGCTACGATTCCAATGATGCCTTTGTGCCAATCTTTGTTATAGATGACAATTGACTTTTTGTCGGAATTCATCTCACCTCGAGCTTCAAGGATAGCATTTGCTTCCTCGGTGATGCGTTTGTCTAACTCTTTGCGGTCTTGATTGTATTGGTCAATGTTTTTTCCTTTTTCGTAAGCATCGGCAATGTCGCGAGCTACAAGCAATTCAACGGCTTCACGTCCGCTTTGCATGCGCCCTGAAGCGTTGATGCGAGGTCCTATCTTGAAGATCACATCGCTAATTGTAATCTCCTTGTTGGTGAGTTGGCATATTTTGATGATTGCACGAAGTCCCATGTTAGGGTTGGTATTAAGGCGACGCAATCCATGATAAGTCATGATGCGATTTTCATCAACCATTGGAACAATATCGGCAGCAATGCTCACTGCCACAAGGTCAAGCATTGCTTCAAGATCGTTGTATGCAATGTCATTGCTCATGGCAAATGCCTGCATGAATTTGTAGCCTACTCCGCAACCCGACAAGTGAGGACAAGGATATGTGCTGCCTTCAAGTTTTGGGTTGAGTATTGCAACAGCCGGAGGTAATTCATCGTCAGGAACATGGTGGTCGCATATGATGAAATCTATGCCTTTCTCTTTGGCATACTTGATTTCTTCAATGGCTTTGATGCCACAATCAAGAATTATAACGAGTTTCACGCCGTTTTCAACAGCCTCGTCAATACTACGTTTTGATATCCCATAACCCTCGTCATAACGAGTAGGGATATAGTAATCAATGTTGGAGTAAAAATTTTGGAGGTATTTGTAAACCAATGCTACAGCAGTAGTGCCGTCGACATCATAGTCTCCATAAACCAAAATCTTCTCCTTTAACCCCATGGCTTGATTAAGCCTATTTACAGCTTTATCCATATCGGGCATAAGGAACGGATCGTGCATATCTTTTAAAGAGGGGTGGAAGAATTTCTCTGCTTCCTCTTCAGAAGTAATGCCACGCTGAACCAATAGCTCGCTAATCGGAGGACAGTTGGCGAATTTTTTCGCCAATTCGGTCTCTAATTGTTGTTCTTCTGTAGTTAGGGGTAAGTAATTCCATTTACTTATCATTTATGTTATTTTTTATTTTTATCGAGTCTCAAATCTTTGCCGTAGCAAAGATAAAATGGCACAAAATGCCTTATATTATAGGCTTACGCGATTTAGAGGAGAGACGTATGAGCCTATGCCTTAATAAACTAAGAACACAATTTCATCGGTATTAGTTAGTTTGCAGAGTAAATAAAATAACTCGTTTAACCTATTTGTGTTTTAATCCAGGCTATATTAATATGCAAAAATAGCCATAAAATTTTAATTTATGGCTATACTTAAGAATATTTATAACTAAAAATTATATTAATTTTTCTCTTGTGTAATGCGAACATCCATGTGAGGATAAGGGAATGATAATCCGTGTGAGGGGAGTTCTTTGTATACACGCTCGTTAAAACTATGATAGACACCCCAATAATCAGCACTTTTAACCCAAGCTCTGACAGCCAAATCGACACTGCTACTATTTAGCACATTTACTAATACAACAGGAGTTTTTCCATCTGTCTGTAACACACGAGTATCTTTGTTTAAGAAACTTAATAATATTTCTTTGGCTTTGTCTACGTCATTGCCGTAAGATATGCTCACTGTCCAATCAACGCGACGATGGCTTTCGCGTGAGGCGTTGTTTATGCTGCCTGTTGATAGCCCGCCATTGGGTATTAGTATTTGTTTATTGTCGGGGGTGTTAATAACAGTGTGAAAAATCTGTATTTCTTTTACTGTGCCTGAATAACCTTGCGCTTCAATGAAATCGCCCACTTTATAAGGTTTTAAAAGTAGAATTAATACGCCACCGGCAAAGTTTTGCAATGTCCCACTCAATGCCATGCCGACAGCAACACCTGCCGATGCAAATAATGCAAGGAATGAGCTTGTTTCAATACCAAGAATTCCAATTACAATTATAATCAAAACGAACATCATTACAATCTTTGTGAGACTGAGAATGAATGTTGTAAGAGACTGTTCTGCTTGTCTTTTTTGAAGAATCTTTTCTACTAATTTGTGAGCTCTGTATATTATGAATTTGCCTATGTAGAAAACAATTGCTGCAATAATGATGCTGATTGTGAACTCTACGGCTCCTTCGATAAATTTTTGCAAAAATTCATCGATTGATGCTGCAGAAATGTCTTTTAATGAGGAAACAGTTGAATTAACTGTTGTGGTATCGACCGACTCGGTTGTTGATTGTAGAAAAATAGGGCACATGTTTTTTATTTTGTATTATTGAAATTTATACTTTACGACATTTTGCCACCAGAGATGGTTATTATATCCTTTAAGCGTTGCATCGGATTCTGTTTGTAATATGTGAGACCCAAGTCCGCAATGAAAATTGATTTTTATTTCCATTGCTGATCCTTGCCATATATAAGGTGTGGCATTTTTATAAATGACAACTTTATCAAGGACGTCTTTGAATTGTTGAGTGGTTTCGTCGTTTGGTGATAATGCTGAAATATATTGCTCTAAATCAAATGAATAGCAATTTGTTCCATAGACAAATTGTTGTGGCTTGAAGTTGTTGGGAAGTGGCATTTTTGAACTGAATATTTCTCGGGAAATCGTTGCCAAATCATCAAGATAAGTGGTTTTTATGAGAGAAATTGTGCATGATCTGTTAACTCCGGTCTGATTATTATAGGAGTTAAACGTGTTTTGACATGCTTTCTCAAGCTGTGGCGTATCAGTAAAAAAACAAGGAACGTTCAAATCATAAGGCATTCCGTCGGCAGGTAGTTCTGTTGTGGATGCAATGATGTAGTCGGTTGCATTTTTTAGTTCATAAACTACCTCAATACTTGCCATGTGGCAACAATCAAAGTATATGAAACTAAAATTATGCTTGTTTAGAACTTTTGCAAGAGATGTTACTTTCATGTATGATGTTCCGTCACTTGTTGTCTCTTCTCCAAACGCAAGAGGTTTTGCCGTATTGGATGATTGGATTGTCTTTGCATTCTGGTGTTCTCTCCATGCATCGGCATGGCTCCATAGAATAAGTCCATAGTCAAGTGCAGAGGCTAAATCATATGTATCGGCAATCACCTGTTCAAGTTGAGTAGGTGAGGTTGAAAGGGTGGAGTTATTATAGGTTTTGAGATCAGCAATTCCGTTGGGTGTAATCTCCTTAAGAGTTGGTATTCCTTCATTAGTCGGAGGAACGTGGTACACGATTAGCCGACCATTGTTGATGTCGTTATTTGAGACGGCTTGAAGCATTTCATTAAGATCTTTGTCATCAAATTGTTGATAAGAGTTTCCCAATGAATTGTTTGCAATCATATATACCAATACAGTTCGATTGGTTTTTCCTGTGTTTTTTTTAGGTTCATCATTTGAGCAAGAAGAAAATCCTATGCATGCTAAGATTATTGTTATGAATATATTGAATTTCATAAATAATATATTAACGAAAGATGTTCTTAATAAAAAGCCTGCAAATCATCGACTTGCAGGCTTTTGCGGAAAGGACGAGATTCGAACTCGTGGTAGGATTACTCCTACGACAGTTTAGCAAACTGTTGGTTTCAGCCACTCACCCACCTTTCCAAAGGGAATGTTGTCTCAAACATTAGTGGTGCAAAGGTAGGTAAAATAATTGAATTGGCAAATGTTTTTAGCGAATATTTTTGCCGATTCAATTAATTGAGTGTTAGTAAGTGAGTTAAATGAGCATTTTTTTTTATCACAAATTCTATATATATTTGTATTTATGAAAAAGAAAGGAGTAAAAAAAACAATCGGAAGTATTGTCGGTGTTATTATTCTATTGGTAATAGCTGTTGCGGTAGGAGGATATTTATATTTGTCAAAACAATATAATGGTGGCGACAGGTGGCTCTATGTTCCCAAAAATGTGACAACAGAAGCGTTGCGCGACTCTCTATTGACAAGTTTAGGGGAAACGGGAAATAGAGTTTATTTAATATGGTCTGCTTTAGATAGCAAAATCTCAGTGGCTCATGGAGCATATTTTATTAAGTCAGGAGATAAAGAGATTGATATAGCCCGTCGCATAGCTCGTGGACAACAAACGCCTGTAAAAGTAACGATTAGTAATGCGCGCACAATGGCGCAATTGGCTGAACGTGTTGCGTCAAAAATGGAATGGGATGCTGTTGATTTCTTATTGGCGTGTGATACTGTTTTACCTGAATATGGATTTAGAAAAGAGACCTTCCCCGCTGCATTCTTTCCTGATACATATGAATTTTATTGGTCAAATGAACCGGTGCGAGTTGTTAAACGTTTATTAGAATATAGAAACAATTATTGGACAGAGGAGCGTAGAGCAAAAGCCAAAGCGATGGGTTTAACTCCTGTTGAGGCTTCGACTTTAGCTTCAATTGTTGAGGAGGAGACAAATAAGCGCGATGAACGTCCAATTGTTGCAAGATTGTATTTAAATCGAATAAATAAGGATATGGTGTTGCAGGCTGATCCAACTATAAAATATGCAGTAGGCGATTTCTCATTGCGTCGCATCACTCGTCAACATTTGGAGATTAATTCTCCTTACAATACCTATAAAAATGTAGGCTTGCCTCCCGGTCCCATTCGCATTGTAGAAAAGGCAACGCTTGATGCTGTGTTGAATGCACCTAAACATAATTACTTATATATGTGTGCAAAAGAGGATTTTTCAGGTCGTCATAATTTTGCCGCTGATTTTGCAACACATCAACGTAATGCCGCGAAATATCACGCTGAACTCAATCGAAGAAAGATATATAAATAAACCTAAATTATTGTAGCTATGAAAAAGGAAAAGGATACAGACTTAGTTGTATTGAAGGAGTACTATTCTGATGCAGAGGCTTATATTGATAAGGGTGTATTGGAAACTAATGGTATCCCTTGTGCAATAAACAATGAGATTATGTCGTCAATCTATCCGGTAACTATTACTTCGTTAGGCTCGATACGCTTACTCGTTTTTAAGAGAGATTTAGACGAAGCTAAATCATTACTCAATTTTTGATTTTATAATATATTCGTTGTAATAAGCGATTAATAATGATGTTAATGGTAAGGCTATAATTAGCCCCATGAATCCGAGTAGAGTTCCCCACACCGATAGGGATAATAGGATGATTGCCGGGTTGAGTCCCATGCTTTTACCCATAATTTTAGGTACAAGGAATAAATCTTGTATAACTTGGACTATGGCATAAACAGCCATGCATGCTCCAAATATGTACCAAAAACTACATCCGGTCTCTGTTGCATATATCAGACAAAGGATGGTAGTTGGCACGATTGATATGAGTTGCAAATATGGCACCATATTAAGCAGTCCAATAAACAAGCCGAGAGCAATAGCAAGAGGTAGGTCTATGATAACAAAGCCTATGCTGAATAATACACCCACTAAAAAAGCGACTAAAGCTTGCCCTCTGAAATAGTGGTTCATGCTGGATTTGATGTCACTGCCTATTTTGAATGTTATTTTACGGTATTTGGGAGGAATGAGATGTTTAAAACCCATCATTAGCTTATCGTAATCAAGCATTATAAACACTAAGTATAAAATAACGATAAACCATCCTACTATTCCCATAATAACGTCAACGCCACTACTGAGGAATGAGAATGTGTTTTCAATGACATACATCCAGTCTTGGCGAGTGAGAAGAGATGCAATATACCCAAAGTCGATGTTGCGTTTAAGAAAATCATGTATGCTGTCGGGGAGTATTGCGATATTGTCAGATTGTGCATAGTTTTTGAATAAAACAGCGACATGACTACATTCTTCAAAGATTATGGGAATAATGAAATATCCTAATAATCCCAATATTACAATAGCTTCAAAGAGGGTGATGAAAATAGCTATAGCTCTCCCTTTGAGATGTAGTAATTTGCGATTATATTGGACAAATGGCTCAAATATATAAGCTATTAAACATGCTACGCAAAATGGGAGTAATACATCTTTAAGAATGTTTAGTATCCAAAACAATCCGAGTATAATTGCAATACTTATGATAATGCGTACTACGCGATCAAATGTATAGGGTTGAGATGATGTCATGTTTTATATCATATTGATTACGATACGAATTTAATAAAAAATTTTTATCAAATATATGTTTTGCGTAACTTTGTGCCGGTATTGAACTAATAATTAACCAATCATATTACAATGACAGAAAAACTTAAAGTCGCCTTAAATGACAAGGCTTGGGCTCGCTGGACTGCTTTGTTGCTTCTTGCAATGGCTATGTTCTTCAGCTACATTTTTATGGATATCCTTTCTCCGATAAAGGATTTGATGCAGTCAACGCGCGGGTGGGATTCAACTGCGTTTGGCACAATGCAAGGTTCTGAAACATTCTTGAATGTATTTGTTTTCTTCTTAATTTTTGCCGGTATTATTCTTGATAAAATGGGAGTACGCTTCACTGCTTTGCTCTCAGGAGTGGTAATGTTGATAGGAGCGGCAATTAATTGGTATGCAGTAACAGATATGTTTATCGGCAGTGGATTGGAAATGTGGTTTACCAATAATCTTAACTATATTCCCGGGTTTGATGAATTGGGAATATCTCCATTCTATGAAGGTATGCCTGCCTCAGCCAAGTTCGCTGCTGTAGGATTTATGATATTCGGCTGTGGTGTTGAAATGGCCGGTATCACGGTGAGTCGTGGTATTGTAAAATGGTTTAAAGGTCGCGAAATGGCGTTGGCAATGGGCTCAGAAATGGCTCTTGCGCGTTTGGGTGTAGCAACATGCATGATATTCTCGCCATTCTTCGCAAAATTAGGTGGAGATATTGATGTGTCTCGATCTGTTGCGTTCGGTGTAGTATTGTTGATGATTGCTCTCATCATGTTTATTGTGTATTTCTTTATGGATAAAAAACTTGATGCGCAAACAGGTGAAGCTGAAGAAAAAGATGATCCATTTAAGTTGAGCGATCTTGGTAAAATCCTTAAAAGTAGCGGATTCTGGTTGGTAGCATTGCTTTGTGTATTGTATTATTCTGCAATATTCCCATTCCAAAAATATGCTGTAAACATGTTGCAATGTAACTTGACATTTACAGAGGTTTCTCCTGAATCATTCTGGGCTACAAATGCGGTTACAATTATACAATATATTATCATGTTGGTTGTTGCTGCAAGTGCATTCGCAAGCAATTTCTCAAAGAACAAAGGAATGAAAACCGGTCTATTGGTATTGTCGGTAGTGTCTTTGGCAGTGTTCTGTTACATGGGCTACATGCGCCAAAGTGCCGAAACTGTGTTTGCTGTATTCCCATTGTTAGCGGTGGGTATTACTCCTATTCTTGGCAACTATGTTGACCACAAGGGTAAGGCTGCGTCTATGTTGATTTTAGGCTCAATCTTGTTGATTGTGTGTCACTTGACATTCGCATTTGTATTGCCAATGTTTAAAGGAAGTCCTGTCGGAGGGGTTGTTATTGCTTATATTACAATCTTGGTGCTTGGCTCAAGTTTCTCACTCGTTCCGGCGTCATTGTGGCCAAGTGTACCTAAATTGGTTGATTCTAAGATTATAGGTAGTGCTTATGCTTTGATTTTCTGGATACAAAACATAGGGTTGTGGTTGTTCCCATTGGTGATTGGGAAGGTGCTTGACAAGACAAATACCGAATTAGTTGCTGAGGTGGCTAATGGAACGATTACACCTGCACAAGCAGCTACGCAATATGATTATACTGCACCACTTGTGATGCTTGCATCGTTAGGCGTTGCCGCTCTTATAATTGGGTTTATCTTGAAAACTGTAGATAAAAAGAAAAGTCTTGGACTTGAAGAACCAAATATTAAGTAATCAAATACTAATATAAACAAAGAAGGAGTTGCGAAAGGCAACTCCTTTTTGTTATGTGAAAGATTTGTGTTTTTAGAAGAGGTAGGCTGCAGTGATAGTCCAATAACGGTTTTTAGCATCAATACCTGTTACGCTTTCAGATGCTTTTGTGAGTCCCAAACCATAGCTTGCGCCAACTTGTATTTTGTTGAGGATTTGAACGCCTGCGCCAAAGTTCCAAGAAAGATCAAATTTCTTGTTCTCCAATGCATCGCCTATCGCCTTTTTGCTTGTCAGGAATGCAAAACTTGGACCTGTAAATAGATAAGGTGCAACAATTTTACCTACACCTGGTAATGCAAATTTATATTTGAGGTTTACAGGTACTTCAATGTAATCGTTATTGATTTTGTCAGTAGCCAAAGTCTCAGTACCATCGGTATTGGCAATCATGTAACTTACTTCAGAAGAACGACGAACATACATTACTGATGCATCTACGCCTAAATTTAGAATAGGAAGATTTACTTCCATCATGAGACCACCTGTGAGTCCGGCTCTATTGTCAGTTGCAATAATATCTTTGTCAAATTTTAAGTCATTGACAACAGCACCGGCTTTTACTCCAAATTTGATTTGTGCATTAGCAGACACTCCAAAAGCCATGATAAGAGCCATGGCAATAAAAATGCGTTTTAAGGATTTCATGTTTTAAGTTATTATATTATTAAATTCTTGTGTGCAAAGATAAGATACTCTTTGTATTATTACAAATATGATGAATAAAAAGTTTTATTACTAAACTTTTTTGAAATAGTTATGTTTGGTGCGGTAAAAATATTATCTTTGTACTATTATGAATGCAGAACAACATCTTGAATTAGAAGAAAAAATTGTATCAATGCTTAAGACTGTATATGATCCGGAGGTACCGGTTGATATATATAGTTTGGGATTGATATATAAAATCGACCTTAGTGATGAGGGCGATTTAAAAATAGATATGACTTTGACTGCTCCTGCATGTCCTGCTGCTGATTTTATTGTTGAGGATGCTCGCATAAAACTTGAAAGTATCGAAGGAATAAATAGTGTGGATATTCAGATAGTATTTGAGCCGGAGTGGACAAAGGAGATGATGACAGAAGAAGCAAAACTCGAATTAGGTTTTTTATAGAGTAATAAATGAGGCAAAACACTTATTTTATATCGGATTTACATCTTGGTGCTACTTATCTAAGAAATCCACTTGAATATGAGCGTAGGGTGGTAAGGTGGCTACATTCTATAAAAGATGATGTAAAGTCGTTATATCTTATGGGTGATATTTTAGATTATTGGTATGAATATCACAATGTCGTGCCTCGCGGTTATGTGCGTTTTTTGGGGGCGCTTGCCGAACTTGTTGACTCAGGTGTTGAGGTAACGTGGTTCATTGGCAATCATGATATTTGGATTTTTGACTATTTGCCAAATGAAATTGGAGTAAAGGTTGTTGATGGGTATCAAGTGAAAGATATTGATGGAAAACGTTTCTTCTTGTCTCATGGCGATGGTTTGGGTGAACTTAAGTTCGGATTCAAAATAATTCGTTATGTTTTCAGGAATAGGTTTTGCCAATGGTTATTCTCTGCGATACATCCACGTTGGACTGTGCCGTTTGCACATCGATGGTCCTCTCATAGTAGGAATTATTCTGAAGAAAAACCTGTTTTTGAAGGGGAGGGAAAAGAACCATTTATATCTTTTGCTCGCGATTACATGCAAGAAAATGGACATGTAGATTATTTCGTGTTGGGACACAGGCATATTCTGCTTGACTATGAACTCAAAAGGGACTCTCATCTGATTGTTCTTGGAGATTGGATACATCATTTTTCTTATGGGAAATATGATGGGCAGGAATTTTCTCTGCATGAATTTAAAGAAATTTCATGAATTAAGGTTTATTAACAACAAAATGATAGCATGGCTGTTTGTGAGGATAATGGTTTAATATTCAAAATGATATAATAAATAGTTGATATTGAGGTTTTGTAAATATTGCAAAAAAGGTGTTTTTAAACATATAAAAATATTTGGCAGACCAGACAAAAAGGGTGACCTTTGTATCACAAACCTAAAACAATCTTTTTTACCTTAGAAATTGTACCTATTGGAAACCTATAGTAAGGAGCGTTGGGATTAACGCTCCTTATTGTGTTTTTATAGGGTTATAGATGTTGAAAGCCCTATATTAATAGAATTAATATTTCTTCGTTCTGTAGATTTGAAACCAATTCCGTAGGTCTTAGATGGGTTTATATATAATTCTTTTATAGATGTTTCATAGCCAATGTTTGCTCCTATTGAAAAATCGTTAGTAATACGCATTGAGATGTCAATATTAGCAATTCCGCCTATTGAATTGTTACTTACTGAAATTGCTTTTTCGTAAGATTTCAGTGAAAAATTTTGACTATATATACCTCCCGCTTCCATGTTAATGCTAATGATTTTATTGATATTGAAGCGATATCCAGGAGTTATTTGTATTCTTATTTGATTTAATGGTGCTACATATATATTTATAGTTTCTTTGTCTATAAATATAGGTGATGATTGAAATGAAATAGTGGATGCCAATGATAGGTTATTGAAAATTGGGGCATGCCACTTTAGCCCTGCTTCAAAACCAGGAGAAATGATTAAAGCAAAGTCGTTAAAATGGAATTTGTTTAGTGGAATAGAATATGTATTAATTAATGATAGTGAATGGGAATTTTTATTTGGTGTATTAATATTATCAAAGTAATTGTCGATTTGTTTATTCTTCCATATAAGATTGCTAAATGTATAGCCGATTTGAGCTGATAGTATGCCTATTCCGGCTCCTGTGATAACATCTTTTGGAAGATGGCGTTGGTCTATGATGCGTTGCATTGCTATGGCAGAGGCAATAGAGTAGGCTCCTAATGAGTACCATGGAGATTTCCATCCAAGTTCGTAAGTTGTTATTGTTGCCCCGAGATATGCCCAAGCTGAATGCCCAGAAGGGAATGAACGCATATCGGAGCCGTCAGGTCTCAAGGAAGCGATGTTGTCTTTCATGAGAGAAACGCTCCCAGCCATGAGTAGCGTCGATATTGCTTGTGATGTAGCCATTCGTTCCCATCCTGAATGAGTCGGTATCCCTATTGCTTTCATTGCCCAAGGAAAAACGATTGGCGCGTATTGTATAGCATCTACAGCTTTTGTGGTGTGGCTAAATTTTTGTGAAATTTCCCATTTATTGAAAGATCTATTTGATACGGCTCCAACTATTGTGAATGTAGCTCCAGCTGTAAATATGGATAGTTGGTTGGTTTTGTGTGAAGTTATAGAGTCGTTGGCTCGCAATGTGGGGATAAATGCGAGTATAACAAGAAAAATAATATTTATTTTATTGTTTTTCATTGACCTGACTTATTGGAGTACTAAATTACAATAAATCTTTTTATCATACACAGAAAATGAGTCGAGAAGGGATGCCCTTTTCGACTCATTATGGTTAATACAGAGATTGTTTAAACAATACCTTGAGCCATCATAGCTTTAGCAACTTTCATGAAGCCGGCAACATTTGCTCCTTTAACATAGTTGATATATCCACCTTCTTCTTCTCCATAGATTTTGCATTGTTGGTGAATTTCAGCCATGATACTTTGCAATTTAGCATCTACTTCTTCTGCACTCCAAGATAGTTTTTGTGAGTTTTGAGCCATTTCAAGACCTGAAACAGATACACCACCGGCATTTGCTGCTTTACCTGGAGCATATAGTATTTTTGCATTGAGGAATTCTTTGATTGCTTCTGGTGTAGATGGCATATTTGCTCCTTCTGAAACTGCAAAACATCCGTTAGCAAGAAGAGTGCGAGCATCATCCCCATCAAGTTCATTTTGTGTAGCTGATGGCATTGCGATATCACACTTAACATGTTGCCATGGGCGCTCTCCGTCAAAATACTGACAATCATATTCTTCTGCAAATTCACGAATACGTCCGCGGTAAATATTCTTGAGTTTAAAGATGTATTCAAGTTGCTCTTCTGAAAGACCTTCTGGCACGTAGATAGAGCCGTTAGAATCGCTCATTGATACAACTTTTGCTCCAAGTTGGAGTAGCTTTTTTGCTGTATATGTTGCTACGTTTCCTGATCCTGAGATTGCGACTTTTTTGTCTTTGATGTCAATGCCTTTTGTCGCGAGCATGTTTAGCAAGAAATATACATTTCCGTAACCTGTTGCCTCTGGTCGTACAAGAGAACCTCCAAATTCACGTCCTTTACCGGTAAATGTTCCTGTGAACTCGTGTGTCATTTTTTTGTACATACCATACATATAACCCACTTCACGACCACCAACTCCTATATCTCCTGCAGGTACGTCGGTGTCAGGCCCAATGTGGCGCCACAATTCTGTCATGAATGCTTGGCAGAAACGCATAACTTCCATGTCGCTTTTGCCTCGTGGAGAGAAATCTGATCCTCCTTTGCCTCCACCCATTGCGAGGGTTGTCAATGAGTTTTTGAATGTTTGTTCAAAAGCGAGGAATTTCAATATAGATTGGTTGACAGATGAGTGAAAACGGATACCTCCTTTATAAGGACCAATAGCATTGTTATGTTGAATGCGGTAACCCATGTTGTTTTGAACTTTACCTTTGTCGTCAACCCATGATACGCGGAATGAATATATGCGGTCGGGAATGCAAAGGCGTTCTATTAAATTATATCGTTCAAATTCTGGATGTTCATTATATGTGTCTTCAATTGTTGTTAACACTTCTTCTACTGCCTGAATGTATTCAGGCTCATTTGGGAAACGACGTTTAAGGTCGTTGATTACATCGGTAGCTTTCATAAATTAATCTATTATTGAGTTTTAATATAGATGATAAATCCCTGTAAAATTATACCTTTTTAAGGTAATGCAAAGTTATAACTAATTTTGTTTTATTCCTAACAAATTTCAACTTTTTTGCTAAAAAAATTGATTATTTCTTTCGGGAGACTGGTTTTTCTTGCTTTTTGCTATATTTTTCCGGTGCATTAAATAAAAAGGTTACAAATTTAATTTGCAACCTTTTTATAATATGGAAAGAAGTGTTTGTTGTTATCGAAGTCTTATTACTTGACCAATTTGTAATTTGCTTGTTGTTTTAAGTCCGTTTAGACGACAAAGTTGTTTTACGGATACGCCATTTCTAACAGCGATTTTGCTTAAACTATCTCCACGACGTATGCGATAGGTTGTGCCATTACCTTTGCTTTTTGTCTTGCTTGCTGCCGCAAATTGTTCTTTATGCTCTTCGCGATATTTAGCCATATATTGACGATTTGCTGCATCGGAATAATTGCGAGCTTTTTTGTAGGTACGTTTGTCAAACGTGTAAATATCAGTGTGGGTTGTTTGATTGCTGAAATCAAATATTGCTGCTGGATTGATTGGGATGCCCATGTAACGAGTCTCAAAGTGTAGGTGAGAGCCAAAACTGCGACCAGTGTTGCCTGCTAATCCGATAGGCTCGCCGGCTTTTACGTATTGATCTTCTTTTACCAAGAATTTTGATAAGTGACCATATACGGTTTCAAGTCCGTTTTCGTGACGCACAATTATGTAATAGCCATATCCTCTGCGCTCATAATTAGTCAAACGAATTTTTCCATTAAATGCAGAGCGTATAGTGTCGCCTGTAATTGCTTTGATGTCAATTCCTTTATGTTCACGACGGAATCGACGACGATAGCCATAGTTTGATGTAACATATCCAGGGTGAGGCATTGAGAATACTGATACGTCAATGTCTTTTGTGTCGGGAACAATTGCGTTTCCATAAGGATTTACACGTTTGCTATCCCACCCTTCGGTGTAAATATCAATTTCAGGCTCTATATCTTCTTCATTAAGGAGGCCTTCAAGAAATTGTTCGGTGTCTTCAACTTTAATTTGGTTACCTATGTTTGCTTGACTTGCAATCAGATCGCGATGCACTGCTGCATGAGATGCAGGTACTTTAAATTCTTGTGCACTGGTTGCAAAGTAGCCACCTATGATTGCAAATAATGATATTGATATTTTTTGAGTTAATGTCATTTTTTTATAAAAGTATTAATGTTCATCGGGAGCATATATGAATTCAATTGAACGAGAAGTGTAATCAAATATTTCTTCAGGTTTAAAGAATCGCTTGATTTCAATTTCAGCATTTTCAACACTGTCAGATGCGTGAATAATATTTTCTTGCGAGCTTACACTGAAATCACCACGTATTGTTCCCGATACTGCATTACGACCGTTGGTCGATCCTGTCATCATTCTAACCACATTTACAGCATCTGTCCCTTTTATGCATACAACAATGACGGGAGTTGCCATCATTGATGCTAATATCCAAGGAAAAAATGGACGATCAACCAAATGGGCATAATGTTCACGAAGAATATCTTCTCCCAATTGCATCATTTTCAGACCTGCAATATTAAGCCCTTTGCGTTGAAAACGAGTTATTATTTCGCCTATTAGACCGCGTTCAACTGCCGATGGCTTTATGATTACTAAAGTCTGTTCCATGAAATGTTTTGTGTTAGGTTGTTTCAAAAATCCCTCAAAATTACAATAAATCAGGCGATTAACGAAAATGCGAAATGGTAAATTTTGCTAATAGTTGTATTAATTCGAATATTTTAGGTGTTAATCGTCAGATTATTAATGGATTATGCTAAAATATGTTTTAAAACATATTTTTAGCTGATGCGTCCCCAATCGATTGTTTTATTGAATATTAACGCTAATTGTTGGTGTAGAATTACATTTTCTGGATGACTTAATGTCGGGTCTTTGTCTAACAACATTTCGGCAGTGTCGCGTGCCAATTGGATTATTTGACCGTCAGTAGCAAGATTTGCTATGCGCAGATTTATCGCAATGCCACTTTGCATAGTACCTTCCATATCGCCAGGTCCTCGCATTTTTAAATCGGCTTCGGCAATAAGAAAGCCATCGGTAGTTGATGTCATAATCTCCAATCGTTTGCGTGTGTCAGAGGCAATCTTGTGCTTGGTCATTAAAATGCAATAACTTTGACCCTCTCCACGTCCTACACGACCACGCAATTGGTGTAGTTGAGATAGCCCAAATCGTTCGGCATTTTCAATCAACATTGTTGTTGCGTTAGGTACGTTTACTCCGACCTCAATAACCGTTGTCGCTACTAAAATGTCGGCTTGGTGAGATGCGAAAAGGGACATCTGATAATCCTTTTCTGATGGTTTCATCTTACCATGAACGTAAGCTACTTTGTATTGAGGAAATGTTTCGCGTATAAGTTCATAACCCTCTTCAAGGCATCTAAGATCAAGTTTTTCGTTTTCTTGTATAAGTGGATACACAATATATATCTGTCTTCCTTCTTTGAGTTGTCGTCCAATGTGTTTATATACATCAAGACGCTGATTGTCAAATCGTAATGCGGTGGTGATGGGTTTTCTTCCGGGAGGTAGTTCGTCGATAACCGAGACGTCAAGGTCTCCATAAACTGTCATAGCAAGAGTGCGTGGAATGGGAGTTGCTGTCATTACCAAAACGTGTGGAGGAGTGATGTTTTTGCCCCATAATCGAGCGCGTTGTGCAACACCAAATCGGTGTTGCTCGTCAATGACTACAAATCCTAAATTTTTAAATTTGACATTATCTTCAATGACAGCATGAGTCCCTATGAGAATATGTAATGCTCCATCCTCAAGTTGTGAATGAATGGTGTCGCGTTCTTTTTTGCGAGTCGAACCTGTGAGTAGTTTGACATTTATCCCAATCGGAGCAACGAGTTGGGTTATCGTTTCAAAATGTTGTGTTGCGAGGATTTCAGTTGGTGCCATCAAACATGCTTGTGTATTGTTGTCTAAAGCAATCAGCATACACAATAGAGCGACAAGTGTTTTCCCACTACCCACATCGCCTTGGAGTAATCTGTTCATTTGTCGTCCCGAACCCATGTCAGCTCTTATCTCTTTAATTACTCGTTTTTGTGCGCCTGTTAGTTCAAAGGGAAGACATTCGCTATAAAAAGAGTTGAAGAAATGACCTATGCGAGGAAATCTAAATCCGTTAAGGGATGCAGATCTGCGTCGTGAGTATCTCAGTATGTTTAGCTGTATATAAAACAATTCCTCAAATTTAAGTCTTAGTTTGGCTCGTTGTAATGTTTGGTTGTCCTTTGGATTATGTATGTTAACCAAAGCATCGCGCAATGGCATTAGATGAAGCTGGTCAATAATTGATTGTGGAAGTGTTTCTGAAATGCGAGGGCTTGAGGAGAGGATAGTTTGAGCAAGAGTGAAAAGTGTTTTTGAGCCTATTCCTTTGTTGCGCAAGGTTTCAGTTAGTGGATATACGCCTCTGAGCCCCTGTATAGCTCCAATGGATGAAGGCGAATCCACTTCAGGGTGTACCATGCTCCAACGCCCATTAAATTCTGAGGGCTTGGCAAATAATATATATTCGTTGCCTATGTGGTAGGTGTCTTTTAACTGTTTGATGCGTCTAAACCACACAACCTCAATGGTCCCTGTCCCGTCGGTAAATAGTCCTACAAGACGAGTTTTTGCACCTTCTCCCTGTGTAGTGAAAGAGATAAAATGTCCACGTATTTGTATTGCCGGCATTTCTCCTGATAGGGATTTGATGGTGTAAATTGTTGATCGATCGACATAGTGAGAGGGGAAATGAAATAGCATGTCATAATAGGACTTTATGCCAAGTTGTTTTTCCAACAATTCGGCACGCTTGGGTCCAACGCCTTTCAAATATTTTATGTCGGTATTGCGTAATCGATTCATTTCGTATTCATGTATATTGATGCTATATCAATATCGTGAGGCATTGTGATTTTTATGTTGCGATAATCGCCATCAACAAGAGAAATATCGTCAAAACCTGCAGCTACCATTACCGATGCGTCATCAGTAAAATCCGATTGGTAAGGTAGAGAATATGCTTGTATTAATTTATTGGCTTGGAATGCTTGAGGCGTCTGTACGGCTCGGTATAAAGAACGATCGGTAGGAGTGGATGTCCCATTGGGCTTTAAGATGCGTAAAGAGTCGGTTACCGGAGTTACAGGAATTGCTCCTGATGTATTTTTTGCCCCATCAATTACTCGATTGATTAGCTCGTTGTTGATAATTGGTCTTGCCCCGTCGTGAACTGTGATGATACTATTGGGGGTGATCTCTGCGTCTATTTGATTTAAAGCATTTTTTACCGATTGCCAACGTGAGTCTCCTCCTATGGCGATCTGTGGCGATTTGAAACTGTAGTTATCGCATAGTTCTTCCCAGTAATCAATAAAATTATTACTCAATACAATGATTATTGTGGATTTGGGTAATGCCTGACGCATGCGCTCAATAGTGTGCATAAGTACTGGTTTGCCATTTAACAAGCAAAACTGCTTAGGGATGTCGGCTCCAAAACGGCTACCACTTCCAGCGGCGACAATTATATTGAAAATCTGATGCTCTTGTTTCATATTTACAAAGATAATGATTTTACTTCGATTTCTCGAAATTAGTCGGCAAGTAGTGATAGTGCAATGCTTCTGCCCACAAGGTCGCCAATTAAATCTTGTGGTTCTTCGGGGGATATTTGTTTGTTTAATACGGAGATAAGAGGAGTATCGATTTTTGCAAATTGTCGAATGTTATTTAGTGCGATATATGCATCTTCGAGATATGGTGAATGGGGTGAATCCCCTCCTATTTTGGTATAGTAATAATATAGCATTGAAGCAATATAGCGAGTGATTGTCTCAACGTGAGCTTTGTCGAATTCCTCAGACTGTGGATTGGATGCTGTTAGAATATTTATCCATGAAAACAGGGCAGTAGTGTAGATTGACAGTAGCGATTGATCAATGTTGTTGCTCTTGTTGTTGTCAATTGAAATTTGTAGGATTGCACCTATTGAGGTTGCATAGGCATCTTGAAAATTGCCCATTGCGGCAAGTGCTCCGCAATGGCATGATGCGGCAATAGCCATGACATTAATCTCGTCGGTTGTTGGCTGTTGGTTATTCATATTTGCCGACCAATGCTCATATGCTTTAGCAAGTGCTTCGCCTGATAACATTACGGCATCTTCAATTGCACCTTGCTCAAGCAATCCATTTGTCTCCTTAATATTCTCTAAGATATGCGATAAAGACTGTTTCATATCTGCAAAATTAATTATTTGAATGGAAATAATATAAATTTAGTAGATGTAGATCTGTTTATGTTGAAAAAAATAATTGGAGAAAAAATGTTTTCTGATTGTGCATTGTGCGTTAAATTTCTTAACTTTGCAGAAAACAACAACGATAATGAATTTTCAATATCGACATAATAACGATATGTTTCGACGTCGAGTTGATGCGATGTCGCATCACGCGACATTAAAAAGTGTTGTAAAAGAGATAATTAAGCCTGTATAACCCCCAAATGGGTGTTTTCGGGCTTTTTTTGTAGCAAATAAATTAATTAAATAATAACCCTTAAAGTCATTTTCAAGCAATGAATAGTAACAGCCTTGTTTCAATCTCCGATGTAAATAAAGAGGAGATACTGCGCTTGCTTGAGCAGGCTCGATATTTCGAGGAAAACCCAAATCACAAAATCCTTGATGGAAAAGTTGTGGCTACGTTGTTTTTTGAGCCATCGACACGCACAAGATTGAGTTTTGAAACAGCAGTAAATCGTTTAGGCGGTCGTGTGATAGGATTTTCTGATGCAAGTACCACCAGCTCGTCAAAAGGTGAAACACTCAAAGACACCATAAAAATGGTGAGTAACTATGTGGATCTCATTATCATGCGCCATTATCTTGAAGGGGCTGCACGATATGCAAGTGAGGTAACAGATACTCCTGTAATCAATGCCGGAGATGGGGCTAATCAGCATCCTACTCAGACGATGCTTGACTTGTATTCGATTTATAAGACACAGGGCACGCTTGAAAATTTGACAATTACAATGGTGGGCGACTTGAAGTATGGTCGCACAGTACATTCATTGTTAATGGCGATGCGCTATTTCAACCCAACATTCCGTTTTGTCGCATGTAAAGAATTACAAATGCCTGCAGAATATAAAGACTTCTGTGATAAGAATGGCATAGCCTATAGCGAACATACTGATTTTTCTGCTGATGTGATAAATTCATCAGATATTATTTATATGACACGTGTACAGCGCGAGCGCTTCACGGACATTATGGAGTATGAGAAGGTGAAGGATTTATATACATTACACAATGCTATGTTAGATGGCTCACGTGATAATTTGCGTATCCTCCATCCGCTACCACGTGTTAATGAAATAGATTATGATGTCGATGATAATCCTAAGGCCTATTATTTTCAACAGGCTCAAAATGGGCTATATGCTCGCCAAGCAATTATATGCAAGGCATTAGGTATTGATATAAAATAAAGGAGGACGTGAGATGACAAATAAAAAAGAACTTGCAGTAGCTGCATTGCAAAATGGTACGGTTATCGACCATATTCCTTCGTCAATGCTTTTCAATGCAGTAAAGATTTTAGGAATAGAGAATATAGAGACTCATGTTACCATTGGAAATAATCTCGAAAGCAGTAAATTAGGGACAAAAGGAATCATAAAGGTTGCTGATGTGTTTTTCCCTGAAGCAACGTTAAATCGCATTGCTTTGATTGCTCCAACTGCAAAGGTTAATATAATCAGAGATTTTGAGGTGGTGGAGAAACGCCAAGTGGCATTGCCCGATACTATTGTGGGTATTGTAAAATGTGGCAATCCCAAGTGTATAACAAATAATGAACCGATGAAAACTCGTTTTGAAGTTGTTGACCGTGATGATGTTACGATACGTTGCCATTATTGTGGACACACTGTAACGAGTAAAGATGCTCAAATAATTTGATGATATAGAGTATATGAAGCAGAGCTGGAAGCCTGGTACGATGATATATCCGTTGCCTGCGGTGTTGGTGAGTTGTGGGAGCACGCCTGAAATGCGCAATCTCATTACAGTTGCATGGACAGGAACGGTGTGTACCAATCCGGCAATGTGTTATATTTCTGTGCGTCCTGAGCGATATAGCTATGAGATAATAAAGCAAGAGATGCAGTTTACTATAAATCTCACTACTGAAGAGATGGCTCGTGCAGTAGATTGGTGTGGTGTGAAATCGGGTAGAGATTTTGATAAATGGAAAGAGATGGGGTTGACTCCGATGGATGGGTTTGCTGTCTCATCGCCATATATTGAGGAATCACCATTGAGTATTGAGTGTCGAGTAAAAGAGATAATCCCATTAGGCAGTCATCACATGTTTCTTGCTGAGGTGGTAAATGTGCTTGCCGATGAAAAATATCTTAATCCCGAAACAGGGGCTTTTGATTTGGGGAAAGCTGGGCTGATAAATTATAGTCATGGGGCTTATTATCTGCAAGGAGAGAAAATAGGCAAGTTTGGATGGACTGTGCAGAAGAAAAAGAAAAAATAATTTAACCAAAAATATTTATGGAAAGAGACAACAAAATTTTTGACATTATTGAGCGGGAACATCAACGTCAACGTCATGGTATTGAGTTGATTGCTTCTGAAAACTTTGTTAGTGACCAAGTAATGCAAGCTATGGGTTCATGCTTGACAAATAAGTATGCTGAAGGTTATCCTGGTCATCGTTATTATGGAGGTTGCCAAGTGGTTGACGAAGCAGAGCAACTTGCTATTGATCGTTTGAAAGAGATATTTGGTGCGTCTTATGCCAACGTGCAACCCCACTCAGGTGCGCAAGCAAATATGGCTGTGTTTATGGCATGTATGCACCCCGGAGATAAATTCCTCGGTTTGAATCTTGCTCATGGTGGACACCTTTCACATGGTAGCCCTGTGAACTTCTCTGGTCTTATGTTCCAAGCATTGGAATATAATGTTAAAGAGGATACCGGTCTTGTTGACTATGAACAAATGGAAGAAGTGGCTCGTCGAGAACGTCCTAAATTAATCATCGGTGGTGCGAGTGCTTATTCTCGTGAGTGGGATTATGCACGTATGCGTCATCTTGCAGATGAAATTGGTGCTATATTCATGGTTGACATGGCTCATCCTGCAGGTCTTATCGCCGCCGGATTGCTTGATAATCCGGTAAAATATGCCCACATCGTAACATCTACAACTCACAAAACTCTTCGTGGCCCTCGTGGTGGTATCATTTTGCTTGGTGAAGACTTTGAAAACCCATGGGGAAAAAAGACGCCAAAGGGGGTTACCCGCATGATGTCTTCTCTTCTTGACTCAGCTGTGTTCCCAGGAGTGCAAGGTGGTCCGCTTGAACATGTGATTGCAGCAAAAGCTGTTGCATTTGGGGAAGCGTTGCAACCTTCTTATAAAGAATACCAGGCACAAGTTAAGAAAAATGCAGCTGTTATGGCTCAAGCTCTTGTTGATAAGGGTTATAAGATTATTTCAGGTGGGACCGATAATCACTGTATGCTTGTTGACCTTCGTACTAAATTCCCTAAATTGACTGGTAAAGTGGCTGAAAAGGTGCTTGTAGATGCAGATATTACTGCTAATAAAAACATGGTACCATTTGATAGCCGTTCTCCATTCCAAACATCAGGTATTCGCCTTGGGACTCCTGCTATCACTACTCGTGGTGCAAAAGAAGAACTTATGGGAGAAATCGTGGAAATGATTGATACTGTTCTATCTAATCCTGAAGATGAAAAGATGATTGCATCAGTGCGTGAGAAAGTTAACAAAACAATGGAAGAATATCCAATGTTTGCTTACTAATCAGATATTTTACATTCCAAATAAGATAAAGGTTGCGACACAAACATCGCAACCTTTATTCTTTTAATAGTAGGGTTGTTATGAATTGCGCATTAAAATTTGTATCTTTGCAATATGATTTACTTATATCGAATTTATCAATTGTTTATAATGTTGCCTATAGCTCTTGTGGCAACATCTTTAACTGCACTATTGACAATAGTAGTGTGCGCATTTGGCGATGCAAGTCGTAGTAGCTATTATTTAGCATTGTCATGGGCAAAGGTTATGTGTTGGGTGTCATTAGTGAAAGTAACTATAAATGGTCGTGAGAATATTAATACTAAAACATCTTATGTTTTTGTAGCAAACCACCAAGGAGCTTACGATATTTTTGCTATATATGGTTATCTCGGGCATAATTTCAAGTGGATGATGAAGAAAAGCTTGGAAAAAATCCCTTTGGTGGGATATGCTTGTCGTCGCGCCGGCCAAATTTTTGTAGATAATTCTTCTCCCACAGCCGTGCGTAAAACAATGGAAGATGCAGAAAAGAGATTGCAAGGGGGGATGTCTGTGGTCGCTTTTCCTGAAGGGACACGCTCAAAGAATGGCAAGATGCGTTCATTTAAGCGTGGCGCATATCAGTTGGCTGTAGAATTTGGGCTTCCTGTAGTGCCAATCACTATTTCAGGGGCTTATGAAATCATGCCAAAAGATGCAAAATTGCCTAAATGGGGTCATGTTGTGTTGACAATTCACAAGCCTATATATGCTCCGGAGCAAGGACATGACATGGCTCATCTCATGGACGAATCTTATAACGCAATTGCATCGGCTCTACCACAGAGATATAAATAAAAAAGGAGAAAGATGCTTAAGGTAAAAAGACTATATACATTTATGTTAGAGAGCTTTATGCCTCTATTCTTTATGACATTTTTTATATGTCTTTTTATAGTTTTGATGCAATTCTTGTGGCGATACATTGACGACCTTGTTGGGAAAGGTCTTGAAGTGGGTGTTATTGCTGAATTATTCTTTTATGCTGCATTGACAATGGTGCCGATGGCATTACCATTGGCGGTGCTGTTGGCATCGTTGATGACCTTTGGTAATCTCGGTGAGCGATTTGAGTTAACAGCAATGAAAGCTTCAGGGGTATCGCTATTGAAGTCAATGCGTCCTCTTGTAGTTTTGATGATTTTTGTCGCAATTGGTGCTTTCTTTTTTCAAAACAATGTATTGCCTGTTGCGCAAACAAAAATGTGGACACTTCTATATTCAATGCGTCAAAAATCTCCGGAACTTGAAATTCCTGAAGGGGTTTTCTATGACCAAATTCCCGGATATAACCTATTTGTAGAAAAGAAGGATAGAGATACCGGTGTATTATATGATTTGATGATATATGATGTGTCGGCTGGTTTTGATAACGCACGTGTAATCCTTGCTGATTCAGGGAAAATGAGCTTTACTGCTGACAAGACTCATCTATTTCTAAATTTATATAGTGGAGAACAATTTGAAAACTTGAAAGAACAAGGATCTTCATCAGGGAATGTCCCTTATCGCCGAGAGTCTTTCTCAAATAAAGATATTCTGATTGCGTTTGATGCTAATTTTAACCGAATGGATGAAGAGGGTATGCGCAATCAATATGTTGGGAAAAACATCTCAGAACTGCAAGCTACAATTGATTCAGTACAATCAAGAGTAGATAGTATCGGGAGGATGTATGGGCAAGCGATAAAAGAGATTCCTTATTTTGGTGTAACATATTATAAACGCTCTTATGTCAATGGTAAACTAACACAAGTCAAGCAACAACCGGTTGTGTTGACCACTCCCATTAATATTGACTCCGTGTTTGATGGAGAGAGTCCAGCTGAATATAAAGGATATTTGGCACAGGCTTTAAACAAAGCAAAACGCCATCAGCAAGATTATGAATATAAGAGCTATCAAATGAAAGATGACCGCAAGACAATTCGTCGTCATGATATTGAATTGCAAAAGAAATTCACGTTGTCATTTGCATGTATTATATTCTTCTTTATTGGTGCTCCTCTCGGTGCTATTATTCGCAAAGGTGGACTTGGAATGCCTTTAGTGATATCAGTTATCTTGTTTATCTTTTATTATATAATTGATAATACCGGTTATAAGATGGCTCGTGAGGGACGTATTGAAGTTTGGCAAGGGATGTGGCTCAGCTCTGCAGTATTGTTGCCGTTGGGGATATTCTTTACTTATAAAGCGGTTAATGACTCTGCAGTATTCAACCGAGATGCCTATATGAATTTTTTCCGTCGTTTGTTTGGCATGAATGAAATGCGAAATGTTCAATTGAAAGAGGTGGTTATGGATGATGTTATCGAAGAGGTAGCATTATCGAAAATAGATGCGTTGAAACAAAAAAGTCAATCATTCCTTTCTCTAAATAAAAAACCACAATCTTATTTAAATTATTGGTTAAAAGGATATAGCCGAACTGAACTCCATGAAATATCGTCAGAAATGGAGGATTTAGTCCAATATATGTCTAACTCGCAGAATAAAATCATTATAAATAAATTGATGGATTATCCTATATTGAGAAGCCTTTGGTTGTATCACCCAACAAATTATAAGTGGTTGGCATATACATGTATCGCATTGTTCCCAATAGGGTTGCCTATGTATTTGATAGGACTCAAAAGCCAAAGTAGATTAAAAAATGAAATCAAGGCGATTATCAATGTGAGCAATGATTTAGAGAAACAATTAAAAAAGTAATCAAACAAAGCAATAATATACAATAATGCAAGCGATAAAATTAGACTCAATAGAAGAAGCATTAAAGGACTTCAAAGAAGGTAAATTTGTAATAGTTGTCGATGATGAAGATCGTGAAAATGAAGGCGATCTCATTGTGGCAGCTGAAAAAATAACACCTGAACAAGTTAATTTTATGCTTAAAAATGCTCGAGGTGTTTTGTGTGTTCCCATAACATTATCAAGATGTCGTGAGTTGCAATTAAACCGTCAAGTCGATGATAATACTTCAGTATTGGGAACTCCATTTACGGTAACTGTTGATAAACTCGAAGGTTGCTCTACAGGAGTATCTATTGAGGATCGCGCTGCAACAATACGCGCATTGGCCGATCCGGCTTCTACCCCTGAAACATTTGGCCGCCCTGGTCACATCAATCCATTGTATGCACAGGATCAAGGCGTTTTGCATCGTGCAGGACACACTGAGGCAGGTGTTGACATGGCTCGCCTTGCAGGGTTATATCCGGCTGCTGCATTGATGGAGATAATGAGTGATGATGGAACAATGGCACGTTTGCCAGAGTTGCGCCGTCTTGCTGATGAATGGGATATGAAATTGATATCGATTCGTGACCTTATCGCTTATCGCTTAAAGCAAGAGTCTCTTGTGGAAAAGGGAGAAGAGGTAGATATGCCAACAGAGTATGGCCATTTCCGACTCATTCCCTTCCGTCAAAAAAGTAATGGACTTGAACATATTGCGATAATAAAAGGTGATGTATCTAATGGTGATCCTGTGCTTGTAAGAGTTCATTCATCATGCGCAACAGGTGATATTTTTGGCTCAAAACGTTGCGATTGTGGAGAGCAGCTACACAAAGCAATGCAGATGATTGAAAAAGAGGGTCGAGGTGTTGTTGTATATCTCAACCAAGAAGGTCGCGGAATTGGTTTGATGGATAAAATCAGAGCATATAAATTACAGGAAGACGGATTAGATACAGTTGATGCTAATATCCATCTTGGTCACAAAGCTGATGAGCGTGATTATGGAGTTGGTGCTCAAATCCTTCGCTCATTAGGCGTTGAAAAAATGAGACTGATTTCCAACAACCCTGTTAAGCGCATCGGTCTTGAGGGCTATGGGTTAAATGTTGAAGAAAATGTTCCAATTGAGATTGAACCCAACGAGTACAATCGTTTCTACATGCAAACAAAGAAAACTCGCATGGGACATGACCTCCACAAACTATAGTTCGTTATTAACGTGAGTTTTATATAGAATATTGAGCTCACGTTAAATAATACATTAATTGCTGATTAGCGATATTAGATGAATTGCTCACCTAAAATAAGGGAACTATCGCGAAACGACTTAGGGGTATATGTATAAGAGATTATCTCAATTTTGATACTGACTTATAGGAAAATGGATGACGAAGCGAGTGAGGCTGTCGTTATAGGTGCGGAGCGAAAAACGACAATTGTGTTTCATTAGTGTTTCTCGTATAAATATCAATCCAAGTCCTTGCCCATTGGGCTTTGTTGAGAAGAATGGGGTGAATAATTTGTTTGCAGTATCGTTATCAATTCCTTTTCCTGTATCAGAAATTTCGATTATAGGTGAATCTTCGGTATAGGTTTTAATAGAGATTGTTCCATTATTGCCAATACTTTCGATGGCATTTTTGATAATGTTTACAATAGCATGTTCTATCAAAGGTCCATCAATCATTACCGGAAGAGGATTAGGACATAAATCAATGTTGATTGAAATGCCGTTTTCAGTACACACGCTTTCCATAATAGATGCACAATGTGACGCACATTCATTGAGGTCATTTATAGACAAGTCGGGTTCCGGAATTTTTACAACATCGGCAAATCGTGTAATAAAATTACTCATCCCATGGCTACGTTCAATGCACACTTGTAGAGCATATTGCAGGTCCTCGCAATTTTCAATTGTTGCAAGGGTGTCATTTATCATGTCAAGCGTAGATGTAACTCCAGCAACACTATTATTTACTTCATGAGCAATCATGCGGATAACCTTTTCATAGGCCTTCTTTTCAGCTTTCATAACCTCAGATGTCAAGCTTTCAATTAAGATAAATGGATGATAAAATCCACGATCTACAAATGAAAGTTTAGAACATCGATATATCATTGCATCACCAATGCGTAATGTCTCAGTTGCTCCTTGTGGAACGTGATGCAATCTATCGGCAAGAGGTGTAGATAACTCCTCAATTGTTTTTCCTATAGCAGTATTATCAGAACTTACCCCAAGGAATTGTACTGCTGATGCGTTAATTGATGTTATTTTGTTGTCAAAGTCGAGGATTATAACTCCCATTGGTGACGATTTGATGATGAGATCGAGGAAATAGTTTTGTTCACGCAACCGCAAACGCTCCGTTTTTAATTCACTCATCATGCGGTTAAACACATCCACAATGCGGTCGGCATCATGTTGCCCAACATGGGATAAACGACTGCTGAAATCCTGCTCATTTAGCAAGTTCATACCATTAGCCAAAGCATCAAGCGTTTTTAATACTTTGAAATAAAAGTACCCAATAAAACATAGACACAAAGCTAAGAAACACTCTGCGAGATAGAATATTGTAGAGTCTAAAGATGTTGAAATCTTTAGCAGAAAGATGCTTGTCGCTAAAAGCAAAATTGCGAGACAAATAAAAAGAGTTCTTAGCTTCATTCTATAGAGAGTATTTTTCCATTCGGCGGTATAATGCTTGTCGGGTAATCCCTAAAGACTGTGCAACTTGTGATAAGTTTCCACGATATTGTTCAAGAGCCTTAGCTATTGTTTGTCGTTCTACCTCTTCCAATGTAAATAATGAAGAAGGAGTATTCTCGGTGTTGATATTCATCGCACAAGTAGCTTTATATTCACGTCTGAAAGCGTCGGCATTTAATCGAGGACTATCATTGATGAGCAATGTGCGTTCCACAAGATTTTTCAACTCACGAATATTTCCTGAATAGGGTAATCCTTTGAGAAAATCCATTGCATCATCAGTAATAATTGCAGGTTTAGCTCCATTTTGAGAATATAGCAGTTTGGCAAAATGATTAACAAGCAAAGGTATATCTTCAACACGTTCTCTTAAAGGAGGAAGATGCAATGTTATGAGGCTAATGCGGTAAAACAAATCTTCACGAAAATCCTTCTCGGCAACCATTTGTCGGAGGTCGGCATTTGTAGCACAGATAACACGCACATCGGTGCGTCGTTGACGGCTGTCTCCTAAAACTTCATAGGTGCGATCTTGTAATACTCGCAATAATTTTACTTGGCAATTCTTTTCCAAATCGCCTATCTCGTCAAGAAAAATAGAGCCTTTATCGGCAATCTCAAAACGCCCTTGACGATCCGCTACTGCCCCGGTAAACGAGCCTTTGCGATGACCAAACATTTCACTCTCAAAAAGGCTTTGTGATATGCCTCCAAGATTTACTTTAACAAATGCATGTGATTGACGATTACTATTGCGATGAATCGCTTCGGCTATTAATTCTTTACCCGTACCACTTTCACCGGTAATTAATACTGAAGCATCGGTGCGAGCGATGCGCTTAACTGTTTCAAGAACTGATAATAGTTGAGGACTTTCTCCAATTATGCCACATCGATTAAAATCATCTGAAGCAATAGGCATAGAGCCTTCGGTTAGCTCTATCGCTGTCTTTACTCGTTGCAATAATGAAATATTGTCCCAAGGTTTAGTGATAAAATCTTGTGCACCTGCTTTTATCCCATCAACTGCGAGTTGAATGTTGCCCCATGCTGTCATTAATATTACAGGAACAAGAGGTTGGAATAATCTGATTTGTTTAAGTAAAGTCAGTCCCTCAACTCCATCGGTTGATAGAGAGTAGTTCATATCCAATAGTATCAATTGTGGTGCCGTATTTCTAATAATGCAAATCGCTTCAGCAGGAGAGGCGACTGCCTCAACGCTATATCCGGCACGTTTTAACACCAAAGATAATGAGGTGCGTATTACAATATCGTCATCAACAACAAGTATCATAATGCAAATATAGTTATTATTGTTTAATTATCTGTTCAAAATCGGCGTTGATGCTTGTGTCGGATACAAAATCCCAAAGGGTGAGGCTACGCAATTGGTAATAATAGTACCAATAGTAAAACAATTCATTGATGCGTTTTTGTCGCGCTTCGTCCTTGCTGGTTTGAGCGTCGTTGAGGTCAAGAGTGCTTAGTCGACCTATCATGAATGTTTCAACATTTGTGTTGTAACGACGATTAGCGATTTCGTCGGCTTCACATGCGATATTCAATTGACGACGTTGGTTATTGAATTGCTCTGTGAGGATAAATAAGTTTTGGTGGAAATTCATTGTCTCTTGTCTTAATTGATTTTCGACCACCTCACGATTACTTTCTGCTACTTTTACTTGACCTCGGCGTTTTCCCCAGTCAAGTATAGGAATTTTTATACCAACTTCTACAATTTGATTGTCTTTCAGATGATTGTAGGATTGAGATAATTCATTATGTGTACCTGTAAACCCAACTTGTGCGTATAAAGATATTTGACGCATATTCCCACGTGCTTTTGCTACATTATAGTCAGCTTCAAGCTGGCGACGACGAATATTGATTGCAAAAGGATTATTCTCTAATGCTTTGTCAAGCACATTCTGATAAACAAGTTCTACTTGAGGAATAGAATCGGGAACAATGGGGACAAGTTCCGTATCTCCGTCAATATCGAGAAAAGAGCAAAGTTTAAACATATTGCTTTTCATTGTACTCTCATTATCAGTGAGATCTGATTCTGCGTTTAGTAAATTCAGTTTAAGTTGTAAAACATCGTTTTCACTGATTTTCCCCATTTCACGTTTGGCTATAGCTACTTTATAAAGTTTTTGAGCATTTTCAAGATTTTGTCGAGCAATGTTTACATTTTCAAGAGCAAGTAGCAAGTTGAAAAAGTAATTTATTGTAGTCATTGTAACTTCTTCGGTTGCTGAAAGAAATGATGCTTTAGCTTCACGATATCGAAGAGGCTCGATTTTGCGTTCCCACTTGATTGTATTTGTTCCAAATATGGGTTGTGTGAGTGTCAATGCAATAGGAACACTCATAAATTGTCTTGTCTTATCTCCATTTAATTGTTTCATGAAATCAAGAGATGATGATAGAGACAATTTACCTCCTGTGAGCCAAATGTTTTGATCTATTGAAATGTTGCCACTTAATCCTAAATAGTCATTACGCACATATGTATAACTTCCATCACTTTGCTGGTAAGGGTTGTAATTTTTGTTATAGCTTGGTAATGTTGAGGAAAAATTAATTTCCGGTAATAAGTTGGCTCTAAATGTGCGATATTCCCAATAGGCTGTTTTGAGCTCATTTAGGGCTACTGCTGCGTCCACACTATTACGACGAGCCATTGCTATTGCTTCATCAAGCGTAAGGTTACGTTGCATGGCTTGCGCTTGAGCGGAACACTCAATTCCGCTCAAAGCGATTACCGATAATATATAAATGAAAAAGCGTTTCATAAGAAATAATGTCTTATTATTCGTCATGTAGAGCCTCAGCCGGGAGTTCGCGGGTAGCACGACTTACCGGTATAAGTGTCCCAATCAAGGATGTGACGAGAAGAACGAGGTAAACAATAATTGATATCACAGAAAAATGTGTTATAGGATTATTTTGCCAATATTCCGGATTGAGCATATCTTTACTAAGCATATTAACATTGGCAAAGAAATTATTGGTATATACATAATGGGCCATTATAATGGTGCTAAATATTACAGCAACAGAAACCAATATTGCTGATTCTGTTAAGAATTGGCTACTAATTCTCCATTTTGATGCTCCGATACTGCGCATGACTCCTATTTCTTGGCGTCGAGCATTGGCACGCACCCAGAATGTTCCCACCATTCCAAGAAATACACACATTAACCCAAATATTGCAAATATTGTGTTTCGGCGGGTTGAGTTTAGTTCTCCAAATACTTCCGCCATATTTAAAGCAGCTATATCAAATCGTTCAATCCCTAAACAATAATAGTTCCCGCGACTGAGTTTTAGTTTAATTTCTTCTTCAAAGCGTTTCTCAAATTTAGCTTGGTCAACTTCGTCTTTAACTCTGAATGTGAATGTATAAGACCAATGCATATAGAAATTTCCCTCTATGTCATTACAAAATGAAGCAGAAGCAAAAGCAGTGGGATAGGGCTGATTATAATCACGATCTTTAAAGTCTTTAAATACTCCGGCTATTTCTCGTACGTCTTTCTTATAATCATAGCATTTTTCTCCTACTACATCAGTTCTTCCATATAGCATTTTTGCTGAATTTTCAGAGATATATATCAGATTGCGAGATGCAAAGTCAGGAGCTATTGTCATGGTTGCTCCGCTATTTACATCTTTAAGCCGATAAGTTTTTAGAATATCGCTACCTTCAACCGGAACAAAATGATAAAATTGTAGATGCGTTCTCTTAGATAAGGCAGTATCTGCAAACAATTCTCCTCCGCTAAAACTCCCGCTATTGGCATAGGCCATTCCGTATGCAATAGCAAAACTCTCTATTTCCGGAAGATTGCGCATTTCGCGTATGATGTCGAGGAATTGTAGTCTTACCAGAGAATCATTATCCATTTCTGTGCTATATTTGTGAGATGTTCGAGGAATTTTATTCATTTTTAGGATGTATATTCCATCTTGTTCATATCCTCTGTCAATGTTTTTATTTGCAATTTGGACGCACAAAGGATCCAAAACAATCCATAAAAATATACCCACAAAAAGCAATTCAAAGAATATCCAGCCGTTTTGACGACGTTGGTTCCATATTTGTTTTAAAGTAGTTCTAAACATAGTGATATTATTGTTTTGGATTTAGTGAATTAATGATTGTTTGTCGCAATGATATAGATGCCGGAATAAGGGCCGAGATGATGTTAAGAATAAAACATATTGCTAAAACGGCTGCAAACACCCACCAATTAAAAAGCATTTCTATAGAAAGATTGTCGGATAACAATTGGGTGCTTTCTATAAATCCGTTATGCAAAATGTTTGTAATCCAACTACTGCCGCAAAGTAGTATTGCGTAGCAGATAATGATACCGACAAATCCACCGAAAATGGTTAACAAGAAGTTTTCCCAGAGAATTTGTGAAAGGAGTTGTCTGTTTGTTGCTCCATAGGTTTTGCGTATCCCAAGTTCAGGAAGTCGCTTGTTCATTCTTGATGATATCATTCCACTAAGATTAAGTGCAGGGATAATCAAGAGCGCAAACAATATATATCCATATTTTAGGAGTTCATCCTTTTCGTTGAGGATCTTGCCAAACCTAAATTGGCTCGCCCAATAAGTATCAGGACCAAGTAGCTGGTAATTAAAAAGTTTATCGTGCTGATTATATTTGTGCATCATTTCGGCAATTTCTGCTTTTACAGCATCAATTTCATTGTCTGATTTTGCTGTAATTGCAATCTCGCAATCACCCAAAAGATCATCTATATCTGTATACTCTGTAGTGGAAAAAGGAGCCCAAACATCGGCCACCGTTTTGTTATCCATTACGGCGGCAACATCTTTTACGACACCGATAATCTCATATTCAGAACCGGAGATCTCTATGGTCTTATTAATTACATCTTCGGTCATAAATAAGCGTTTGGCGCAACTTTGAGAAACTACTACATTTTTTGACTTTGATTGTATATCGGAATCATTATAAGGTCTCCCATCTATAAATTCAAAATCATAAACTTTCCAATAGCCGGCATCTGTATGTTTCAAAACGATAGGCGTTGATGTGTGTAATGTTGACGCTTCTATTCGGGATAATCCCCAATAATCGGCTTTAACTCCTGTAACGGCATCAACTGATGGTAATTGGCATATCATACTTACTAAAGAAAAATTTGGTGTGCTTTGCCAATAATTATTACTTGTTGAGTCTTTTTCTGTTTTTTCGACAGAGTCAATAATTAAAGTGCGATCGCGTTTGTATTCAGGGTATAAAGGGGCAAATTTGATATACAGGATTACAAACAGCGTCATCGTCAATGCGATGGATAGCCCGGTTCCTGTGATATAGATACTCGAAAACAATTTGTTTTGGCGTATCATCATCCATGCTTGTTTGAGATATAAAGTTATTTTATTCATGGGTATATTGATTATCGATTAACATACTTGTCTTCCGTCAAAGAATCGAGCGATGCGACTTGTTTGTCGTGCTTGTTCTTCATTGTGAGTAACCATGACAATGGTACATCCATCTTTTTGGTTAAGTTCGTGAAGTATATCCATTACCTCTGCTCCCATTTTAGAGTCGAGGTTTCCTGTTGGCTCATCGGTGAGGATGATTTCAGGTTGACCTATAATGGCACGAGCAATAGCGACACGTTGACATTGTCCACCTGATAGTTGTGATGGCATGTGGTGTAAACGATGACTCAGCCCAACTCGCTCAAGAACAGCTTTGGCTCGTTCGACAGATTCTTTGTGGGATGTACCTCTATAGATTAAAGGTAATAGAACATTGTCAATGACATTTAGAGAGGGAATGAGGTGGAATGACTGAAAAACAAATCCGAGTGTCTCATTACGGAATTTTGCTAATGCCTTATCACTCATCTTTGCGTCAATTAGTTTGCTATTAATTTCAATAGAGCCATTTGTCGGAGTGTCAAGTAATCCTATAATATTAAGTAGGGTTGATTTACCACAACCTGATGGTCCCATAATACTTAAAAATTCACCTTTTTCAACTTCTAAGTTTACATTTTCGAGAGCTTGAGTTTCGATCTCTTTTGTACGGTAGATTTTGTCAATACCTGTAAGTTTAATAATTGCCATAATAATATATTTTTAGATTAATATTCTTTTTAATTTACCTTGATTGATTTAGCATCATTAAATTGTTTCATGTCGCTGATTACGACGCAATCTCCGACCTTTAGTCCTTCAATAACTTCAACCTTGTCATAACTACATTCACCTAAACGCACTATGCGAGGAACTAATTTCTCATCTCCTTCAAATACAAAGAGTGTATATTCTCCAGGACCTACATAGTAATTGGAATTAGGGAGTCTGAGAACCTCTTCTTTAATTGAGTTAACTACGTGTATATCGGCTTTTAACCCTGAACGTAGGCGTTGATGATTATCTTCGGCAAGATTTACGGTAAAGGAAATTTTCCCATCTTTGCTGAGTGGTGTAACGCTTCCAATTGTTCCGATGAGATTGTCATTCCCTATTTTGACGGTAACTTTACCGCCCACGGTTACATATTCGCTATAGATATCAGCAATAGAGCCGTTGATTTTAAAGTGCGAAAGGTCGCTCACTACAGCAATTTTGCTCCCTTGTGATACTTGTGCACCCACTTCGTCCATGATATATGTAATGATTGCGTTGCGTGGAGAGCGAATGGCGGCATCGTCAAGGGTGCGCTTGATTTCGGCAAGATTGCGGGATGCAATGTTTATCTCAAGTTGTTTTTCTCGCTCATCAGCTGCTTTAATCAACTTTTCATTGGATAGTTGTTGGCTAAGTTGCTCAAGTTCGAGTCGGCTTGTTTTACATGAAAATTCTGCCTCTTTTACTTTGTCGTGTGTTCCGGAGCCGAGACTATCTAAGTAGCGTTCATTGCGTAATTCTGCTTCAAGACGATCAAGTTTCATTGCCGCAACTTTGACTTTCATTGATAAATCGTCAAGATATGTGCGGTTGTTGATTTTTAGACGTTCAAATTGACTTTGTTGCATTTGTAATTGGTCAACACTCTTTTGATAATCGGCTTGTGCGCTTTGTGTGTCAAGGCGAAGAAGAGGAGTCCCTGTTTCAACTGCATCTCCACTGTGTTGTAGCACCTCAAGAATTTGAGAGTTGATGGGGCAGATAATCATTTCTTCAATAGATGGTACAACTATTCCCGAAGCTGCAACACTCGGCTCTATATCTCCGCAGTCAACAACAGCAATTTTTATTTGCTCTCGTTTAACGGAGTTGCGAGAGAGTGATGTGAAAGTTAAAATGAGGGCAATTACAACTACTGATGCAATTGCGATGCGCAAAAATCTTTTTTTGCGTCGACGTTTGATTTCTTCTATAGGTATTTGTCTGTCCATAAATAATGTTTTTGTTTTCTGGCATTATTATATGACGAATACCGTGCCAAAATCGTAAACTATTGAAAATCAGTGGTAGTGATGGTTTGTGCTGTGTCCGTTATCGGACACTTTTAAGTTCAATAAATAAAAAGACCGCTGACTGTTATGGCCAGCGGTCAATGTTTCGCTATATTATTAATGTATATAATTTAAAGAGCGATAAGTTCGTTGATTTTTTCTTCCAAAGTAGCTTTAGATTGAGAACCGGCTAAACGGATGTCGGTTTTTTCTCCGTTTTTGAAGAATAGGATAGTTGGGATTGACATGATGCGATATTTTGTGCTTAAATCACCTTCTTCATCAACATTATATTTACCAATAACGACTGCATCGCCAAATTGTTCGGCAAGTTCATCGATAATAGGAGACATGCGCATACATGGTCCACACCATGTTGCCCAAAAGTCAATAACAACCGGTTTGCCTGATGCAATTATTTCATCAACGTTTTGATCTGTAAAAGTAAAAGCCATTTTATATAAATTTTTAGTTAGTATTTTCTTATTGCAAATTTAATGAACATAAAATTATTTGACAAATATAAATTACTCATTAATGTGATATTCGATATCCATATCTTTGAGCATTTCTATTAACTTTTTGTCAATAGGAATTTTAAGCCCGGATGTCATTCTGATCGAGCGATTGATTTCAGGGTCATATATGCGTAGCGACAGTGTGCCACGATTTTCGGTAGATGAAGTTATATGCTCTGATATGAGTTTATGTAGCGTTTCTGTAACCTCCTCTTTTGATAGATGCAGGGTGATGCTGTTAATCAATTGCCCTTTGAGTTCTTGCAGTAGGCGAATATTGGTAACACTAAATCGTAGCTCTTCGCTTTTAAAGCGTTTTTGATAACGACCTGTAACAACAATAGGCATCCCCACAACTCCATAATTTCGGAAGTTGATGAAATCTTGTCCGAAAAATCTCAATTCAGTACTGCCATTGTAGTCCTCGATTTTCATGATGCCGAATTGACCTCCGCTTTTGGTGGGCTTGGCTTCAAAACTCACCACCATTCCTCCAAAACTGAGTTCTTTCCCGTCAGCGGGTGTTTCTTCCAAGAATGTTTTGATGTTGTGGCTACACCCATAATTAATCTCCATGTAATATGGATCCAATGGGTGAGCCGACAAGTACATTCCCACCAACTCTTTTTCTTTGTCAAGGCGTTCAGTGTTAGCCCAAGGTACTGCGCGAATTACTTGTGGGCGAGCGGCAGTTGTCATTGCTTGGTCTTCATCAAATCCAAATAGCGATGCGCTACTTTGCATCTTGTCGTTTTGGAACAATTGACCATATCTGATGAGTATTTCCGCAAAACTTTCGTCTTTATTGTTCTTTTCAAAGAAATCTTCACGTTTAATCTCTGGGAAACAGTCAAATGCTCCTGCTAACGCAAGTGATTCTATTGTGCGTCGATTTATTGACGACATGTTAACTCGCTCAATAAAATCGTAGATGTTTTCAAATGGACCACCTTCGGTTCGGGCTGTAATGATATCGTTTACGATGTTCATGCCTATGCCTTTGATTGCTGCAAGACCAAATCGGATATCGCCTTTAGAGTTTACCCCAAACTTGGTGAAACTTTCATTAACATCTGGACCTTTTACATCAATGCGCATTGCTTTACATTCGTCCATGAATCCTGTTAACTTGGTAATATCAGCAAGGTTTCGGCTCAATACTGCTGCCATGTATTCTGCTGGATAGTTGGCTTTAAGATATGCAGTTTGGAATGCAACCCAGCTATAGCAAGTCGCATGACTCTTGTTGAATGCGTAAGATGCAAATTTTTCCCAGTCGGTCCATATTTTTTCAAGAACTTTAGTCTCGTAGCCATTTTTCTGACCGCCTTCAAGAAATTTTGCTTTAAGCTCATTCATCTTGTCGATCATCTTCTTACCCATTGCTTTGCGCAACGTGTCGCTCTGCCCGCGAGTGAAATCGGCAAGCAATCGAGATAAGAGCATCACCTGTTCTTGATATACCGTAACCCCATAGGTGTCTTTTAGGTATTTTTCCATGATGGGTATATCATAGACAATAGGGGATTTGCCATGCTTGCGGGCAATAAAGTCGGGGATATAATCCATTGGTCCCGGACGATATAGCGCATTCATCGCAATCAAGTCTTCAAATGTGCTGGGTTGAAGTTCGCGCAGATATTTTTGCATCCCAGCCGATTCAAATTGGAACGTACCGGTTGTGCGACCTTCGCAATATAATTGATATGTTTTGGGATCGTCGATGGGGATATTATCGATGTCAATATCAATGTTTCGTGTGAGTTTGATATTAGCCAGAGCTTCTTTGATAATGGAAAGAGTCTTTAATCCCAAGAAGTCCATCTTGATTAGTCCTGTGTCTTCAATTACCGAACCTTCGTATTGGGTAACAAGCAGTTTCGAGCCATCTTTATCATAGGCAGTGCTCACAGGTACCCAATCGGTAATATCATCGCGACCGATGATTACCCCACAAGCATGCACGCCTGTGTTACGCACATTCCCTTCAAGTTCTTTGGCATATTTTAATGTCTCAAGAATTTGAGGGTTGTTGCTTTGCAACTCTGTCTTGAATTCCGGCACATGCTCATAGCAGTTTTTTAGCGTAGGCTTTAACTCTTTACCATTTACTTCCGGCATGTGCTTCGGTATTAGTTTTGTCAAGCGGTCGCTTTCTGATAATGGCAGTTTTTGTACGCGGGCAACATCTTTGATTGATGATTTTGCTGCCATCGTTCCGTATGTGATGATGCGAGCGACTTTTTCAGCACCATATTTTTCAGTAACGTATCGCAAAACGTCGGCACGACCATCATCATCAAAGTCAATATCAATATCAGGCAACGAAATACGATCAGGGTTAAGGAATCGCTCAAACAGCAAGTCATATTTGATAGGGTCTATCTGGGTGATGCCAAGGCAATAGGCTACAGCCGAACCGGCGGCGGAGCCACGACCGGGACCGACAGATACCCCCAATTTGCGCCCTGCAGCAATGAAGTCCTGCACAATGAGGAAGTAGCCGGGAAACCCCATATTTTTTATCGTGTTGAGTTCAAAGTCGATACGCTCTGATTGCTCTTCTGAGATAGTACCCCAACGGCGTTTTGCTCCTTCGTAGGTCAAATACCTTAAATAGTCATCATTGTTAGTAAAGCCGTCGGGCAAAGGGAAATTTGGAAGAATAGGACCATGGTCAATGGAGTATGTCTCGACTTTATCAAGAATTTCCATTGTGTTGCTTAAAGCTTCTGGCAAATCAGAGAATATTACATTCATCTCCTCTTGCGTTTTCATCCATTCCTGCTTGGTATATAACATGCGTTTCTCATCGTCAAGGTCTTTGCCTGTTGATACGCATATTAGTCGATCATGAGCTTCTGCGTCCTCTTCGTTCACAAAATGAACATCATTTGTGCATATTAATTTAATGTCATATTTGCGAGCGATTCTGATTAATTCGGCATTTACTGTTTCCTGAACAGCATATACAGCGTGATTAGCTCTTGGGACAGTCGCTTTGTGGCGTTGCAATTCTATATAATAATCATCGCCAAATGTGTCTTTGAACCATTGCACTTGTCGTTCAGCCTCTTCAATCTCTCCGGCCTGAATTAATCGGGGAATCTCTCCTCCAAGACACGCTGAACACACAATCAAACCTTCGTGATATTTTGCAAGCTCGCTTTTATCTGTACGAGGATGTGAATAAAATCCTTCGGTCCATGCGCGAGATACTATTTTGATGAGATTATGATATCCCTTTTCGTTTTTAGCTAAAACTACCAAATGTCGTCCTGTGTCTTTCTTGTCGGTGTGTTCAAGTAGAGATTTATTTGCAACATACATCTCACAGCCAAAAATAGGCTTAAATAGCTTCTCTTTTAGATCTTCAATTTCGGCATTAATTGTAGCAACTTCTTCGCTATTATTTAAGGCAGTTGCTTCTTCAAGTTTTTTCTTTGCTGCTTTTATTGCATCATTAACTTTGCCGTTTTTCTTTTTGACATAGTTATAATACTCTTTTATGCCAAACATGTTTCCGTGGTCGGTAATAGCCAATCCTTTCATCCCGTCTGCGATAGCCTTATCAACAAGGGCTGGAACAGATGCTTGGCCATCAAGAACTGAAAATTGAGTATGAACGTGAAGATGTATAAATTGTTGCATTTTAATTCTGATAATTATTTCTTGTCAAAGATAAGGATTTATTCTAAAGTTACATTAATTATATGTGTTTTAGTTATGAACATTCAGTTGTGAGTTATAAACAGCAATTGGAAATATATTATGCGCAGGAAGAATAAGCGTTAAGTAGTGTTAAATATTTTGGTGTTCTGATATGTGTAAATGCTTGAAAATGTGTTTGATTTGGGGCCTGTTGAATAGTTGGTGAAAAAGTTTGTTTTAAAATAATTTTGTGGATATAAAAAATGTGCTTAACTTTGCACTCGCTTTTAAGAAATAAAGCAGTAGCACATTGACATAATTGCAATAGACGAAGTAGTACAAGAGTCAGAAATGATTCTCTGTCAATTCACAAAAAATCTAGGCGTAAACACCAAGAGCGATAAGGGTATTCGTGGGTATTGTGAAGGCAAAACAAATAAAAAAAAGA